>JACZKQ010000163.1 GCA_014859965.1 Phycisphaerae bacterium
CCCCCGGCTGCCGGGCAGCAAAGACAACTTGGGTGAACCCCCCGTCCGCCGCATCCAGGTACGGTTGGAGCACCGCCGGAACGCCGCCCGCATACAGACCGGAAGCCAGAATAACGACCCACAGCAGATATAACCTTTGGCTATTAGACATGTCTCGCCAGACACCTAAACCAGTTCCACAACCACAGAAAACGTCCGCGCCCCCATTATACTCGCACCCGCCCAGGATTGAAAGCCCTGAGCCAGACATGCCGGGGCTGTCGCATTCTCCGGACGTTCGCATCCCAAACCTAACCTGCCGCGACTTTGGAGAGCAAAACCGTTTTGGGCAGAGGCCAAAATTGGGAGCATTTGTTCGCCGGGGGGGGAATTTTGGCCTCTGCTCTGAAAATAGCATGCGGTACGCACTTTTCATTATTCCGGGTGTCCAGCTATGGACATGATTGACTGGGGCCCCGAACGGTTTTGCTCGGTCCCTCCGGCGCCGCCTGCGCAGCCACTTATGAGGAGAATGCGTTTGCCCACCAAACATGCGCCTTCGAATGACGCTGCGCAACAATCCGCCGCCAATATGCTTACGGTCGCGCCGCCTGCTCCTTGCCGGCTCGCATTTCGTTGTGCATCGCCAGGAGGTTGGCGACAATCTTGTCGGCCGCTTCAAACTCAACGCGGCTGGTGCCGAGCCATGTTTCGTAGCCGCCGAGAGCGTGCTGTCCCGCAGTGGGCAGGTAGCCGTTTGAGCCGTTGGCGTGGGAGATGGTGAAGGTCTGAGCGAAGGGGCTCTTGGCTTTGAGTTCCAGACCGATCTCGACGAAAACCTCGAACGGAATGGCACAGACGGCGAGGTCCCCGACGCGGAGGGTTTGCAGGATGACGCCTACGGTATCGGAGGAGTCTTTCAGGCCAAGGACGCGGTTGGCGTAGGTGCGTTCGTGAGTATGGTACTTGGGGGCGTCTTCCGGCTTCTTGAGAACCTCGCGGGCCCAGGTGAGTTGTTCCGCAGTCGGCTTACGCGCCGCCAAAGTTAGATCGGTCTGCCGGGCGTCCAGTTGCACCCAGTCGTGAAAAGTAATCTCTTTGTGCGCCTCGTGGACCGCCTGGGCCACGAGGTTTGCGACCTGTTGCATCTTTTCATAAGGCTTGTACCGCTGCTGCGGCTTTTCGAGCCAGGGGATGTTGTTGATGTCGCCGCTGGTCCCGTTGGAGAGCATGCCCACAAATGGCGGGCTTAGCCGGTCGGCGGCAAGCATCTCCTGAATGCGGTCGGCAAACACCCCGAAGTAGTCGGCGGAGATCACCGCCCCGGCGCCCGGGCCGACGTAGTGCAGCGAGTAGTTCGCCAGCAGTGCGATGGGCCGCCCGTCGCGCGACTGGACCGAGAGAAACACAATCTCCGGGTCGATCGGCCCGGCGGCCTTGAGGATGTTCGGATTGCCCTGGCCGGGGTTCATCACGGCCTGATCGACGCCGCCGAACGGGTTCGGCGTGGGCGTGCCGGGCTTCATAAGATAGCGGCGGTTAAAGACCTGCGTCGGCTCTTCGGCCCGGCCCCAGCCGATACGGGCCGGTTCCAGGTTGTTCAGGGCCCGACGGACGCCGTCGGCGATGCGCCGGATGAGAAAGCCGCCGTAGTTGCCGATTCCGGGCTGCGGCTCTCCGGGGACGGTTGCCGTTGGGGCGGCGCCCGAGCCGCGGGCGGGAATAGACGAATGCGTATGCGTCGCCGCGATCAGCACATTGGCGGCGGGTATGCCGGTCTTGTCGTGGATGAGGCGTTTGGCCGCATCGAGGACCTCGCGCGAGACGCCAAGGCTGTCGACCATCACCAAAACCAGCCGCGTCGCGCCGTCGTCGAGCACCAGGCACCGGGCGTACAGTTCGTCGTGGATGTGCGTCGCCGGCGGCGAGTTCCACCCCCCGACAACCGGCTCATCCAGCGGCGGCGTAATATTGCTCGCTGCCGCCCCCGCCTTGAATACGCCAGTGCCGCCCGAGGCAGCGCAGGCGACCGTCAGCATCGAAACGATAGTCAGAAGTGCCCTGTTCATCACGATCGTCCTCCCGGCCTGCGGACGCGGCAAGGCATGCCCCGCCCTTCAAATAAACAGGGCATCCCGGCGGATCATCACCGGGATGCCCGTGAACATCGCAATCAGGCCTTCTTGACCTTCTCCCACGTCCCCTTCTTCGCTGAAGCCAGGACCGCGTCGCACACATACTGCGTGCCCAGCGCATCCCGCAGGTCGGGGCAGGTCTTGACGCCCTTGTCGAGACCCTCGACAAAATCGGCTAAGGTGTTGATATGCCAGTGCTCGTATCCGATGCCGCAGCCCGGCACCCACCAGTTCTTCATGTACGGGTGCTTCGAATCCCACGTCTGGATCGTCCGCCAGCCGCGAACCGCGACCGGGTCGCGATGGTCGAAATACTCCAGCTCGTGCGCCGTCTCCAGGTCGAACGCCACCGAACCGCGCTCGCCGTTGACTTCGAATGTGTTCTGGTTCTTGCGGCCGCAGGCGTAGCGTGTGGACTCGAACGTGCCCAGCGCCCCGTTTTCGAAGCGGCAAAGGAACGCGCACGCGTCGTCAATCGTCACCGGCATCGTCTTGCCCGGCTGGCCCTGTATCGGCCGCTCCTTAATGAAGGTCTCGGTCATCGCCGTCACCGACGCGATCGGCCCGATGAACCACGTCGCCATGTCGATCGAGTGCGCCAGCAGATCGCCCGTCACACCGCTGCCCGCCACCGCCGCATCCAGCCGCCACAGCGCGTCGCCGCCCTGTGGCACATCGGTCGAGATCGTCCAATCCTGCAAATACGTCGCGCGGTAATGGAACGGGCGTCCGATGCGGCCTTCGTCGATCACCTGCTTGGCCAGGGCGATCGATGGCACACGCCGGTAGTTGAACCAAACCATGTTGGCCACCCCGGCTTCTTCCACCGCCTTCACCATCTCTTCAGCCTCGGCGACATTCATCGCCATCGGCTTCTCCGTGCAGACCATTTTGCCGGCCTTGGCGGCGGCGATGGCAATCTCCTTATGGAAGCGGTTCGGGACCGTGA
>JACZKQ010000164.1 GCA_014859965.1 Phycisphaerae bacterium
ACGGCACAGGTTCAGATTGATGGCCTGGGCGCCGATATTGGCCAGTTCGACAAACTCCGGCTCAGGCGAAAGGACATTCGGATCGGTCCAGGGATGGTACATTAACTCAGTGATGCGCAGGCTCTGCGGGACGGGTCCGACGGTGAAGACCGCTTCGTTCAGCGCGCTCCATTGAGCGCCGCTGCGCAGGCGCGTCTTTACAACGGCACTGCGGACAAGCGTAAAGGGCCCTGTATAGGGCAGTCCGCCCAGGCGAGGATCACTGCCGTCCAAAGTGTAGTAGGCCGTCCCGGCAGGCTGGCCCAGTGCTATAGGTTGGCCAATGGGTATCGTGCCGCCGTGCTGCACGAGGCCACCGACCCAGAACCGGGGTGGATCGACCGACGGATATAAACCTGCATTGCGGAAGAAGCCCATGACGACGTCGGTGCGCACGGGAAAATAGGCGTTGAGCAAACGCATTTGTTCCGGCAGCCAGTGATCGAATTTCGTGTACAGGTGATAAGGTCCGCTGCTGTAAGGGTGCAGGTCCCGGCGATAATCACCCCACCGGGCCGACTCGGCGATAATGGCCATGTCGAGTTCTCTGGCTCGCGTTAGCCATCGCTGCTTCGCCGCCTTTGGCGTCAATGCGCCGTGGTTGGCAAAGTGGCGATGCACGTGATCGGCAAAATCCAGGCGAAACTCGGCATTCTGCCTGAGCGCCGTATAAAGCCGGGACGGTTTATCACTCTGGTTGATGTTGACGCGATTGTCCCCGTATGCATTTTCCAAGGTCCGTTCAGAATCCCAGCAGAAGAACTTAAAGCCTTCGCCGTCAACTCGTCTCTTGGCGGCATACCAGTTGTGATCGTCCCAATCCATGTTGCCGCTGTGAAGGTTCACAATCATGTAGTCGATCAGGTTGTCGATGTCCACCTGTTCCGCCAGCGCCGCATACCCCTCGGGGGTGCTTATATTGTGCGTGTTTGCGATGGTCTGCGCCGTTTTCCACGAGGTCTTGCTGCCGTCGCCTGTGGGCACACTGGAGTTAAGGGCATCCCATTCCTCTTTCTCCCCTCCATAGTAACTTGCCGCAAAGGATGTGTCCGGCCGCTCGGTTATGTTGTAAATGCCCCAATAGAGGCCATTAAGGTACAAGTGCACATAGACGCCGTGTGCCGCAACCTGTCCCATCGCGAGCTGTGTATCACGGACCCACTGGTCGTGAATGTACTGGGATCGGAGCCGCTGATTGCTATCCCAGTGAATCCAGGAGTTGTTGAATCCGCCACGCAGCAGCAGTGTGTCGAATTGTTGGGCGGCGTCTTTGCCGAACAGGGGAAACTTCAGTTTGGTCGGTCCGTACTGCCCTTTGAAAAGCAGGCGAAACGAGTGCTTGGGGCATTTCTGAGGATTTCGGTTTTCGCCGCCGTAAATCCGGATGCCGCAGTCGATTTGAAATTCGCTGCCGTCGGGTGTGTTGAGATACTCGACGGAGGTGGGCCGCTCCCAGCCGAGACCGCCCGTGGACGAATGCCCGGGATATGCATAAATGCCTCCCGTGGTTGCGTTGTAAATTGGGCTGAAGAGGTTGTTTTTATGGGTGACGATCGACAAGGTGGGAATCGAAGTCAGGGCCGGCACTATATCGTTGCGGTACTCCCCGGCAGTGCATATCTCCGGGTCCATTACATAATCTGCCGGGTAGCCGCTCCATACTGTTGGATAGTCCAACGGAGCCTTCTGGGTCCGCACGTCCATTGGAAAAATGTAAGTATGTGTGGCGATCTTGGACGGCCGCCAACCGGTCTTGATCGCGACAGCCCGCAAGGTTGTTGTCGTAGAGACTTCAATCGGCTGCGTATAGGTTGTTCCGTTGGAAACGCTCGGCTCACTGCCGTCTGTCGTATACCGGATGACTGCGTCCGCCGTATTGATCGACAAGGTCGCAGTGAATGCGGCGTGGCGGATTCCGCGGCCGGGGCTGACGTCTAAATCGCCGACAAAACCAATGTAGATCGGGTCGTTCGCCGCTCCCGGCGTAGGCAAGGCAAAGTATCGTTCTCTGTTCTCGTAAAGGCCGTAAGAGACGTTTCGCTCCTGCGGCGGGAAACCGAACAGACCACCGCCCAGCAGGTGCGACGCATACTCATGCAAAACCGTTCGTCCGTCGGAGGCGACCAGGGCGAGGTACTCACCGTCGGCACGGAGACTGAAGCTCGTGTGCAACGGCCGCCCGGCGACGGCCCGGTCCTTGCCTGAGGCAAATACGACGAGGTATTGCCCGCTTTCGAGTTGCAGTCCATCCGGAAATCGCCATTTCTTCGGATTATCGGGATCGTCCGTCAGATAGCAGCCGCCAATCTCTACTGCCGCATCGCCGGGGTTGTGCAGTTCCAGCCAATCTGAAGCGTCACCATCACTGTCGAGCAATTCGCCGGGCTGCAGGGGAAGGGAAGAACCGTTGGCGGCCATAAATTCCGTGATCAGCACGGGCCGCGCGTCGGCGCCCCAATTTTCGGCGAGAACGGCGAAATCTGATAAGGTGACACCTTCGCCGAGATAGAGGTCGGCGGGTCCGCCCATCGCATCGAGCCACCTGCTTGCAAAGTCAAACAGATCGTCCATGTTCACGAGAAAGTCGCCGGTGAGATCGCCGGCAGGACGTTCAAAGACGGCCAGACACGTCAGGTACGGGAATAGGATAATCAGGACGGCAATAGAAATGCATAATGGTCGTCGCACTCTTGCTACTCCCAGGCAGTAATTTACGCTATTCGGGCAGCATTACACTGCCAAGCAGGCGTCATGTATCGCGTCTGCCGCCGAAGGTTTGGCGCCGCATCTCAACATTCTGTCTGTCCTTGGCATCTCCTACCAGCCCGGCGTCGGCGGGGCGGCCTGCCAGTTAATCACATCGTTGCCGTATTCGGCGGCGTTTATCCGATGCAGCGCATCGCCTGCACCATCGGCTCCGGCAGGCCAGGGATCGTCGCCGATGGGGTGTGACCCATCGCTGTAGACGACTCGGTCCACACGGATGTAGAACCGGGTTCCAAGCGCATTCACGTCGCCAGGCTTGGAAAGCTGGATCTGTTCACCGGCGTTATTGAGGGACCCTGCGCCCCAGGCGAAAATCTGCGTTCCCGCGGCCGGAGTGAACGTCGCAAAAAATGCCGTCGGGTCTTTGACCATGAGCAGCCGCTCGCCGGCACCTAAAATAACCGGCGGCAACGGAAATGAAAGCCTGATGCCTCCGTCATCTTCGAACAGCCACGGCTCGCCTGTTGAGTAATCGTAAAGCACTGCATCCGAGCCGGTGATGTTGAGCAGTTCTATGTACTCGGCATCGGCATTGCCAGGGGGATTGTACATGATCTCGCTGATCACGACCGGGCCGACTTTGGGATACGCATTTGGATAACCCGGTGTGTTTACACTCATGGGAACAAAGTTGAAGGTCCCCGTGCTCTTTTGGTAGCGTCCGAAGGCAACATTGGTTTCCGATGCGCCGAAATCCTCCTCGTCTGTGTAGCCCGTCATGATGCCTTGTTCGCCGCTTGTGAGGTAGACTGCTTCGCCGTTTTCGCTCAGGGCGAAAGGCGTGCGGCAGCCCGGATCAGCCATGTTGTTGAAGTGCTGATCCTCATAGAACACCGCGTAGCCGTTGGCCGGAATCGATAGGCCCTCTGCAATTTGGTACTTCATGCGGTCGCCGCCATTGTCGCTGAGGAACCATCCACCGATATTGACAGCCGCCCCCGTCGTATTATGAAGTTCGATCCAGTCTGGCGCCACCGAGTGGGAATGCGCAAGGACCTCGTTGATAACAATGGCGCCGGGGGCGGGAATCAGCCCCGAATCGTCATAGCCGGGGGAGCCGCCCGCCGCGGCGCTGGCGCGCCATGCGTTCTTGTTGCCCCAGGTGCTCACGGGCGCCGTCGCGTCGCGAATCGTCAACGAAAAACCCTGTCCGTCGGTGATGGCGTACCAACCGTCCTTAAAAGCAAAATCGTGGATTGTCGCGCCGGCCGCGTCCACGAGCGTAAGGCGTTCGCCGCTGTTGTCCAGCGCGCCTTCGAATTGACCGGCGACGTTGATACCCGTGCCGTACCTTGCCTGGAATGCCGCGAGATCGCGGACGATGATCACATAGTCGCCGGGCGAGAGCCACGTCGACGGGAACGTGAAGCGGATACCGTTAGTGAACCGGACAAGATTGAGGTTGATCGCCTGGGTCCCGATGTTCGTCAATTCGACGAATTCCTC
Source organism: Phycisphaerae bacterium (assembly GCA_014859965.1). Lineage (GTDB taxonomy): Bacteria > Planctomycetota > Phycisphaerae > Sedimentisphaerales > Anaerohalosphaeraceae > JACZKQ01. The sequence continues at coordinate 4,252 of JACZKQ010000164.1, forward strand.
GTCCGCCTTGGTCGGGTGGTACATGATTTCGGTGATTCGCAGGTTCTCCACAATCGGTCCCACCGCGAACGTGAAATCATTCATCGCACTCCATTGGCCGTTCAGCACGCGGGCCTTGAGCCGTGTGCTTTCCGTCAAAGCGATCGGACCGGTGTACGGTATTGCGTCCGGTGACACGTCGCCCGGATTGATTTCGTTGCTGATCATCGCGACGGAGATCAGGAAGTCGTTGTTGGTCCTCGATGCATTCAGGCCCTGGATCGCCAGCAGATTGCTCCCGGTCCGCAGCTTTCCGATGTGCGGCGACAGGTCGATGTCCTCGAACACGACCGCCAGGCTGTCGTCGTGGCTTGCCCCGGCCTGTGAGTTCCATTCCGGCGTGCCGGTGAAGTTCCGTCGCGCCACCTCCGAACCGTTGAGGTATGCAACGAAGCCGTCATCGTACTTCACCCGAAGCGTCAACGCCGACACGTCGGGGTTGCTCACGGTGAATGGAATACGAATGTAACATGTGGCATTTTGATTGTACATTGCGCTTTCCACATCGATGCCGATGAGCGAAGTGTAATTGATGGCGTCGCTCGGCCTGCGCTCGTACCCAACGCCGCCGCTGCCCTGCGTCCAGCCGGAATCGTCGTAACTGTTCTTTACCCAGGCCATGCCCGCCGGCGAGAGGTACTGGCCGGCAATGACTGTTTGGGTGTCGACCCCCGGACCCTGCCAGGCCACCGCAAGATTGTCGCCGCCGCCGCCTTCTTTCTGCAGCGCCTCGATGTAATACTTCTGACCGGCCGCGAGCGGGATCGCCGCCGACTGCTGGCCGCCCTCCTTGCCCCACTGTCGGGGACTGGTCCAGCCCGTCACTTGGGCAATTCTGATAGCGTTTGCCGGGTCGGCCGTCGTGCTCAGCCACAGTTGGCTGGCGTCGTCGCTGGCGATCCAGAATGTGTAATTGCCGGTTCCCGGCGGATGCAGGTAGCCCCGCATGCGCGTGCCGTAATTGTCCGCCCAGTCCACCGGTATCTCGAAGAGGGTCCGGTTTTCCGAACTGTCCGGGCTACCTGCGTACCTGGGGTGGTTGGTCAGGTCGGATACTGCGGTGCCGTCGATTCCGAACCAGTATTCGGCGAGGATCGAACCTACGCCGCCCTGCAGGTCGCCCGTCGGAACCAGCACGCGCTTCGGCGCATTTTCGGCGATCAGTGTCACCTGGCCGCCCGGCGTCGACAGCCGTATGGGCAGCCGCGGATCACTGCCGTCCGTTGTGTAATAGATCGTTCCAGCGCCCTTCGGATTGCTTATGGCTGCGTTGAAGTCGGTTGCGACGTGCCCGCCGTTTTGATTGTAAGCCGGGGCATCCACGTTCGGATACCAGCCTTGATTCCGGAATTGACCGAGCACCTCGTTTGTCCGGACGGGAAAATAACTGTTTACAATCCAATTTACCTCAGGCAGCCAATGATCATTTCGGTTGAGGGGACTTGAGCTCTTGGAGTCGCCCCAGCGGGCCGACTCGGCGATAATCGCCAGATCGATCGTATCTTTTCTCGCGCTGAATCGCGAGATGTTTGCCTCCGGAGTTAACAGGCCGCCGTTGAGGAAGTGCTTGTGCACGCGGTCGGCAAAACGCATACGGTACTCCGGATTGGCTGCGAGCCGCTGATGCAGCCACTGCGGGTTGAACTTGTTCCACGCCTCGCCCGCTGGCCACGGTCCGGTCCGGTCCCATCCCCAGAACAGCGAGTGTTCGGCATCGTGACGAAAGAACTTGAATCCGTCGCGTGCGTTCCGGTTATAAACACCGTAAAAGTTATTCGGGCTCTGGTTGCCCAGGAAATTGGAAACGGGTCCGTCGAAATCACCCACGAAATACGTTATGATCATGTAGTCCATCAGGTTGTCTATGTCGATCAGGCGTTCGTACTCAGGATTGTCAGTGCCGTCGATATTCATGCCTTGCAGGCGGTAGTAGGCCTCATCGTTCCCGAGACCGGCGACCGCGGCCTGCCACACACGCTGCCAGGCTTCCAGATTGCCGTCGGTGCTGTTAATAACGTAACCGGCATCAACCTTCACCACGTCGTAATCTTCGACCTGTCCGCCGAGATACGACTCCGCAAACCTGGCTTCGGCCCGTTCCTGTGTCTGGTAGATGCCCCAGTAGTGCCCGTTGATATAGAGATGATAGTAGCGGCTGCGCGTGTACGGCTGCTCCATGTCGCGTTGCGTGTCACGGCTGAAAACCTCGCGGCACATCGTATTGCGGCCGTCGCCGCCGAAACTCCACGAATAATTCTGAGCGGTTCGAAGGTCGACCTTATCGAATTCGTTCACGCCTTCGTCGCCGAAGAGCGGGTACTTCAGTTTCGATTCGCCGTACGCGCTCCGGAAAAACAGTCGGAAGGCGTGTTTCGGATTGTCGCCGCTGCGGCTGTAGCCGCCGCGAATGCGCACGCCGGCGTTGATCTGGAAACCGCCCGCGCCGTCAGGATTGAGCAGTTCCACCGAGGCAGGGCGTTCCCACGCCGCCCCGTCCTGCCATGCGTTCACATAAATGCCTGTGGTGGGATCAAACAGGTGCTTCAGGTCGGTCACGAGGGATATCGAAGGCAGGGCCAGAAGGGCATCGTCCACCAACGTGTTATACCGCGAATCTGTCGTCACGATATCAGGGTCCATCCCGTAATTGAAGACCTGCCCGTTGATCGAATTTGTCGGCCAGCCCGGTCCCGGCGCTTGGCCTGCCGGCGACTGGCTCAGAACATCGTTGATGAACAAATATGTGTGCGTCTTCACCTTTGAGTCGAGATAGCCCGCCTTTACCGCGACGGAACGCACAGTGCTGGTCCTGTCGATGTGAATCGGTGCGGCATACAGTGTCCCATGCGATGCCGAAGGTGTCGAACCGTCCAGGGTAAAATAGATTGCCGCGCCCGGCGTTTCCGTCGCCAGTGTCAGATCGAACGGCGTATCGAAGAAACCCCGTTGGAAGTCATAGGAGACTTTATCGACCAGCCCGATCGCGCCCGCTACGTTATAGGCGCCCGGCGTCGGCGTGGTGAAGTACTGCGGTGTTTCAACATTGCTGGCGCCGATCAGTACGGGAAGCAGCATGAATTCACCGTTATTCACGGTGTCATTGAGCCCGTGAATAGCAAGCACATTCCGCGCGGGCCTTGCATGGAGGAGCCCCATATGCTCGGTCAGGCTGATGCTTTCGAATGCAAGCCCTTCATGATCGGGCCGATCTGTCTGTGCGGCAGCGTTCCACGAAGCGCCGGTGACCGCAGCGCTGGCGTTGCGCCGGGCGACCTCCTGCCCGTTGAGATACGCAACGAAGCCGTCTTCATATCGCATGCCCAGCGAGAGCACGTCAAACGCGGCCGGGTCCTCCACTTCGAAGGCCAGGCGGCACCAGACGGAGGTATTTACACCGAGCATGGCGCCGCTCAGGTCCGTGGCTACGTCGCCCAGAAGAACGCTGTCGGGTATGGTCTGTTTGCCCAGCGATTCACTGGAGTAGCGTACGATCAGACCCTGGCCGCCGGTCTTTTCGAAAAAGGTGACCGTAATCGGCCAGGTGCCCGCTGCAAGAGTAATGTCGCCGGAGACTTCCCTCATACCATGCAAACCGTCGTTGTCGACAACCAGGGTGTCGCCGATGTAGAGCCGACTGCCGTCGTCGGATTCGGTGTAGAAGGTATACGTGTTTGTCTGGGTGATTCGGATGTGACCGCGGAACCGAAATCCGAAATAATCCGCGACGTCCGCAACGGAAATGTCAAAGTTAGCAGTCTTGCCTGTCTTTACGGGCGTCAACGCGTCGAAGTCCGGCAGGTTGTTCCAGTCGCCCTGGTAGTACTCGTATTCGATACCCGTGCCGGAACTTGCGCCGCCGCTGAACCCCAGACTGGTCACACCCGCCTGCCACGCGGCGTCGTCGTATGCCAAAGCCGTCCAGTCTTCGCCTGCGTGGGCACTGGTGGGGACGATGTACCTGACCGTGGCGCCGGCCGAGATCACATCCATGGCGTACTGCGCCGTGCCGTATGAGATATCTGCTAACTGCTGTGGGTATCGCGGCTCGTAGGAGGCAATCACGGAAACACCGTCCGGCGCGACCAGCGCGAGAAACTCCCCTTCGTTGGCCAGGCTGAAATTCGTGTGGAGCTCGGCGCCGGGGAGCGCCCGGTCCTTGCCGGATGCGAACACAACCAGAAATCCTCCCGCGTCAATTGTCACTTGCGGAAAGCGCCACCGCGACGTGTTCGCCGCGGTATCTGTCAGATACCAGCCGTCGAGATCGACCGCTGAGCCCGTCGGGTTATAGAGTTCGATCCAATCCGAGGCGTCTCCATCCTCGTCGTCAAGCGTATTCGCGTTGTACGCCATAAACTCGCTTATGCGAAGCGGCGGCCAGCTCATCTGAATATACGTTCCGCTGATGGCCGCCGTTTCGCCGCCGCGGACGAGCACTGTTTCATTAGCCGGTTTGGTCCAGTCGGCAATCGCCAGATACTCGACCGTATGCCAGCCTGCCGACAGATTCCCCGCCGTCGTCTCGCTGGCCTGCCACTCGCCGGCATCGATACGCCACATGGCCCCTGCGTCGACTGCGTCCTGCGGAGAGATGGTGACCGTGACAGCACCCAGCATCTGAGTATACGTCCGTGCAAGGAGCGTCGTCTGTCCGCCCGTAATGGGGGCCGTCTCGCTCGCCGGAGATGTCCACCCGCTCACGGCGCTGTATTCGACCGTGTGCCCGCCTTCGGCCAGGCCGGCGACGGTGGCGCCGCTGATCTGCCATGCACCGCCGTTGACGCGCCACCGTGCCCCCGCGGATCGCACCTCCCCAGGTTCCAGGCTTACCGAAAGCGAGCCTGTCACCGGCGCATACGTCGCGGCAATCACCCGCGTCTGGTCCTTGACAATGTCCACCGTCTCGTTTGCGGGCCGAGTCCACCCGGCGATCGCGCTGTAGGCTACTGTGTGCGAACCCACGGCAAGACCGCTCACCGTATCGCCGCTGTTGCGCCACGCGCCTCCGTCCACCTGCCACTGTGCCCCGGCCGCAACCGCCTCGCCGGGTGTTACGGTCACGGTCAACGCCCCGACCTGTTGAAGATATGCCGTCGTCACAACGGTTGTCTGGTCTGCAAGGACATTTACCGTTTCCGCACCCGGCGCATCCCAGCCGCTTACCTGTGCGAATTCCACAAGGTGCGTTCCGACCGCCAGGCCGCCGACGGCCGCGCCGCTCGCGTGCCAGTTTCCTCCGTCAACGCGCCACTGCGCCCCGGCTGGCTTCGGTTCGGCGATCGTCACCGATACCGAACCGGTTTGCTGCGTGTAGCTGCCTGCAGCCGCCGTTGTCTGTGCATTGTAAATGGTCACTGTTTCGCTGCCCGGCTTCGCCCAGCCGGCCAGGTCCTTGTAGTCCACCGTGTGGCTGCCGATCAGCAGTCCCTGCACCGTTGCGCCGCTGGCCTGCCAGGACCCTCCGTCCACGCGCCACTGCGCGCCGGCGTCGACCGCGGCCGAAGGCGTTATCGTTACCGTCAGCGCACCCGTCTGCAGGGTATATGTTCCCATAGCAGCAGCCGTCAGTCCGGCCTGGATTGTTATCATCGCGTCCGCCGGGCGGTTCCAGCCCGCCACGTCGCTAAAGGCAATTGTATGCTCGCCGGTGAAAAGTCCCGTTACCGTGGCGCCGCTGTTCTGCCATGTTCCCCCATCCACGCGCCACTGTGCATCGGCATCGATCGCCGCCGGCGGGGAAATGGTCACCGTCAGCGCGCCGGTCTGTCGGCTATACGCCCGCGTGATCACCGTCATCTCGCCCTCAATCACCTCCACCGTTTCGTCGGCCGGTCTATCCCAGCCGACGATATCGCTGAAAGAAATCCCGTGCGAACCCACGCTCAGATTGCCGACGATTTCGCCGCTGTCACGCCAAACGCCGCCGTCGATCCGCCATTGTGCACCGGCGGGGAGCGGCTCGGAAATGATCACCTGCACGGAACCGGTCTTCTCGATATAGGCAGCGTGCAGGGTGGTCGTCTCATTGTAATGGATTTCAACGCTCTGCTCTGCGGGCTTGTTCCAGCCGGGCGCGTCAGCAAATACGAGTTCATGCCAACCGACACTCAGGCCGTCGACGCGCTCGCCCCCGGCATGCCACGGCCCGCCGTCAACCCGCCACCTGGCGTCCACAGGCGCCGGATCATCAAGGATCACTTCCAGCGAACCGGTCTGGTGGTTGACAAGCCAGTTGGCCGCCAGCAGTGAAAAATCTTTGGCGTCCACCATTCCCTGACCGTCCAGATTCGCCGGTAAAAGGCCCGTTTGCAGCCAGGCCGCCGCAAAGATCATCACGTCCGTCACCGAAACGATGCAGTCGCCGTCCAGATCGCCTAATGGACAGTTCGTCGGCGGCAGATCGATCTCTTCGAGCATAAAGCCGTTTAAGGGATAAGCCCTGCCTCGGTCGCTGGATGCCTCCAAATTATTGGTGTAGTCGCTCGCCTGGGCCCGGATTGTGAAACTCCCCGTGCCTCCGCCGTTGTCGACGACCCGGATGTTTTCCCATCGCACTACGTGTCCTGCCGTACTGTTGTCACCGGCCAAAAGAATTGTGGTTGTCGCATCCTTGAACACCACGCCGTCGGAACTGGTGTTGACCGCGCTTGCGGCCCCTGTGAGAGTGAAACGGCTCTGCCGGTCGGGATAGACGCTGCCGCGGATCGCCGTGCCCGCAAACGTATATTTTTTGGCCGGGTTCAGACCAGAAAAGGTGACATCCACGTGCCAGCCGTAGTCGCCGTAGTAGACGATTGGCCCGCTGAAATCCACAAAACCGTCAAACAACGAAAATGCCTCGTTTTGCGGCGCAAGATGGGCTCCGCTGTCGGCGCTCACGGCCAGGCCCTCCGAGCCCATCGAGAAATCCGCCCGCACCGGCACGTCCAGACCTGTCGCAATGTCCTTCAGGAAGCCTGTCGCAATTGCCGGATCGCTTCCATCGTGAATAGTCCACGAAGTCGCGTACTGGTGCGTGGCGTCCCCCACCGCACGTGCGCAATCGTTAAAACAGACGTATCCTCCAAACGCAGGACACAGGCAGGCAAGCAGAAAGCACAAAACCGCAGCAAAAGACCATCGCTTCATCATCTACCTCGGGCTTATCACATCTCTTTTCATCATCTACCCGTGCACCTCCCCCGGGGCGTTCCACCGCATTCATCGGCGCCAACACACAGCGAAGGCAGTCAGGGGCTTATGTGCAGTTTACGCCCCCGATTTGCATCGGGACCTATCGTCCTTCTCCACCCCCGCCCACAACCAAACACGTCTGCCATTATTATAACAGAATGGACCGGTTTTTCATAGCAAAAAGCCGAGGCATGGAGGTGAATGCCGAGCCCGGTGGACGTACAGCATCCGGCCCTTTTTCGTGCTAAGGACCGTTAACTGGAGCTTTTTTTCTTGTCTCGGGCCGCTGCTTGAGTTATATTATAGGCGCTGGATTTCTATTCACGACTGCAAGGCCTGCCCGGGCCTGTTTGTGCGCGCATGGTATTTAACAGGCCGGGCAAACTGCCGGGAGTCTTCGAAACTGCAGGGGGATGCCTTCGTCCCGAACAAGACCGCCTGCCCAAAGAGGGCGCATGAACGCTAAAGGAGTTAAAAACGCATGAAAAGAAAAGCATTTACCCTTATCGAGCTGCTCGTCGTCATCGCAATCATAGCAATGCTGCTCGCCATTCTTGTACCTGCGCTCAGCACAGTCAAGCAAATGGCGGCCGGTTCGGTATGTATGTACAACCAGGGGGGCCTGGCAAAATGCTACTATATATATTCCCAGGACTTTAACGACAAACTTGTGCTTGCCGAGCAGGGCCCTGGCCGATGGGTTCAGCGTCCCCAGGACACCCTCGGCAATGTCAGTCCTGATGGTGGTCACGACAGTACTATAGCCGAAAAAGAGAACGGCATAATGGCAGGCACATTGTTTGCTTATACCGAGAACACCAAGCTCTATCACTGTCCCGCCGACAGACGCTCTCTGGTCAGCATACAAACCCGCGGCAAAGGCCCCTACAGGAGTTACGCAATACCCGCCGGAGCGAACAGCCCTGACAACACCAATGGGTGGACAGACACCGGCATCACTATCGGAGGGCACCGGATGTTTCCTGTGCGCAAATACAGTGATCTAAAGAGCCCCGGCAGCAAATACATATTTGTTGAAGAGAATTACACCCACAAGTCCGGAACCAACACCTCACTGCCGCCGGATGCCGGCTATAACAATGGCGTTTGGAGTTTTTGGAACAGTTCGTACACATCCTGGTGGGATCCGTTGGCGCCGTGGCATAATGATAAAACGAACCTTGGCTACGCCGATGGCCATGCCGAGAAAATGGTATGGAAAGACAAGCGCACTATAGCGTTTGCACATGATCGCTTTTCTGTTGCATGGGACCAACCCGGCAATCCTGACCAGGAATACATGTCTCGATCCTATCCCTGTCGAAGATAGTCGTGCGAAGGCATCCGCCTTGCTGTATGTTCAAGCAGTGGGCGAACTGTACGGCTCTACTGATCGGTGGTCTCCAATTGCGTCAGGAACGCGTCTGCCTCGGCGATGGAGGCTTCCATTGCGCGGATGAGGCCGGCGATATCGGTTTCCATGTTGCCCAGTTCCCCTTTGAGCGAGGCGACAGCCTGTGCGTTGAGGTTATGTTTGAGAAACAGCACCTGATCGCGAAAAACAACTAAAACCGGCTCAATTCTGGTCTCGGCTGCTTTCATCGCGATGATGAGCGACTCGTAGCGATCGCGCGTCTGGTTGAGTTTCACCTCGCTTGCCCGCCGAAGTGATTCATTGGTGTATTTCTTAAGTTCCGCTTTCCATTCGGCGAACAGGTCGCCAGCCACTTCCTCGACCTCGGCGATCCGCTTTCGGACGGCGGCCGCCTTGCTTTCGCTGCGATCCAGATCGGCTTTTAGCTTATCGTACTTGTCCTGAAGTTTGCCGCCATCGTGATTCACGACGGCGTTAAAACGTTCCAGCGCCGAGGCAAACTGCTCCTTGGCCTCGGTTTGTGCATCCCTTGCGTCGGCCACGCGGCTGACCAGCAGATCCCGCTTATGCTTGCCGAAGACCTCCATCGTCTTGTAATAGGCCGAATCGCAACCGCCTCCGCAAACCGTCAAACCTGCCAAAGCCGCCGTCAACAAACGCACGCACATCCTGTTCATGGCATCTCTCCCTGTCTTATGTATTGCATCAGCATCCTTGCTTAATATAGCCCCCGCCAATGCCCGGGGCCAGTTAATTATTGACTACCCCTTCGGCGGAAGGAACTGCGGCACCTTGATGCGTTCGCCGTCCTTTAGTGCCGACGCGTGCGCTGCAACACCCGGCACCGTCATTGCGAGCGCCTCGTATACATCTATCATCGGATCACGATCCTTGAGAATTGCCGTGATGAACTCATCGGTCAATAGGCCGTGCGAGCCGCCGTGACCACCCGCAGGCATCCCCGGCGGAAGGGTGGGCCGGCCCGTATCCACGGGTTCCTTCATCGCGCCCCGGTATTCGGTCCCGTCCATCCAGCCGCGCTCGCCGAAGACGCGGCCTCGCTCTTCGACGAGGCCATGGATGCCTTTACACATCAGCATCCGCGACGAACCGCCTTCGCTCGTTTCAAACAGGGCGACTTCGTCGGTAAACTGATTGCCGTATCGGTTGGCCCCCGGTTTGAAGTCGTCGAATCCCGCGCCGAACCCCACACAGGAAACCGCCGTAAGGCGTCCGCCGGTAACGCCGACATAGTAGGCCGTGGCGTGTGTGGGATACCACAGAGGAGGCATTCCGAGTCGCCAGCCGTTGAATGAATCGATGGGGGTGGGGCGGTAATGATAGTACTCGCCCTCGGAGTAGACAAGGCGGCCGAAGCCGCCGGCCCTATACATCTGCCGCATTGCGTAGCAGTCGGCGCGGAACGAACTTGTCTCGGCCATCATATATTTCTGGCCGGTCATGCGGACGGCATCGACCAGTTGCTCCGCCTCATCCACTGATCCGAACACGGCCGGCACCGCCGTCATCACGTGCTTGCCGTGCTTCATCACGTCAATGCAGTGCTGGGCGTGGTGCGGGGCGTCGGTCGCCACGAAGACCGCTTCGATCTTCGGGTCCTTGACCAGCATCTCCAACGATTCGTACGACGTGTCGCACCGGCAGGCCTTCATCAGTCCCTCTCGCCGCTGCTGGATCAAATCGCTGACGGCGACAACCTCCACATTGGGATGATTCTGGAAGCCGAAATCCGCCCCGAACCGGCACACGCCATAGCCAACGATTCCGACCCTTACCTTCCTGTCGGAGATCGGTTCCCACGGTTTTGGCCGCTCCTGTACAGCCGCCGCAGTGCCCGGCAACGTGCGAGCCAGCACCCCGGCTACTGATACCGCACCAGCCTTCTGAAGAAACTCTCGCCGATAAATGGATTTTTCCGACATGTTTAAGACCTCCTGCCCAAAGATGCCAAACCGTCGCTTACCCACAGCTATTGTGCTGAGACAATCATTGTACCCGGCGCGCATGGTGAAGCCAACAAGAAACACTGTAATCCCAGGGCAGGCGCATTCTCCGGATGTCCGCATCCCAGGCCCAACCTGCGGCGACAATGGAGAGCAAAACCGGTTGGGCAGAGGCCAAAATCAGGAGCATCTGTTCGCCGGGGGGGGGATTTTGGCCTCTGGGGCCCCGGCCGGTTTTGCTCGGTCCTGGCGCGCTGCCCTAGCGAGTTATGAGGAGAATGCGTTTGCCCTGACTGTAATCCGTCGTGACATGTGCGATTGTTGTTCGATCCTGCCATGCACGTGTGTTTTTATTGATTATTTTTCAGGGTTTTACAGAAATCTGCTTGCAAAGTTAGGCAAGCCGAACTAAATTAGTTATAGTTAACTATGGCTGTGCAACGGCAGCCTCCGTGCAACTCTAAGTGAGCATAAAAAGGACACAGGCAATGACAACGACGGGTATAACCGATCTCAGTGCTTCTCTGGAGGATTACCTCGAAGCAATTTTGAATCTTACCGCCGGCGAGGAGGTTGCCCGGTCCAAAGATATCGCCGAGACCCTGAATGTCGCCAAGTCCTCTGTGACGGGCGCACTAAGGCTGCTGGCGCGCAGGGACCTGGTCAACTATAAACCATACGGGTATGTGACCCTTACGCCCGCCGGGCTTGCGGCCGCTCGGAAGGTGGCCCGCAAGCACGACACGATTAAATCATTTCTTGTCCACATCCTGGGGGTGGAGGATGCCCTTGCCCATGACGCCGCCTGCAAGGCGGAACACGCCCTGGGTTCCCAAATCGTGGGGCGACTTGGAGAATTCAGCCAATTCCTCAGCCACGGAATAGAAAAGGGCGTCGATGTCGCCGAGCAATTTCGAAAATTTCGTCTGGCCGACGGAGCCGACGGGGGGACAAAACGTGACTAATACGATACAGGTTCCACTTTCCACCATTCGGACCGGGCAGAAGGTCCGACTCGGCAACATCAAGGCCGGGCACGGCCTGAGAAGCCGCCTGGCGGCAATGGGCATGGTCCCCAATACCGAACTGCTTGTGATCAGCAACGGTTCGCCGGGGCCTTTCGTTGTCGCGGTCAAGGGCTCCAGAATTGCTCTTGGCAGGGGCATGGCCCACAAAGTGATGGTCGAACAGACTCCAACACTGGAAACACCATGACGGCCAATATCAAGATCGCCCTTGCCGGAAACCCCAACAGCGGCAAGACCACCCTGTTTAACGCCCTGACCGGCGCGCGGCAGCACGTCGGCAATTATCCCGGCGTCACGGTCGAGAAAAAGGAGGGTGTCTGCCGACGGCAGGGCGTAACCATGCAGATCGTCGACCTGCCCGGCACCTACAGTCTTACCGGCTACAGCGTGGAGGAACTTGTCGCGCGCAGTTTCATCATTGACGAACGTCCCGATGTTGTCGTCGATGTGATCGATTCGTCCAATCTGGAACGGAACCTGTACCTTGCCACACAACTCATCGAGTTGAACGTGCCGATCGTGCTGGCGTTTAATATGAGCGACGTGGCCAGGCATCGCGGGTTCGTGTTCGATATTCCCAAACTCTCACAGCTTCTCGGGGTGCCGATTGTCTCAATGGTCGGCAGCCGCAACGAGGGCATTGACGAACTGCTCAAGATGGTCACGGAAGCCGCCCGATCTGGCGAAACACCCGGAACCTGCCGCATCCGATACGGCAGCGAAGTCGAAGATGAACTGGCTCGGATCGAGGCCCACTTGGACCCCCAACATGACCTGGTTGCCAGATACGGCAAACGCTGGCTGGCGCTAAAACTGCTGGAAAACGACAAGGAGATCACGGAACTGCACCACAGTCCTGAGGTGCTTGCGGCGGTGCAGTTCAGCCGCGAGCATCTGGCGGCCGTCTTCGGCGAGGATCCGGAAATCATTATCGCCGAGCGGCGTTACGGTTTCATTTCAGGCGCCTGCCAGGAAGCGGTTCAGAGCAGCACCGAACTGCGGCACGACATGTCCGACAAGGCCGACGCCGTCCTGACCCATCCCATTCTGGGTCTGCCGATTTTTGTCGGGCTGATGTATCTGGTTTTCCAGCTTACATTCACGCTGGGCGAGTACCCGATGGTATGGATGGAGCATTTCCTTGCTTTTTCCGGTGAGTCGCTGAGTGCGTGGTGGCCCGGTGATCCGGGTCCGCTTCATTCGCTTGTCGTCGACGGCATCATCGGCGGCGTCGGCGGCGTGATGGTCTTTCTGCCGAACATCCTGCTGCTGTTTCTGGCAATCGCTTTTCTCGAGGACACCGGTTACATGGCCCGCGCCGCTTTCATCATGGACCACATCATGCATAAGATCGGCCTGCACGGAAAGAGCTTCATCCCCATGCTGATCGGTTTCGGCTGTTCGGTTCCCGCCATCATGGCCACGCGCATCCTGGAAAACCGCCGCAACCGCCTGACCACGATCATGGTCATACCGCTGATCAGTTGCGGGGCGCGTTTTCCGATCTACATGATGATTATACCTGCGTTTTTCCCAAATCACAGAGGTTTAATGCTTGCCTCGATCTACTTCGTCGGAATCCTGCTGGCGATTGTCCTTGCTCGTTTGCTCCGCGTTACGCTTCTGAAGGGCGAGACCCTGCCGTTTGTCATGGAACTGCCGCCGTATCGGCTGCCGACCGTCCGCGGACTGCTGATCCACACGTGGCAGCGGGGCTGGATGTACGTGCGAAAGGCGGGCACCGTCATTCTGGCGATTTCGATCGTGATCTGGGCGGCGACGAGTTACCCCAAAATGGATGCAGCCGCACTGCAAAACATGACGCCTGAGCAGGTGAGCACCGCCGAACTGCAGCACTCGGTCGTTGGGCGTATTGGCAAGACCCTGGCCCCGGCCCTGAAGCCCTTGGGCTTTGACTGGCGAATCAGCACCTCGCTGGTGGGTGCTTTTGCCGCTAAAGAGGTGTTTGTGTCCCAATTGGGCATTATGTATTCGGTAGGAGAAGCCGAAGAAGGGGGCAGCGAAGCGCTTCGGGCCAAACTCCAGGCCGACTACACGCCGCTCCAGGGCTTCTGCGTGATGCTGTTTTGTCTCATATCCATGCCGTGCGTGGCGACGATTGTCATCACCCGGCAGGAGACCGGCTCCTGGCGGTGGGCCCTATTGCAGTTGCTGGGCTTGACCGCGCTGGCGTACGTAATTACAATGGCTGTCTACCAGGTCGGCCGCGTTTTCGTATAGGAGTATTATGGAAAGAGTACTGGTGATCTTTATAGTGGTGCTTGCAACGCTTGCGTTGGGGTTTTTTGCCTTCCGGAAAGGCAAACGCTGTGGCTGCGGACACGGGGGCGAGTGCAAGGGCGAGCAGCGCGAGAGCTGCGCCAACTCGGCCCGTGAAAAGGAAAGATCCTGAGAACCTATGCGGTTTTGCCAAGGCATAAAAGAACTCTGGATCACGGCCTTCGCCGCCTACCTCTTCTTTGGCTGCGTCGTGCCATTTACGCATACGTGCCGGGATGACCAGGAAGGCTGTGGCGCCCAAACGCACGCACACGAAACCTGCCCGGATGACGGACTGACCGTTTGGACGGAAGGCAGTGCGGCACTGGGCAAGCAGATGCCCACATGTCTTGCCTGCCTGCTTGCCAAGACCATCAAAGCAACCCGTGACGCCGCAAAGGAATCTTATGCGGCACGTCATTTCGATTACGGACCGGCCCTGCTCAAATCCAATCTCGGGCCTGCTGATCCTTCTGTGATAACCCGCCTTTTCCGAGGCCCACCGGCCCGAACGTGTGGACCAGGCGTGCCTGCGCCACGGAAGCGGGGCGGTTCTGACTGCATACCTGTATTCCTTGCGCGCGGCTGAGTGGGGGATGTTGCCGCACCGCGGCTGCACGAAAAGGGATCAATGTGAAAAGGATGTTGCGGTTCGTATTAGGGGCATTGCTGATGTGCCAGGCGGCCCGTGTGTGGGCTGAAGAACCCGTTTATAATCGCCAGGCTCTCTCGCCGCCCTATCCGGCTGCCGACGAACTGCAGGCTGACAACGGCCTGGAGTTCGCCTTTGGCTCGACAAATATTTACCAACAAAACGTCCGCGGCGGTATCAGCACCCACCGCAGGGCGGGACGATTTTCCGGAAGTTATGACGTGGAAGTGATTGCCGACCTGAGAAGGCTTCTCGGCCTTGAAGCGGCACGCCTTTACATCCACGCCGAAGGCGGTTACTCGAGAAGCGCGGGTATTAATGACGTCGCGGTCGGCAGCGCCTTCGGTGTCAACGGTGACGCGTTCGGCCGCGATGCGATTGTGGTTACCGAAGTCTACTTCGAGCAATCTTTTGGCGACGAGATGTTCACCTTCCGCGTCGGAAAGATGGATATCACCGGCGGTTTCGAATGCCGGGGCTGTGCGGTCGCTTTCGACACCAACAATTACGCCAACAACGAGACGTCTCAGTTCCTCAATGCCGCGCTCGTGAATAACCCGACCATTCCCTTCCCCGACTACGGCCTCGGCGTCTCGGCCATATACACCCCCTTCGACGGGTGGTACGCGGCCGCGGGGGCTGTCGACGCCGAAGGCGATTTTCGAGAGACCGGCTTTAACACCGCCTTCCGGGGCGACAGTGCGTACTTTTACGTCTTCGAAACGGGGATTCTCCCGAACCTGCCCTCCCGCAAAGGACCGATGCCGGGCGGCTACCGCGTGGGCTTGTGGATCGATTCTCGACAAAAGACGCGGTTTTCCAACGGCAGGGACTTCCGTAACGATGCCGGAGTCTACATTTCTCTTGACCAGATGCTCTATCGAGAGAACGCGGAGGATTATCAGGGACTCGGCACATTTTTTCGCTACGGCTGGGCCGACAGCGACCTGAACGACGTGGGCAATTTCTTCAGCCTGGGCGTGCAGTATGAGGGTCTGTTCGAGGACAGGGACGAGGACGTTCTCGGCATTGGCATGGCGCACGGGACGTTTTCGGATCACTCCAACGCAAACGACGGCGATGCCTTCACTGAGGATTATGAGACTGCATGGGAGGTCTACTATCGGGCACAGGTTGCGCCATGGCTGGCGGTGAGCCCCTCGCTGCAGTATATTCGCAACCCCGGCGGCCTGAAGGAAAACAGAGACGCAGTGGTCGTCGGTCTGCGGCTGCAGGCGTCATTTTAGCGGATGTATCGGCGACACGAATAGGCGACGTCAGGTATTCAGTTGGATTGTGCGGTGTAGTCGGTTTTGAGACCGTGCAGGTCGGCGGCATCGACGCGCCCGTCGCCGTTGATGTCGGCGCCAAAGCAGAAGTTGTTTGATCCGGAACAATCCCTGCGGAGCCAGTGCGCCGCGAGTCGCGCCAAATCCTGCATATTGACGTTGCAGTCGCCGTTAAGGTCACTGTGCCCAGGCGCGCAAACTGACGCCAGGACGTCGCCGATCCAATCGGCGTAGGAACTGATGCGCAGGGCGTACATCCTGTCCGGACTGGCAATCGTCGGGCTCGTACTGGAGCGAAACAGCGTTTCCATATTCTGTGCGCGGTCCGCCCCCCAGGTCACTCCCGCCAGTCGCCAGTTGTCATCGACCCGCACAAACCAGCCGCCGCCAGAGTCGTAGGCGGCGACAGCGCCTTCGGCGGGCGTTGTCAGAGGATCGTCGAAAGCGGCAATCACGAGGTTGTGGTTGTTGAGCGATCCGTTCCGCGGGTCGCTTGATTTGACGTCTTCACGAACGGCATCAATGCTATTGGTGCACCAGCGAAAATGCGAATTGCTGTCGGCGCCGTCCCATGCGTACCCATAGGTAATTCCGTACTTGGTCAGTTCGCTGCCCCGACCGACGCCGTAACCGCCGATGACGGCACATTTACCCTTGTAAACCTCGCCGGTGCCGGTGAAAAGGGCGGCATAATGCCTGAGATTTGCCCTGCCAAGTTTGGCGATTCGCAGGTCAACTTCCCGGTAGTTGGCGTCCAGCGGATTAACTCTGCCGGGATGTGCCCAGATGGCTTCGACCTTATAGGAAGCCCCGGCAATGCGCACAACGGTTCCGATCCCCCCACCCTGATGCCTCGTCGTGATGACGCAATTGGGCGATATGGCAACACACGACGCGTTGTTTGCCCATCTGCCCATCACCTCGTCGGCGGGCCTGTCTATCCAATTCTCTACTTCGGGTTCGCCTTTGCCTGGATGCAGCACAATACCAAAAGCCGATCCTGAAATCAGACAGCCTGCAAGTACCATCGCCATCCATCGCCAGCGAACCCTCCTGACGTCATCCACTGGCTGCCTCCTGCCAAAAAACACCTGTACATATCATATCGAATGGCGGATACTGCGCCAAGGGGGCAGGTTGCGGATTCTATCAGACCCACAGCGCGAAATTGACAATATGCGATGAATTTCAGGCTGTCCAGCCGCGGCCGCAACATTAATGAGCGGCCGGCAGCCACAAGGGGGGTAACGAAATCTATGCCGCCCAGGCAATGAGGCCTCCGATGGCAGCGCCCGTGACGCCGAGGATTCGCAGTGTGGGCATTGATCGTTCAGCCCACCAGTGCAGGAACGAGCGCAGTCTGCCCGGCCTGATCATAAACATGACGACGCCGGCGACAAACATGATGATTCCAAAAGCCACAATCAGCCATGGGACGCGGCAGTCGCGGGCCGCCAGCAGGAAAACGACTCCAAGGACAATGCGAACGGCTGCCGGCGCGTAGACCAGCAGTCCTTTTTCCATCACATGAATCGTTGTGCGAAGGGTGTGCGGGCGGATCGCGATCAACAAGCCCCAAAGCACCAGCGCTACGCCAATGATCAAAATCGCTTTCTCCATACGTTGGCCTCTTATGCCCCACGGGTCTTTATCAATCGATCAGCTCGATATAATCGCTTTCCACTTCCACGCTGGTTGCCTGACCCAACATGTCCACCTGGAGGACGAGTCGCGTCTGGCGCGCCGTCCGGAAAACTATGCCCTCCATGCCCATCAGCGCCCCGGCAATAACGCGGCATCTCGTCCCTGCCTTGATGTATTTGTGCGGCTGAAGCGGCGCACCCTGAAGCAGCAGGATTTCAATCGGCAGCAGGTCCGACACCAGCGCCTCCGGATTATGTACTGGGATCAGGCCTGCGACACGATTGGTCCGCAACACCTCCAGCCTGTCGTCGTCACTTCCGCAGAAGAACACGTAGCCGGTAAAAAGCGGCAGCAGCGAGCGAAATGTTCTCCCCTTCTTCTTGGCCACTTTCCAGTGCATAGGCAGGAAATAACTGATATCTTTGTTCTGCATCTGCCAGGCCAGGGCCTTTTCGTTGCGGCTCTTGGTGTGCGCGACCCACCAGGTGCCCACAAAGTCGCGTATCGATTTCTCCGCCGGCCATATGAGCGGCGGGTTGTCCTCTGCTTTCAGCACATGTGCCTCCCTATCATTTTTGTCTCGGACAACGGTTCAGTCACTGCGGAGACGCCAGAACCGTGACGAATGCAAGCAAACGCCTCTTGTAGATATCGGCAAGGAACCCGTTCGATGAATAGTCCTGCGGCCCAGAATGCCGCAACTTTGGCAAACAACTCAATTCTTAGACGGTGACAGTGAGGTACTCGCTGTCTTGAGAAAACGACATTACGCCTGCAAACGAGGCGGGGACGAGCACGGCGTCGCCCTTTCGGAACTCGACTTGTACAGTCTCATTTGCCGCCATATGCCCGGCGCCGGTAATGAAGATAACCACCTTCATCTTGCCCGGCGACAACAGCACCTCACAGCCGGGCATCTGATGACCTTTGTCAATCGTAAACGCCTCCGCACTCACCAGGCGGCCCATAGTCCGGACCGACAGATCGTCACCGCTGGAATCGAAGTGAATGCTTTCCATCGCGGCGTCGATATGGAGTTCCCTGCCCTGGCCGGTTGTAGAGTCAACACGGTTCCAGTCGAAAACGCGATAGGTCGTGTCCGATGGCTGCTGTATCTCAGCAATAAGCAGTCCGGCGCCGATCGCATGACAGGTGCCTGCCGGCAGGAAGTGGCACTCGCCCGGCCGGACCGCGACCTTGTTGAGGTATCGCTCGCATGTTCCGTCTCTGACAGCCGCGGCAAACGCCTTCCGAGTCGTGCCTGCAATGAGCCCCTTGTATATGATCGCGCCCGGTTCGGCTGCGATGATGTACCAGCATTCCGTTTTCGGGGCGCCTCTTTGCATGCGTTTGCATGTTTCGGCATCGGGATGGACCTGCACGCTGAGCACATCGTTTGCATCCAGCAGTTTGATCAGGAGCGGAAAGGGCGGATCGTAACCCGTCTTGCCCGTGATGGCGGCCCCATAACGTTCAATGGCCTCAGCCAAAGTCATTCCCGCCAGCGGCCCATTTGCGATGCAGCTTTTGTCCTCCGGCAGATCGGCCAGTTCCCAACTCTCGCCGATTTTCACGTCAGCCGGCAGCCGTTTGGCAAAAAATCGCTCCAGATTTCGTCCACCCCAGATTCGCTCCTTGAAAATGGGCTCAAACGCGTATGCATAGATATCCGTGTCCAAACGGCAGTCCTTTCGATGCTCGCTCACTGCTTTTTCGCGTAAAACTTTATCTGGTGATCGGTTGCGTACCGTTTAAGCTTTTCGGCAATATCGGGGAACTTGTCAATTACATTGGTGGTCTCCAAGGGGTCGTTCTCCATGTCGAAAAGCGACAATGCAATATCCTCCTGCCGGTATTTGCCCGCGGCGCCATCATTGGCGGGTGTCACGAGGGTCCGGTACTTGTGAGGCAAGTGCAATTTCCATTTGCCGTCGCCGCTGATTATGCCTTCGAAAGTCGCGCCTGTTGAGAACGGGTAATAATCATGGGGATTCTTTGCGCCGGGTTTTCCGGTGATAAGGTCCCATACATTCTTGCCGTCAATGGGGTTGTCCGGCAGGGGGGCGCCGGCCAGGTGCGCCACGGTGGGCAGGATATCAATGGTCGAAAACGCCCGGCCGCTGGCTGTGCCCGCCTTGATCCGTCCGGGATATTTCATAATGCAGGCGCTTCGCACCCCCCCGTCGAAGCTTGTTCCTTTGGCCTCGCGGAAGGGGGTTTGCCCTGCATGATTGCCGTATGAGCTCCAAGGCCCGTTATCCGAGGTCATGATCACCAGCGTGTTGTCTTCAAGACCGTTACTTTTCAGGGCCGCCATGATCTCGCCGACCGACCAGTCGATTTCCATCATCACGTCGCCGTAGAGCCCGGCCCCCGATTTGCCCTTGAACTTCTCGCTCACAAAGAGAGGCACATGCGGCATGGAATGCGGCACATAGAGGAAAAATGGTTTGGTTCGGTTGCGGTTGATGAAATCAACGGCATGCTCGGTGTACCAGGTTGTCAGGTGCGGTTGGTGTTCCTTCGTCACGCGTGGGATGGTCACCTTGCCGTTGTCCCAGAACTGCAAGGGGAACTTGCCCCAATGCTCGGGGTTCTCCGGATGGAATTCCCACATATCGTTGGAGTACATCAAGCCGCAGGAATTGTCGAAACCGCGGGCCCAGGGGCGGGTGTCGTCCTGATCGCCAATGTGCCACTTGCCGAATGCGGCGGTCGTATATCCCCCTTCTTTGAGCACTTCACCCATCGTGGCGAATTGGGTATCGAGGCCGCGGGCGTTGGGGCCGTGTGCTCCGAAGACCTTCGTGCGGCCGGGATAGCATCCGCTCAGCAGGGCTGCGCGCGAGGCCGAACACACCGCTTGGGGCACATAGAACTGATCGAATCGACAGCCCTCCTTTGCCAACTGCTCAACGTGCGGCGTTGGGTAAGGCGGCGTACCGAATGGTGCAAAATCCGCCCAGCCCGAATCGTCGAGGAAGATCACGACAATATTCGGCCGGGAAGCGGGAGTTGCGCCTGGACACAGCGGCCCGAGACTTGCCGCCGCCAGCGACGCCCCTGCGGTCTGCAAAAAGGCTCTTCGATTCATACGGCTCATTGGTATCCTCCTTCATAGAGATTTTATGCCGATATGATCGTTGGCTGAGCACGTTTTGTCAACCGGTTTTGGGGATATCAACGGCAGAACTGTGCAAGGGGGCCTTGCAGCGTGGGCAAAGGCCCTCCAGTTGTACGCGCTGGTGCTGGACAATGTATCCTGCCACAGGCGGGGCCATCGGCATCTTCATTTCGGTGAGGCAATCGGTGCGGCCGCAGCGGGTGCAGGAGAAGTGAGGATGGCACTGTTCCTGGCTGCAGCGGTGAGCCGGCTCGAAATACCACGTCCTGTCCTTCAGAAAGGCTCGGTGCACCAGGTCGGCTTCGATAAACGCCTCAAGCGTGCGATAGATTGTAACCTTGTTGGGTGCTTTTTTGCCCAGTGCCTGTGCGATTTGTTCCTGTGTGACAGGCCCGGCAGCGGCCAGCAGTGCCTGCAACACCGTGGTTCTGGGGGTAGTTACACGCAATCCGCCCGACTTCAGCAGTTGGCGGATTTGATCAAGTTCTGGTTCGGGCATTAACTTGCCTCCGCGTCGTCGCCGCGGCATGCGTCCGTGTGTTCATGGACGTGGGGGTGGCTGTGCAAAGCATGATTGCTGCAGACACAGCTATCCTTCAGTTCAAGGTCGGAACGGACAAACAGCAGCGGGAAAACAATATCGCTGATGCAGCACGGCAGCATGACCGCAAGGAACAGCACAATGACGGAGCCGACGGCGATTGTAACGCTGAAGGCCGCCTCCGTATTCATGAGCATGTGCGCCGAGGAGGCCCACGTGCTGATCAGGACATGTCCGGCGTGCGGAAACCGGGTCCGAGGGATAAACCAGGCGATCAGAACCCCGAGAAGGGCGGCGGGAGTAACGGCCCACCATTCTTCGATGAATCCGAGATGAAGCTTTGGGCGGTGTGTCTCATGTGCGTGCTCATGCTTGTGGCCGTCGATTTCGCATGTCTCGTCATGCACAACCGCCGATTCCCCGTGCTCGCCGTGTTCGTGTGTGTCAGCATGCAGGGGAATGGCTACGCCTAATATGCTCTCACCGAAGAACGGGATAACCGAATCGCTAAGGGTGGCAACGCCGACCGCCCCGAAATAACCGACAGAGAGGACAATCCAAAAGTTGATTTTTCGGGCATGCACCTTGAACATCGCGGCGGTGACAACAGCGCTGAGGAGGACGTGCGCCGGGTGGAAGATGGCGAACATCACGCCCGCTGCCGGTCGGCCGATATCCTTGAAAACCAGCATGAATGCCAGTCCCAGCACGGCTCCGCCAAAAGTAAAAGGCGCGTGACCCTTTAATTCCGCTCCGATATGGCGCATTTTTTCGAGGAAACTCATAGTTCGACACAGCTCCAACTTGTGTTATTCGGTACGTCTCATGCCGCACTCGCAAAGGTCCGTCCGCGTCACTAAACCGGTATTTTGCTGATCCCCTGCATACCGTCCGGCTCCCAAAGCAGTGTAGCCGATGTGCAACTGAGTTGCAAGACAAATTCCGCGCCAATCCCTGGCCCCAACGCCGTCATTGACCAATTGAGGACGCTGGTTTATAGTGAGCGGCAGATGGGGGGTGGTTCTTCAAGGCATAAGCGAGGTGGAAAATGCGACTGAATCGGCGGGTTTTTCTGAAGTTGGCAGGAGGAGGTTGGGCAGCGGCCGCGACGGGCTGTATTGCGGCAAATGAGCAGGGGGCCTCCGGCGCAGGTCGGCCGAATATTGTTCTTTGCATGGCTGACGACCAGGGATGGGGCGACATGGCCTATAACGGACATCCGGCACTCAAAACACCGAACTTCGACGCCATGGCTCGGGAGGCGCTGCGTTTTGATCGCTTCTATGCCGCCGCGCCCGTGTGCACACCAACCCGGGGCAGTGTAATGACCGGCCGCCATCCAAACCGTTTCGGCTGCTTCAAATGGGGCCATTCGCTTCGCCCGCAGGAGATCACAATCGCCGAGACCCTGCGCGACGCCGGGTACGTCACGGGGCACTTCGGCAAGTGGCACCTTGGCTCCGTGTGCAAGGGCAGCCCGGTCAATCCCGGGGCCAGCGGTTTTGACGAGTGGTTTTCGGCCCCGAACTTTTTCGACAACGATCCGATCATGAGCCGGGAAGGCACGGCCGTCCAGACACAAGGCGAAAGCTCGATGGTAACGGTGGATGCGGCCCTGGAGTTTATTCGCAGGCACGGCGGGGGGGATAAGCCGTTTTTGGCCGTGGTGTGGTTCGGCTCACCGCATAATCCACATCAAGCCGCCGCGGAGGATCGGGCCGCCTATGCGGGTCAGCCCGAAGCTGTGCGCGACTTCTACGGTGAGATTACGGGTATGGACCGGGCTTTTGGCAAGTTGCGCCGCGAGTTGGCTGCGCTGGGCATGAGGGAAAATACCGTTTTGTGGTATTGCAGCGATAACGGCGGTCTGCCGCAGTTAGGCGTCACCGGGGGGCGCGGATACAAGGGGCAGGTGTACGAAGGCGGCCTGCGCGTGCCGGCGATCATCGAATGGCCCGGCCACGTGCATTCCGGCGTCACCGACGTGCCCTGCAACACGTCCGATATATATCCGACACTGGCGGAGATCGCAGGCATCCGCAAGGCCCCAACGCATCCGCTGGATGGTGTAAGCCTGGTGCCGCTGTTTCAGGGCAGCAAGCAGCACCGGCCGCCGATGGGCTTTTGGGATCACCCGACGCCCGGTGTGCAGACGCCGAGCAAACAGTGGATGGCGTCGCTCCTGGCGGCTCAGCAGGCAGGCAAAGACGTTGACGATCCCTCGCGGCTGCGGCTGGATGCGGGGGAGATCACCAGGGTGTATCCGGACCACGAGTTCCCCGGGCACGCGGCTTGGCTGGATTGGCCTTGGAAGCTGCACCGCATCGAAAAGGCCGGGCGGGTGCAATGGGAGTTGTATAATCTGGAGCAGGATGCACAGGAGGCCGGCGATTTGGCGGCCGTTGAGAATCGCCGCGTGGCGGCAATGCAAGCTGAACTGCACGCATGGCTCAAGTCGGTGGTGAAGAGTCTCAACGGAGAGGATTACAGATAACGCGCGCTGTGCAATTCGGCGTCCTGACAATGAAGTTTGCGGTATTGCGCGTGGCGATCGCGGCGAATAGAATGCAGCCTCAAGCACCACGCGCGAAAAGCCGATTGTGTGCGTATAAGCTGTTCAGCGGCCCGTACGGTGCCTTTGCTTGGGCGCGAACAATGCGGGTTCGGCGCCGTAAAGCAACGATTCCTGAAAAAAATAGATTTTCAGGTTGACTGAATCGGCCGTGCCGGGTAGCATACCGCCCGTTGGACCGCCTCAGTTGCCGACCAGAAATAAATTTGAAATAAATTTTATTTTTGTGTTGACGATTGAGAAATGAAACGTAGAATACCATGTCTCAGCGGACAAGTGAAACGCTTCGGTGACGAACTTGCCCGCTGTTGTTTTCGCCCGGCCGATAAGGCAGGGGCGGAACGCTCTTTGAAAAGTTAACAGTTGATACCACTTAATGAAGCAGCGAAAGTGCAGAGCACGCGGCCTTATTCACGTTTGGCCGAGGGCTCTTTTAAATTTTGGTGTACTAAGGCCCGGAGTTTTCTCCGGGTAACACCAGAGGCTTTCGTTGCGTGAGCGAAAGCCAGTTGGTTCTTCAATCGAAGAATTCTGTCCGGTTTACCGGATGGATTCAACGATATAAACTGAAGAGTTTGATCCTGGCTCAGAACGAACGCTGGCGGCGTGGCTAAGACATGCAAGTCGAACGGATCATACAATTGGGTAACCGAGCGTATGGTTAGTGGCGAAAGGGTGAGGAATGAATAGGTAACGTACCCTGAACTTCGGGATAGCGTCTGAATGCTTCGGCATTCTTCCGAAAGGGGCATTAATACCGAATGATGTCATTGTATTTAAGTATGGTGACCAAAGATTTATCGGTTTAGGAGCGGCCTATTTCCTATCAGCTTGTTGGTGAGGTAATGGCTCACCAAGGCTCTGACGGGTAGCGGGACTGAGAGGTTGGCCCGCCACATCGGGACTGAGACACTGCCCGGACCTCCACGGAGGGCTGCAGTAACGGATATTGGGCAATGGGCGAAAGCCTGACCCAGCGACGCCGCGTGTAGGAAGAAGCCCCTCGGGGTGTAAACTACTGTCAGGGGTTAGAAAGTCCGGGTTCGCCCGGATTGATCAGCCCCAGAGGAAGTCACGGCTAACTTCGTGCCAGCAGCCGCGGTAATACGAAGGTGGCAAGCGTTGTTCGGAATCACTGGGCTTAAAGCGCACGTAGGCGGAGATGAAAGTGTCTTGTGAAATCCCCCGGCTTAACCGGGGAATCGTTGGGCAAACTACATTTCTTGAGGCAAGCAGGGGTGTGTGGAACTCTTGGTGGAGCGGTGGAATGCGTAGATATCAAGAGGAACGCCGAAGGTGAAGACAGCACACTGGGCTTGACCTGACGCTGAGGTGCGAAAGCGTGGGGAGCGAACGGGATTAGATACCCCGGTAGTCCACGCCGTAAACGATGCCTACTAGGTTGTGGGGATTCTGACATTCTCACAGTCGAAGCAAAAGTGTTAAGTAGGCCGCCTGGGGAGTACGGTCGCAAGGCTAAAACTCAAAGGAATTGACGGGGGCTCACACAAGCGGTGGAGCATGTGGATTAATTCGAAGCAACGCGCAGAACCTTACCAGGGTTTGACATGCTTGGATGCTTGCTGGGAAACCGGTTAAGCTGCCCTCGGGTGAAACTTGCACAGGTGCTGCATGGCTGTCGTCAGCTCGTGTCGTGAGATGTCGGGTTAAGTCCTTTAACGAGCGAAACCCTTACCGTTAGTTGCCAGCGGGTCATGCCGGGGACTCTAGCGGGACTGCCGGTGTTAAACCGGAGGAAGGCGGGGACGACGTCAAGTCATCATGGCCTTTATGCCCAGGGCCTCACACGTGCTACAATGGCGATCACAAAGCGACGCAAGACCGCGAGGTGGAGCAAATCGCAAAAAGGTCGCCCCAGTTCGGATTGCAGGCTGACAACTCGCCTGCATGAAGTCGGAATCGCTAGTAATCGCGTATCAGCTACGACGCGGTGAATGTGTTCCTGAGCCTTGTACACACCGCCCGTCAAGTGATGGGAGTTGGGAGTACCCGAAGTCGGTTTGCTAACCCGCAAGGGAAGCGGAGGCGGGGACGACGTCAAGTCATCATGGCCTTTATGCCCAGGGCCTCACACGTGCTACAATGGCGATCACAAAGC
>JACZKQ010000165.1 GCA_014859965.1 Phycisphaerae bacterium
GCGACAAGCACCCCGTTTTGGAAAAACAAACCCAATTTCAAAACCCACGTGAAATCATAAATAACTGTAAATAAAAGGCTTATGAAAAACAACAAAGGAGGGTGCGAAGAAGCAAACCCAAAAACAAACCCAATCAAACCCAATGTTAACCCAATCACCCCCGGCCGAAACACCCCTCTAACCCCACACGCCAACTCTTGAACTAATCCCTGCTCTACTCGAAATCTTCCGGCCCATACTGCGTCTGAAACCGCGTCCCGCCCAACCGCAAAGCCGCCAAATCCGCCTCCCCAACCTGACCATGAATAAACTGCTGCACCACCGAATGAGGATGATTCCGAATGTGATCGGCGTCGCCGTCGGCAATCACCTTGCCCTCGTGCAGCATGATAATCCGGTCGCCGATCTTATAAGCACTGTGCATATCGTGAGTTACGACAACACTCGTAATCTTCAGTTCCCGCTGCAGCTTCAAAATCAGCTCATTAATCACATCCGACCGGATCGGATCCAGCCCCGTCGTAGGTTCATCATACAAAATAACCTCCGGATCCAGCGCAATCGCCCGCGCCAGCGCAACCCGCTTCTGCTGGCCGCCCGAAAGCGATGCCGGAAAATGCTCCTGGTAGCCGTCCATGCCCACCACGGCCAGCTTGCGCTTGACCAGTTCGTCGACTTCTCGCCAGTTGTCGACTTTATGATGCTGCCGGATCGGGAAAACGATGTTTTCGTACACCGTCAGGCTGTCAAAAAGCGCCCCCATCTGAAAACAAAAGCCGAACTGCGTCCGAATTCGCGACAGTTCCCGTTCGCTCAGATCGTCGACCCGTTCGCCCTTGAAATAGACCTCGCCGGACGTGGGCCGCTCAAGGACGATCAAGTGCTTCATCAAAACCGTTTTCCCGCATCCGCTGGGACCAATAATTGCAGTCGTCTTGCCCTTTTCGAACGCCAGCGAGATATTCTTGAGCACTTCCTTGCCGTTGAACCTCTTGACAAGGTTCCGGATCACGATGATGCCGTCATTTTTGTCAACCTGCTTGGCCAAGTCGGGTCCTCTTTAAAGAAGGGATTGCACCGGCCAGAATGTAGAGTAGATGGCCTTCATCACGACAGCGAATATGAAATTCAGCGCCAGAATCGTGATAAAACTGCCCACAAATGCCTCGGTGCACGCCTGCCCCACGCCCTGGGCGCCTTCCCGGCACGTAAAGCCTTTATAGCAACTGATCAACGCGATCGCCCCGCCGAAAAAGAATCCCTTCACCACACCGGTCGAAAGGTCCCACAATTCCACACCCTGCGCGCTGAAATCCCAGTACGCGCGGCTGTTGATGCCCAACTGGATCACGCTGACAAAATAGCCGCCGAGAATGCCCAGCAGATCCGCGTAGATGATCAGGAAAGGCGTCAGAATCAAACAGGCCAGGAACCGGGGCGCGACGAGGTATTTGACCGGATCGGTGCCCATGCTCTGGACGGCTGCGATCTGCTCGGTTACGTTCATTGTTCCCAACTCGGCGGTCAGTGCGCCGCCGACGCGGCCGGCGAGCATGACGGCGGCGAGAACGGGGCCGAGTTCCTTGACGACCGCTATATTGATAAGTACGCCAAGCCGTTCTTCCAGGCCCATTCCGGCCAACTGATCGTAGGCCTGAATGGCCAGGACCATGCCTACGAATGCGCCGGTAATCATGATGACGGGGACGCTGCGGACTCCGATCGTGAACATCTGGGCCCAGATGAGGCCGTAGGCCCTTGGCTGGCAGCAACTTACGGCGGAACGGTTGAGCGCCCTTGCGAGGAACTGGGCGAACCGCCCTGTGTTGGCGATGCTCTCTATTGTTTTTTCGCCTAAAGCTGCTATCATGTGCGCACTCGGCCCGTATTCAAAACGATGCTTTACGTTCTGATATCGGCGTGAAACAGGACGAATTTCAGCAAAACACGCATTTGGCGCGAACATTCGACACATGAAACCGTCGCCGATGCGACTCAATCGCGGTGTCTGTGTTTTGGTTTTCCGCCGCTGGTTTTTACCGGTCCTGAAACCCGGAACGGTCTGGGGGAGTAAGCAGGCCTTTATTCCGGCATTCCAAAAAGCTCGCACAAAATACCCCGGAACGCCCATCTTGCCCATTTTTACTCAAGTTTTTTTCGCCTCCCTCCCGATACCCATATTATCGAAATTGCCCGTCTTGCCTGTTTTAACGCAAGGCGACCAGGTCGGATACCGGAAGGCAAACGAAGGACCGCATTGTTATCGAAAGCAGGAAAGAATCTTATGGCAAAGAAGTATGTCCTCGAACGTTATCTTTCAAGACTCCTGGCAGGCGACAGGGCCGGATGCAGAGCTATTATCGAAGAGACCCTGAAGAGCGGCGTGCCGGCCAACACGGTTTACATGGACATCATTTGGCCGATCATGGTCGAAGTCGACAGCCTCTATCAGAACGATCAGATTGATTCGGCACAGGAGGCGTTTGCGACGCGCATCAACCGCACGATTGTCGATCAGCTTCAGAATAAACTGCCCAGAAAGGCCGGGACAACGAAGAAGATCGTCGTTGCTTCCACGGCCGCCGAACAGGGCGAACTTGGCGCACAGATGATCACCGATCTGTTCGAGAGCGAGGGCTGGGACGCCCGGTTCCTCGGAAGCAGCGTCAACAACGACGACATCCTTTCGTTTGTGCATTCGTGGCGGCCTGATATCCTGCTGCTTTACGGGGTGACCGCCAAGGAAGCGCCTGCGGTTCGGTCGCTGGTCGACAAGCTCAAGACCGTAAACGCCTGTCCGCACATGAAAGTGATGCTCTCGGGCGGCATTTTCGACCGTGCGGCCGGTCTTTGGGAAGAAATCGGGGCCGACATGCACGCGTCGACCGCCGCCGAGGCGGTGCGTCTGGCGACGGTGCAGGAAACCGAGCTGCCGAAGCCGAAACGCACCATCAAGCGACGCCGGAAAGCCGCCGAGGCGATTGAGACAGGCGAGCCGGTTGAGATCGTCGAGGTCGAGGCGGTTGAGACAATCGAGACAGTCGATGAGCCGCAACTGGCCGGGGCTTTTTCGTAGCCCGGGCCCGGCTGCGGGGGACTGATTTTCGGCAGTCAAGCAGCATGCCGGCGCGCTTCGCCATGGTTTTTTTGCCGTGGCGGCGCGCCGGGATGCCGCCTGGCGGCCGGCGGCGGGGAGATTTGATGTTTGGCGGGGCGGGGGAAAAAGTTCAACTGCGGGGTTGCAGAGGCGGGGTTCACCTGCTATACTCAGGGATTCGTGCAATATTTAGTTTCCGGGTTCTTATAGACTGGATAGCGCCATGATCCTGACACAGATCTTGCAGCCTACATGTATAAAAGTGCCTCTGGAAGGCAGTGACAAAGAAGCAGTGATTACCGAGTTGATCGACGTTCTGGCAGCGAATGACTATCTGCTGGACCGCAACGTGGTGCTCGAATCCGTGCTGCTCCGCGAACAGACGCGCAGCACCGGCATCGGGTCGGGGATCGCCATTCCGCACGGCAAGTGCGGCGGCGTGAAGGAACTGGTGATGGCGATCGGCATCACCGCTCAGCCGATCGACTTCGACAGCATCGACAATCGCCCCGTGAAGATCGTGGTGCTGCTCGCCTCGCCGCTGGATCGCACCGGCCCGCACATTCAGGCCCTGGCGCGCATCAGTCGTCTGATGCTGGACGACGGCTTCAAGACGAAACTCGAACAGGCCGCCACTGCCGAAGAGGTGTACACCCTCATCAGCAGCAAGGAACACGAGTAGCAGCATTACGAGGAATCCCTTCCGTGGAGGCGAGCCGCTGTTTGCGCGCTTCGCCGCTCCGCATGCAGGGCAAACGCATTCTCCTGATAACTCGCTGCGCAGGCGTCGCTGGAAGGACCGAGCAAAACCGCTCGGGGCCCCAGTCAATCATGTCCATAACTGGACACCCGGAATAATGAAAAGTGCGTACCGCATGCTATTTTCAGAGCAGAGGCCAAAATCCCCCCCCCGGCGAAAAGATGCTCCCAATTTTGGCCTCTGCCCAAACGGTTTTGCTCTCCAAAGTCGCCGCGGGCCGGGTTTTGGGATGCGGACGAGCATAGAGTGCGACAGCCCTGGCTCCACATGCCCCTTGCAGGAACAATGTCACAGACGCTGTACGGCCGCACTGAGGGGTTTTCGGGGGCATTCAAGAGGACTAATCGCCGGCGAGGGTTTTCCAGCTTTGATTGATCTCTTCGAGGAGGGCTACGGCTTCACGGAGCATCTGCGGGTTGTGCTCGGTGTTGGCCTTGGTGAGATGGCGGCTGAGGAAATTGTAGATTCGGTTGAGGTTTTTGGCGACGTTTGAGCCGCCTTCGAGGTCGAGCGAGGAGTTCAGTTCGATAATAATGTCCTGTGCGGCCTTTATGCCGCTGCTGGCGGCCGGGACGTTGTCGGCGTCGAGTTCACGGATCGCCTGTGTGAGATACATCATAGCCTTCTCATACAGTATCGTGATGATCTTATCCGTATGTACGCTCAGTCCGGGCATTTCCAATTACTCCATGCACACTATCATACTAAACTATACAAAACAATCGACGCGGCGACGGCCAAAGACCAGAAAATAATTGTCTTGGCCGCAGACGGGGAGGCGGATACAGGAAAGGCCTATAATACTACTGGCAACGCGATTGTTTTGGCGGGCGGGCGTCACCTGAAAAAAGGCTGCTGGGGCGCGGCGCGGCCGATTAAAGGAAACGGCGTGTTTGGGCCGATTATAAGGACTGACCTCTTACAGTTTACTGCCCACGACTTTCGCATTGGGAATTGAATCAACGCCCTGGAGCGCTGATAAACAAAAGCGAACAAAACAAGCGGAAGCGTGGGCGGTTTATGCGCGGGGTGTGCTGGTTCAGCGAGAATGTGTACAGGTCCGCGGATGTTCAGGGA
Organism: Phycisphaerae bacterium; assembly: GCA_014859965.1. Classification (GTDB taxonomy): domain Bacteria; phylum Planctomycetota; class Phycisphaerae; order Sedimentisphaerales; family Anaerohalosphaeraceae; genus JACZKQ01. The sequence continues at coordinate 4,935 of JACZKQ010000165.1, forward strand.
CACGCTGCGGATCAGCAGGAACTTGACTATGCGGAAGCTGCTTACCTTGCTCTAAACCCCTGTGACTACGCTTGAGCGGGCAATCAGCGAGCGGCGATCTATGGACAGGCAATGTCTACACAAAAAATAGAGCAGTCCCTTTTTTAATTACCCCCCCGAAATTAGTGGTTTTTTTGTGGCGGATTTGTTGTGGTGCTGGGGGCGGGTGGTATAATGAAGGCGACGGTGCGGGTCGGGAGCGGATCATAGGCATGCTTGTGGTGAAGGGGATGTGAAATGGCCGGGAACGCTCAAAGGAGAAGGGGGCAGAAGGTCTGGACGGGGATTGCTGTCTTCTTGACAGTGATCATTCTCACAAGCGTGATCTGTTTGGGTCTGGTGCGAAGGCCCATACCGCGGGGGACGGCCGCAGGCTTCTGGTACGCTGCAGCGGGTGTGAGGATCGCCCCGTGTCTTGGTTCGGACCTTGGTGGTCACCCGGCTGTTCACATCGGCGATCAGGAATGCGTTTATGAAGTACGCGGTATTGACTTCTGGGCAACATACTCCGTGCCAACCAGCGAGGTTAGGGATACTTTCGACAAGGCACGCACAGCCTTGGAAAGACGGGTCGCTGAAGGCGGTTCAGACTGGTGGCCTACCTTGGGATACGTCCTGTGGCTTAACGATCCAAATACAGATCGAACGTCGCTGGAAGCGCTGGTCACCAAGATGGAGGAAGGCTTCTGCGAGATGCGTCGTCAGAGGGGCAGCAGCGGGAGCGATGGCATCGCACTGAGCCAACACGGGCTTGAGTGGCAAATGGCCCAGGCCAAATGGGATTGGGCGAGTTTTGTTTTTGAGTCTCTGTATCTTGGCGGACTCGTATGGTTCGCGTTGTGGCCGGGCATAAAAGGCAAAGGTGTCAGGTCATGGGCATGGCGATTGGGGCTGCTGCCGGTCCTGTTGATGCTGCCATGCTGGATGGGCTACGGTACCCTCGCGGTGGACATGCGTCACCCTATGCCGGGTATGCGGATTTTGTATCCGTGGCTTTTGATCTCGTTGCCGCCCGGACATATGAATGCGGCCGACATACTGATCGTGCAGCACATCCCGCCGATTCTGGCACCTTTGTCATACGGTGGACAGTGGCATGTCTCGGTGTTGTCGATGTTAGCCGAATATGGCGGAGAGCACACGATGTGGGGCCCGACATACATGATTGGCGCTGGTGCAGCACTGGCGGTGTGCGTCCTGGCCGTTGCGACTGTTGGTAGACGATTACAGACGCAGTCCCTTTAATTAAATGCGCAGAATGAAGAAAACACGTGTAATTCTAATTATATGTGGTGTCAGCTTGGCAATGGCGGTGCTCTGCACAATTCTTGCATGGACATTACATGTTTGGTTGCGGAAGGAGTCCCCTCCTCCGTATTGGTATGTTATGCCGGAGTCTGAGTACGTGCGGTTTGATGATCGCGGGAAAGATGCGGCAGCCAGATGGCTGCAGAGCGAGCCAAGCAGAGCATCCTTGATGGAACTTAATGAAAAGAGCCGTTATTCCCATGATGAGTGGCTGGCTCGGGGGCGAAGGATAAAACATCTTGAGGACTCGTTGATTGAATTGTACGTGGACGCAGATTGCGGCATCCCCAGTCAATCATGTCCATAACTGGACACCCGGAATAATGAAAAGTGCGTACCGCATGCTATTTTCAGAGCAGAGAAAGTATTCTGGACGCGCTCTTTGCAGTGGGCACGGCTAAGAGCGTCAATGTTTTAGTAGAGTCATTTCGAGAAGACGAACTGTCTGACGGCCAGAAGAATTGGATAGCGGCAATTATCGGCAAGAATGGCGACACCAGTGTAGGGCCGATCTTGATGAGCCTGATTGAGGAGATTCAACTTGAAGAAGCTTCGCCTGATTCCGACAGAGTTCTGAAATTGAATCTGCTCAGTGCGTTAATGCCACACGCGCCAGAGAAGACAAAAGAGTATTTGCTCAGCATGCAGAAGGACCCCGGCATGCAGCGGCATCAAAAGACAATAGAATACTTTTTGGAGACCATTGAAAACGCGAGAAAAGTGCATGGGGTCAGCGCCGCACCGGCCTCATGAGAGATTGGCGTACTTGGGGCAAATGACCGTACCAGATACGGTTATTTTGCCCGCGAGCGCAATATGTATCTTACACACGTTTGGCCACCGGTTTGAGCCGTGGTCCCTTCAGTTTGGAGTTTAACATGTGGCGAATGGACCGGAAGACTCAGCAGACGATTATTGGGACGACGCTTGTGGTGGGTTGGGCGGGGTATCTGCTTGGGTGCATAACGAGGTCGGCCGCGCCGCCGTTTCATTTGTTATCCACACAGATCAACGAAGGTCCATTGCCTATCCTCAGTGTGTATACGTTGCTGCTCTTATTGCTGTTGTCGGCCATTCGCTTCCAGTGGCGTTATTGCCGGGCTTTGGCGCTCGGGCTTATAGTCATGTGGTCCTTTGGGGTATTCTTGACGCCGTCCATGTGGCTGCCAACGGAGATTGAAAACGGCATGGACGAACAGATTACGGTGCATGTCATTGCGCTGCATTCGGGGGCGGAGATGCGGAGGTCGCTGCGGCCGGGCAAGAAGGCGGTGATGGTGCTGGACGAGGTCGACGGGGACTCGCTGATCGAGATGTTCTACTACATTTTGGCTTATGACTCGCAGGGGGAGGTGCTATACTCTGCGAAGAGGAGCGGGCAGGATCTGCGAAAGAAGACTCTGGTGATTGGCGGTGAGCGACAAAAGGTTCCTGGTACATGATACCTTTCAGTGTCGTATGATATCCAAAGGAGCTCGTGAATAAGACGGTTTGCGATTACGAGTGTAGATTGGCTGGTACTTTTTCGAGCAGGGCGGTTTTTTTGCGGCTTCTAATAAGTCATTACAGCCATAGAATGCACCCCGTCGCCCCGAAAAATGCCCTTGCCAGTCTGAAAAGCATGCGGTATATTATGGCTGATGGCTGGGCGCCATGAGCGCCGTCGTGAGCCGTGCTCGGTGCTCAGGCCGCTGTGGGTTTTTTGCTCGAAATTTGAGAATAAATCCCGAAGGAGTGAGAAATGATCCGCAAAGCCTTCACGCTCATCGAATTGCTGGTTGTCATCGCCATTATCGCCCTGCTCCTGGCAATTCTGGTCCCAGGGCTGCAGGTGGCCAAGGAATACGCCACGGGCGTCGTATGTCTGGCGAACCTGAACAGTCTCTCCAAGGCATGGACACTTTACGCCGAGGAGAACGACGGGCGTATCGTGGGCGGAACAACCGGAAGCACTGCAGATCCTTATTACTCTTGGGTTGAATTTCCAAGCGCGTCCGCGGAGCCGGAAATGCAGGAAAAGGAACGGGCCATCAGGGCGGGCAAGCTATTTCCCTATGTGGATTCCGTTAAGGCGTACCATTGCCCGGGAGACAAGCGTTATCTGTCGCCGAGCAAGAACAGCGCAAGCTATGGACTCGAATTAGGCGGCTACAGGAGCTATTCCATCGCCGGCGGGATGAAGGGGGTCGCGGAATCCGGCGGATGGGAGATCATCCCTCATGTCAGTACGGCCAGCATGAAGAGCCCCGGCGACAAGTACGTCTTTGTCGAAGAGGCCGACGGCCGGGGCGACAATCACGGATCATGGGTCCTTAACCCCAGGAGCCGGGGCTGGGTCGATCCGTTTGCGATCTGGCACAACGAGCGGAGCACGCTGGGATTTGGCGATGGCCATGGTGAAAAACGGCGGTGGGTGGATCAGAGCACGATCGATATGTCGGAAAACCAGACTTTTTACCAGAACGTGTATGCCACGGACAGCGGTGACGACCTTGCCTACATGATCCGCGCCTACCCTTACGTCCGCTTCCAGTAGTGCGGCCCCTGCTGTGCGCTCCATCGGGGGGATGCCTCTTGATGTTACATACCTGCTTATCGCATCATTTGTGCAGGCAAGGCGATCGACGGCCTTGCTGATCGTTTGATTCTGTGGAGGTGCTCATGAAGAAAGAGAAACAGCATGCGGCGGTCGCTCGTGGGCCGGCGGCGCAGGCCAGGGTCGGCGGATCAGTAGCCGGGCGAAGGAGCGGCGGCGCGCCAGTTGGCGGGGTCGCTGCCGGAGGCGGAGGCGGCGGTTGAGATACGCTGGAGTGCGTCGCCGTCGCCGTCGGGCGATGCGGGCCAGGGATCGCAGTCGCCGTAAATGACCTCGTCGACGATGATCCACGGCACGTCCGGGTTCGGCAGGTCGGGGGCCTCGGCTTTTTCGAGGGCGATACGCTCGCCGGCGTTGGACAGATTGCCGTCATAGGGGCCGAAGATGTTTAGGCCCGGCGTTAATCCGGTGACCTCGTAATCGACCTTGAACTGCGCCAGGGCGGTGGCATCCGTCGCGGGGTCGAAGGGCACGATGAGGATTTTTTTTCCGGCGGGAATCGCGACCTGCGGCGGGAACCTATAGCTTACGCCTCCGGCGAGTCGCCACGGGCCTTCGGTGCTGAAGAGATTCACCGCGAATGCGGCGGGGTTCTGCAGTTCGATGTATTCGTGTTCGTTGCCGGGCGGATGGTACATGAGTTCGGAGATGACGACGCCGGGGATTGGGCCGGTGTTGGGGGCGCCGGGCGTGGGCGACAACGGGAACCAGAAGGCGGCGCCGTCGGGATATCGACCGAGCGAGATGAAGTTCTCCTGCCCCTTGAACTTCACGAAGTCCACCACGCGGTCGGTTCCATCGCCCGGCAGGTACGACAGGAAGACTTGTTCGCCGGCCTTGTCGAGCCCGAAGCCCGTCGTGACGGGATTGTGGAAGCCGGTGACTTCATCGAAGGTGATATGGCCGTGCGCGGCGAGATTGACGTTGGGCAGGGCCCACTTTTTCAGGTTGTCGATTCTGTCGCTGAGATACCAGTCGCCGTCCATCTCGATGGGGGCGCCGCTTGCGTTGTACAGCTCGATCCAGTCGTTGGAGTCGTACTCGGGGCGGGCGGGGTCGAAGTAGTCGGTGTGGGCCATGACTTCGTTGATGAGGACGCCGAGGGGCGGCGCGGGGTCGTCGGCGCCGGGCGAACCGTGGATATATGTGCTTGCGCGCCAGTTGCCGCCGTATTTTGCCGAACCGTTGGGCTGGCCCGGGAGGGCCGTGTCGAGCGGGACGAGCGAATGGCCGGCGCCGTCGGCGGTCAACGGCCAGCCGCGTCCGTCGCTGTACTCAAATTCGGCGATGACGCCGTTCCACGTGTCTTCCAGTCTCAGCGTTTCGCCTTCGTTGGCGAGTTTGCCGGAGTATTCGCCTGCGATTCGGGCGGTGAGGGCCGTTCCGTAGCGGCTTTCGAAGGCGGCGATGTTCTCCACGACGAGTACGAACTCGCCGGGGCCGAGCGTGCGGACGCTGCCGGCGGCGAAATCAAAGGTGACGCCGGCGGTGAACGAGACGCCGGAGAGGTCCAGCGGCTGGGGCTCGTCGCCGATGTTCTTCAACTCGATGAACTCATAAGCACCGCCGGCGGCGTCTTCGACGGGATTATACATGATCTCGGTGATGCGGAGGTCCTGCAATATGCCGGGGCCGAAGGGTTCGCCGGCGACGAATTGTACGGGGGCCGACCAGTGGCTCCATCGGTTGGTGTTGTCCTTCATTCGGACGCGGACGCGGTATGTTCGCCCGGGGCGAACGGCGTTGACAGGAATGCGCACGTTGTCCTGGAAGGCGGTTATTTCGCCGCTGTCCCAGGCGGCGTCGATTTCGTATTTGCCGGGCTTGCGGTAGTAATTGGGCGGCACGGGCGGCGGGTCCTGGCCGTCGGCAGGCTCGGCGGTGAGGGCGACGTCGACGAAGCAGTCGCTGCTGTTGCTCAGGAGGACGTTGAGCACCTGCACGGCGATGACGTTGGTCCCACTGACGAGATAGAGTTTGGGATCGGGCAGAGGGAACTCGATGAAGTTGTTGTTCTCGCGGGCGGAGAAGCCGTAGGTGCTCAACTGGGCGTTGTATGCGACGTTTTCGGCGGGAACGTTGTCCCAGGCCACGCGGTAACCGTTGATCCAGAGATTGAAGCCGTCGTCGTATTGGACGGCGGCTTTGAGGGATTTGATCTGGGCGGGGTCGGCGATGTCGAACTCCTTGCGGAGGTAAATCGCGGTGTAATTGCCATTCATGTCGGACAGACGCGTGCCCATGGAGAGCGACGAATCGTAGCCGACGGGGGCGGCGCCCTGGCGCCAGGAGGTCGTGGCGGGGTTGTCGTTGAAGCCGATCTGCCGCCACTGCTGCTGGGCCGGCGACGGTTCCTGGAGGCCTTTGAAGTAGCGCCACGTCGATTGCGGCGATACAAGAGAGATGGGGCCGCCGGGCTGGGTGATCGTGGTGAAGGGGCTTACTTCGGCGATGCGCCATTTCATGGCGGCGAAGGTGTGTGCGCCCTGGGGATCGCTGTAGGGACTGGTGCTGAATCGCAGATCGTTGACGGGATAGTTGGGGGCGCCGATGAAGGCGACTTGCGGCGTTCGCGGCATTGCGGGGTCTTCCGAGTAGGTGTTGAAGCCGCGGTAGCCGGTGACGTAGTTCTTCATGATCTGAACCATGCCGGGGAAATCCTTGGTTGCGGCCTGCTGATAGAACCGCCCGACGCCGCCTTTGCCGGAGTGGGTCCGCGTCGTCATGACGGGGTTGTAGTCCCACATGGCGCGGTCGGCATCGACGATGGAGGGGCCTCCGGCGGGATTCTTGACGATCGCGGCGTATTCATCGAGCAACTGATTCATCTGGTCGGGATTGTAGAGCAGGTTGTGGAACTCGCGCAGCCGGTTTTCGTAGGCGCGGCGCAGGTTGGCGTTCGAGAAGATGGCTCCCTCCTTCTTGAACGGATCCTCGCCGTCTCCGTACATGTTGTTGGCCCAGGTCAGGTCGAGGTCCCAGGGCAGTTGAGACCATTTGGCGGTGTCGGGATTGAGGTAGAAGAAATAGTTCTTGCCGTAGCCTATGTCGCCGTGATGAATGCCTTCGACGACGCAGCGGTAGCCGTAATAGCAGTCGAGATTCACATTGGCATGCCACCAATCCTCGGTGGGGTACGGATAGGAGTAATAGCCTGTTCTGAAGGTGTAGAAATCGGACATGTCGGCGACGGCGGTGAGGCCCTGATTGTTCTTTTCGTTGCCGTCGACAAGGTGGCCCTCAATTTTGTAGAGATTGCCGTCGGGCAGGTCGTGTTCATCGAGGAAGCGGCCGTCCATCTGTTCGATGGCCATGTACAATCCCCAGAAGTCGCCGTCGTATTGCGTGGCGCCCTGCTCTGCGGCCTCGTCGATGATCCGGAATTGCAGCCAATGGGTTTTGGGGGCCGGCACATCCATCATGTTGAACAGCTTGAAGCCGGCGGCCTCGAACATGCCTTGTTCACCGCGGTGCTGGTAATCGCCCTGCTGGATGCAGGCGGAGAAATTCAGCTTGTCCCATTTGGTGCCGTACTTTTCGCCATAGTCGTTTCTTGCCTGGAAATCGTGCCCGCGATTGAAGTCGAACTTCCACATGTTCTTGCCCATCGCGTATCGCCAGGTTCCGCCGCGTGCACGGAAGCGGATGTGGTCGTAGACGTCGCCATCGTAGACGAGCGTGCCCTGCCACAAATAATCGCTGCCCATGTATCCGCCCCACGTCGCGGCCTCGACTTCGGATCGCGGACTGATGAGATGATAGACGGGCAGCGAGCGCATCACCTCGGGGCCGTAGGTGACCACGCGGGCTCTGGCGGGATCGGTGCTTCCCGGCTGAATGGCGCCGGACCAGGCAGGGACGCCGTTGTAGACGAAATAAGCGAAGTTGGGGCATGGATCGTCGAGGTACGGCGCACGGATGGACAGGCCGGTGTTGTCCTCGGCGGTCACACGATAGCGCATAAGACGGCGATGGACCTGCATTGCGGCGGGCATGACGACCGTGTAGACATTATCTCCGGCCGCGGCGTCGCCGTTTGTTCCGTCGTCGTACATCGGCAGCGATGTCCAGTTCGAGGCGTACAGGGGATCGGTGCGTTTGATATACTGGCCCGGATTCACCGCCTGGTAGAGAAGAGTGACGGCCTTGACGCCCTCCGGATCGGTGACCTTGATTGTGATGGTGACGGGCTCATTGGCGCGGGGCGATTGAGGCGAATGTTTGATTTGTCTCATCTGGGGAGGAGCGTTGGCGGCCAGGACGCTGTTCTGTGCTCCCGGCGTGGGGACCCCGCTTCGCCAGTTGCCACCGAGATCGTTGTCCATATCCGGATGGATCAATTGAATGGAATGACCTCTGCCGGGCTGGTTTGGTGGAACGGGATCGCCCACCGTGGGCCATGGGAAGCCAAGGCTATAATCCACCTCGTCCACGATCCGCCGGTCGGCATTGCGGAGCCGGACGGTCTCGCCGCTGTTGTTCAGTTTGCCCTCGAAAACGGCCCGCGCGTTGAAACCGAACTTCTTGGCAAACGCCGCGGCATTCTGCGTTATGACCAGATACCCGCCGGGCGGGATCGCTGTTCCGTCGGCAAACCGGAGGGTGATGCCGCTGGAGAAATACCAGCCGGAGAGGTCCGCGACCGTGTCGCCGGCGTTGTAGAGTTCGAGAAACTCAACCAGTTCGGTCTTGATGTCCGGGTCGTAGTGAATCTCGTTGATGACGATGCGCGGCGCGCCCCGTTTGAGCCAGTCGGCGGCAAGGACGGCCAGATCTCCTGCGTCGACGAGGGCGCTTCCGTCGAGATCCGCCTGCGGGGCGCCGAGTTGGGCGATTTCAGCGTCGTCCAGGACCCGATCATATATGCGAACGTCATCAATGGCCCCCGAGAAGTACCGGGCCGTCACCAGGTGAACGCCGATTTTCACCTCATCGGTCTGGGCTGTGTCTATCACCTGCGAGGCATAGTCGCTGATGGGGTCAGGCATGCCGTCGACGTAGATACGTATATTATCCGTCGTCGTACCGTCGGAGGCCACGGCGATGTGACGCCACCTTCCATTGCATACAGCAGTTGTGCCGATAGCAAAGCCGTCGCCGACTTCGACCCGCACGCGTCCTTCCTGGACTCGCACGATCCATCGGGCCGTCGGCACACCCACTTGTCCCCACGTCACGATTTCGCCGGAGAGCGCGGTTGTGTTGATCCAGGCTGTTACAGTGCGGGGCGCGTCGCCCGCAATGCCCATGTAGCCGGTGATTCGCACATAATCGTCGATGCCGTCGAAGTCCAGGCCGCCGCCGAACTTGCCGCTTACCCAGTCATCGATATCCATATTCATCAGGTCTCCCTGATGATTATTGCCTGTCGCATCCGACACATGAGTGCCCGAGGCGTCGTCCATCGTCCAGTGTGCAACCAGACCCAGGTCCGTGTAATTGCGTATGTCCAGCCATTGGGTCGCCAGCACGAACAGATCCTCGAACGTCACGGCGCAATCACCGTCCAGATCGGCACGGGGACACTGCGCAAAGGCGGGCGACAGCAGAACAAACAGCAGCAGGACATTCGTGCTTCGTTGCAAGATGGACAATTCCCACGTCCTCCCTCATTCGATTCGGCGGCCCTATGACCTGACTGACGCGCCCCCTGCTGCGTCAACACACGGCGGCAGTATGGCCGATACCAGCCGGCACGGTTTCTGTTAAGCCGGGCATCCTGGACACTTTGCGCCCCGGCCGTGACTGTTGGTTGGCGTTCCATATCCAATAATTGTCACTTAATGCTCATTATACCGCGTTTGGACACCGCTGTCAAGGAACGACCATTTTGCCATATTCCGGACAGTCAACCGTTTATATCCCTGATTGGCAGGGCCGCGGATCTCAATCCTGATAATTCTGATATGAACTTAAAGGCGGCTCCGGGGCCGTTGTGGCCTTACGGAAAACACCTACGCCGGCCGGGGCAATCACGCCCTTAGTGGAGGCAAATACCCGTTAACTTTTAAAAATAAACGTCCGATAGTGATTTCAGACGTGGTTTATTGCAAATCACAACGTGGGGTGTAATACCGGAAATGGATTTCCGGGCAGCGTAGCTTCTATTGCTTGAACTGTGGAATGCTTGGTTTTGTATTTTGACCTGTGTAAGCCGTCCCGAGCGGGTGAGAATGGAAACAAACCCGTTCGGGAGCCATAGTGAGCCGTGGCTTCGAGACACATTTTTGGGGGCCGCGTATCTTGCAGGGAGGCACAAGGATCCAACGCACGTATACGTTGACGGGCGTTCATGAAGTGTATTCGGGTTCAGAAACGGTGTGTGCAAGATGAGAAGTGAACTATTACATGAGTTCCTGGAATACCTGCGAGACGTCAAGCGATTCAGCGAAAACACAATCCGCAGCTATGCGCTGGATTTGGAACACTTCAGTGAGTTCCTGGGCGCGCGGTCTTCCGGAGAGGCGGTTGATACGGGTGAAGCGACTTACTTCCGGGCCGCAGGCACAGCCGTTACAACCGAAACGCAGGCGACCACTACGCGACTGCTGCTGGAGGTTGACACGCAGGCCATCGAAAGCTTCATGGACTACCTCAATGCGCATGATTACAGCCAGTCCACAAAGATCCGGCGGCTTTCGACGATTCGGACGTTCTACAAGTTTCTCGTGAATCGCAAACGTTTGGAATACAATCCGGCGGCGGCGACCAAATTACCCAAGAAGTACAGAGAACTGCCGCGGGTGCTGGATCAGGAGCAGATTCAGCGGCTGCTGGACATGCCGAACACCAGCACACTTTTGGGGGCCAGGGACCGGGCCATTCTGGAAATACTGTATTGTACAGGCCTGCGGATCAGTGAACTGGTGGCACTGGACATGGATGACATCGATTTCCTCAGCGACGCCGTACACGTGAAGACCGCCGGCCGCAAGGAACGGGTGGTCCCGATCTGGTCGTCGGGCATTCAGGCGCTTCAGAAATATATCACGCTGCGCAACAAGCGTGCACAGACGGATCCGGCCTTCTCCAATCGCATACTGTTCGTCAATAAGAACGGCGAGCGCCTCAGTTCTCGGAGCGTCCGCCGGAAAATGGATAAATACCTGATCAAAGCGGGGCTTGACCCGGCCATCAGTCCGCGGACGCTGCGGCACAGCTTTGCGGTGAACATGCTGCGCAGCGGCTCCGACATTCACACCGTGCGCGAACTGTTGGGGCATCAGTCGCTGTCGACGACACGGGCGTACAAACAGGTGGCCGGCACCAGCGAACAGGAGTCCCACGAGGAAGAGGGTCACAACGTGTCGGCGGAGGCAGATACGCTTGAAGAGGCAGACATCGGCGAAGAACCGGACGTCGCCGAAGAATCGGATACCTTGGACGAATAAGACACCGGGGAAGCATCGGACAACAGACAATTGCAGGAGAAAGGCATGGAGGCACACGGAAGGAACCGTGACGGCTGGATGGATCGGCTGGAGGGCGAGTACGAGTTTCTGATGCGGCGGGCCGAATACGGCGTCGCCGCCGGGCGCTGCGAGCAGGCGCGAAACGATTATCAGGCGGCGGCATCACTGGCGCCCCACAATGCAGCTCCTCTTGTCGGCCTTGGCGTTGTCGCCCTGCACACCCATCATCTCAAGGAAGCCCAGGCAGCTTTTGAGGCCGCGTGCCGACTGGAAGCGGGCTGCGCGAAAGGCCTCTGCGGCCTGGCCATCGTACACCATCGCAACGGCCGATCGGAAGATGCGGTGCGCACCTATTGTCAGTGCCTCGAACAGGACGGCGATAACGTGACGGCGCTGTTGGGCCTGCTGGACTTGTCGGGCGAGAAGAAGCGATGGGGTGAGATTCGGTATTTCCTGCAGCAGTATCTCCTGCGTCACTCCGACGACGTCGCTGTCATGCTCTGCCTTGGGGCGGTTTACCTGAACCAGGAAGAGTTCGCCGCGGCCAGCGACATCCTGTTCGATATCCTGATTCTCGACCCCCGGAACGCGACGGCGGCGGCCCTGGTGGAAGAACTGGATCACATGAAGGTCAACCGGGAGCTTGAACAGGCCCGGCAGATGTACCTGATGCCGGCGCGCTGACATTCGAAGCACATGTTCTGGGCGCGCCTTGAGCGGCGATTTGCGGAGTGTCGCGCGCCGCCCTTGCCTGGGGCGCATGTCACCAGGCAAACGCATTCAGCAAAGATTGAGCAATGGCGCCAAGCGGAACCACCCTTTCGGCGGCTTCCTGTTTGATGGCTTCCTTCGGCATGCCGAATACGATGCACGACTGTTCGTCCTGGGCCATCGTATGGGCGCCGCTCTGCCGCATCTCAAGCAGCCCTTTGGCGCCATCGTCACCCATACCGGTCAGTATGGCGCCGACGGCATTGGCGCCGGCATACCGGGCGACCGATTTGAAGAGGACCTCGACGCTGGGCTTCTGCCGGCAGACATGGGGGCCGTCCTTGACCGTCACGGAGTAGTTGGCGCCGGAGCGGTTCAGGAGCATATGGCAGCCGCCTGGCGCCAGCAGGACGCGGCCAGGATAGACATGGTCGCCGTCTTCGGCTTCCTTGACGTTCATTTTGCACATCGCGTCCAGACGCTGGGCAAACGAGGTGGTGAAGCGTGCGGGCATATGCTGCACCACGAGGGTGCCAGGGGCGTCGGCCGGCAACAGGGGCAGCACGTGGGACAGGGCCTGGACCCCGCCGGTTGAAGCGCCGATGGCGATGATCTTGTTGGTCGTCTCGATCGCGCTCAAGCGGCCCGGCTGGCAGGCGCCGGACGAGTTCGTCACTACGTATTTATCCATGCGCGCCCTTGCGGCGGCCTTGATCTTGGCGACCAGTTCGTCGCAGGTTTCACCGACGCTGTAGGCGGGTCCCGGCTTGCACATCACGTCAATCGCCCCGGCGGCCATCGCCTCCATGGCCATGCGCCCGCCCGCGGGCGTCAGTGAACTGAGAACGATGACCGGCATCGGACGAGCCGCCATCAGTTTCTTCAGAAAGGTGATGCCGTCCATGCGCGGCATTTCGATGTCGAGCGTGAGCACGTCGGGTGTCAGCGCCACGATTTTGTCCCGGGCCACGTACGGGTCGGGGGCGGTCCCCACGACTTCGATGCCCCGGTGCTGTCCAAGCTGCTGACTAAGGATCTTGCGCACGACCGCCGAGTCGTCAACGATGAGCACCCTGGTTTGCGTTTGCAGAGCGGTAGACACTGTGATTTCTCTCCCAAAGTTTTATAGTCAGCAACGAATCGCCCGCGATCAATATGTTCAGGGCCATCGCTTTTCTCCGTGACAGAGGTCCATTGCCGTTTCTTTTTAAAGAAGTTTTTCCACGCCGTTGGCTTTGACGATCACGGCTCCGCTTTCCAGGTCGAGGGACATATTGCGGGGCCAGGACCCTCCGACATCCTCAGCGTCGATGAACATGCCGTGTTTCCAGAGCACCTTGCGGATCGCCAGGTGGTTGCGTTTGCCGATATCGAATCCCTTGGGGCCCGTATCCATCGCGGCGCCTCCGGCGATCTTGACGTGCATGCGCTTTTTAACGCCGCCCATGGACACCAGTTTGTCGATCAACAGCTCCATACCGGTGTCGGCAAACATGAACGGTTTTTCGCTCGCCCGTTCGGGCTCCATACCGGAAGACGGCAACTGGTAATGGAGCATGCCGCCGACGCGCGCCGTCTGGTCATAGAGGGACACGGCGATGCACGACCCCAGCGAATACGTCACAATGACGTTTGCCGGGTCGCTGCTGACCTTCGCGTCGGACACGTTGACAATGGTTTTTGTTTTCAGCATCTCACGATCCTACGGTTTCATATATATGGTCGGCTGAATGTATTTGAAGGCGTGATCGATGCCCGTGAGCGACTCGGAGTGTCCCGTGAACAAAACGCCGCCCGAGTCGAGGAGATCGTAATAGCGGCTGATCAGTCTCTGCTGGGTGGGTTTGTCGAAATAAATCATGACGTTGCGGCAGAATATGAAGTCCAGGGGGCCTTTGACGGGCCAGTCGGCCATGAGGTTCAGGTAGCGGAAGACAACGGTGCTCCTGAGCCTGTCGCTGACTTCGAAAACCTTGCGGCCTGCGGCGCGGCGGGCCGTGAGGAAAGAGGCGCGCTGCATGGCCGACAGCGGCGCGATCCGCTGCTCGTCGTAGAGCCCTTGTTTGGCTTTTTCCAGAATCGCCGTGCTGATATCGGTCGCCAGCACTTTGGTGTCCCAGCGGCCCTGCCCCTCGACGGCCTCAAGCAGTACAATGGCGATCGTGTACGGCTCTTCTCCCGACGAGCAGCCGGCGCTCCAGGCGCGGAGGCGGCAGCTTTGCCGGCGTCGCTTGCGCTCCATAAGCTGGGGCAGCAATGTGGTGCGCAGAAAGTCGAAATGCTGTGCTTCGCGGAAGAAACTAGTCAGATTGGTGCTGAGACAATCGACAAGGCTGGAGAATTCGCTTCCGCTGGTATCTTTTAATACATAATTGATGTATTCGGCAAACGAGGTGAAACCGCACAGGCGAAGACGTTTGGCCAGCCGGGCGCGCACCAGTTCTTTTTTGCCGTCGTGCAGGTTGATGCCGCAGTGCTTGTAAACAAGCCCGCTGATGAGACGGAACTCCTTCTCGCTGAGCCCCACCTCGTCCAGAACCGCAGTTTGCATGCTCGCCACCTTCCCGTCGATTCAGCTCTGCGACATCTCCATCAAGCCCGGAATGTCGAGGATCAGGCTGATTCGTCCGTCGCCCATGATTGCACCGCCCGAAACGCCTTTGACGCTGTCGAGCGCCTGTCCCAGATTCTTGATCACCACCTGCTGCTGGCCGAGCAGTTCGTCGACCATAACGCAGCACTTGCGGCCGTTTTCTTCGACCACCACCAGAAGGCAATCGGTGGGGTCGCGCCTTACCGTATCTGTATGGAACAGCTCGTGCAGACGGACCAGCGGCAGGAACTGCCCGCGGACCATAACCATTTCGCCGCGATTCATGACGCTCGTCACCTGATCGGGCGCGGGCCGCAGGCTCTGCTCGATCGAGTTGATGGGTATGATATAGCGCTGCCCGGCGGCGGCGACAAGCTGGCCGTCGATGATCGCCAGCGTCAGGGGCAGACGAATGCTGAACGTGGAGCCGGCGCCCAGAACCGTCGCAATGTCGATTCTCCCGCGGAGCGATTCGATGTTCCTTTTGACCACGTCCATACCGACGCCGCGGCCGGAGACACTGGTGACCTGGCGTGCGGTGGACAAACCGGCATGAAAGATGAGCTTGTAGATCTCCTCATCGGCCGGGGTCTGGCCGGGCGGCACAAGCCCGTTTTCGACCGCCTTCTTAAGAATGCGGTCTTTGTCGAGTCCCCGTCCGTCGTCCTTGATTTCTATGACGATGCTGCCGGCCTGGTGAAACGCCCGCAACTCGACTCGGCCGGCGAGATCCTTGCCCGACTGCCGCCGTTCATCGGCCGTCTCGATGCCGTGATCGACGCTGTTTCGCACCATGTGGACCAGCGGGTCGGCAATCTTGTCGACGATGGTTCTGTCCAGCTCGGTTTCTTCGCCGGACATGCGGAAGTCCACCTTCTTGCCGGCCTTTCGCGACAGGTCTCGCACCAGCCTGGCCATCTTCTGAAAAACGCCGCTGATGGGGACCATCCGCATAGACATGGACAGTTCCTGAAGCTCCCGCACGAGTTTGCCCTGGTGGGCGACGTTGCGGGAACACGCATCGACAGACATCGTACCCTTGACCACGCCTTCGGCGACCATCGAGTGGGCAATGACCAGTTCGCCGGTCATATTGATCAGTTCGTCGAGACGCGCGGTGCTGACTTTGATCTTTTCGTCACCGAGATGGCTCTTGACCGAACCGCCGCCTTCGCGCGGCCCCGACTGGCTGCGTTCCTCAAGCAGATCGTCGAGTTTTCCGTCGCTTGCAGCGGCGGCGGCAGTTTCCATGGACTCGGCAAGTTCCTGCTCTTTGGCCAGCACATCCAGTTTGGCCAGCAGCCTGGGCAGTTTGCCCTGCGGCGGCACAGGCCGGGTGTTCTCTGCGCATTCCTTGAGAATCACGATCATCTTCTTGAGCATGTCCATGGATTCGAGGATCGCATCGGTATTTTGCCCGGCCAGAACCAGCTCGCCCTTGCGGGCCATGTCCAGCAGATTTTCGGCGGAATGGGCCAGGGAGGAAATCTCGGTCAGATTGAGAAAGCCGGCCGTCCCCTTGATCGTGTGGAAGGCGCGGAAAATACGATTCAGCGTTTCCTTGTCGTCAGGATTGTTTTCCAACTCAAGGAGACTCGCCTCGGCGGTTTCCAGATGCTCCTGTGATTCGGCAATGAAGTCCAGGACCAGCGAAACGTCGTCCTCCGGGATAAGTACGCCCCCCGCCGCAACCTCGTCCTCCTGGGCAGGCATCTCGGCGGGCATCTCGATGGTCCCGTTAACCTCCGCCGCGGCAATCTGAGCGGCCGGCGGTTCCGGAGGGCTTTCAGTGGCGTCTGCGTCGATAGCGATGATCCTGTTGCAGAGCTGCTGCAGGGAACAGACGGTTTGCGATACGGACGCCAGCGACTCGGCGCTATCGGCCGCTTCCTGCGTCAGGATTTGCTGGAGGAGCTGATGGGCTCCTTCGGAGCTTTTTTTGGCCTGTTCGAGCAGCTCCGCCGGACCGTTGTCGACCTCTTCGAGAGATTGCTTGATCTGGTTCAGCAGGTGGTCCAGGCCGTCCAGTTCCGTAAGATCCGCCGGGCCCAGCATCGTGATACTGCACGCGGCCTGTTCGAGCAATTCGGCCAGTTTGCTTGCGTTCTGCATTTTGCGTTTCTTCCCGGGGCGCCTAAAAAGCTCAGCACCCAAACATACCTTTGCGTCAAGCCGCTTACACCAGCGGAATGGCCGTCTGCGGCATCCGGCCGGTCTGAGATACATCCCGGCTGGTTGTCAGCACCTTGAAAATATCAAACGCTGTCACAATCCCCTGAACGGCGCCGGCCTGGTCGACCACGGGCAGACACCGGCCGCCGAAATGCAGCATGGTATCCACAATAACATCCAGCGAGGTCTGGGGGGTTATCGTGCGCACGGGCCGCGTCATGATCCACGTCAGCTTGATCTGCAATGTGGCGTCATCCAGGGGCCTTTTCCACTTGGCAAAGACCGGCCGCAAGTAGGGACTCACCGCGCCGGCGACATCGGACCTGGACACAATGCCTTGCAGAACGCCGCCGTCGCCGATCATCACATAACCCGTTTCATGCTGCTGCATCTTGTTGATCGCATCCTGTACGGTGTCGGCGGGCGTCAGCCATGCCGCTTCTTTCTGCATGATCTGTGCAGCCGTCATCGTCAACATCGGGTGAGTAAATCGCGGCTGGGCCGCCGCATCGACGGCGGCTGCCGGTTCGGGCCGCGGACAGGCGGGCTGTTGCGGTTTTGCAGCGGGCGTTTCGGCAACCACGGCCGGCGCGTTCTCCTCTACGGCCTCGTCATCGGCCGCTTGTTCCTGTGCATCGGCCGCCGCCGACTCCTGCTCCATTGTTTCATCTTCGCCTCCAGCCGCCGCAATCGCCGCATCCTCCGTCGCCTCCGGGCCGGGTTCGGCAGCCCGCTCATCGGGCTCCGGCGCGGCCTCTTCGAGGGCGGCAGGTTCTGTCAACTCGTCATCCCCCTCGACAGGCACAGGCACAACGTCATCCGCCCGCAGAGCTTCATCCCCGGCCACATCCTGCTTTTGCTGCGGGCCGTTTTCGGCGGCCGTTTCGAAAATGCTCGACGGAAAGATGACGCCGCAAGTGAAGGCAGGATAGGAGTCCACGGTCATCGTCGCCGGCATAAACAAAAACTCCTCTTGGGCGCCGACACCCAGCACGCTCTCAGGGTTGTCCCAGGGTTTGCCGATAAAGGTGCCCGTCTGTTTGAAATGCCGATGTTTCTTGCGCAGGGCTTCGCGAAACACCCGGTCCCACGTCCCCACCATCATGTTGCCTAATTCGGCAATGGCGTCGCTCATTCGCTGGGCCTCTTCCTTGGACCCCTGGCGGATCACCTCTTTGATCCTGTTTTCCGGCAGCATGACGACAACGCCGGCTAACGTGAACAGCCCGCCCTGATCGAAGACCACGTGGAACGTACCGTTCAGTACGCCTTCGGCACTGACGCTGTTGATGGCGGTGAGCTTCTTGAAACGCTTCTGAAGACCGGAAACGGTCTCATTGCAGGACGGCTGAATGACGGTTTCCATCTCCACGCCGAACATGCCTGAAATGTCCTCGCAGAAGGCAGGCAGCGCTTCGGCCGACAGTTCAAGAGTCCGTAATCTTATGTCTTCTTCCAGTTTCAGCATGCATCACCCAGCGCGACTACTTGGCGCTCTCCCGGTACAGCAGCGAGATTTCCATTAAATGCGCGTCTTCGAGGTTCACCTGAACGGATACCCTGCCTGATTTTTCGCCCAGGCTGTTGACAAGTTCCCGTCCTCTTACCACCGAGGGAATCGACACCTGAATGCCTTCATACGTGTCCGTCAAACGCGACTTGATGCTGCCCATGACCATGTTGGCCACCTCTCCTATCGCGTCGGACACTTCCTCCACGGAAAGATCGGCCCCCGCCTCCAGCCCCAGCATGTTGATCGCAATGGCTTCGGCGCACGTTGTGTCAGTGCAAACGGCCAGGCATCCCTCGATGCTGTTGCTAAATGTAATGGTCGCCATCAGCGCCTCGCCGTCGACTCGCCGGCCCGGCTCGCTGCACAGTTGCAAATCCATAAAAATCATGGTCTCGAATACTTCTTTTGCAGCATCCAACAGAGTATCCGCAAAACACGCGTGTTGAATCATCTTTTCCGCCCTTCTCAAAATATGCGTTACGGCCCGGTGGACCTGTTCATTCGACGCACGCACAGCATTGCAGCGACTTGGCGCCGATCAGTTCATAAACGGCGAGAGCTTTTCCTGAAAACGCTCGGGCGTAAACGGCTTTGTGATGTACCCGTTGGCGCCTTCGCGCAGGATGCTGTCAATAAGGTCCTGCGAGCTTTCCGTGGAGACCATGATGATTTTCGTGTTGGCGCAGGTCGGCAACTCGGCCCGCACCTTCTTGACCATGTCAATACCGTTCATCTCGGGCATGTTGACGTCGCAGAGAACGATATCCACCGGAGATTGTTTGAGCTTTTCAATCGCTTCGGCGCCGTTGCCGGCCTCTTCGGTACGATCAAAATCGAGCCCGGACATCCGAACCGTGCGTATGACAATCTTCCGCATGGTTGCGGAGTCATCCACGATCAACAATGACTTGGCCATAGGATTCTCTCCATCAATGGGTGTTGCCCTGATTCTCTTTTCTTCCGATAATGTCAAAGGCCGCTATTGACCTTCGGGTGTATCGGCAGGAAACAACACTCAAATAACGTAATTCACGGCCGCGCACCAAGACCGAGCAGACCCATCTGCCCGTTTTCAGCACCAGAAACCGCCAAGTCCGCCTTAAATCGGGCCGGTTGCCCGGATGAGACGCACACCCCTTGCTACCGCCAAGCCATCTCGGTCGCCGCCCCTGCCGGACACGCAAACGAAAAAACCCGCGGGCCGGCCAACCGCTCGTACTCGGCGAGCCTCATAACGATCGCCGTATCGTAGGTCTCACCTTGAAATGCAATGTACTCGTCGTTCTCCAGCGAAGCGTCCATCAATGTGGGAAACCCGTACAATGCACCAAAGGGCGGCTCGGCCCCCGTCTGGCAGTTGGGAAACAGGTCCCTCATCTCACGCTCGTCAACATAGTCCACAGAGCGAGCCCCCAGGTAATTCCGGACAAGGGTCAAGTCCATTGTGCAGCAGGAAGGTAAAACGCACATGAATTTCTTGCCGTCGGCCCGGATGACAACCGCCTTTGCAATGTCGATGCCCCCGAGACATCTGTGATTGATCACCTCGCGAGCACGGAACACCGGCCGCCCTTGTTCCAAGGTGTAATCGGCCTCGAACTTTTCAAGAAAATCAACAACTCTCATGATTACCCCGCTCTCATGTGTTACACGCGTTGCCTGTTACATACTTTCCCCTCATTCTTGTCGTTCATGGCGCCGCCGAACCTTAGGCTCTAACGCCGTTACTCTTCTTTTTTTATACGTTCTACTCACCACATCGAGCCAAAACACTCTTCCTTTCTTCGGAAAAATATCGGCAGCATGAGTGGGTCACGGCCTCTGAAAGGCGGCTTGTGCATAAAGCGCCCATCCCCTGTGGTAAATTGCTCGCCTCCTGAAGGAATTTACAGCTTTCATTGAGCCATCCACGATGTTTTTTGACCTTGCATTTGGTCGATAATTTAGAGTCCTTCATTTTGGGGACACTCAAACGCATGGGGTGGCAGGCGTTGTTTTAAAAGTCGAGCATCTGACAGCTTCTTCTTGTGGGGAATCACTATGCACCGGGTACTTTATCTTTCGCGCGGCGGCGACATGGGCGGCAGCCAGCGGCAGCTTCTTCACGTGCTGACTAATCTGGATCGGCGCCGGTACGAACCGATCGTCGTCTGCCGCAGCACCGGTGCGTTCGTGGAAGCGCTGCGCCAGGCCGACATCGAAACGCACATTCTGCCGCTGCGGCCGTGGCGGGCATTTTTGAGCGGCATGTGGCGGTTTGCGGATACACGGCGTCTGACGCGTTTTGCCGTTGCGCATGACGTGTCGCTCATGCACAGCAGCGATCTGTGGCTGAGCAAATATCTCACGTGCACGGCGCGGCGCATAGGCGTGCCATCCGTGCTTCACGTGCGAACGCCGCTTCCGTCCGCGTGCGTGGCCAAGCACGGCTGCGGCGAGGCCGATGCGTTAATTGCTATTTCAAGGCGGGTCCGCAACGACCTGCTGCTCGGCGGGATCCGCCATGAAAAGATCGCGCTCATCGGCGATTCGGTGGACATTGACCAGTTCCATCCGAGCGTGTCCGCGCGGAATATACTTCGACGGCAGTTTGCCCAAAGCCGGGGTTTGTTGATCGGTCTCGTGGGACGGATCGAGCCGTTCAAACGCCAACTCGACTTTCTGCGGGCCGCCGCCCACATCGTACGCGCCAACGGGCCCGCCGTCACGTTCTTCCTGGTGGGCAAGGTGCATTGTCCGCGTTACAATGAGGAAGTGCTCGATTTCATCCGTGATAACGGACTTGCCGATCGCGTGGTTCTCACCGGACCGCGCGACGATATGCCGGAGGTGCTCGGATCGCTGGATATCCTGGTGAGCCTGTCCGGCGGATCGGTCATGTTCGAAGCCATGTCGTGCGGCAAGCCCGTGCTCTCGGCCGGGTTCAGTACAAAGACCAATGCCGTGCATGTGCAGGACGGCCGAACGGGCCTGCTGGTGACCTCTAAGCAAAACGAAGACCTTGTCCAGGCGATGCTGCGACTTATAAGCAATGCGGACTTGCGGCGGTATCTTGGACAAACGGCGCGCATCTGGGCCGAAGACAACTTTTCCCATGTCAGCATGGCGATGAAGACGCAGATGCTGTACGACAAACTGCTCGCCCACGACGCGACGCAGTATCGCACCGCCTCGGCGGCCGCCGGCAGATCCATGCCCGCGGCCGCTGAAATGGTCTCAGCCGCATCCGCACGCTGAAGATACGGACGTCACGCGCCGGGGTCCTTCTGCGGCGCCGCCGCTGCAGGACCAGCGTCGTCCGATGCCAAAGCCTCGCGGACTTTGTCCATGTTGCGGTGCGGGTTGTTCGGACCCCACCAGATGTTGCCCTCGACCACCATCGGGCCCGCCGGCGTAATCGCAACATCCCAGCCGATGGCTCGGACCGGCAGAAAACGCTGGGCCGCGCGATTGACCATCTCACGGAACTGCGGCCACTGCGGCAGCACAAATGCGTTGAATGCCAGATCCGTCTCCGGATGGCGGTCCACCAGTTCCAGACCGTTTCCGCAGGACCGCAGCCGCACCGCCGCGTCCGGCACACCGCTGTCCAGATTGATGCAGCACTGCAGATTGCCGCCCGCACCGACGCCGAAATTGTCCACAGCGACGCCCCTGGCGGTGAGTTTGAGATGCGCATGGAGGAGCCTTGCCCTGCCCGTCGTATCCACAAACGTACAAGCCCGAACCGTCTGAAGAAACTCAGAGCCCGTCAGCCGAATAAGGGCCTCGTGATTTTGCAGCCTTTCCTGAACAATCAGGCCGGTGGCAAACACATCGCTGGACATCAACCGCCACATTCCGCCGGCGTCGTATTCGCACCCGGCGGCGTCCCTGAAGGCGGCGCCGCGGCGCTCAATAATGAAAACGCCGTCTCCATTGGAGCCGCGGGCAGGCTTCAAGACAAACGTTTCGGGCAGTTCCTCGTCCAGGAATTGCCTCCACGCCTCCCCATTTGCCCCCAGCCACCTCCCGCCGGTGACCAAACCGCCGTTTTCCCGAAAGAACAGTGCATACAAGCGCGGCGCAGGAATGTCGTTGGCCATGCAGAAGCGATAGAACATTCCCTTGTTCTTGAGCAGGTCCGCCCACGAAGGCGGATTGACGCGTTCCTGAAGTTTTGTCAGTTCCCGGCGGCTGACGTACCGGTCCAGCGTCGACGGATCGAAGTCCCCGTCGAACAGGCCCAGGTAATACGCCTCCGACGGCTCGAATCTCCGCTCTCTGCACATCTGAACAGCATTTCTGAATACGGCGGCCCCGCGTCGACCATTGGCCTCCTTTGCTCTGCGACAGTACCGTGCCGTATCGCACATCAGTTTCAAATCTCGTAAAGTCGTTCGCATTTCGCCCCCTTTCGACCCGTCGGGTCATATCCGTATCGGCAGTTTATAGTTTCGCTTTATCCCGCCATGACCATGACCGTTGCCGTTGCCATTTCCGTTTCCGTTCCCATTGCCGTTGCCGTCTATCGCCGCCAGTCGCCTCTCATAGAACCGCCGGATCCGTGCATCCTTGAGAAGCGGCGTATGGACCTGAATCAGGTTAATGCCCGGACAATTATTGCCTTCGAGAATCTTGATGCCGGCGGTAGTAACCACAATGTCCCAGCCGATGTAAGGCAAAAACGGAAGTGTGCGAGCCATCGCCAGTGTGCGGTTCTTGATGGCGTCCCACCCCGGCACGCACGTCCCATCGATCGGCTGCCGCGTTTCAGGGTGCACCGATGAGGTCTCCGTCTGGCCGGCAATGGGATAACTGACCGCCCTTCCGATACGGCCCGACTCGACATCGACCCTTGCGCTGAGGCCCCCCGTCGTCCAGTTGTCCAGCGGGGCCGAATGCCGTGTGCCGAACCGGTGTACGGCGGCCGCAACAAACGGGGCGTCCGCCTCGTCGTCCCACAACGTCAGAATGCGCACGGTGTTCGTCGCATCCGGATAAATCGCAGCCGCATAAGGGTGCTGATGCACGAACTCGGTCGCAAGGTACCCGTCCATACCCGAGAGGCGCGCGACAAACTGCTTCCGCGACAGGGCCTGACGATTGAGTATATACGCGTCGCCCTCCGTGTGAACAATGCAGACGCCCTCCCCCCGTGACCCCACGATCGGTTTGATCACCACCGCGCCTTTGTCCCGACACAAATCCGCAACGGACTCCAACGTCTCGTCCGCCCCGCCGTCCATGCGATACCACTGCCGGTTGCGGATCAGGCCGTACACCCGCGGCAGGTTTTCCACAAACCCGCTCAGCATCTTGGACAGGTAGAGCTTATCATAAAGCATGATCGCGAAGTAGCCGTTGAATCGGCACGCTTTCCTCAGCCGCACAAGATCGGTCACGTAATCGTCCATCCTGTTGTCACAAAAGGAATGCAGCAGGTAGGCCTCGCTGACGAACCCCCGTGACCACATCCTGACCTTGTTGAGAAAGCCGATGTCCACGTCCTCTGAATTGGCGCGCAAAAACCGGATGTCGTCTATCTTAGTCTTGAGTTGCGCATAAATGCCCACATCGAATCCTTTCTGAATTCGCCCCCCGAGGGCGTTGTACAACCAATATCGGCATTTTCCCGCCAAAAACTTTTGCACCCGCCCCGGCAGCCACCCCATATCGCATCACACTTTAAGCATAACAGCCTCATTGTCAATAGTAAAAATCGAGCAGACGCTTGGGCTAATATGCGCATCGAACCGATTCGAGGGAAAAATCCGTTTACAAAACGACGCCGCTCGCCAATAATCAGATGCAATGTAACAAAGAACCGATCATCGGCAAGGGAGCAGAGCATGGCGGATATTTCAGCGGCGGTTGTGGGTGCAGGCTTCATCGGGCCCGTGCATGTCGAAGGATTGCGGCGGGCCAATGTGCCGGTTGCGGGCATTATGGGAGTCACGCCGGAGGAGTCGAAATCGGCCGCGGCCGCACTGAAACTGCCCCGGGCCTACACAAGTCTGCAAGAGATCCTTGCCGACGCCTCGGTCGCGGCCGTGCACATCGCAACGCCGAACCGCCTGCATTTTGAAATGGCCAAAGCCGTTCTGGCAGCAGGCAAACACGTCCTTTGCGAAAAACCGCTGGCGATGAACTCCACCGAATCGGCCCAGCTTGTGCAGCTTGCCAAACAGGCCGGCGTCGCCGCGGGCGTCAACTACAATATTCGCTACTATCCGCTTTGCCTTGAGGCCGCCGAACGCGTGCGGCAGGGTCAGGTGGGCGACGTCTTCGCGGTCTGCGGAAGCTATGTGCAGGACTGGCTGTTCCATCCTACGGATTACAACTGGCGTTTGCTCGCCGAAGAAGGCGGTCCGCTTCGGGCCATCGCCGACATCGGCACCCACTGGCTCGACCTCGTACAACACGTCACCGGTCTCGAGGCCGAGGCGGTCTGTGCGGACTTGAAGACGGTGCATCCCGTCAGGCAGCGCCCCAAAGGCGAGGTCAAGACGTTCAAAGGCAAAGCAGAAGCCGAAGCTGAAAAGGTTCAGACTGAGCCGGTAAACATTACCACGGAAGATTATGGATGCGTCATGATCCGCTTCCGAGGCGGCGCCCGCGGGTGCCTCTGGGTTTCGCAGGTCACCGCCGGCCGCAAGAACTGCCTGCGGTTCGAGGTCGCCGGCTCAAAATGCGCCCTGTCATGGTGCAGCGAACAGCCGAATGAAATGTGGGTCGGCCGACGCGACACACCCAACGAACTGCTCATCCGCGACCCGGCCCTGCTGACAGACGCAGCGGCCCGTTACGCCAATTATCCCGGCGGGCACAACGAGGGCTTCCCCGACACCTTCAAGCAGTGCTTCCGGTCGTTCTACGATTACCTCCGCGTCGGCGACATGTCCGCGCCGCCGACGTTTCCCACGTTTGCCGACGGGCACCGCGAAGTCGCCCTGTGCGAAGCGATCCTGAACAGTCATCGACAAAGCAAATGGATTGAAGTGAAAGGAGCAACCACATGAAACTCGGATTTGTAACCGCCATCCTGCCGGATCTGTCTTTGGAAGAAGTCGTCAGCTTTGCCTCGGACGAGGGCTTCAAGTGTATCGAAGTGATGTGCTGGCCCGCCGGCAAGGCCACCCGCCGCTACGCCGGCATCACGCACATCGACGTCGCCAACATGAAGAAATCCGACGCCGTGCGCATCAACGACATGCTCGCCGCCGCGGGCGTCGAAATCAGCAGCCTCGGTTACTATCCGAATCCTTTGTCGCCGGACGCCGACGAAGCCAAAACCGCCATCGCCCACATCAAGAAGGTGATCAAGGCCTCCGCCATCCTCGGCATCAACAAGGCCACCACCTTCATCGGCCGCGACTGGACCAAATCCGTCGACGCCAACTGGCCGCGATTCGTCAAGGTCTGGAAGCCTCTCATCCAGTACGCCGAGGACAACGGCGTCTCCGTCGGCATCGAAAACTGCCCCATGTTCTTCTCGAACGACGAATGGCCCGGCGGCAAGAATCTCGCCTCCACCCCCGCCATCTGGCGCCGCATGTTCGAAGAAATACCAAGCAAGAACTTCGGCCTCAACTTCGACCCCTCGCACCTCGTCTGGCAGCACATCGACTGCACCAAGGCCGTCCTCAACTTCGCCCCGCGCTTCGTCCACGTCCACGCCAAGGACGCCCGCATCGACCGCCAGAACCTCGACGAAGTCGGCACGCTCGCCAACCCGCTCAAATACCACACCCCCAAACTCCCCGGCCTCGGCGACGTCGACTGGCGCAAGTTCCTCTCCACCCTCTCCGACGCCGGCTACGACGGCCCCGTCTGCATCGAGGTCGAAGACCGCGCCTACGAAGGCTCCCTCGCCCTGAGAAAAGAAGCCCTGCGCCAAAGCGGGCGATACCTGAGACAATTCATGCCGGCCTGAACCGGCAGTAGAGAATTTTGACCATGCCGCGAGATTTGGAAACCATACGGCAGCTATGGCAGAAGGAGCCCGAGTGTTACGTGCGCAAGGCCCTTGCAAGGGATATTCACGCCTATCCTCCTGAAGTACAGTCGCTCATAATAGAGGTGGCCAAAGAACGTGGAATCCTCGGTACGGATGAAGAATACAACATCCCGCCAGTGCCGGACGAACACTCATGGACGGATCAGTCACCCGTCATCTCATCCTCGTTCACCTTCTTCGACAAGTATGTTTTTTCAACGGCATGGATCTGCGGTTTTGGTGCCGGCGCAATCGAGGCTTTGCTCTATAATGTCGTGGAGGGTCTGGGTTTTCTGGGCGCCTGGTTTATGGGCACTATGCTGATTTATGAGCTTGCCATCAAGCTGAAGCGAGTTGAAATGCGCGAAGGAAGCATAATTGTGTCGAACTATTTCACAAGAATAGCTATCCCGACAACTGAAATTGCCAAGGTTTCCGAGTCTCGTTTTCTCAGTACTCATCCCGTCTATATCACGTTCAAACACAAAACAAGATTTGGGCAGACAATTATGTTCATGCCGAAGTTTGCTTTAGGCTCGATGTTCTTTCTTTCACATCCGGTCGTCAAAACGCTGCGCAGCCTAATAACGGCCGAATGAACTGGACCAAAGCGAGAATGGGGACCGCGCACCGACCCGCTTTTCCTTTGACGGCGAGCTTTGAGCGGGTTAGCATCTGACAATCTGAAATGGAGAACATAATGGACTACACATACGATGAAATCGCCGGGATGATCGACCACTCGCTGCTGAACCCGACGACCACCGCTGACGCCATGGAAAAGGGCATCGACCTCGCCCTGCAATACAAGACTGCCAGCTAAGACCTGAGAGAGATGATGATGATAAGCAAACTCTGCATAGGGGCACTTGTGATGGCGGCATTCGGGTCCGCCTGCACTTGCAGCGCCCAGAATTACTCGACCTACTCCTCCTGGGCCGCCATGGATGCCGCCGACGACGCCCGGTACCCTGCCGTCCACCGCATATCAGGAGCCAATGGCTACACGGGCTTCTGGTTCTTCGGAATCGAGCAGTTTGACCCGACGGATCGCTACGCCCTGGCGATGACGGTCCACTTCAAGGACCGCGCCGTCAGGGAGGACGATGTCGCCGACGTCGGTTTCTTCGATCTGCAGAACGCCAATAAGTGGACGCAAATCGGCACGACCACCGCCTGGAATTGGCAGCAAGGCTGCCGCCTCCAATGGCGCCCAAACTCGGACGAGATCGCCTGGAACGACCGCTCCGCCGACAACTCGCACTTCATCACGCAGGTCTACAACTTCAAGACGCGCGCCCGCCGCACGCTTCCCATGCCCGTGTACCATATTTCGCCTGACGGCCGCACGGCGACCTCGCAGGACTTCCAGCGACTCGTCTGGGGCGGCTGCGAGTACGTGGGCATTGCCGACCCGTGGGCCGATCAGGACGCCCCGGCCTCAACGGGCATCTGGACGATGGACATGGACACCGGCCGCACAGCCCTGGTCATGAGTCTCGAACGCATGGCCTCTATCGTCGCGCCGGACGGCTGGCCCGCCTCCGACGGAAAGCTCTTCATCTTCCGCTCGGACTGGAACGCAACGGGCTCGCGATTCATCACCTACCTGAAATCCACCGGCTCCCGCCGCAGCCTGGCCTACACCATGAACCCCGACGGCAGCGACGTCCGCTTCATGTATGAAGAGCCGAGCCACTACGGCTGGCGCGACGGCACGACTCTCGTCGAAGGCAAAGGCTGGTGCACGGTCAATGACGACGGCAGCGGCAAAAAACACGCCCTCCCCGGCGCCGCGAAGTTCAACCCCGATGTCACGTGGATCGGCAAGGACTGGATCCTCGCCGACAGCTATGTCACCACCGCAGGGTACCAGCACGTCTACCTCTTCCACGTGCCGACCGGTTCGTTCATCCCGATCGCGAAGATGCGCAATAAAGCAAAGGGCGGCCCCTACCGCGTCGACCTCCACGTCCGCCCCAGCCGAGACGGCCGCATCGCATGTTGGGATGCCTCCGAATCCGGCGGCCGACAGATGTACTGCGCCGACATCGGCTTCATTCTCGACAACCCGCCCAAAAAGCAATAAGAACTGCCACCAGTTACCATACTGCTGACTTGCGGAGAATACAATGGACTACACATACGATGACATCGCCGGGATGATCGACCACTCGCTGCTGAACCCGACGCTCACCACCGATGCCCTGGAACAGGGCATCGCGCTCGCCCTGAAATACCGCACCGCCAGCGTCTGCATCATGCCGTATTACCTCAAGCGCTGTGCGCAACTCCTCGCCGGCAGCACCGTCCACCCCAGCACCGTCATCGGCTTTCCCCACGGCGGCCATACCACCGCCGTCAAACTCGCCGAAGCCCAGCAGGCGATGGACGACGGCGGCCGCGAACTCGACATGGTCGTCAACATCAGCAAAGCCCTCAGCGGCGACTGGCCGTACGTCCGCGACGACATCAAAGCCGTCGTCGACGCCGCCCACGCCCGCGACTGCAAAGTCAAGGTCATCTTCGAAAACTGCTACCTCACCGACGCCCAAAAAATCAAACTCTGCGAAATCTGCGGCGAACTCAACGCCGACTGGGTCAAGACCTCCACAGGTTATGGAACCAGCGGCGCCACAATGGAAGACCTCGCCCTCATGCGAAAACACGCCCCCGCCCACGTCCAGGTCAAGGCCGCCGGCGGCGTCCGCGATCTCGACAAACTCCTCCAGGTCCGGGCCCTGGGCGTCACCCGCGCCGGAGCCACCGCAACCGCCGCGATTCTCGACGAATGCAAACGCCGGCTGGCCCGGGTGTAGGGTTGGCGTTCTTCCAGCAATAGGGTATAATCGTCTTCGTGCTCGCGGCTCCTTGCAAGGGGCCGCCTAAAGGCCGCTGAACGTGAACATCGACATCCTGAAAGGAACTGCCATGAGCCGCCGCGTTGTTACCGTTGTGATCGCCGTAGGGCTGACCCTGCTGCTGGTCTGTTCGGCTGCCGTGCTGGCCGCCGAGCTGATCAAGGCCAAAGATGGATCCGGGATCTTCGGCTACAAAGACACGCCGATACTGCCCTGGTGCGGCTTCCATGTCCACGACCCGGACCGCCCCGCCCCGCCCGTCATCACGCCGGGCACGGCGAACGGCCCCCCCTCTGACGCGACCGTTCTGTTCGACGGCAAGGACCTCTCGCAATGGCTCCCTTCGGACTGGAAGATCGACAACGGCGAACTGATCGCCGTCTCAGGCCACCTCCGCACGAAGGAATCGTTTGGGGATTGCCAGATTTACCTCGAATGGCAGACCCCCAATCCGCCCATCGGCGGCTGGATGGACCGCGGCAACAACGGCGTGCTCCTGATGGGCCTTTTCGAGATACAGATATACGACTCGTACAAGACGCATCTTTACCCGGATGGCCAGGCCGCTGCCGTCTACGGGCAGACCCCGCCGCTGGTCAATGCGTGCCGCCCGCCAGGCGAGTGGCAGAGTTTCGACATCATCTTTTACGCGCCCGTCTTCAAAGATGGCGCACTCGAGCGTCCCGCCCGCATCACGATGCTGCACAATGGAGTTCTCGTACACCACAACCAGGAAATCTACGGACGGACCGGCCATCGCAACCTGCCGCACTACGATGGACGCATCGCGTCCGAGGGGCCCCTGAGCCTGATGAGCCACAACAATCCCGTCCGCTTCCGCAACATCTGGATTCGCCCGCTCTAAAAACGGCGTGTACCTTTAGCCGCAAGAGCAAAGCCGGCTCTGCCGGTTATTCCCGGCGCAGGTATTTATCCGCCGCGTCCATATAGCGCTGCCAGTCATACTCCATGACGTCGTGGCCGCCGGTGCGAATATGGTACGAGATGCGCCCAATGACCGGCGCATCCAAGCCCGGCATCGTGTCCGCATCGAGCCCTTCGTTGGTCAGCAGGCGATACACGCCATCGGCATGCTTCGCCGAAAGAAACTCGCCCCGCTGATCCGCCCAGTCGTCCTTCTCGGCACTGGCCACGTACACCGGCCGCGGCGCCATCAAGGCGATCAACATATGCTGATCGACCGGGCACGCACCCTCATTGTCGTTATACTTCAAAAAATTATCGCAGAACCAGTGCGGAAAGGATGTATTGATCCGCTTGACCGTCTCGCCGAACGCCCGCCGCGACAGCGCCGCCCCGCCGCACCCCGAGTTGTTCGAGATCACCATCGCAAAACGTTCATCCGTCGCCCCCGCCCAAAGCGCCGTCTTGCCAAGTCGCGAATGCCCCATGACCGCGACGCGCCTCTGATCGATGTCGGCGTCGGTCTCAAAATAATCCATCGCCCGGCTCAGGCCCCATGCCCACGCAGCGATCGAGCCCCACTCCCCTGCCGCCGGCTGCGTCTGCCCGGCCCTGTAAAACAGCGGATGCACGCCGTTCTGAAAACCGTCGTCGAAGTCCGGATCGATGTCCCCGTAATAAATCGTCGCGACGCCATAACCCCGTTCCAGAATCTTCTCCACCGGCCACCGGCTCGAACGGCCCCGCCCCTCATCCGTGGCCTTGTTGCCGGCCGCATTGCGCAGCCAGCTCGACGGCAGCCGAATACCCGGATCCGAATGAATCGAGTGGTTGCCCGTGAAATTCGGCCCCACAAAAACCGGCGCCGGGCCCGGGCGGTTCTTCGGAAGGTAGATCAGCAGATCCCACGTGACCGACTTGCCATTGTTCGTGATCGTCACGGCGACCTGTTTTCGCGTCGCCTTGCCGTCGAGCACATTGTCCGCGGCCTGAACGTCATATTTCACCGCCGCCGGCCGACCCGGCGCCTTGCCGTAGACGTGTTCTTCGAACAGCGCCAGTATCTCCGGCCGCCGCTTCTCCGTCCACACCTTCGCCGTGTCCACCTTCGTCCCGTCCGCACAGACCAGCGGGTCGGGCAGCGTGTACGCCGGCACCTTCGACTCATCATAATTCGCAGGCTGTGCGCTAACCGGCGCCGCCGCACACAAAACCAGCATCCACGCAGCCGACAGAACGCACATAAATCGTTTGGCAGACATCAGGGCCTCCTTCGTTAAGTTCCTGAGCCATTTGATCCGGCAGTATCACCCGCCATGAACTCGCACGGTCAAACCCGCTCAGCCACCATCTTACCATCCCGGCGGCACCCTTTCAAGGACCCAAACAGCCGCAGCAGCGCTGTCGTATTCTCCCGGCGCCGCCTGCCCAGCGAGGTATACAGGAGAATGCGTTTGCCATACTCGGCACCTCAGGGCGGCCGCATTCTCCAGATGTCCGCATCCCAAACCCAACCTGCGGCGACAATGGAGAGCAAAACCGGTTGGGCAGAGGCCAAAATCAGGAGCATCTGTTCGCCGGGGGGGAATTCTGGGCTCTGGGGCCCCGACCGGTTTTGCTCGGTCCGGCGGCGCCGGCTGCCCAGCGAGTTATGAGGAAAATGCGTTTGCCCTGCTCGGCACCTCCCCCCACTTGACAAAAAAAGGCCATTCTGATACAATAGACTTGTTTTTAATCGCGCAGTCAAAAACTCTGGATAGGGATCGAAACTTTAGATGCCGCCCTGCAGGAGGGTCACCCATTGAAACGCCGTGTCGTCCGCAGCAAAGGTGCATGCACCGTCTGTGTCTTTCTCTCGTTGCTGTCCTCCCTCTGCCTCGCAGGCGCCTACTCCGGCGGTGACGGCCTTTCGGAAGCAACCGCCTGGCGGATCAGCAAGGTCGCCGACTGGGTCGAACTGACGAACACGCCCGCCGATTGGACGGGCAGGCATTTCCGGCTGACTGCCGATATTGATCTGTCCGGACTAACGATCTTGCCGGTGGGCAGTTTCAGCACCCCCTTTTCCGGCATACTGGATGGAAACGGACACGCGATTAACGCACAAATACAGCAGTCCGTCGTGACGCACACGGCCCTGTTCCATTCTTTGAATCATGGCGGACAAATCAGGAATCTGACGGCCAACGTTCTTGTCACAGGGAATATCTATGTCGCCGGATTGGTGGCTGCAAACAGGGGCACGATCACGTCCTGCAATGTGACCGGGCATGTGATTGGATTGTCAAGGGCCGGCGGAGTGGCAGCAGTCAACGAAAGCACTGGCGCAATCGTCGACTGCTCGGCAAACGTGACGGTCATTGGAACAGCCCCTTATGTCGAGCCCAGTGCGTTGGGTGTCGGCGGAGTGGTCGCGGTGAACGTCGGAACACTTAAGAACTGCCGCGCAAACTCGAATGTCAGCGCAACTTACCATGTCGGTGGATTAGCAGGCCTCAATTACGGCGAAGTCACCTCCTGCCATGCCGCGGGGGTGGTCAGCGCAACGATGGAATATGTCGGTGGATTGGCTGCGTTTAATGATGGCGCGATCCGTGAGTGTTCTGCGACAACTGCCGTCTACGGAACAGCGAATTTCGCCGGCGGTCTGGTCGGAAGCAACTGCGAGACAATCACTTCTTGCTATGCAACGGGGGCCGTGAACGGCAATTTTGAAGTCGGCGGCCTCGTGGGAATAAACAACGGCGTACTGACCGCATGCTACGCAACGGGAGCGGCGACCGGATACACGTATGTCGGCGGACTGCTGGGGCTCAATACGGAGAGCACTCAATACATCGTGACTCACTGTTATTCAACAGGTAAGGTCACGAGGACGTACAGTAACGGCAACCGGGGGGGATTGTGCGGAGGGAATTGGGCCTGCGAATATCCTGCGGACATAGGAAATTTCTGGGACACGGAAACATCGGAGATAATGTCGAGTGCAATGGGACAAGGCAAAACCACCGCCGAGATGAAGACACAGTCCACGTTTACCGCTCCCGGTGTCCAGTGGGATTTTGAAACCGTCTGGTTCATGCCCGACAACGGCTATCCGCGTTTCCAGTGGGACAAATACTCCGGCGGAAACGGCTTGCCCGCGACCCCCTTTCAGATCGCCTGCCTTGACGATTTCTTTATCATGATGGCCGCGCCCGAAGACTGGGACAAACACTTCATCCTCACCGCCGACCTCGACCTCGCCGGCCACTCCTTCAAGAACGCACCCATCGCCCCGGACACCAACAAATCCATCGCCGGCTTCCAGGGAACCGTCTTCTGCGGCCAGTTCGACGGCGCCGGCCGCGTGATCCGCAACCTGACCATTCGCGAAAAGGCGCCGTGGGATTACGTCGGCCTCTTCGGCTTCGTCGGCGAGACCTTGCCGCGCGGCAAGGCCGGCCTCATCAAAAACCTCGGTCTCGAAAACGTCAGCGTACGAGGCCGCCATTATGTCGCTGCCCTCGTCGGCAAGAACCATCACGGCACGGTCGCCGGCTGCTATGCGACCGGCGAAGTCGATGCCCTCGGTTCTCACGCCGGCGGCCTCGTCGGCCACCACGGCCCGGGCACGCTCGACTTGTGGGCCTCCGCACTCACCGACAGCTTCTCCCGCTGCACCGTAGACGGCGACACCGCCGTCGGCGGCCTCATCGGCACAAACCACCGCAGCGAAGTCACCCACTGCTATTCCACCGGCGCACCGACCGGCACATCCAACGTCGGCGGCCTCTGCGGCGCCGCCACCACCGGCGCGGGCTACGAAGACAACGCCAACTTCTGGGACATCATGACCTCCCAGACAGAAGACAGCCGTATGGGCCTCGGCCTCAAAACCAGACCCATGAAGACCCGCGCCACCTTCACCGGCGGCAACTGGAATTTCGACAAGGTCTGGACCATCTGCGAACTCACCAACTACCCCCGTCTCCAATGGCAAATCCCCGCCGCCGACTGGGCCTGCCCCGACGGTATAGGTCTCGAAGACCTCGCCCACTTCGCCGCCTGGTGGCTCGCCACAGACTGCGCCGAGTCTAAGCACTGCGAAGGAACCGACCTCAACGCCTCCGATAACGTCGACCTCCAGGACTACGCCAACTTTGCCGCCCAATACCAAAACGCAGTCGACCCGTAGAACCGCCGTATCGTCCGTCCACACCACCGGCGCATGCGCATGATGTAACAGTACACGCATGCTCTGGAAGAATTAAAAAAGTTACCCCGGCAGCAGCAGCGGTGAGCTGCCCTGCCGGGATAGTGTGATGGAAAAGAAAGAAAAGAGTCAAATTAAGAAAATAGGTGCGTCCTTGCCCCAGTCGAATCTTCTTTTCCACATCGCCGCAGCCGGCGAAGAAAGGTTATCCCGGCAGCAGCAGCGGTGAGCTGCCCTGCCGGGACAGTGTGATGGAAAAGAAAGAAAAGAGTCAATTTGAAAAATCATGTGCATCCCCGCCTCTATCGAATTCTCTTTTCCATACCGCCGCAGCCGGCGAAAAAAAGGTTATCCCGGCAGTAACAGCGGTGAGCTGGCTGCCGGGATAGTGTGATGGAAAAGAAAGAAAAGAGTCAATTGTATCCTGCCCCGTATACATCACATGCCGCCCCGCCGACGAACCTGTCAATCCAGAATCCAATCGGCCAAGAAAGATTTACGTCCACCCCATTACACTGTACGTTTCGCGCCGTTGGACTTCCCGGGATGATTCAATCGGTTCCCCTCAATCAGAACCCCCCGTGTGCAACAGCCACTTATGTTGTCGGTAGGATGCGCACACAACTTAAAAAAAAGGAGAAAAAACTTGCGTCGATACCCCGCAACTTCTGCATCGCCGTTTAGCACAGCGCGCGCACCCATGATCCCCCGCCATGAAACGCCCCCGAAAACGCGTCTGATATCTTTACATCCCATCACACGCAAAAACACCATCCCCCCGCAAGGGCGCCGCAATCGCTAACTCGCCGGCGTATTGAACCGCAGGTGCACCACCCTCATGACCTTGCGAAGCGGCGGAATGAAACGGAAATACCGCATCCACCGCCATCGCAGCGGATGCCGGTCGAAATAGTTCCACTCCTCGATGAAGTTAATCCCCCCATCCCACTTCTCCAATGACCGCCCCGTCTTCAGCGACCACTTGAACAGCGACAGCGCCCCCCGCAAATGAGGATTCCGGTGCCACGCCAGGCTCATCAGCGGCGAGAAGATCTCGAACACAATCTCCGACCGTGCAAATCGATCCTTTATCGCAAACAGTATCTCCCGCACCTGCGCCTCGGTGAAGTAGCAGAAAAGCCCCTCCGCGATAAAAAGCGTCGGACGATCGTTCGGCACGTCGTCCATCCACGTATAATCAAAAACGCTCTTGCCGATGAACCGGTAGCGCCCGTTCTCGGCGAAGAACTGCCTGCGTATCTCGATCGCCTCCGGCAGGTCCAGGTCATACCACTCGATGCGCCCGTCGTCCAGCCGGTGCAGCCGCGTATCCAGCCCGCAGCCCAGGTTCACCACCACCCCGTCCGTATGCGCATTGAAAAATCGATGGATCGCCTCGTCCAGTATCTCCGTCCGCACGCTGATCAGCATCTGGCTGTCCCAGGGCAGCTCACACGTCGCAAAATCGTGCTCCAGAGAATCGATGATCTCAATGGATTTCGGGTCGCTCACAATCCCGTTTGCCCGCTTCGTCTCCAGATACCGCCCCCGCAGCGGAATCAACAAAGTCTTCGGAATCCCCTTCAGTTTCTCCAGGGAGAGTTTGTACTGCATCGTTTTTCCTGCTCTACCTAATTATAAGTTCAAAAAAATTACCAGATGACCGCCGCGGCCCTCAACAAAAGCTCCCCCCGAACTCCGAATTGCCTTGCTGGTCGCCAATAACTAATATCCTTATCGGAGTTTTGTTCCTGAAAACTTGCCGCCGAACCGCATTACAAGACTGTTCGCACACGTCTCATCTTCCGCCGCCGCAAAATCGCCGATGATAGCCTGCATACACAGCGGGGACCGCATGCAGGAATACATATCAGACATAGAAATCCGCCGCCAGGCATGGAAATATCTAGCCGCGCCGATTCTCTGGCTCGCCTACGCTTTTCTGCTCCCGTTCCTCTGGGCCAAACTCGGCCCCTGGTCTCTCCTCGTAATGATCTTTCCCGGCGCCTGGCTCTACAACTGGCTGTCTTACCTCGCGCACGAATCATGGCACCGCTACGTGCCGAACATCAACAACGACCGCTTCTTCAAACACGCCTTCTGCCTGCTCGGCGCCGACCCGCAGCTTTATCGCCTCGTCCACGGCCGCCACCACTCCCAAATCCACACTTGGCAGGACACCGAGTTCCACCCCCTCGGCCGCATACGCTCACGACCGCTCCGCGCCCTCTACAATATACTGGAAATCGCCTTCGGTGTCATCTTCATTTTCGCCCTTCTGTCATGGGTCGTCCCCCGCCACCCCCAATATCGCCACCGATACAGCAAATCCGCCGCCGCCGTCGCCCTCCTCTCCATCGCCGCCATCTATGGGACCCTCGGCCTCGCCGCCGCCCTCGCCTTCAACCTCTCCGCCGCTCAGGTCCTCATCCCATGGCTCCTCAGCCTCTGGATCTCCGCCGTCATCGTCCACCAGGACCAGATGATCCAGCACGCCGGCATCATCCTCGACGGCGACGTCCGCCAGCGCGACCTCGCCACCCGAAACCTCCGCCCCGCCGGCCCGGCCAGCCGCCTCCTCCTCTTCCTCTTCCACAACGACCCCCGCGAGCACGTCCTCCACCACACCCTGGTCCGCGTATACCACCGCCCCTTCCCAGACCGCAT
>JACZKQ010000166.1 GCA_014859965.1 Phycisphaerae bacterium
CCCCACAGGTAATACCCGCGGTCGTACCAGCCCCCCACGCCCTGCTCGTGCGTCGTCCAGTGTCCATTGCGCCGCAGTTCGATCTTCCATCCCGTCTCCGGCTGCGGCTGATTCTCGTACGCCCCGCTCAGGGCGATCAGGTTCACCTGCACCGGCGCCGCCCACTGGGCCATCCACCACGCCGGCTGCGATTCGCTCACAACACCCAGGTCCGCCCCGTACCCCACCCCGTACTCGTGCCACTGCGAACTCCGAAGAAACGCCGCCTTCTGCACGTCATAGATCATGTGATCCGGCGCCCCACGCAACCCTTTCCCAAAAGACGCAAGATTCCCCGACACCTGCACATCCAGCAGCAGATTCCTCGCCGTCTCGGAAACCCCTGACTGCCCCCACGCACACCCCGAAAACACCATCGCCGCAACAGCAGCACAAAAAACCAAAAGCCCCGCCCCCGACCGCATGCCCGCACTCATCCGCTGTCCCATGATTGCCTCCGACTAAGCTTGCACTTTCCCGACCGACCCCAATATTACACCCGGCAGTCATACCCCCGTCAAGCCCCAAAAAAAAACTCCTCTTCTTGCCGCCGCCGACCGGGCCTTATTGCGACTCACCGCCGGAGAACCTCGCCGTAAATACCTTCACGGCCAACGGGGTTAGACACGGGTGTCCCCAACGCTTGGTGGTGAGATTGTGGATGAGCGGCCGCGGCGGCGGAAATTTTGGCGCCCTTGTGTACATCACGTGCTGGCGCTGCTCGTAGGGACGGCCGTTACGATGCGCCATGGATTGTCTCGTGCAAAACCGAAACTTATGCAACGTCCGTTTTCACCTGCCTTCAGGCTCTGCGACTACACTTGTCCTGAATTATAACAGAGGCTCAAGCATGCCACAGAACCTTCCGTTGGCCAGAACATGGACACTGATCGTTCTATCGGATGCCGAAGTCAGCCACGGCAAACCGGGCTTGCTGCAGATACTCTCCATCGGTTCGACAGCCGACGGCTGGGCCGGGCTGCCAAGAATTGCTTTCTGGTCATTCGTATTCATCTTCATTTCCTCCGCTGGGTACCTTCGATCTCCCACGCTTCTTCGATCTGGTGCCACTATCAAAGTATAGGGGACGATTTGGCAACTCCAATTTATTCGATGACAGATCGCTTGACAAATCACCAACCGTTGTCGCCCTTCTGACGTTTTTTTGGCCCCCCGCCAGCCAAGCCTCGTCTGGATGCAGCAAAATCCACAAGCATCAGATCCTTTTCCATGGACCCTGTATTCACGTCCCGGAGCTGGCCGCACTTGGCTGCCAATCCTCTCAAGCCGGTCTCAAACCGAGACGACAGCTTCCAGCCCTGCTCGCCGCCATACCTGCTGTTCAGATAGCTGACATGCTCGATCAGGCCGAGCTTGGCCAGCTTCGCCCGTGTCCGCTGAAGGATGCGCCGCGAGATGTCGTACTTTGATTCCATGTACGCCATGCTAGGCACTATGTGGTGGGACCATTTCAGTTCAACGAAGATGCAGGCTGCGGCATGTTGCTGGTTGCGGTTGCCCGGAAACAGCATCTCCATTAGTTCGCTGAAGTCGGAAAGCTGTGGAATGCTCCTGTACCTGAAGGAGATCCTGGTTGATTCTGACATGTTACATTCTCACCCCTGCCTTTTTCGTTCAAATATGGCCTCGGCCGCAGGACCTCTGTGCCGAGGCCATGTTAAAATTTCAGACCACCCATTCTTATATTTTCCGCGTGCACCGTAAACCTGGCCATCATGGCCGGGATGCACGCAAGAAGGCAGGTTGAGCGGGAGGACTGCTATTGCGGATGGCTTTTGCTATATGGTTCGACGGGACGGTTTGGGAGGGTAGATAACTTGTCAATTTAGGCAAGCACAGATTGCTTCTGCGATTCTCATAACGCCGACGGACCTAAGCATAAACACCTACGAAAATGCAGGGACCCGCTGCTGCTAATCCGTGGCGCGGGAAAAGGCCTCGTCTTGTCGGCGAAATGCCGGACGCTACTGTGCATCTGGAGCTCAGGCTCCCCCATTCGTGACGGCATAAGAAGACCTTGTCACAAGCACCCTTCCGATCAAAGTAAGCAGGGATCGATAACGGTCAGGAATCGCGACTTTTTGCTTTGACAGCCCTATAACACGTGCTATACTTAACCAAACGCGTCTGATATGACCGTTGGGAACCGAAACTGAGGAAACCATGGCTGAGGACCCAACACCGGCAACAATCCCGTCTGACTACGCTGTCAGGATCAAGCGGCATCGCGCCCGTACCGGACTGACGCAGATGGAACTGGCTGCCCGCCTTGGGATCTCTTTCGCCACGGTAAACCGGTGGGAGAACGGCCAAACAAAGCCGTCCCCGCTGTCTTGGCAGCAGTTGCTCCGGCTCGACGGCAGGGAGGTGGTCGACGCAAATACAGCCGTTACCGACTCCCCTATGCTCGACTTGACGGCGCCGCCGCACGTGGTCCGCGCTTTGGTAGAAGGTGAACGGCTAAGTTTCGGCCACATGTTCAACCCGGCATTTGCCACCGAAATATCACAGATCGACCCATTGCCGCACCAGCGAATCGCAGTCTATGAGCACATGCTCAAGCAGTTCCCGCTGCGGTTTCTCCTGGCCGATGACGCCGGCGCCGGAAAGACCATCATGTCGGGCCTCTATATCCGCGAAATGAAGGCACGCCGGCTGATCAAGCGCATCCTGATTGTGCCGCCTGCCGGTCTGATCGGGAACTGGCAACGCGAGTTAGCTACGCTCTTCAGCCTACAATTCCGGATTATCGCCGGTGCGGACGCCCGTAACGGTAACCCCTTCCTGGGGGATGACAGCGACTGTCTTATCGTGAGCGTCGATACACTCACAAACCCCCGTATGTTCTCACGTCTCGGTGAGCCCGGCGTACAGCCCTACGATCTTGTCATCTTTGACGAAGCCCACAAGCTGTCGGTCAACCGCGGCAATGACCTGCGCGTCAACAAGACTGACCGCTATAGGCTGGCCGAGGCGCTATGTGGCGTCACGGACATCGAAGAGACGTGGCGCCTGCCGTGGGCTGCCCACCACGTGCTGCTGTTAACTGCTACGCCTCACCAGGGCAAAGACTATCCGTATTATGCGTTGTGGCGTCTGCTCGAACCGGAAGTGCTTGCCACAACGGAGGCATTTGACGAGTACCCCGCGGAGCGCCGGCGGGCCCATTTCATCCGCCGCACCAAGGAGGAGATGGTCCATCTCAGTGCCGAGCCGCTGTACCCGAAACGCATCTCCGACACTCTCGGCTACGATCTGACCCAAGGGCCGGTCAGCGAACAGACCCTGTACGACGAAACCACCGAATACATGCAGCACGTCTACAACCGGGCCAAGTTGCTGAACCGTTCGGCTGCGCGGCTGGCCATGAGCGTGTTGCAGCGCCGGCTGGCCAGTTCGACCTATGCGCTGCTGCAGTCATTTGAACGCCGCATCGACAAGCTGACCGACCTCATCCGCCAGGTACAGGAGGGAAAACTCACCCAGGAGCAGTTAATTTTGCTCCAGCGCCGCTTGGCCGAGGAGGATGACGTGTTCGACTTTAGGACGGCTGACGAAGAAGACATCCAGGATGGTCGCGAGGAGAACGAAGTCTCCGAGGAACGCCTGCTGGCGGGCGTCGTCGCCGCCTCGCTCACGGACCTCGTCGTTGAACGCGATCAGGTCATCGAACTTCGCAAGCTTGCTCGTCAAGTCTACGAGAAGGGCGCCGAGTCCAAGTTCGACAAGCTGCGGGAGGTACTGACCGACCCCCGTTTCGTGGATGAAAAGTTTATCATCTTCACGGAGCACCGCGACACGCTCGTTTACCTCATCCAGCGACTCGGTGGCATGGGCTACACCGGCCAGATAGCACAAATTCATGGCGGCATGTACTACACGGAACGACAGGAACACGTCGAACGTTTTCGGCTGCCCTGCGATCAGGGCGGTGCCCGCTTCATGGTCTGCACCGACGCCGCCGCCGAAGGCATCAACCTGCAATTCTGCTGGATCATGATCAACTTTGATGTGCCGTGGAATCCGGCCCGTCTCGAACAGCGCATGGGCCGAATCCACCGATATGGACAGAAACACGACCCGGTCCAGATCATCAACCTTGTGGCGCCCAAGACCCGCGAGGGCCTCGTCGTTCAAACGCTGCTGAATAAGCTGGAGGCGATCCGCGACAGTCTCGGCAGCGAGAAGGTGTTCGACTCGATTGGGCGGCTGTTCGAGGGCGTGTCCCTCACGACCTACATGGAGCAAGCTGTCCTCGAAGGAGCGGACACCGTCGCCCGGACCATAGAAGGCCGGCTCACCAAGGAGCAGGTCGAGGCCCTGGCGGCCAAGGAACGCATGCTCTACGGCGACGGGGGCGACGTGAAGAGTCAACTGCCGCGACTCCGCGACGACCTCCAGCAGGAAGCCTACTGCCGCCTGCTGCCCGGCTACGTCCGGCACTACATCGAGAATGCCGCCCCATTGGTAGACATCGAGATCAGTGGCAACCTGGATGACTGTTTCTCCATGCAGCCGACCCGTGTCGGTGCCTTCGATGCATTGTTGCACACGCTGGATGTGTATCCGGCACGCCAGCGCGACCGCCTGACCGTGGTACGACCTGGCCCCGATCAGAAGATTTCGCGCATCTGGGTTCATCCTGGTGAGCCCGTTTTCGAGCAGTTCCGTGCTACCGTGAGTGACCGCCTCGGCGATCAGGCTCTGCGCGGCGCCGTATTCGTCG
Source organism: Phycisphaerae bacterium (assembly GCA_014859965.1). Lineage (GTDB taxonomy): Bacteria > Planctomycetota > Phycisphaerae > Sedimentisphaerales > Anaerohalosphaeraceae > JACZKQ01. The sequence goes on from JACZKQ010000166.1 coordinate 4,787, forward strand.
ACCCGACTGCCGACAAGCCGTACCTGTTCCACTTGGCCCTGGTAGATGTGATACGGCAGGCCGACCCAGACATACCTGATCTGGCCGACGAGAAGGTCCTCGATTGCCAGTTGGTCGGCGTCAAGCAGTTTGAGGGCGCCGATGTTGCGCTCTGCCCCGTGGAGCACCTGCTCCTCCTCAAGGGCGGGCAAGGCCTGCCTGCTGCGGCGCAGCGCCTCGCCGGCATATCGGAGAAGCTCAAGGAGCAAGCCGAGGCCTTCATGGTCGAGCGTGTCGCCCGACAGATGGCAATGCAGCGGCATCAGGCCCTGCTGGACACGCTGGCCGAGCGAGAGCGGTTTATCCGCCGCGGCTTCGACTTCCAGGAGGCCGAGCTTGCAGCGGCACGGGTTAAGCAGTCGGAGAAGGCCCGGTCCGGCAACGCCGCGGCCGTCAGGGCTCTCAAGGAGATAAAGGAGCAGCAGCGTACGCTGGCGCAGCGGCGCGCGGCGGCGCTGGCCACGATCCGACGCGAACCCGAACTGATTGCCCCCGGCCATCTGACCTTCCTGGCACACGCTCTGGTGGTACCGTCGGTCGATCCTGCTGACCTGCAACGCCACGACGCCCAGGTGGAAAAGGTGGCAATGGACCTGGCCCGTGCGTTTGAAGAAGCCGCCGGTGCCGTTGTCAGGGACGTCCATACACCGCCGCTGGCCCGCGCCGCCGGCCTTATCGATAACCCCGGCTTTGATCTGCTGGCGATCTACCCCGACGGTGACGCTCGTGGCCGGCGTGCTATCGAGGTAAAGGGGCGGGCCAATACGGGCGACGTGGAGGTCTCATCCAACGAGTGGGCACGTGCCGCCAACCTCCGTCAGGAGTATTGGCTGTATGCCGTCTATGATTGCGCCACGCCGGCGCCTCGCCTGGTGCGGGTACAGGACCCGTTCGCCAACCTGCTGGCCAAGGCTAAGGGCAGCGTGCTAATCAATGCGGTGCAGATTGTGCAAGCGGCAAAGGAGTAGAAGAATGAAGTACATCCTGGCAATTGCAATTGAGGAGTATAAAGATCCCCTGCTAAGGCGTGTCAGGTTTGCCCTTGACGACGCCAAAGCGTTCATTAAAGCATGGGAGCAATACGGCTTCACCAAGCCACACCAGTTCTTACACCTCAACGACGATGCATCGAAGACGGCCATCGAGGCACGTCTGCGGCGAATACAAAGGGCACTCACTGAAAACGACGAACTGATCGTCTACTACGCTGGGCATGGCTTCTCGGTGGGAGGTGTCAACGTGCTGACGGCGTGGGATTCGCAGTACGGCGATCTCGAACATACTACGATACGATTGGCCAACATCCTGGAGACACTACGGAAATCGGAATGCACCAAAGTCAAGCTGTTTCTGGACGCTTGCCACACTGGCGTTGAGATGGACCCATCCATGCGAGGCGTGGATGCGACCATGTCCGATGAGGAACTCCGGAAGTTCTTTGAAGGTTCAGATCATTATGTTGCTTTCGCGGCCTGCCATGATGACGAGAAGTCATACTCCAGCGGCACGCTTAAGCATGGCATCTGGACCTATCATCTTTTGGAGGCTCTGAATGGAACCGCGCTGCTGGCGTTGGAGAAGGGGCGGCTGCTTACATCAAACTCACTCCAGAACTATCTCCGCAAGGAAGTGCCACGTACGGTGCGGCAAACGGTAATTGGAGGTCCATCACAAAATCCTTGGATGTTTGGAGGTGCCGCTGGCGAGTTCCTTGTCGCAGACCTCACGCCGATCCTTGCCGCGCGAGCAGTCAAGGCTCAGCCGGCAGATCGCCACCTGCCCCGCATATCGTTTTACGGCGACAACTCCATTTTCGTGAAGCGTCTCAGTGGATGGAAGCCAACCCATCGAGTACCGAAGGTAGTGGATGGCTATGCCCAGAGCTTCGTGGAAAAGATTGGCCAGGGCGATGTCGAGCAGGACATTGACGCGACCTATAAGAAGATTCGCGACATTGGCTACAAGCGCCGCGACATGCGTAAGAGCTATACGGGTGAAAGCGGCGCCACCATTATCACTCCTGATTTCGACTATAACGTCACCATCCAACAAGATCCAGACGATCCCGAACAAGCCATCCTACGCCGCGAGGTCACCCACATCCAGAATCCGCAAGTGGTGATGTCCGACGAGTTCCAGCACGCGTTCGCTGGGGTATTTGACACAATTGAGTTCGATGCGCCCTCACGGATTAAGGTCTTGGACTGGATCGACCTGCTTGAGGACGTGAAACCCGAAGGTATCGAACTTGTGGACTATGACGATGAAGGTACGTTCTGCGAAATGCGACTGGACGGTATCGAGGGAAGTATCAAGATGACCCCAAGCTCTATCCTGGTCGTAGCAGACGGGCGTGTAACTCCTCGCGAGCTGGCCAAACTCTTTGGCAATACATGGAACAAGCTACTTCCTGCTGCCCCGAAAGGTCTGCTTCCGGAGCAAGAAGATAAGGGCAAGAAATGACCGACTACCCCCGACTGATTGAACATGCGTTTCCGCTGAAGCAGACGTCATTGGACTCTGTACATGAGAAGAACGTGCGGCATGGGCATATCTCTACGCTGCATATCTGGCCGGCGCGGCGGCCGCTGGCTGCTTGCCGGGCGGCGCTTATTGCCACGCTTCTGCCCGATCCCTCCGCCCAGCCCAAGCCCGAAGGGATGTCCCACGAGCAGTGGAAAAAGGAAATCGAACGGCAGCGCCAGGAACTGTGCGAGAAGATCGGCGGCAAGGTCGTTAAGAAGGTCGAGAAGACAAAGTCCGACGGCCATGTCGTCGAGCGTGTCAAGGAGGAGACCGAGGGCGGCATTCTGCATTGGGGCCGGGAGACCGAGAATGCCGAGACACTCGAATGGTTCCGCCAGGAGATCAAGAAGGCATATGGCGGCCGGGCCCCCAAGGTGCTCGACCCGTTCGCCGGCGGCGGTGCCATCCCGTTGGAGGCGATGCGCCTGGGTTGCGAGGCCACGGCCGTCGACATCAATCCCGTCGCTTGGTTCATCCTCAAATGTACGTTGGAGTATCCGCAGAAACTCGCCGGCCAGACTCGTCCGCTGCCGGAGTTTATCCTCCGCGACGACGACTTCATGGCCGAGTTCTTGAAAAAGGCCAAGGGCTACAGTAAGGCCGAGACGACCGCCGCCCTCAAGCGATTGCACAAGCAGATCAAGAAGAAACCCAAGCGCCCCGACAAGCAGGGCAGTTTGCCGTTTGCCCCGGTCGAGGGCGACGAAGACAATGAGTTCGAGGCCGATCTGGCCTGGCATGTCCGCGCCTGGGGCCGGTGGGTACTTGACCGGGCCCGGCGAGAGTTGGCACAGCACTACCCCACCTATGCCGACTTCGAGCCGATCAAGAAAGACCATGTTGCCTACGAGCACCAGCCCATGCGCCTTATCCCGCTCAAGGACGACGGCACGCCGGACATCGAATCACTCAACGCCGAGTTCACCGAGGAGTACCTAACCGACAAGCGCAACCCGCGGTGGCTCGCCAAGCCGACGGTAGCCTACCTTTGGGCACGGACGGTGACCTGCAAGAACTGCCGGGCGACCTTGCCGCTGCTCAAGACGCGTTGGCTGTGTAAGAAGGCCAACAAGCGTGTGCTGCTGTCTATGGAGCCGAATGCAGGTCGGACAGGCATGGTGTTCGGGGTTGAACAGACTGTCCCGACCCAAGGGGGCAATGCAGCGCAGAAACGTGAGCACGACAAGCGAATTGGGGCGGGAACCATGTCACGGGCGGGAGCAGCCTGCCCCTGCTGCTCGACGATCAACACGATGGAGGACGTTCGGCTGGAGGGCAAGGCCGGGCGACTGGGCAGCATCATGACCGCCGTGGTGGTCGATGGCCCCGACGGTAAAGAGTACCGCCTGCCCACCGAACACGAACTGGCCGTCGCCATACCCACCGAGGAGCAGGTCGTGACGGCGTTCCGAGATGTTCCTTTCGGTGTGCCGGATGAGCCGACGCCGAGCGAGGAAGCACTCGGCATGCGCGTTCCGCTCTACGGCTTCGATCTATGGCGGAAGCTGTTCACCCCCCGTCAGCTTACGGCCCTGGGCCATTTCGTCGCCGCTACCCGCGCCGCCCGGGGCGAGATGGCCGTTCAGCAATTCCCTGCTGAGTGGATTGAAGCCATAGAGGCATACCTGGCTGGCACAATCAGCAAGCTCTTGGATTACGGCAGTTCATTGGCATCGTGGTATACACAAAACGAGCAAATCAGTCATTTGTTCAACCGGTTCGCACTGCCGATGAAGTGGGACTTCGCCGAGACTTCGCCAATTGGCGGTTGCTCAGGAAGTTGGCGATCTATGCTCGGTTCAGTGGTTAAGTGCGTTGATACCGCAGTCAAACTACCGCAGCCAATGGTCACCCCACAAGTTACTAAGGAATCCGTCATTCAACTGGAACTTGAGGGGATCGACGCGATCGTAACCGACCCTCCGTACTACGATGCTATTCCCTATGCAGATCTCATGGACTTTTTCTACATCTGGCTGCGGCGCACGATGTACGGCGCATCACCAGCAATCGACATTGCTCATTCGCTACCGCTATCGTCGAAGTGGGACAGTGAGCAGAATGACGGAGAGTTAATCGACGATTCCAGCCGACATGAGAACGACTCAGCAAAGAGCAAACAGGTGTATGAGGACGGCATGGCGATGGCATTTGTGCGCTGCGCTGCGGCACTCAATCCCAATGGCCGACTGGTGATCGTATTTGCGAACAAGCAGCCGGACGCCTGGGAGACTCTGGTGGCCGCAATTATCCGTGCTGGTTTCGTAGTCGATGGAAGCTGGCCAATACAGACGGAGATGAGCAATCGGGCTCGGGCACACAGCTCTGCCGCCCTTGCCTCCTCGGTCTGGCTGGTCTGTAGGAAGCGTTCCGCGACGGCAAAGCCGGGTTGGGACAACAATGTACTGGAGGAGATGCGGGCGAACATCTCGGAGAAGTTGCGGGGATTCTGGGATGCAGGAATTCGCGGGCCGGACTTTGTCTGGGCGGCGACTGGCCCGGCGATGGAGGCGTATAGCAGGCACCCGGTGGTGCGCAAGGCTAACGAGGCCAATGCCACAATGGGCGTGGGCGAGTTCCTCAACCACGTCCGCAGGATGGTGGTGGACTACGTCGTCGGCCAGGTTTTGACGGGCGAACAGGGCTCGGACATGGCCGCCGCCGACCGGCTGGACGAGGTGACGGCCTACTACCTGCTGCACCGCCACGACTTCGGCATGAACGAAGCCCCCGTCGGCGCGTGCATCCTCTACGCCACGGCGTGCAGCTTGTCGGACGGCGAGTTGGATAAGACATGGGACGTGCTGATCCATGTAGGCAGCGACGCGGCCTTGGCCGCAGAGGCGGAAGAGTCAGCGGAGTCGGAGGATTCCGACATCGATGGCGACGCGGATGCCGGAGGCCGTTCCGGGGGCGGCAGCAAGGTGAAGCTCAAGGCGTGGAACCAGCGTAAGGGCAAGAGCATAGGCCACGAGGCCCCCGAGGGAAAGGCCGTGCCGCTCATCGACCGCATCCATCGCGTCATGCACCTATGGAAACAAGGCGACGTCCAGAAGGTGGACGAGTACCTCGACGACAATGCCCTCCGGCGGAACGAACTGTTCAAACGCGTGGTGCAGTCGCTGATCGAACTGTCCACCAACAGCGAGCGGTCCATCCTGGAGAGCATCAGCAACCACATCGGCGCCAAGGGCGCGGTGAGGGACCAAGGCCCAATGCTGCCTTATTCGGAGGCAAAATGAACATGTTCCACTGGCTTTGGCCGTATTGGCGTGTTTCTCACCGACTGTCGCCCTTTCCTTTGCCATTTGCGCCAAGTCCGACAGATGTGCGCGAATGGTATCTCGAAATTGACCTTCTCGCCACAACAGTGAACAACCGACTGCCTCAAGACGGGCGATTATCCGCAGGTCTCCATCGAATCCTGATAGAAACCGGAATCGCGATGTCTGCCGCCACTTCGTCATGGGACCCCAGATCGTGGTTTGCGCTCTATCGGTATGGAGCCGATTTTGCAGAAACGGCTCCTAAGCTGAGTTTCCATGCCGGAATGCAGGATCGAGACCCAAGGGTGACAGCCATTTCTTCGGAGGAGATAGGGGCCGGGATCACGTGCTACATCTTACGCGAGCACCTTGGAATTGACCATATCGCCGATGCCTATGCATGTATCCAACGGGGTGAGCTTGAGTACGTCGATACGGGATCTCGTGCTCGGCCCGACTACTTCTGTGAGGATGCCAACGGTCAAATTGTAATTGCGGAAAGCAAGGGTACGACTGGGACTTATCGCAAGATTAGGAACAAGGTTGACAACGAAGGTTGGACGCAAGTCCAGAACGTAAGGCCGGTTAACCGGCCATTACGATCCGACTGTGGCCGCGTTGTTATTGGCACCCGCATTCGCGTCGAGGGAATACCTCGCGATGGCGAAACAACCACGATCATCAAGGACCCCGACGGCGAACCGAGTCGGGAGGCGAATCCGGAATCTGACGAGCCTCTTCGTCTGGCCTACGCGAAGGTGTTGCGATTTGCGGGGCATGATGTGCTGGCAGAGCGGTTGTTGTCAAGACGAGGCTTCGGCGACCTTATGCCACCTATTGCCGAGGTCAAATTGCCTCAAGTGCTTGGCCTACCATTCTTGGGTCTTGGGTTGACACCATTTGGCGATGCCATCGGGTTCTACGGCCCAACTGGAAAAGCCATCCTTGGAAGTAAAGACGGTTCAATCCGGTCCCTGGTTGACCGATCACTGACTGAACTTCGTAGCCAGCCACGAATCGGAACACAGGGATACGTCCTACCTAATGGTGTGATGATCGTGCATGAACCTGAGACTGTATTGGGAGAATTATAGAAATGGCGAGGCAACCTTGGAAGGCGTGGCATGAGGTCGTGAAACTTCGGCAGGACTTGCGCTCCGGCGAACTGGCGATGCACATGTTTGCGGCAGACCTGCACGAGGTCATGATGCAGAATGGCAAGCACCCGATCTATGAACGGCCGGAGGAGTTCTTCGCACTGACTTTCGCCACACACAACCTGCGAGGCCTCGTTCGGGACGTGGCACTGCGCCTGGCCGGCAGGAACGACAAGGCCGTGCGGCAGTTGGAGTTGACCTACGGCGGCGGCAAGACGCACACATTGATCACCATGCGGCACTTGGTAAACGATCCGGACCACCTTCCTGATCTGCCGGCCGTGCGAGAGTTCACGGAGACAATAGGACAGACGCCTCCACATGCTCGCGTGGCGGCGTTGTGCTTTGACAAATTGGACCCGGAGAAAGGTATCGAAGTGCGTGCTCCCGGCGGTTCGACGCGCTGGCTCAAGCAGCCATGGAGCGTACTGGCCTATCAGATCGCAGGGGACGATGGTCTCAAGCTGATGCACGCTGAGAGTAAGGCCGAGGAACGCAACTCTCCGCCCGCGGAGAACATCGTGACGGACCTGCTGTCGCTGCCGCTCAAGCGAGGCATGGGCACGCTGATCCTTCTCGATGAGGTGTTATTGTACGCGAAAATGCGATGCCAAAATGAACCAGGTTTTTTGGATGTCCTGATCGCATTCTTTCAGTACCTGACCCAAGCAGCAGCCAAGGTGGAGAAATGTTGCATCGTTGCATCGCTGCTTTCGAGCAAACCCGAGGATCAACCCGACGCACTCGGGAAGAAGATCGTGGCGGCCATTTATGACATCATGCAGCGACAGCGCGAGGCAACGGTTCAGCCGGTTGAGAAGGACGATGTGGCCGAGGTGCTGCGGCGGCGATTGTTCGACCCGAAGTCCGTAGAGCATCGGGGCACGTGGCCTCAGCACGTGATCGCGGCGCTCAAGGGAATCGCCGGCTTGGATGACCAGACGGCCAAGGAGGGTGGCGCTGCCGAGGAGCGTTACATCAAGAGCTACCCCTTCCATCCGGAACTGACGGAGGTGTTCTATACTAAATGGGCTACCGGTATCGAGCGTTTCCAGAAGACGCGCGGCGTACTGCGGACGTTTGCCTTGGCGCTCCGAGCGGCCGAAAAGTGGGACGACAGTCCCCTCGTTGGGCCTACGGTGTTCCTCAACGCGCCCAAGCAGGCGGGGCTGTCCGAGGCTGCACGGGAGTTGGTGTCGATCGCCGACACTATTGTCGGCGACGGTCAGGCAACGAGATGGACTGGAATTGTCGAGAGCGAGCTTGACAGCGCCCGTCGGGTACAGTCCGAATCGGTTGGCTTGAAGCTGCGGGAGATTGAACAGGCGGCGATGGCGACTTTTCTCCATTCGCAGCCGGCCGGCCGGAGCGCAAAAACGCGCGACCTGATGCTGTTGATTGGACCGTGTCGGACGGACAAGATCGAGTTGGAAAAAGGTCTGGCACGGTGGGCTCGGAACAGCTACTGGCTGGATGATACCAATATGCCGGACAACGAAGGGGCGTTGCCCAAGGAGTGGCGCCTGGGCAACCGCCCAAACCTGAACCAGATGCAGGCGGCGGAGGCTGCACATATCTCCGATGAAGTTGTCCGCGGTCGACTGCTGGAGGAGATCCAAAAGACCAAGTTGCTGACAAATGGTGCCTCGGCGGCGGGGGTGCGCGTTCACATGCTGCCCACGAAGCCCCGAGACATTGATGACGACGGTCAGTTTCGCTATGCCGTTATGCTGCCCAGTGCGGCGTCAGAGTCCGGCAAGCCCAGCCCCGAGGCCAAGCGCTTCCTGGATGAGACGACCGGCCCGGATAAACCTCGTGTGTTCCGTAATGCCTTGCTGCTATTGACTCCATCGAAGGACGGCTTGAGCGTTGCTGAGGCCCGTGTACGCGATTATCTGGCATGGGAACGGGTCATGGATCAATTGACGCCCAAGAACGAGGAAGAGAAGAAGCAGAAGGGGTCTGTCGACGTGGCCCGCTTGCAGACGCTCAAGATCAACATCGACAAGGCGAAGGGGCGGGTGCCCACAGCCATTTGCCAGGCATATTGCGTCGTGGTAACCGTGTCGGACAAGAAGGAGGCGCAGGCGTTCAAGCTGACCCCAGCCGATCAGGCACATTTCGACATGATCAAGAATGATGCCCGGTCTCGCGTGCAGGACTCACCGATTACGGCCGAGGCCTTGCTGCCGGATGGACCCTACAACCTCTGGAGAGACGGCGAGACCAGCCGGCGTGTGAAGGACCTGGCGGGGGCATTTGCCCAGATGCCGCACCTGCCGAAGATGCTCAAATCGCAGGCCATTGTCGAAACGCTGGTCGAGGGCTGTGTGCAGGGCACCTTCGTGCTGAAGCTGATGCGGCCGGACCGGACATTCCGTACATGGTGGCACGCGCGGCCGGATGACGTTGCACTGAATGACCCGGCAATGGAACTCGTGCTGCCGGAGGCGGCGGAACTGGGAGAAATCGGAGCCGATCTGCTGGTGCCCGAGGCGCTGCCCGACCTGTGGACTGACAAGGAGATCACCGTCCAAGCCGTGATGGACTACTTCGGCGGCAAGACTGTGGTGCAAGTCGACAAAGGAGGGTTTAAGGAGCCCGTGGCCATCCCGAAGGCATCTGCCGATGTTGTCAATGCCGCCGTAAACGAAGCGGTTGGGGCGGGCAAGATATGGCTGCTGTCGGCGCCGGCCAGCTTACTTGCCGAGCCAATCCCAACGGGTGTGCTGACCGCCGCTTCCAAGCTCCGCACGCCGCCGTCGCTAATCCCGGCGCACTCGATACTGCCGGAGAACCTGCCGTCAGCCTGGCAGGATGGCGAGACGACCGCGATAGCTATTCTGAGCGCGCTGTCGCAGGAGGCAGGCAATTCATTGCCGTGGAAAACGGTGCGGGACGCAATAGGCGGTGCAATCCAGGCCCGGTTCATCGAACTGACCGATGGGTCTGCGCCGTGGCCTTGCGATGTGGCAGGGGCTGGCAAGGTGAAGATGAGGATGTCGCCTGCGGGGATGGGCGGTGGTGGTGGTGGCGGCGGAGGAGGCGAAGGCGGTGAGGTCAAAAAGAATGTACGGGTAGCCGCAGCCGACTTCGAACCATCACAGATACAAGATCTTAGCGAACTGATCCCAAAGCTGCTGAAGATCAAGGCGAAGGCCAACATCGACATGAAGTTCCATGTCCGTTTGGAGGTTGGCGACGGCTCAACTCCGCCGGACGACAACATAGTGAACAGTATCAATGATTTACTCAACGATTTGGGCGAGAAGTTTCGCATCAGCTGAGAAAGGCTAAAGGCACCAATTAGCGCCCTCTGGGAGGTGCAGATGACAGAACCAACAATAACCTGTCCGAAATGCAAGACTGAGATACGCCTTACGGAATCACTGGCCGCGCCGTTGATCGAATCCACCCGGCACGAGTGCGATAAGCTTCTGGCGCAAAAGGACGCCGACATCGCGCAATATGAGAGATCATTGCGAGAACGCGAACAGGCTCTGGCTAAAGCCAGGGAAGCCATCGACGATCAAGTCGCCGAAAAGGTCAGCCAAGAACGTGCTGTAATAGTTGCAGATGAGGCACGAAAGGCCAAGTTAGCCCTTGCGACCGACATCGAACAGAAGACTCGGGAGATAGCCGACCTGCAGGGGGTGCTCAAGGAACGGGATGATAAGCTGGCGGAAGCCCAGAAGGCGCAGGCTGGTTTGATCCGCAAGCAACGGGAGCTGGATGACGCCAAACGAGAACTCGACCTGACGATTGAGAAGCGGATCCAAGCTGGACTAGAAGCAACGCGAGACAAGGCTCGGAAGGAGGCCGAGGAGCAGATGCGACTGAGAGTGATGGAGAAGGAACAGCAAATCAGCTCCATGCAGAGACAGATCGAGGATCTCAAACGCAAGGCTGAGCAGGGCTCGCAGCAACTCCAGGGCGAGGTCCAGGAATTGGAACTTGAGGCCTTACTCATCGCCAAGTTTCCCAGGGACACCATCGCACCGGTACCCAAAGGCGAGTTCGGCGGTGATGTCGTGCATCGCGTCCTGGGACCTCTGGGCCAGCCGTGTGGAACGATCCTATGGGAATCCAAGAGGACGAAAAACTGGAGCGATGGCTGGTTGGCCAAGCTGCGCGAGGACCAACGGGCTGCCAAGGCAGAGATCGCGGTCATCGTCAGCCAAGCCTTACCCAAGGAGGTGGAGACTTTCGATGTCATAGACGGAGTATGGGTGACCCATCCAAGAGCAGCCATCCCGGTTGCTGTCACGCTCCGCCACACCTTGATCGAGGTCGCTGCAACACGCCAGGCAGGTGAAGGCCAACAAACCAAGATGGAGATGGTTTATGAGTACCTGACCGGTCCGCGTTTTCGGCTTCGCGTCCAGGCCATCGTGGAAGCATTCTCCACCATGAGGGAGGACCTGGACAAGGAAAAGAGGGCTATCATAAAGCAATGGGCTAAGCGAGAAGAGCAAGTCGAACGCGTCATCCAAGCCACAGTGGGTATGTACGGAGACTTGCAGGGTATAGCGGGTAGATCGTTGCAGGAGATTGACGGATTGAGCTTGAAGGCACTGGAAGGGCCAATGGTAGACGATGGTTAGCTCTTGGAACAGTAAACAAATAACATCCTTTGGCAAGTAAATATGGCTGATGAACTTTTAACTGAAGAGGTAGCGATCACTGCTATTCGCAATTTTTTCCGTTACAAGCCATTTCTATTCTTCGGGACTGGGATGTCATGTTGCCTGGACAACCGATTCGGGATGTTCGCTCTTAAGGACACCCTCACAGATAGAATTCAGAATCGGACACTGACAATTGTGCAGACAACCGAATGGGATGCTGTTCTCTTGAATCTCCAAAATGGAATGGACATGGAAAATGCTCTGGACTCTGTCAATGACCATGACCTGCTCAAAATGCTGACAGAAATCACCGGTTCTTTTGTCGCTGACCGGGTGTGTTCACATAACTGTGTAAACGGTCTTAACGATTTCACTTCACTGTTGCCATTATAGCTCGCTTGGGTTACTCTGTCCAGATCGCTCTGAAGGATAGGGCTCTGCTGGAGAGCAACCTGAGCATCAGGGCGATG
>JACZKQ010000167.1 GCA_014859965.1 Phycisphaerae bacterium
GTACCTCGGCATGTGCTGGGCGGGGCGGGGCATGTTCCGCCGAGCGAAAAACTCAACATCGCCGGCATAGGCTTCGGCGGCCGCGGCTATGGCGACCTGCGCGAGTGCGGGAGCGAGAATGTTGTGGCGCTGTGCGATGTGGATTGGCGGCTCGGCGGCGTTCAGGAGGCGTTCAAGTTCTGGCCGAACGCCCGCAAGTGGAAAGATTACCGCAAAATGCTGGAGGAGCAGAAGGACATCGACGCGGTAGTCATCGCCACGCCGGACCACACGCACGCCTGCATTACCATGGCCGCGATTAAACTGGGCAAGCACATCTTTTGCGAAAAGCCGCTGACGCACACGGTCTATGAGGCCAGGCAAATCGCCAAAGCCGCGCGAGAAGCCGGCGTGGCGACGCAATTAGGCAATCAGGGCCAGGCGGACGAGGGCGCCCGCATTCTCTGCGAAATGATCTGGGACGGCGCCATCGGCAGCGTCCGCGAGATACATGGCTGGTCGAACCGCTTCCCTCCTATATCGCCCCGCGGCATCGCACGCCCGGGCGATACGCCGCCGGCGCCCGCAGAACTGGACTGGGACCTGTGGCTCGGACCCGCGCCGCAGCGGCCGTATCATCCCACATATCATCCGTTTGCCTGGCGAGGTTGGTGGGATTTCGGCACGGGTGTGCTGGGCGACATCGGCTGCCACAACTTTTCCGCCATCTACAAAGCTCTGGACCTCGGCGCGCCCGTCAGCGTGGAGGCCTCCAGCACGAATCACCAATGCCCGCCGGAGGTCAAGAACGAGACTGCCCCGACAGCGTCGATGGTGCGCTTCGAGTTTGCCGCCAAGGGCGACCGGCCGGCCGTATCTGCAACGTGGTACGACGGCGGCATTATGCCTCTTCGCCCTGAGGGCCTGGAAGAAGGCCGCATGGTAGGCGATAACGATGGCATGATGTACATCGGCGAAAAGGGAGCCATCGTAGGCCATCGCATCGTACCCGAGACTAAAATGAGGGAATACGGCGTGCCGCCGAAAGTCCTGCCGCGCTCGCCCGGCCATCACAAGGAATGGATTGAAGCATGTAAAGGCGGAAAGCCGGCCGGCGCAAACTTCGACCACGCCGGCCCGCTCACGGAGATGGTCCTTTTGGGAAATATCGCGATCCGCACCGGCCGGAAACTTTGCTGGGATGCCGAGAACTTCAAGATAACCAACGTCCCGGAGGCCAACAACCTGCTTCATACTGAATATCGCAAAGGCTGGACGTTGTAGGCTTGGCACAGAAAGGACAGACTTAGTCCAGAGGCAGGTAAATGTCGCCGGCCGGGCCCACGTTGTCGGGATACGGCACGCTGCCGTCGGGCGTGATCGCTACCTTCAGTACGCGCGTCTGCTCGGCCGAATACTTTGCAACGTGCCCATCCGTATAGCCGGCGTGCAGCACGATCTGCACGCTTCGCCGGTCAGCCGGCTCTTCCAGCGCCATGCGCGACCAGTAATCCGAAGAAACGGGGGTCCCCGCAGTGATACCCGCGCCGCTGAATTTCTCGCAACTGCCGAAGGCCTTGCGCGTGCCGTATGTCAACTCGTTGCGCCAATGACCGAAGCCGAAATAATCGCTGATCAAGAGCGTGCTGCGGCCGCGCTCGCCGAAACTCCTGTCCGGCCCCATGAAGGGCGCCTGTCTGTCCATCAGATAGCCCCGGTAATTCCAATACAGACAGTACGTCCCGAAAACGGGGTCTTCATACCCCGTGTCGGGGCTCGGGTTGTCCCACGCGTCGCCGGCGAGCCACGCATCCTCCAGGTACTTGTATGCATGCGGAGCGCTGGCGCAGGAGAGCGTCTTTGCGGTGGGTATGTATTCCCTGAGATAGTCGCTCACGCTGCGCCGATGATGGGGACTTCGCTTCTGAAAACCGGTCAGCACCATCGGTTCCCGCCAGCTAAACCGTGCCGATGTTCCCAGGGTTGCCACCGATTCGGGAAACCACTCGTTGTTTTCGCCCGCGTAAGCACCGATGGCCTGGGTAATCTGCCGCTGGTTGGCCGCGCTGACCAAGGCGCGCGCAGCGCATTTGACCTTTGACAGTGCCGGCAAAAGAATCGCCGTTAACAGCGAAATCACCGCCAGCACGGTCAGAAGCTCGATAAGGGTAAACGCCTTATTGCCGGGTCCTCTACTCAAATCACTTGTAACACTCCTCGCTATTACAAAGCCAGTTCTCCGCCAGAATGCTCAGATCATGAGCATCCACAGTACCGTCATAATTGCCGTCGCATTTCAGAGGCCACGGGCTCCTGCTCGCCTGCGCCGTACCCCCGTATGCCCCCATGTTCACGCGGGCGCCGTTGGGCATGCCTTCGCCCATCGGGTTCGATGTCGGGTCCGCCGCATCGATGCACGGGCTGGTCTGGCTGTCGCGCACCCAGTAGCCGCCGCCTGCGCCCGAGTTGCCCGGTTCACCGTCGCGGACGAATCGTCCCGTCTCGGAAGCCAGATGATAATCGCCGCCTGTCGCATCCGCAAACAGTGGATCGACGCTGATGTTGCCCTCACCATCCGCAAACCGCGATATGCAACTGAAGGTAACCAGCGGGACGTACGTATCGTTGAAGAGATCGCCGTGTGTGTTGTTCCAAAAGATGCTGTTGCTGACAACAGGTCTTGAGCCCGTATAGGCTTGGAGTCCGTATTTATTGTTGACGACGGTTACGTGCCGAAGGATCGGGCGACTGCTTTCGACGAAGATGCCCATTTCACTGTTGGCAATAACAAAATTCTGCAGGACGCTGCCTTCCTGTTCACCGAAGCAGAAGTTGACGGCGTAATCGCCGGGCGCCTGGATAACGGCCGCATCGGCGGCGCTTCGAACAGTAATGGCCTTGCCCATAAACCAGACCGTCTCGGTGTACACTCCGGGCCAGACCAGGATCTCGTCGCCGTCGTCGGCCGTGTCGATTGCCTTCTGGATAGTCTGAAACGCCCGCCCCTTGCCCTGGCCATTGAACATGTCGCGGCCGTTGACCGCATCTACGTGCCACGTCATTCGGTTGAATATCTGCTGAATTGTCATCACACAGTTGTACAGCCGCACGTCGTCAATCGAGCCGTTCCACCACTGCCCGGCCTCCGCGGTGTTGCCCCCGATCCATACCTCGCTTTCGTTCACGCCGAGCCGGCCGGAGGCGGTTTCCGACGCATCCACCTGGCCGTCCACGTAGAGCACTATTTGCCCATTGTCCCGATCATACACCGCCGCCACCTGCCGCCATGTGCTGTCGCAGACGTTTCTCTGCCCCTTGACGTGTGCGCCTCCTTCGGGGCCGCCGATTGAGAAGTTAAGGCGTCCGTCGTCGCCGACCGCCAATTTCCACGCGTCGCCCTTGGAGATAACCGTCGCCGCATCGCTCGGCAGGGCGGTCTTCACCCATGCCGACAGGGTTAGTGACGCACTGAGATCGAAGGCGGGGTGGTGCGCAATCGAGATGTAATCGCCGCCGTCAAGCATCACAGCCCCGCTGCCGACTGCTGCATTCTGGCCGCTGACCCACCTCGGAGTCCCATGCAACAGCCCGTCGCTCTCACCTGCGCTGTCGACGGCGTCGCCGTCCAGCCTGTAATGCGCCACCAGGCGAGGCGGCGAACCATCCCATGGCCCGTGTGCCAGTCTCCGCCGCCAGTGCGCCGACAGAAGAGCGAGATCCGCCCCATCGACCTGTCCGCTGCCGTCAAAATCGCCGTCGAGTACCATTTCAGGCAGCGCCCACTGCGCCGAGAGCATCGATGTGCAGAGAGCCAGCGTCAGGCATACGACGGCCGCAAGCCCTGTACCGGTTGCAATGGGTGACATCTGTTCCACTTTTCTCATTAGCATAGCTACCGCAAATGAAAACTGCCCTGCACAAGATCGACGAGCCACAAGGTCTTCGGCGTTGGCGAATTGGCGCTGCCGCTGATTCGCGGCTGAATGAAATCCGCATGTGCAGCATTCGCATCCGCGAAATACTCAAAGTCGAGCCGGCCTGTCTGGCGGCCGTCCGCACTCGAGCGCATGACCACCGAATCGATCCAGTCCTTGTCCAAATCGACGGTGTAAACAATCTCATGTACGCCGGCATTCAAGACCACCTGCGTTTTCGTGCCGGCAGGGTGCGTCTCGAATGGCGTCTCGAACTCCGCCGCATCGCGTCGCACCAGATCGAGCGTGTGCAGACCCATCCAGGGTCGTGGAAGCCCCTTCAAAAAGGTTCCCCCGGGATACGCCCTGTTGACGCGTCCGTCTTCGCCCAGCACGGCTGCCGCAGCGCCGTTGTCGAACAAGTGCGTGCGGCCCACCTGAATCGATACCCAGGCAGGCCGGGCCCTGCTCACACCATAATAAAAAGGCAAGAACCCGTTGCCGTTGACCGGCTGCCCGCCAATCTCGCCGGCTACCGTAAACCAGCAGTATCCTTGAACGTGCATCGCATCGCGGCCGTCCGCTTTCCCGGCGCCGTCCGGCCAGTTGTACTGGAAGTGCTCTTCCTGCAGAACGTCGTAGTTTCGGACCAGCCGCAAGAGTTCCTGATCTGCCCTGCTGCCGCCCGTAATAATCAGCATGTTTTTCGCCTGGTCGGCGACATGCCCCATCCTCACAGAACGCCCCTCGACCTGATCGAGGAACGCCGTCAAATCGGCATCGTCCGTCGGCAGCCGTCGAACGGACAGGTCCTCATTGTAACTGCGATAATCAGTCACGTGCACCGTGCCGCTGCCGGTCTCGTAGCGGTAGTTGCCGTTGTCATTCTGCAGCCACTGAAAACGCGCCTGCCCTTTCTCGTCCGTCCGAATCAGACGCGTTATCACCGGCCCGCCCACCCCTTCGGGGAAAAAGTACCAGTTCTCGTACGTCTGTTTGGTGTCGATCCGAAGCGGAATCGACTGAGCGACGCTGTGCCCGTCGCCCGTGAGCCCGCCGACAGCCCCGCCCCACGGCGAACTGGCCACAATCGCACCGGCAGTAATAATACCTGCGGCCGTCAGTGAAACCACAGCGGTTTTCGTGGACAATGCGCCAAGCGCCGCTGCGACCGCCCCCACCTCGATGGTTGCGGGCAGCACCGTTATACCCGCCGCCGCGGCCGTATCCGGCGCGGTCATCTTGCCGAAGACGACCAGAGCCGACAACACCGCCCCCGTGCCGAAGCCGTGCCGACTCAGATGCTTTTGCAGTTGCTTCTTGCCGCGGTAGAACATCAGCCGCACGTTCAGTTCCGTCGAGTCCAGGATGTCGGCAATCTGGGCATACGACATATTTTCGTAGCAGCGCATGCTCAGAACGGCCCGATGTTTCGGCTGCAGCATGTTCATGGTCGTTCTGACGATCTGCTTGAATTCCTCCGTGACGAGATTCTCCAGCCCGTCCCGCGTACTCTCCAGCGACCGCTCCAGGTCCGCTCGTGACATGATCGCTCTCTTGCGGCGCTCCCGGATGCGGTAATGATTGCGAATCTTGTTCATGGCGATCTTGCACAGCCATGGCCAGAAGCGATCCGCGTCACTTAATTTTCCAAGAATTTTCAACATTTCCAGCATACTCTCCTGCACGATGTCCTGCGTCAGGTCCTCGCGCATCGTTATTCGGTATACATAGGCCTCCAACGGCCCGCGAACACAGGTCGCCAGGCGATCCCTCGCGCCCGTGTCGCCCTGACGGACTTGCAGGACTAATTCTCGATAAAGCTTGATATCATCCACTGGGCTTCTTCAGAATACCGGTGCGCGCCCGCAGGCAAATGTTACAGGGATTTTCTTGACTTTTTCCCCTCCCGCTGCACGCTTTTCAGCCCCGAAACGCAATATACAGAGGTGACCACTTTTCCCTGGGGCTTAAAACGGCAATTGCTAAACCTTGTCTATCATAATATAGACGAATCCGCCTCGAAAAACAAGGGGCAAACGGCTGACGCCCAGCGCCTTCGGCTATCCTCGCCTGACCACTTTTTCAAAGAACCGCCACGCCGAGAGCAGAAAAGGAGGGCCGCGTCATTGATCTTCCGTCGGCCCTCCTTATCAAAGTTCATGTGATTGCCAGTCGCCTTTCTCAGAGGCTTTTCCGGGCGCGGAGCATCGTCTTCTGTGCTTCGCCCGCCGGATCGACGTCGCCGGCCTTCTTCATCAGACGCAGGCGAGCCTGAACCTGGGAAGCCTCGCCTTCGCGCTGCTGCCGGGCATCTACCTCAGCAAAGTAGCTCTTGAGGAAGATCAAAAACTCAGGCGTAAACTCGTCATCCTCGGAAACACCGGTCTGCGTCTTTGTCTGCTTTTGGGTTCTCTCCTGAATCTTAAGCTGCCGGGGATTGGGCGACAGACAGATCTTTTTCCGATCCTGCGTCCGCGTGCGATCCTGGATCGGCTCGCCGTCGCCATCGCCGTCGCCCGGACCTGCGCCGTTGCCCTTCAGCACGGCGGCCGCATCGTCGCCGCACGAACCATCCTGCAACTGGTCGCGCTTTTGATCACGAGTCTGGTCCTGCTTGGGCTCACCCACCGGCCCGACGCAATCCTGTTTTTTATCCTGCGTCCGCGTGCGATCCTGAATCGGCTCGCCCTCGCCATCACCGTCCCCCGGCCCCGCGCCGTTGCCTTTCAGCACGGCGAACGCATCGTCGCCGCACGAACCATCCTGCAACTGGTCGCGCTTCTGATCACGAGTCTGATCCTGCTTGGGCTCGCCCAGCGGCCCGACGCAATCCTGTTTTTTATCCTGCGTCCGCGTGCGATCCTGAATCGGCTCGCCGTCGCCATCACCGTCCCCCGGCCCTGCGCCGTTGCCTTTCAATAGAGTATCCACATTTTCGACGCCGCCCTGGACTCTGTCACGAGGCCTTTTCTGGATGCGGGGCGATGTTTTGTCCTGATCGTTATTGATGTTTTTCTTCTTTTGCGCCGTGGTGCGGGTCTGCTCGGTATTCTGAGGCTGGTCGCCCATGCCTTGCCCGGCTTGGGCCGCCGAAAGCATAATCGCCATTACCGTCGCCAAAACCGCCGTACCCAATCGTTTGAACTTCATTTTGCACTCCTTTCACACATTGAACACCAACTTTTGTCGAACACTTGTCGTTAAATCCCCCCGAAACTTCTCGCCGGCCACGATATGTAACGCGGCGGACGCGGTTTTCCTGCGGTTTGTGTGCGAATTTTATGGAAAGTCGTCAGAACTTTGCATTTCGAAGCCAAACCGGGGCTGATTCGACAAAAACTTGTGTTTTCTCAGTAACACAATGGCGCGGCGCGCACCGTCCTCATGAAAAGTGTCCTTATATCTGCAAAACAGTGCATTCGCGGAGAAAAACAATGAAAAGGAAGAGAAAAGTCGCAGTTTTGGTCGTTTCTGTGCTGTTTTCGGTGTTCTCCGGCGTCCTGAAGGCTCAGCCGGCCAATGATCTGTGCGCTAATGCCGCAGCAGTCTACCTCGACCAGCTTTATTTTGGATCGACGGCCGGGGCAACGGGCTCGGCCGCGAGCAGTTGTTCGTACAAAGATCGACGCGACGTCTGGCACGTTTTCAAGCCGGCGCAAACGGGTTTGCACACAATCAGTTTGCGCGGAAGTGCTTTTGACACAACGCTTTCCGTATATGACGGATGCGGCGGGACCGAACTCGGATGTAATGATGATTTGGATAATCTGTGCTCGGAACTGGTTATCGCCTTGGCGGCCGGACAAAACTATATGATTCGCATCGCGGGGTACGATGGAGATGTCGGGGATTACGTTCTGCTGGTGACCGAGCGCCTCATTCAGCCGGAAAATGATTTGTGCGAGAACGCCATTGAGATTGTGGAATTTATTCCTTTTGAAGGTACAACCATCGGCGCAACTGGCTTCAGCATAAGTACTTGCGCAACCGGCCATGATGTTTACCACGCGTACGATGTCTGGCATAGCTTCACCCCGCTGGCGACGGACGAATACGTAATCAGTCTTTGCGGCAGCGATTTTGACACCACTCTGGTGGTGTTCGACGCCTGCGGCGGGACTGAAATCGCCTGCAACGACGACGACTGCGGCCGGCAGTCGCGCCTTGTCCTGACGCTTGTGCAGGGGCAGAGTTATTGGATCCGCGTCGCGGGGTTCGATGGCGACACCGGCGATTACATCCTCAGCGTCTTGCCCCATTTCGCTCAGCCCGTCAACGATCTGTGCGCCGAGGCCACACGGGTTTGGCTGGGAACGACGCATTACGGAACGACCGACGGCGCGACGGGCACTGCGACGAGCGGCTGCGGACAGAATGATCGCCTTGACGTGTGGCACAGTTTCACGCCGGCACAGAGCGGCTGGCACACCGTCAGCCTTAAGGGGAGCGATTTCGACACGACGCTGGCCGTCTACACACGCTGCACCGGCCAAGCGGTCGCCTGCAACAACGACCTGTACGATGTCCAGTCCGAACTC
Source organism: Phycisphaerae bacterium (assembly GCA_014859965.1). Lineage (GTDB taxonomy): Bacteria > Planctomycetota > Phycisphaerae > Sedimentisphaerales > Anaerohalosphaeraceae > JACZKQ01. The sequence continues at coordinate 8,435 of JACZKQ010000167.1, forward strand.
GTCCTCAACATGTCGGCACAACAGGAATACCTTGTCCGGGTCGCGGGCAACAAGAACACGACCGGCAATTACGCATTGACGGTGACCGAGCGCTTTGAACAGCCGGCCAATGATCTCTGCGCTAATGCCATGCAGGTGTTCGTCAACGAGCCATATGCGGGCAGCACAACGGACGCCCTCGGCAGCGAGGGGTCGAGTTGCGGGTATTACTTCGATCCATATGATGTGTGGCACAGATTCACGGCGCCGGCGACGGCCGACTACCTGATCAGCCTCTGTGGCAGCGATTTTGACACCACATTATCTGTCTTCGATGCATGCGGCGGCAACGAGATCGTCTGCAATGACGACAGTTGCGGCGATCAGTCGCTGCTCGTCGCGCCGCTTCTGGCGGGTCAGACGTATCTCATACGTGCGGCCGGCTATGACGGAGACACCGGCGATTACACGCTGCTCGTCTCCGACGGGGTGGTTCGGCCCGCCAATGATGACTGCGCCGACGCCATCGCACTCGTCAACAACAAACCCTTTGCGGGCTCGACCATCGGCGCGACCGGCAGCTTCGAATGCAGTTGCAGCACCGAGGACGTTTACGACGTTTGGCATCGCTTCACGCCCGATGTTTCCGGGGAATACATTGTCAGCCTCTGCGGAAGCAATTTCGACACAACGCTGGCGGTGTTCGATTTCTGTGAAGGAACGGAACTGGCCTGCAACGACGATTTCTGCGGCCGCCAGTCGGAGTTGACACTCAGCCTTGAGCAGGGATGGACGTACCTCATCCGCGCGGCGGGCTATCGCGGAGCCATCGGCAATTACACGATTGTTGTCGCGGATGCGATATGCGAGATGCCCGATACGCCCGCCGGTCCCATGCCGGCCGACGGCGTGCGCGGCGTGCCGCTCGATGCGGTGCTTGCATGGGACGATGGTCCTCGCATGACGCACGATGCCTCTTCGACCATGAGCAAGGGGCTCTACGGCGTCGACGGCCGCATGGAAGAATACCAGGTCGCCAACGCCGGCTGGCTGGCTGTCGGAGACGCCACTGCCGGCACCCTCGCGAAGGGGGATCTTGTCGATAATGGCGACGGCACGTTCGCGCTGCCCGCGCGGACACTGGCCGAAAAGTACCTGGCGAACACCGGCACGCCGTTGTGCGCCGACGAGCCTTACTGCGCCCAACCGGCGCCGATGCTCTGTACGGCGGTGCTGGTCGCACCGGATATCGTCGCGACCACCGGGCACTGCATCCGCACGGCCGCCGAATGCGCCAATACGGCGTTTGTGTTCGGATTCGTCATGCGCGGTGCGGATGCGCCGGTAACGACTGTCGATCAGTCGCAGGTCTATTTTGGCATGGAAATCATCGACCGCCGGCAGGAAGCCGGATCCGACTGGGCGCTGATACGCTTAGACCGACCGGTGCTCGACCACGCCCCGCTGCCGATCCGGAGAGAGGGCAAGATCGGCGATCATCAAGAGGTGTTCGCAGCGGGGTATCCGCTGGGGCTGCCGAGGAAATATGCCGGCGGCGCCTCGGTGCAGGACAATACCGGCGAGTTCAACTTTAAGGCCAATATCGATGCGTTTGTCGGCAACTCCGGCTCGCCGGTGGTGAATGCCCAGACTTTGCATGTCGAAGGCATTCTCTATGGCGGAAACGCCGATTTCGTCCGCGACGGGGGCTGCGACCGCACGAGCGTCTGTCCCGACGAAGGCTGCCCCGGCTGGGAAGCGGTCACCCGGACGACCGCGTTCGCCGACCTCGTGCCGTCGTGGGATGTCTACCTCGGAACCGCCGTCGACAGCATGACGCTTCTCTGTGCCGACTCCCCGAAGCCATGGCAGCGCGTCAGGCTTGCGTGCTCCACGACTTACTATTGGCAGGTCGTGGCAAGGAACGCATGCGGCCAGACCGCCGGCCCGATCTGGTCGTTCACGACGCAGATCACGGGGGACCTGGACCGCGACTGCGACGTGGATATGGAAGACTTTGCGATGCTCGCCAGGCGATGGCTCAGTGCGGACTGCTCGGCCGCCAATGACTGGTGCCTCGGGGCCGACCTGAACAGACAGGGCCGGGTTGACGAAAGGGATGTGCGGCTGCTGATCGACAACTGGCTCGAAAAGGTTAACCCATAAGACACCCAGCGCAATGAGAGCTGATTGTGCAGTCATTTTCAGATCCCCAACTGATGACAAAACTCGCCGAAGGCAGCCGGCCGGCGCTCGGAGAACTCTTTCTGCGCCATCACAAGAGGGTCTTCACGTTAGCCTATCGCACATTGGCCGACTGGAGCACGGCCGAAGATGTGACGCAGGAGACCTTTCTGCGGATATGGAACGGGGCCGCCGATTACAGGCCGGCGGCGGAATTCACCACGTGGCTGTGCCGCATCGTCGTCAACCTGTGCTTCGACGAAAAGAGACGCAACCAGCGGGCCCTAAACAACGTCAAGGCGCTTGCCGTCACTAAAAACTGTGCGGCAGCCGACCATGCCGCGCCCGAACTCGACAGAGCCCCCGGCAACGGACGCATTTGGCGAGCCTTGATGAAACTCAACGAACGGCAGCGACAGGCCGTCGTGCTGCACAAGTTTCACGGGCTCAGCTACATGCAGATCGCCGAACGCACCGGCTGGACACCCTCGGCGGTTGAGAGCCTGCTCGTGCGCGCCTATCGCACGCTGCGCAAGGAGTTGAAGCCGCATTGTAGCATGAGCGGAAGCACGGACTGATGCTTCTTATCAGTCCGGTTGAGATCGGATGGCGTCCTGGCGTCGTACAACGAAAAGTTCCTTGCCGCGCAAAGGGCATCCGCAAGAGGTGCCGCCTCCTGGCAACAAACTACCCGAGCACCGAGGCGGATGCGACGTGTGCCGACTGAACTTAGGGCTTAATTGGGCCGCGTTGCGTGTCGATAACTCAAAGGTGACGGGTTCAGACGTAACCGGTTTATCGGTGCTGATCCGGACTGGTGGATTGAAGGTACTGAGATTTGATCGAGGGGGGCAGGATGGTGGAGGATATACTTTCCAGCATTTGGAGTGCATCACATTTGACCAAGGACGGAGTGAAGAGTCCGTATCGCAAGCCGCCGATATTGCGGGGGTATACGTATTCGGGCGAGGAAGCGTATTCGGCTCGGGACGCGGGGCGGCTTTTGTCGATTCGGCTGGAGACCAACCGGTCGTGCAATTTGAACTGCCGGTATTGTTACGCCCAGAGCGGGCGGAGCCTGGACGACGAGCTGGCGTACGACGTGCTCGCGGAGGTGGTGTTACAGGCGGCGGAGCTGGGGGCGGCGTCGGTGGTGGTTATCGGCGGAGGCGAGCCGACGATCTACCCGCGATTCGCTGAGATGATCGAGTTGATCGCATCGCTGGGCATGGTTCCGGTCGTGTTTACGAACACGATGAATATGGATGCGGATCTGGCGGCGTTCTTGTATGCGCGGGGCGCTTCGGTGATGGGCAAGCTGGACTCGCTTCGGCCCCAGGTGCAGGATTTTCTGGCGGGGCGCGAAGGCGCGGCCGAGCGGATGCAGCGCGGGCTGGAGTGCCTGATGGAGGCGGGTTTTGTCGAGGCGAAAGATGCGCACGAGCTGCGTCTGGGGGCTTCTTTTGTCAGCAACAAGGCCAATCTCGATGAGATCGAGACGATCTGGCACTGGTGCAGGGAGCGAGGGATTTTTCCCAATATGGAGGTGCTGACGCCGACGGGGCGGGCCCAGGATGAGTTGGCGGGTTATGCGCTCGCGGAGGAGGAGATCAAAGAATACAAGCTGCGGCTGCTGGAAGCGGATCGCCGGGACTACGGTTATGACTGGCTTCCGTTTACGCCGCTGACGGCGAGCGGGTGCTTGCAGCATCTGTACAGCCTTTACATTACGATCGAGGGCGACGTGCGGCCGTGCGCGCCGACGAAGCTGGACGAACATCCGGACCTGAAGGTCGACGGCGTTTATCCGTACAACGTGAAGCGGATGGGGCTGGCGGATATCTATAAGAGCGAGCTGTTCGAGTATATTCGGCACATCGACCAACATCTGGAGGGCAAGTGCAGCGGGTGCGAACATCTCGGAGAGTGTATCGGCTGTCGCGGGTACGCGTACGCCGTCGGCGCGAACAAAGGACTTGAGCCGCGGGCGGCGCTGCGGTCGGAATGTCTTCAGTGTTTCAAGTGAGGCGGCGTGCGGTGGAGAAGATCGAACTGGTGACGGACGAGGCGCTGGAGGCGGATCTGGCGCGGTGTCTTTCGCGGCGGCGGCTGCCGGACTGCTTTTTGTATACGGGGGCAGGCGGGGCGGAGAAGTGGCTGACGCTGGACGGGTCGGCGACGTTTCCCATCGCGGCGAGGCTGACAGAATTGCTGGCGGCCAGTCTCGGCGATCTTCAAAAACACTGGGGTCCGCGGCATAATCTCGTGAGCGTCGGCATAGGCAGCGGCCAAAAGGAACGGCTCATTTTGCAGGAGATGAGCAGGGAATCGCGCCGGTGCTACTGGTGCGTGGATGTCAGCGGGGCGCTCGTGGATATCGCGCTGACGGCGGTTGCGGATTTGGAGGTGGACGCGATCGGCGTGGTGGCGTACATGGAGGATTTGGATGCGCTGAAGCGGCTGTGGAGGGAGCCGGTGGTGCTTTGTCTGTTGGGGAATAATTTCTGCAACTACGAGCCGGATGTGCTGCTGGGCGCGGTTGCCGAGGCGCTGGGAGAGGAGGACCGGTTTCTGTTCGACTGTCATTTGCTCGAAGAGAACGACATGTTGAATCCGGCGTATACGTCGGGGCTGAACGCGGAATTCAACGCCCGGCCGCTGGTTGCGCGAGGGCTGGCGGAGACTGGTTTTGCGTTTCATATTGCGCTTGTGGCGCGGCAGATCAGCGTCGGACGCACATACAGGACGCGCAAATGGCTGGAGATCAAAAAGGAGTCGCGAGTGGCGGCTGACGGGAGGGAGATTCGGCTGAGGGCGGGCGAGGACATCGAGATGGGGTTCACGTATAAGTTCGAGTCCGGGCAGGTAGAGGCGCTGCTGAAGCGCTGCGGGTTTTGCATTCTGGAGCAATGGTTCAGCCCGGCGCGGGAGAACGTTTTGATTCTTGCGGTTAGGGACCACGGTTAGGGGGAGAGTGCGGTGGAAGCGACTGTTCAACGGGAACAGAATGTGCTGTACGGCTGTGAGAAGCTTGCGAGACTGACGACGGCAGTGCTGCACAGGCCCGGCGAGGAACTTTACCTCATAAATGAGAGCAACCACGTTGACTGGCTTTTCGACCGTGTGCCGGACGTGGCGGGTTATATCGCCGAGCACGATGCGTATCGCCAACTGCTGCAGGCGTGCGGCGTCGAGGTTTTTGAACTTGGCGATTATGTGCACGAGAACCGGGCTTTGATGCGGCGGCTTCCGAACCTGACCTTTCTACATGATATCGCCGTGCTTACGAGCAAGGGGGCGATCCTTTCGGCGATGGCGTGGAAGGCGAGGAAAGACGAACAGAAGGTTGTCAGGGAGGCCCTGGTGGGGCTCGGTGTTCCTATCCTTGTTGAATTTGACGCCGAGGCGGGCGATGCCTTCGAGGGGTGCCTGCTGCTGTCGCATGAGACGGTTCTGGTGGCACATACCGAGCGGCACAACGGCGCTGCGGTGGGAAAGTTTATGCGGCAGATACGCAGGTACTTCAAGGAAGTGGTCTATGTGGATATTCCGCGGGCGCGGCGCTACATGCATCCGGACACAATTTACAACCGCGTCAGCGAACGTCTGGCAATCGCCTATCTGCCCGCGTTCAGGGACACCTTTTTGTACACAAATGGCGCCACGGAGCGGATTGATTTCGAGCACTTTATGTCGCAGAAGGGTGTCGAGATCATCAATGTATCCGATGAGGAACAGCGAAAGCTGGCGTGCACGTTTGTAGTGGTCGAGCCGGGGATGATACTGCACTACGACACCGCACTGAGCGGCCGCACGCAGCGGGCCCTGGCGAGGCGAGGGGTGGAGCTGGTGCTTTTTCATCCGGAGGCCATGACGGCCGGGGGCGGGAGCCTGCGGTGTCACACTTTGAGGCTGCACAGGGGCGATGCGCGGCGGAAACCGGGCTAAAAGCCCTGTTTGCAAATAATTGTAAGCCTGCCGTGCTGCGGGAAGGAACAGCCGTTAATTGTGGATGTGGCAGGTTTACAAAAGAATGCGCCTTGTCCCACCTCCGAAGTTCGGGTGTCGTCAACTCTTTATCTGTGGGGTCCTCTAAAAAGTCGTCTGTGCACGCTTAAATGCTTGCAGTAATAAGTGCATGCCTGTACACTGGTTAAGTTTGGCGATCAAAATTTTCTGTCGCGAATAAAATTGTAAAGATGCGGGCGGGTGTCCGCTATATAAAGCCTCTTAACGCCTTGTGAGGAGAGAAGTTATGAAGAATAATCAGGCAAGCGGCAGGCAGGAAAAGTCCATGTCACGTCGCACGTTCCTGGGTACGGCTGCTGCGGCGGGTGCGTTTACGCTTGTGCCCCGGCACGTCCTTGGCGGGCCTGCACATGTGCCGCCTAGCGAACGTCTCAACATCGCCGGTATCGGAGTCGGCGGCCGCGGTGCAGCCAACATGGCCGCCCTGAACGACGAAAAGCAGAACCTCGTGGCTTTGTGCGATGTGGACTGGTCGAACGCCGCCGGCACGTTTCGGCGCTATCCGGATGCCAAAAAGTACAAAGATTTCCGCAAGATGCTCGACGCCGAAGACAAGAACATCGACGCAGTGGTGGTTTCGACAGCGGATCATTGCCATGCGGTGGCCTCAATTGCGGCGATCAAGCGCGGCAAGCACGTCTATTGCGAAAAACCTTTGACGCACGATGTCTATGAAGCCCGTATGGTGGCCCAGGCTGCTCGCGAGGCGAAGGTCGCCACGCAGATGGGCAACGGCGGGCAGGCCAGCGAGGAGCGACGTGTGCTTGCCGAGACTATTTGGGCCGGTGCAATTGGTGCAGTCCGCGAGGTGCATATTTGGACCGACAGGCCCAACAACGGGATCTTCGGCGAATACTGGCCGCAAGGTGTGGGCCGACCGAAGGAAACGCCGTCTGTCCCCGATACGCTGGATTGGGATACATGGCTGGGCACCGCGCCCGTGCGCCCGTACCACCCGGCGTATACACCGTTCAAGTGGCGCGGCTGGTGGGATTTCGGTACAGGAGCCCTCGGCGATATCGGCTGCCATTCGTTCGACCCCGCCGTCCGGGCGCTTAAACTCGGTGCCCCCCTGAGCGTCGAAGCCTCTTCTACCCGCGTTAACGACGAGACTTATCCGTTAGGCTCGATTGTGACCTATCGCTTCCCGGCCCGGGAAGATATGCCGGCTCTAAAATTCGTGTGGTATGACGGCGGGCTCAAGCCGGATCGCCCCGAAGGTATGGATCCTAACTGGCAGATGGGCACTAACGGCTCGCTGTACTTCGGAGACAAGGGCATAATGGCAGGCCACGTGGTCATGCCCAGGGCCCGTCGCGACGAGTTCGGCAAGCCCGCCAAGGTGCTGCCGCGGTCGCCGGGTCACTATGTCGAGTGGATCAACGCCTGCAAGGGCGGCGAACCGGCCGGTTCGAATTTCGACCACGCCGGTCCCATGACCGAAACCGTGCTCCTGGGCAATATCGCCCTGCGGATGCAATTGCGGGAACGTCTCTTCCGCGAGGCCCTGCAGTGGGACAGTGAGAAAATGCAGTTCACGAATGTCCCCGAGGCTAACCAGTACCTGCGTCGAGAATACCGGCAGGGCTGGACGCTGTAAGTAACGCGTCGGGTCAGAATCGCCAGCGCTCGATGGGACGCCTGGAGTAACAGGAAAAGACAGTCAGATCATTCGGTCGCTTTGGGGCGGCCGGTGTAAGCGGCTGATCGCTGTGCATTTCAGGTCAGTAAATGTCTATAGAGATTTTGAACGGAGTTGAACGATGCTGAGAGTGGGAATCGTAGGATTCGGGTTCATGGGACGCATGCACTACGCGCAGTGGAAGGCCCTGCAGGGTGCCGAGGTCACTGCGGTATGTGACGCCAATCCGAACATCGTACAAGACACAAAGAAGGCCGTGGGCAATATCGCCGGGGCGGCGAGCGGAGTGGATTTCGAAGCCCTGGAGCTGTTCTCGGATTACAACAAATTTCTTGCCGAGGCGAAGCTCGACGCGGTGTCGATTTCACTGCCGACGTTTCTCCATCCCAACTTCAGCATCCAGGCGCTGGAGGCGGGGCTGCACGTACTGTGTGAAAAGCCCATGGCCCTGACTCTCGACGAGTGCCGAAAGATGATGGATGCCGCTGCCCAAAGCGACAAGGTGCTGATGATCGGGCATTGTGTTCGTTTCTGGCCGGAGTACGCGGAGACGCGGAAAATGATCGCAGACGGTCGCTACGGGCGCGTTATCGCGGCCACGTTTCAGCGGCTCGGCACTGCGCCGGCGTGGGGCGACTGGTTTAAGGACGACTTGCGCAGCGGCGGCGTCGCAATGGATCTGCACATTCACGACACGGATTTTGTGCAGTATCTGTTCGGCATGCCCCGCGCAGTATTCAGCCGCCAGGCCAAGGCGCCGGCGGGCGGCGCGATCCATATCGCCACCCAGTACATGTATGACGACGACAAGGTCGTCGTTGCAGAAGGCGGATGGGGCATGACGCCGGCGTTCGGTTTCGAGATGAGTTTCAACATTGTGCTGGAAAAGGCGACGATCAGCTACGATTGCACCCGCACGCCCGCCTTCAGGGTGTGCCCGGTCGACGGCGAAACATTTACGCCGCAAGTGGCGTCCGGCGACGGCTATTCCATCGAAATAGATCATTTCGCAAGAACAGTGGCCGGAGAGAACCCGCCGCAGGTTATTACGCTTGAAGAGTCGCGCAACTCGGTGAAAATCGTGCTCGCCGAAAAGGAGTCCGCCGAGGAACATCGGTCGGTCGAATTGTAACGAAGGCGCGTACAGAAACATATAGCAGGAGACAGACATGATTAAATGTGGAAACTGGCCCGCGGGTGTTTGCAGTTGGTCCCTTCAGACGGACGTCGCCGGCGTTGTCGAGGCCATGGACAAACTCGGAATTGAGCACGTCCATCTGGCGGTAGGGCCCGCGATAGGGCCGGACGCCAAGGCCTATCTGGATGCCATCAGCAAACAAACCTGGAGCGTCAGCAGTACGATGATCGATTTTCCACAGGAGGACTATTCGACGCTCGAAGCGATCCGCCGCACCGGCGGGATCGCACCGGACGACTGCTGGGACGCCAACCGCGAGCGGTTCATTCAGGCAGCCGAAATCACCGCGCGACTCGGCGTGCGGTATATTTCCACGCATCTCGGATTTATCGATCACACACGCAAGGAATATACACGAAAGATATTCGACCGCACCCGGATCCTTGCCGACGCAGCCGCGGAAAAAGGGCTCGAAATGCTCATGGAGACGGGTCAGGAAACCGCCGTCGAAATGCGGCAGTTCCTCGAAAAACTCAATCACCCATCCGTGGCGGTCAATTTCGATCCGGCCAATATGATTCTCTATGATAAGGGCGAGCCGCTTGAGGCGGTGCATATCCTCGCGCCCTGGATCAAGCATGTACACATCAAGGACGCCATCCGCACGAACAAGCGCGGCAGGTGGGGCACGGAGGTGCCGTGGGGCGACGGCGACGTGCGCACAGAGGAATTTTTGCGGACGCTTCGCAAGATCGGCTTCAAGGGTACGCTGGCCATCGAGCGAGAAGCGGGCAGCGACCGCTTCGGCGACATCAAGCATGCTGCCGATATCCTGACACGGTTCGGCAAGATGTAGAATGCGATGTGCCCGCCTCTTGCGCCGACAGCGCAAGGGGCCGGTTGGAGGACAGGGCGTGATGAAGAAGAGACGTTTTCTGCCGACGATCTGTTCGCCGGTTCACGCTGCGCTGCCGGTAAGCCCTGGTGCCGACGGGGAGCAACCAAACGAAGTTCTCCGGCCAAGGCCCTGGCGGCAGGGCAACCGTCCGATCTGGAAGGCGACGCATCAAGTATTTCGCGACCGTCAACCGGCAAAGCATCGGCACGAAGGTTCTAAGGCGGTACTCTGTGCAGCCGAATGCCGCCAGGCGAGCACGCGCGGCAATACCCCCACATTCTCAAGCGTCTTTCCCATACGGTATCATTACGGCAGAAGACCTTCCACAGCCCCTGCTGGGGTCGCGGGAGATAAATAACTATGCGTAACCAACGTAAATGACTTTATTGTGAGTTGGAGTTGCGATGGAAACCCGAGCGATCAGCAGACGAACGTTTTTGAAGACAGCAAGTCGCGCCGCCGGCGCGGCGGCGGCCTTTTCTATTGTGCCGCGGCACGTTCTGGGCGCGCCGGGCCGGCCGGCCCCCAGCGAACAGTTGACCAAAGCAGTCGTCGGCGTCGGCGGCATGGGGCAGGGCCACCTGACCTATCCGGGCGCCAAACTGCTGGCGATCTGCGACGTTGACGAGCAGCACCTGACGCGGACGCTGGCCAAAGTCGACAAAGACGTCAAAGGCTACAAGGATTTTCGCGAGGTCGTCGATCGCGACGATATCGACATTATTCACGTACCGACGCCGCCGCACTGGCACGCGCTGATCTCCATCGCTGCCGCCGAGGCAGGCAAAGATGTCTGGTGTGAAAAGCCCATGACCCGCACTATTGGCGAGGGCAAAAAGGTCCGCGATGCCGTGCTGCGAAACGGGCGTATTTTCCGCCTGAACACCTGGTTTCGTTTCAGCGGCGGGTTCTACGGCTTCGGCACCACAGTCAAGCCCATCAAGCAGATCGTCGATGCGCGATTGTTGGGTTGGCCGCTTACGGTCACGATCAACGCCGCGACCGGTTTTGACTGGAAACTAGGTATGTGGAGCGGCCGAACAGACCTGACGCCGCAGACTGTCCCCGCGCACTTCGACTACAATCTCTGGCTGGGTCCGGCGCCGTGGAAGCCGTATCACGCGCACCGCACCCACGGTTCGTTCCGAGGGTACTGGGATTACGACGGCGGCGGTCTCGGCGACATGGGCATGCACTACATCGACCCGGTGCAGTACATCCTGGGCAAGGACGATACATCGCCCGTCGAGATCGAGGCCGACACGCCGCAGCAGCACCCCGACGCGGCAATTCCGTGGCGGCGCATCGAGATGAAATACGCCGACGGCTGCAAGATCATCCTTGACGGCGAAAACAAAGACGTCAACGCGCCGTTCATTCAGGGCCCGCAGGGCAAACTGTATCCGGGTCTGCGATCTGACGTTCCTCGCCTGGCCGAAACGTTAGCCTCGTTGCCCGAACCGGAGCCGCAGGTAACCGACTTTGAGTATGCGGTGCGCAACCGCCGGAAGTTCGCTCTGAACGAGTCCAACGGCCATCGCTCCTGCACCATTGTTAATCTCGGAGTGATTGCCGTGCGTCTGGCCAGGCCCCTGCGGTACGACCCGGTCAAGGAGCAGTTCATTGGCGATGACGAGGCCAACCGTTACATCGACCAGCCGCAGCGGGCCCCCTGGTATCTGCCGGCATAAAGCCGCTTAATTTGTATACGTCTCAACCGGATATGGAGAAGAACAATGAAGGCAAGAGCGACATTCCTGATTGCATGTGTTTTATCGATTGCCATTGTCCCGGCGTTTGCCGACGACGCCCAAATACAGGCCGTAAAGCCGATTCTTGACAAGACCCCGGCTGCGGATCCCGCCGGAACGCAGGCCAACGCCGCGCAACTGGTCCAGCTTGGCGGCGACGCAATAAAGGCCCTGTGCGGCATGCTCATTGAACCGGGCGGCGACAATGACGTAAAGGTGCGTTATGCACTGGACGGCCTTGCCGTACACGTTTCGCGACCCGGCGCCGAGGCCGAACGACTCATGTTCGTCAAGGCCGTCGCCGAGGTGCTGCCCGCTGCCCAAGGCAACGATGTCAAACAGTTCCTCATCGAGCGGCTCCAGCGAGCCGGCAGGGGCGAAAGCGTAGAAGTCATCGTCCCCTTGCTCAGCGATGAGCGACTCTGCGAACCCGCCGCGCAGGCGCTGCAGGCCATCGGAACCGACAATGCCAAAGCTGCGCTTGCCGAGGCACTGCCGAAAGCAGCAGGCGCCAACCGCGTGACGATCGTTGGCGCGCTCGGCAACCTGCGTTGTGCCTCGGCGACCGCTGCCATTCTCCGGGATGCTCGGAACCGCGATACAAATCTCCGACACGCCGCACTGCAGGCACTGGCCTTGATCGGAGACCCCTCGGCACAGGCCGCTCTCGCTCGGGCCGCCCAGGCCAAAGGCTCCTATGAACGCGCCTTCGGCACGTCATGTTATCTTCTGTACGCGGGCCGGTTAGCTGAAGAAGGCAAGGCCGCCGATTGTGCGAAGATCTGCCGCGAGCTGATGGCAGCACGAGCGAAGACCGGCGAATCGCATGTGCAGTGCGCCGCATTGAGCACCTTGACAGCCGCGCTGGGGGAAGGCGCCCTGGGTGACCTGATGGCTGCCGTGGATGCGGGTGATATTGAAGTGACTGCCGCGGCCCTGATGCTGGCGCAGAATCTGGGGGGGCCCTCCGCAACCCAGGCGTGGATCGAAGAGGCCAAGACCCGGCCGGCCCCCGCGAAGGCGGCGATCGTTACTATGCTCGCTGCCCGCGGCGACAAGGCGGCACTCGATTGCATCGTTGCCGCCCTCGGTGATGCCGACAAGGACGTGCGCATAGCCGCTGTGGCGGCCGCCGTCAAGCTCGGCGGTGATGCCGCCATTAAGCCGGTCATGCAGTTCATTCAGGCTGCAACCGTTGACAGCGAAATCAAATTCGCAGCTGAAACGCTGAACCGCCTCACGGGCGAGGCTGTCGTCGAAGCGATGGCTGCGGCCCTCCCGCAAAGCGGACCGCGTGCTCAGATTGCCCTCATCGAAGCCTTGGCGGCGCGCAAGGCGCGGGCCCAGTGCGGCGCCGTTCTTGCGGCTTTTGACGGAGGTGACGCCGCGGTGCATGCAGCGGCCGCCAAAGCACTGGCCGACGTGGCGGCGCCCGCCGACATCGACGCGCTCATCCAGCGGCTCAATGCCGCAACAGGCGATTCGGACAAATCCGCCCTGCAGCGGGCCCTCGTCGCGGCCGCCCAGCAGATTGAAGATCCGCAGGCGCGTGCCGGGAAAGTAATTGCGGCTCTTTCGGCGGCTGATAACGAAAAGAAGGTCCCCCTAATAGGCGTGCTGGCTCGACTCGGCTCTACGGCGGCCCTGAAGGCTGTTGTTGCCGAAACCGAAAACAAGGAGGCCGTTGCACACGACGCTGCCGTTCGTGCTCTGACCGCCTGGCCGGACGACGAGGCGGCGCCGGCGATTTTGACCACCATCGAGATGACCACCAATGTTACCCACCGGGTGCTGGCCCTTCGCGGCCTCGTGCGGGTGTTAGGCACCTCGGACAGAAGCGCTGCCGAGATTACAGGCATGTATGCACGTGCGCTGAGAGCGGCCGACCGGGCTGAGGATAAGAAACTCGTCATTGCCGGCCTTGCCAACGTTCGCACGCTGGATGCACTGCGCCTTGTAGCCGAGTATCTCGAAGATGCCGACCTCAAGACCGAAGCCGCCGTCGCTGCCGTGCGAATCGCACTCGGCCCCGACGACCGCTCAAAACCATTGACCGACAACGAGATCGTCGTCGCCCTGCGCATGGCCATGCCGTCGATCTCCGATGAAAAGACGCGCGACCGGATGAACAAGCTGATCGCGCAAATACCGCCGGCTAAGGACGTCCTCGTCCGCCCAGCCCCCGAAGGCTTTGTTGCGCTCTTCAACGGCAAGGACCTCACCGGCTGGAAAGGCCTGCTTGCCAGCCCCAATGACAACCCGGCCAAGCGCGCCGCCCTGGATGCGGCCAAACTCAAGGAATTGCAGGCCAAGGCCGACGAGACGATGCGGGCCCATTGGTCCGTCGACAACGGCGTCCTGCATTTCGACGGCCGAGGCTTCAGCCTCGCCACTGCCAGAAACTACGCCGACTTCGAAATGTTAGTCGATTGGCGCGTCGTCGAACCCCGCGGCGACAGTGGCATTTATCTCCGCGGCTCGCCCCAGGTGCAGATCTGGGACCCGCAGCAGCATGGCGTCGGCTCCGGCGGCCTGTACAACAATAAGCAAAACCCCGACAAGCCGCTGGTCACCGCCGACAACCCCATCGGTACGTGGAACACCTTCCGTATCCGCATGACCGGCGAGAAGGTCACCGTCTATCTCAACGGCCTGCTCGTCGTGGATAACGTCGTCCTGGAGAACTACTGGGACCGCAGTATCCCGATCTTCTCCTCCGAGCAGATCGAGCTGCAGTGTCATGGCAACCCGATCGATTTCGCCAACATTTTCATCCGCGAGATCCCGCGCCCGGGCGAGTTTCGCCCGCTTTTTAACGGCCGCGACCTCGCCGGGTGGATTGGCGATACGAAGGGCTATGTCGTCGAGGACGGCAAGATCGTCTGCAAGCCTGGCGGCAATCTGTATACCGAAGAGCAGTTTGACAATTTCCGCATGAAATTCGAGTTCAAGCTGACACCCGGCGCCAATAACGGCCTCGGCATCCGCACACCGCCGGGCGGCGACGCCGCCTACGTGGGCATGGAATTGCAGATTCTGGACGACACAGCAAAGATCTACGAAAACCTTCAGCCGTACCAGTACCACGGGTCGATCTACGGGGTTGTGCCCGCCAAACGCGGCTATCAAAAGCCGGTGGGCGAATGGAACAGCCAGGAGGTCATCGCCGACGGCACAAAAATAAAGGTCATTCTCAATGGTGAAACCATCGTTGATGCCGACATTCAGCCGGCCATAGACAACGGCGCCATGGACGGCCGACCGCACCCGGGGCTCAAACGCAAGACCGGCCACATCGGCTTTCTTGGTCACGGCTCAGTCGTTGAATTCAGGAATATCCAGATTCGCCGCCTTTGAGGTTGGCTTAACCAGAAAAAACTTGCATGCCAGGCCCTAAACGGAATGTTGTGCGAAGAGTGCGTTTGGGACACGTAAGATTTGGTAACAAGTTTTGCATTCAATAATTGGCAGAGTAGGGAAAGAACATGATTTTGTTGCACTGTAATCCTGCCGAAATTGTTGAATGGCTGGCGATTCTTTGTGATGGAAACGACACCTTCCCGATACGCGATACTTACACGCTATGGATTCCAAAAGTCCGCGGATGATAAGATAGGTTGACACACTTAGAAAAGGCAGTTAAAATAGGCATTTGAATTAGGGGGCACTTTAGGATTTTGTGATGGCGGAAAGACGAGACGGATTGGCGACCAAATCGCACCTTCTTGCAGCGGCAAGGCGTGTGTTTGCGGAGAAGGGCTATCGTGATGCGACGAGTGGCGAGATCTGTTCGGCGGCTCGTGCGAATGCGGCGAGCATAAACTATCATTTCGGATCGAAAGAAAAGCTGTACGCAGAGGTGTGGAAGGAAGCATTTCAGGAGGCGATCGACCGTTACCCGCTGGACGGCGGCCTTGGGGCAGATGCATCCGCAGAGGCGCGCCTCAAGGCGACGGTCCAGTCGCTGCTGCGGAGGATGTTGGACAGTTCGTCCTTGGGCTACGCCGGGCAGATTGTGCTGATGGAGTTAGCCAACCCGACGGAAGCACTGGAACTTGTCAAACAGGATGTGATCGAACCCTTGCGTCGGCGGATGCATGCGATTGTGCGAGAGTTGGTGGGTCCGAAGGCCGCCGAGGAACAGGTGGTCTTCTGTGCGATCAGCATTATTCACCAGTGCCTTGGATTTGGCTTCAAGAAAGGCAAGCTGCCGGCGATGCTTGAATCGCTGGATAAGGAAACATTGTTGGTGTCTCTGACGGAGCATATCTATCGTTTTTCGGTGGGGGGTATTCGTGCGGTTCGCCCGCAGGTCAATGCGGCGCCGCATGTGAGGTCGGGTGAATGTGTGTTTCGAGCGGAGGTTGGTTGATTGAGGAATAAGCGGACCAGTGGGATAGGGCCGGGCGTCATTGCCTCGGCAGGGCTGTTGCTCTTGGCCGTTTTCAGCGGATGCCAGCCGGCCGAAAAGGAGCCGCGGACGCTGATCGATCTTCCAACAGCATTTTCTCAGTCGGGGAGCGAGCCGCTGGAGGATCGGTGGTGGCTTGTGTTCGACGACCCTGAACTCGATGCGCTGATGGATGAGGCGTTGGGGAATAACTTTTCGATTCGTTCGACGTGGGACCGGCTGCGGCAGGCGGAACAGACGGCCGTGAAGGCGGGCGCCCCGCTGCTGCCGGGTGTGGCTTATGACGCGGACGTGCGGCGAACCCGGGTGGATAGGGGCGGACAGCATGCATACTCAACGGCGTACTCGGCCGGCCTCGTGGCGTCCTACGAGTTGGACCTGTGGGGGCGGGTCCGGTCGGTCCGGCAGGCCGCGGCGATGGATGCCCAGGCGGCTCAGGAAAACGTGGCCGCGGCGGCGATTACCCTGAGTGCGGCCGTGGCGCGGACGTGGTATCAGTTGGCCGAGGCGCGCCTTCAGCAGGACGTGATCGCCAGACAGATCGAGGCCAACGAGAAAGTGCTGCAGATCATAACGCTGCAGTTCCGCCAGAGTCACGTTGGCGCCTCGGACGTGTTGCGACAGAGGCAGCTGGTGGAGTCGGGCCGGGCGCAGTTAGTTCAAACATCAGAAGCTTTTGCGCTCTTGCAGCATCAGCTTTCAATCCTGCTGGGGCGGACGCCGTCGACCTGGTGGGCGGAGTCGCCGATAGCCCTGACGACAGTGGGGGTCATGCCGCAAACCGCCGCGCCCGCGACACTCATCTGGAAGCGTCCCGACATCCTGCGGGCCTACCGAGCGATCGAGGCAGCGGACAAGCGGGTCGCCGCGGCGGTGGCGGACCAGTATCCGCGGATCAGTATCGTGGCGTCCGCGGACACTTCGGCGATAAGGACCAGTGATCTGTTCGACGACTGGGCAGCCAACCTTATCGGCAACCTGGCGGGACCGCTGTTCGATGCGGGACTGCGAAAGGCCGAAGTCGAGCGCACGCGGGCGGTTGTGTCCGAGTTGGTCAATGCTTACGGGCAGGCCGTGCTGCAGGCCATCCGCGAGGTAGAGGATGCGATCCGTCAGGAGGCGTATCAGCGGGAGTATATCGCCAGCATTGGCCAGCAGCTTAAACTGGCGACACAGGTTTATGAGCGAACCCGGCACCGGTATCTGGGCGGACAACTGGACTACCTGCGGGTGCTGGAATCGCTGATCAGTCAGCAGAGCCTGGAGCGCAATGAGTTGACGGCGCGACGGGTATTAGTTGAACGTCGGATTGATTTGTGCCGGTCGTTGGCGGGCGGCTGGGAGATGGAGCGGCCGGAAATGGCGGAGTTGCGATAGCAAATTGTTAGAGGTGGTGTGTATCTATGAGTGAAACGGATAAACGTGCCGACGCGGCAAAAACACCCAGCATGATGTGGTTGAGGCGTGTTTTGGGGCTGGCCACGAAGCTGATAATCCCGGTGTTTATTCTTGCGGGTGCGGGCGGATTTCTAAGGCATCAAATGAACACCCGACCCCAGGCGCAGCGCATGAAGCCGCCGAGGGAAGCGCGCCTGGTGTCAGTGGAGACGGCACGCGTGGAGGACTATGCAACGCGGGTTACGGCGATGGGTGTCGCGACGCCGGCGCGGGAGGTTACAATCAGCCCGGAGGTTTCGGGGGTGATTACGCGGATCGATGCGTCGGTGATTCCGGGCGGCCTGATCGAGCAGGGCCAGGAGCTGTTTGCGATCGATGCGAGAGATTATGAGGCGCTGGTTGTGCAGCGTGAAAGCGAGGTGGCGCGCGCCCGACTGAATTTGAAGCTGGAGGCGGGCAACCAGGCCGTGGCCCAGGCGGAATTTCGCCTGCTGGAAGATGTGATCGGGGACGAGGATGAGGAGTTGGTGCTGCGCAAACCGCACCTGGCCAATGCGCTGGCGGCCCTGGAGGCAGCCGTCGCAGCCCTGGATAAGGCGCGGCTCGACGTGAAACGGTGTACAGTGCGAGCGCCATTCAACGCAATTATTATAAACAAGTACGTGGATGTGGGGACGCGGGTTGCACCCACGAGTCCGCTGCTGCGCCTGATCGGCACGGACGAGTACTGGGTCACGGCGGCGGTGAGCATGGATGAGCTTGGGTGGGTCGAATTACCCGATGCCGACGGCGGCGAGGGCTCGGCGGTCCTTATTTCTAACCCGGCCGCATGGGGGCCCGAGGGGCGGCGCAATGGTCGGGTTCTGCGGCTCTTAGGTGAGGTGGAGCAGGCGGGCCGGAAAGCACAGGTGCTGGTTTCGGTTAAGGACCCCTTGAATGTCGTCGGCGAGGCGGGCCGGCCGGTGTTGCTGAATGGATCCTATGTCAGGATGGCCATCGAGGGCCGAATGCTGGCGGGGGCGATTGCGGTACAGCGGGCGCACCTTCGCGACGGTGACAATGTGTGGGTGATGAACGATAACGACGCGCTGGAGATCCGGAAGGTGACGATTGGGTTTGCGGACAAGGAGGTCGTTTACGTCACGGATGGGATTAAGGGCGGTGAACGGATTGTCACGACGGATCTGCCGGCCGCGGTGGAGGGGATGCCGCTGCGGGTCCTGGGTGAAACGCCTGCAGCGAAGACTTATGAGGGAGGCGCGGCACGGCCATGAGTGTTGAAGAGCAGCAACTGAAGGGGACCATCGCATGGATGGTTCGCAACCGCGTGACGCCGAACCTTCTTATGCTCGTGCTGATCCTGGGCGGGCTTTTCTGTTTGTCGCAGATCAAGCAGGAGGTTTTTCCGGAATTCGATCTGGACATGGTGACAGTGATGGTTCCGTACCCCGGTTCGAGCCCGGAAGAGGTTGAGCAGGGTATCGTGCTGGCCGTGGAGGAGGCGATCCGCGGCCTGGAGGGGGTCAAAGAAGTGACGGCGGTTGCGGCCGAAGGGCGCGGAATGGTGACAGCCGAGCTGCTCGAAGGGGCCGATCAACAGAAGATCTACCAGGATATCCGGCAGGAAATCGACCGTATTACGACATTTCCCGAAGAGGCCGAGGAACCGGAGGTCAATCTGGTGATTCGCCGCCGCGAAGTGGTGACGATGCAGTTGTATGGGGACGTGTCGGAATGGGCGCTTCGGGAACTGGCCGAACAGGTCCGCGACAGCCTGCTGCTGGAGCCGGGGATCACACAGGTGGAACTGGAGGGCGCGCGCGAGTACGAGGTGCAAATCCTGGTGGACCAGGACACGCTTCGTACGTACGGGCTGACGCTTCAGGAGATCGCCGATACGGTACGGCGCACCGCAGTGGAACTGCCGGGCGGGTATGTCGAGACCCACGGGGGGGAGGTATTGCTTCGGGTGATGGAGCGCCGCGACTGGGCGCGGGATTTTGCAGCGATACCGATTGTGACATCGCCCGACGGATCGATTCTCACCCTGGCGAACATCGGCCAGGTGAAGGACGACTTTCAGGATGTCGATCGTTGGGCCTCGTTTGACGGCAAGAGGGCGATTGGCATCGCGGTGTACCGCATAGGCGATCAGACGCCGATCGGGGTATCGGAGGCGACGCACGCGGCGATGGCGCGGATAGAAGCCCAACTTCCGCCGGGGGTGGATTGGTCGGTCACCAACGATCGCGCGGACATCTATCGGCAGCGGGCGCGACTGCTCTTGAAAAACGCTTTCCTGGGGCTGATCCTGGTGCTGGTGCTCCTTGGATTGTTTCTGGAGTTCAAACTGGCGATCTGGGTTACAATGGGGATTCCGATCTCCTTTTTGGGGGCATTTCTGTTCCTGCCGCAGGTCGACGTGACGATCAATATGATCAGTATGTTCGCATTTATCATCGCCCTGGGCATCGTGGTGGATGATGCGATCGTCGTCGGCGAGAATATCTACGAGTATCGCAACCGCGGGATGGGGCATGTTCAAGCGGCAATTCTGGGGGCGCGTGACGTTGCGGTCCCGGTGAGTTTCAGCATTATCACGAACATCATTGCGTTCTTCCCCTTGTTTTTCATCCCGGGCATGATCGGCAAGGTCTGGAAGGTGATACCGATGGTGGTGATTACCGTGTTTATTATTTCATGGGTGGAGTCTGTATACATTCTGCCTGCCCACCTGGCGCACGTGCGGCAGCGGCGGTCCGGCTGGCTGGCATGTTATCTGCACGGTCGCCAGCAGGCGTTCAGCCGGCAGTACCAGCGTTTCATCGAGCGGCTCTTTGCACCCTTTCTGGATGGGTGCATCCGCTTTCGGGAGATCACGGTGGCGGTCGGTTTCGCAGTTTTCATCGTGGTGTTCAGTTTCGTGTCCAGCGGACGAATCGGCATGATCTTAATGCCGCGCGTGGAGGCGGACTACGCGGCGGTGACCGCAACGCTTCCTTTCGGCAGTCCGGGCGAGCGCGTGGAGGAGGTCGCCGCATGGCTGGTGCAGGCGGCCGACGATGTTATTGCAGAGAACGGCGGCGAGCAACTGAGCCGGGGCGTGTTTGCGCGGATTGATGAGGACACCATTGACATTCGGTTGTATTTGACGGACCCAAAGGTCCGTCCAATCGGTACGGCGAAGGTGACTGACTTGTGGCGGACCAAGGCCGGCTCAATGGCGGGTCTGGAGGCGATTCGGTTCGAGTCGGACCGCGGCGGGCCGGGATCGGGCGCCGCTCTGACCATCGAGCTGAGCCATCGCGATATCGACGTACTGGACAAGGCCAGTGAGGAACTTGCGGATATGTTAAGCGATTTCCCGAACGTCAAGGACATCGACGACGGCTACAAGCCGGGCAAACAGCAGTTAAACCTGAGGATCACGCCGGAAGGGCAGAGCCTCGGATTGACGGCGCAGGATATCGCGCGGCAGGTCCGCAGCGCGTTTTACGGAGCCGAAGCGCTGCGGCAGCAGCGGGGGCGAAACGAGATTCGCGTACGGGTGAAACTGCCGGATGAGCAGCGGCGAAGCGAATATGATATTGAGCAGCTTCTGATTCGCACGCGGTCGGGCAAGGACGTTCCGTTGAGAGAGGTCGCCCAGCAGACGCGGGGGCGATCGTATACCGCAATCAATCGACGCAACGGACGACGTACGGTGACGGTCACCGCCAACGTGGAGCCCATCGACCAGACCAGCCAGGTGATGACGACGCTCAAGCAGGAGGTGCTGCCGCAGTTGCGTGCGGACCATCCCGGGCTTTCGTACGGCTGGGAAGGGCGGCAGGCCGATATGAGCGAGAGCATGCGCAGCCTGTACGGCGGGTTTCTGGTCGCTCTGGCGGCGATTTACGCGATGCTGGCCGTTCCGTTCCGCAGTTACCTGCAGCCGGTGATCGTGATGGTGGCGATTCCGTTCGGCATCGTGGGGGCGGTCCTCGGGCACATGCTCATGGGCTATTCGCTGAGCATCATGAGCATGATGGGCATCGTGGCGCTTTCGGGCGTGGTCGTCAACGACTCGCTCGTGCTGATCGATTACGCCAACAACCTGCGGCTTAAGGACGACAAACTGACCGCGTTCGAGGCGATCCATGCGGCGGGGGTGCGGCGTTTCCGGCCGATCATGCTGACAACGCTGACGACGTTTGGGGGCTTGGCGCCGATGATCTTCGAGCAGTCGCGCCAAGCGCGATTCATGATACCCATGGCGATTTCCTTGGGCTATGGCATTCTGTTCGCCACGGCGGTGACGCTCGTGCTGGTCCCGTGCCTGTACATGCTGCTGGACGACGGCATCCGGCGGGTGCGTGCGATCGCGACGTTCATAGCCGCCGGCGAGTCGGCTGAATTGCCTGCACAGTCGGACGCGTGATATCGCGGCCTGAAGGCCCCGTGCAGGCGCCCCACGAAGTGGCGATCTGAATCTGCAGATATCTTCGTCGATTCGCGCAACCGTACGTTTCCTTGCAAGGTCAGGCCGTATGCCCACAGTGTGTCGCCGGTGAGGTTCGGTCCAGCGGGCAAGTCGGCCGTATACTGCCGTTCTGGAGGCTATTGTACCATCAAAGATAAATTTTGCGATTTTCCAGCTTGACAAAAGCCTGCTAAGGAGGTAAACTTTACCTCGCATTTCCGGGTCGGGTGAAAAAACCAAAACAAGGGGCTACATGGAGGATTGAGAAATGAACCGCATCCGTCTTTCCGCACTCATTATAACCGTACTCGCAGCATCGGCAAATGCCCAACATTACGGAGGCGGCTCCGGCGAACCTGACGACCCCTACCAGATCAAAACCGCCGTTCAGATGAACGAAATCGGCCTCCGCCCGGAAGACTGGGACAAGCACTTCATCCTCATGAACGACATAGACCTCAGCATCTACACCGGCCGACAGTTCAACTGCATAGGCAAAGAACAATACATGACGCTCAGCAAACCTTTCTCCGGCGTCTTTGACGGCAACGATAAGGCAATTCTCGGGTTCACCTACGAAGACACTGACGTGGCCGTTGTCGCGATGTTCCGCGGCGTTGGCGCCGGAGGGATTATTCGCAACTTGGGATTGGTCAACCCAAGCGTCAGGATCAACGTCTCCCCGTCCTGCGACTGGGTACTGGAGGTTGCATGCCTGGTTGCTACTCTCATGGATGATGGCACGATCGAGAACTGCTGGGTAGAAAACGGTCGAGCCGAGGGATTCAGGAATGTCGGGCTGCTAACGGCAGCGTGCGCAGGGACGATAATGAACTGCCGGGTGACCGGTACGGTAGCAGGCAGCGAGGCAGTCGGGGGCATTGCCGGATTGCACCATGGGGTCGTTGAACGGTGCGTCTTTCAGGGAACCGTTGAGAGTATGGACTACGCAGGAGGTATCTGTGGGTACAACAGAGGAATTGTCGTAAGGTGCGGTGTTCAGGCAACGGTCAGCGGCATTTATGCCGTGGGCGGAATTTGCGGATTGAACAGTCGCACAATCACGGATAGTTACGCGTTGGGAGATGTCAATGGCACACGTCATGTCGGCGGATTGGCGGGCATGAATGCAGCCATCGATCACGAAGGTATCCCCCGCGTAATCTCCAACAGTTTCGCGGCCAATTCGGTTTCAGGCGATACGGACACGGGCGCGTTTGTCGGAGAGGATTACAACGAGATCGGCCATTTCACAGCATGCTTCTGGGATGCCAGCATCAACCCCGCCCTGCCGGGAATCGGCAACAGTACCGATCCGCACGTCACAGGCAAAACCACCGAACAAATGCAGCAGCAAACCACGTTTACCGGCTGGGACTTCACCAGTATCTGGATGATCATCGGCAACCAGACTTATCCATACCTTCGCAGCACAGCACCGTACCCGGGCGCCGGCACTGGCGAGGACCCTTACCAAATCCGAACCGCCGAACAACTGAAAGAAATCGGCCTGCGCCCGGAAGACTGGAACAAACACTTCATCCTCATGAACGACATCGATATGTGGGGCGCTGCAGTCCCGGTGAGACCCATAGGCATGTGGCATCGTACTGACGACCCCGTTTCGATTGAGCAAGTGCCGTTCACCGGTGTCTTTGACGGCAATGGTAAATGCATCGTCAATGGCAGACTGCTTTTTCTGCCGGGCCTCTTCGGCTATATAGCC
Source organism: Phycisphaerae bacterium (assembly GCA_014859965.1). Classification (GTDB taxonomy): domain Bacteria; phylum Planctomycetota; class Phycisphaerae; order Sedimentisphaerales; family Anaerohalosphaeraceae; genus JACZKQ01. The sequence continues at coordinate 32,053 of JACZKQ010000167.1, forward strand.
GAGCCGGGGGAGGTCAGGAATCTCGGGATATCACTGAGGATATGGGCGGACTATGGTTACCAATTCGCCGGGGTATTGGCTGGATACCTGAGAGGCGGCAAAATACACAACTGCTGGACGGAGGGCGCCCGAATCTCTGGCTGTAATGCAGGGGGGCTTGTGGGCTGGAATGAAGGGGGGCACATCAGTGGGTGCCGCTCGTCGTGCGACGTTATGCTCGGCTATGGAGATGATCGCGGCGCGGGCGGCCTGGTAGGACGCAACACCGGCGGCACAATTGTTGACTGCTCCGCAACCGGTAATGTTTCGGGCCCCTTATGGCTCGGAGGTTTGGTCGGAAAGAACGAAGGCGGCGTTATTCGCAATTGTTCGGCGGCGGGGGCCGTAGGAGACGGAGACTCCACGGCATCGATATCAGGCGGCCTCGTCGGCGTCAACATCTCCGGAGAAATCACCGACTGTCGAGCCTCAGGCTGCGTCCGAAGCAATTATACATGGGACTATTTTTTAGGCGGCCTGGTTGGCAGCAATGATGGGGGCGCCATCGTCAACTGCCACGCTACGGGAGAGATCTACAGTCGCGGAAATGGCGTTGGAGGGCTGGTCGGCCGAATCTGGTTGACCTCGCAGGTTACAGGCTGTACTTCGAGCGGAAAAGTCTCAGGCTTTGGCAACGTAGGTGGACTGCTCGGCAGAAATACCGACGGAATTGTAACTGACTGCACATCCTCTTCAGAGGTAACAGGCGGAGGTTCAGTAGGAGGCCTTGTAGGCTGCTCAGAGCGAGGTCGACATTCCAACTGCTGGTACACTGGAAAAGTAACCGGCGGTGGCGGCGTCGGCGGGGCCTTCGGTGTTTGTACCGGCGGCGAAGTCGTCGATGTTCACAGCCGCGCCAATGTGACCGGCAGAGGTGTTGTCGGGGGTCTCATTGGCAGCAACAGCGCCAATGTCTGGCGTTGTTCATTCGAGGGGCTGGTCACTGCCCTGCAGGACGCAGGCGGCCTCATTGGCAGCATGGGCCCCGCCACATTGGAGGACTGTTATGCCGACGCTTCCGTTTGGTGTAACGGCAATGCCGGAGGAATCGCCGGAAGCAGTCGTGGCGATATACGCAATAGTTATGCCGCAGGAGAGGTGGTGACAGTTCAAGGTGCGGCGGGGGGGTTGTTGGGCTCCCAATACGCTGACGGTGCAATACGAAAGTGCTATTCGGCCGTCGAAGTGCTGGGCAATGGTGCATTGGCCGGCCTGGCATGCACAAGTTCTCTCAATATCTTCAATTCATTCTGGGATCAAAGCATCAACCCGCTGCTGACAGGTACAGGACAACAGACCGACCCGCCCGGTGCGAGGGCCGCCTCGACGACCGAGATGATGACCGTTGTTACATTCCTTTCTCGGGGTTGGGATTTTGTCGGCGAAACCGCAAACGGTACCGACGACATCTGGCGAATGGACCCGGAACAGCCCGACTATCCGCGCCTCGCCTGGCAGCCCGACGCTGCGCCGGACGGGGATGATCGCGCGGAAACTCACCTCCAGCCCTTGCCGTACAATGGTGGCACAGGCACGCCCGAAGACCCCTATCTCATTAACACGCCCGAGCAGTTCATGCAAATAGGCCTCCACCCGGAGGACTGGGACAAACATTTCGCCCTGACCACGGACATCAGCATGAAAAGATATGAGCCATCCGAATGGAACCCCATCGGCAGTTGGGAAGTTCCATTCACAGGGGTTTTCGACGGACATGGACATAAAATTAGTGAATTTCGCGCCCACGCACCGGTCTTTGCCGCTGTAGCTGCAAATGGATTGGTTCAGCATCTTACGATGGTCGATCCCGTGCTGCGCGCCCAGCAAGCGTCTGTCGCGGCGCTCGTGGGGTACCTCGGGGATTATAACGGCCCGGACGCGCGGGTTTTCGACTGCCACGTGATCAACGCAGATATTCGCGGTCCAATGAATGATCACGGCTATTGGGATGTGGGCGCGATTGTCGCCACCAACAACGGCGAAATCCGGCGATGCTCCGCCACGGGCAGTGTCTTGGGACGGCGCAACGCAGGCGGCCTCGTGGGGGCCACCGGATGTTTTGCGGACATACGGGAAAGCTTCTCGCTGTGCCGAGTTGCCGCTCTCATCGAAAAAGCCGGCGGCCTCGTAGGCGACAATCACGACTATGGGCGTGTCAAAGATTGTTATGCACAAGGACCTGTACTTGGCTCGGCAATGGTCGGAGGCCTCGTGGGAGACAATGGAGATTTGAGCCAGGGTGGCATCACCACATCGTATTCCACAGGTCTTGTTCCGGACTACGCGTACGGCAAGACGTTCGGCGGACTTGTAGGTCGCGGCAAGCAGCACGCACAGGACTCATCCTTCTGGGACAGGTCGGCCAGCGGATGCTCATTCAGCGCCGAAGGTCGCGGCCTCTCAACGAGCGAAATGCAGACCCTTACGACCTATCCCGGTGAATGGGACTTTGTCGCAGCTAACGATGGGTATCAGTCAAATATCCAGAAACAAAACGATGTCTGGCGCCTGTGTAAGAATGGTGCGGACTACCCCCGGCTGAGTTGGGAATTCGCAAGGGTCGGCGATTTCACCTGCCCCGATGGCGTCGGCATGGAAGATCTGCTTTACCTGGCTGAGCGATGGCTCGCCGTGTGGTCCAAGCCCCGGCCCGGAGCCGCAGACGTGAACGGTGATTACGTCGTGAACATGTACGACCTGGCCGTTCTCGCTGGCAACTGGGTGTCCGAATGAGGGGGCACCGCTGCCGCCAGCCCAAAGGGGCGGCAAAGCGCAAAAAAAATGGGCCGGGCTGGATTCGAACCAGCGTAGGCTCTCGCCAACGGATTTACAGTCCGTTCCCTTTAGCCACTCGGGCACCGACCCTCGGAGGGCACATTCTATGCAAATCGCAGGGTCTTTCAAGAAAAAAACGCCATTTTAGAATAATTTTCGGCGTGCGAGAGTGAAATCTTTGACGGATTCGGTCTGACGACAAGGCCCGGGTCAGGGCGAGGCGTGGTATGGGGCCGATATGCTGCTTGCTTTTGCCTGAGTGGGGATATAGACTTGAGTTGGGGGGCTATTTTGTACGGGAGGTCGCTATGTGTGGAATGAATTGTAACGGTCCGGGACGTGTGCGGATAGACCGGCGGCGGTTCATGGGCGCCGTAGCGGGTGCGGCGGGGTTCGCTATTGTCGGGGCCTCGGCCGTTCGGAGCTATGCGGCCAACGGGCGGATCGAGGTCGGCTTTGTCGGTCTTGGCGGGCGGGGCAATCTGATTGCGGGCATGATGGCCAAGCACCCGGCCTATCAGATCGTCGCCGTTGCAGATTATTTTGATTCGGTCGCCCAAGGCGCGGGCGAGCAGCTCGGCATAGCGAAGGAGCGGCGTTTCTCCGGGCTCTCCGGATACAAAAAGGTGATCGCCGCGGGGGTGGATGCGATGTTCCTGGAGACGCCCCCATGCTTCTTCCCCGAGCACGTCGCCGCCAGCGTCGATGCCGGCTGTCATGTTTATTTCGCAAAACCCATCGCCTGCGATGTACCGGGCTGCCTGTCGATTCTCGAATCCGGCAAGAAGGCTACGAAGAAGCAGCGGGTTTTCTTGATCGATTTCCAGGTCCCCACCGACGAATTCAACAGCGAAACCGTCAATCGCTGCCGCGAAGGCCTCATCGGCAAGATCGGCATGCTCGATTCGATCTACTGCGACGAAGCCTTCGCCGACCCGCCCAAAACCGCTACCATCGAAAGCCGCCTCACCAATTTGATATGGGTCAACGACATTGAACTCGGCGGCGGCATGCTCGTCAACGCCGGCATCCACGCCGTCGACGCCGCCCTCTGGCTCGCCGGTGCCCGCCCAGGCAGTGCAATGGGGGCCTCCCGCGTCGTCAACACCGCCCACCACGGCAACACCCGCGACGTCTACTCCATAACGTATCAATATGAAAACGGCCTCATCCAGAACCATCGCGGCGAACACCTGCGCAATACGCACGAGTTTCTGTGCCGCTGTGCAGCCTGGGGAGATGCGGGGTTTGCCGAGATCGGCTACATGGGCAAGGCCTGGGCCCGCGGCAACAAAGGCGGCTATGCGGGGGGCGAGGTGGCGAACCTGTATGTAGCGGGGATCGCCCGGAATATCGACAAGTTCGCCAAATGCGTCACCGAGGGCAACACCGCAAACGATACGCTCCAGCGAAGCGTCGACAGCACATTAGCGGTCATCTTAGGCCGCGAGGCCGCCATGCGAAACACCGTGCTAACCTGGGATGACCTGATCCGCGAGAATAGAAAACTCGATTTTGACACCACCGGCTTAAAGATCTGATTCAGTACAACAAGAATGAGGCCCCGCTAAGTGGCACGGCAAGTGGACCCCGCTCGCCGACAGGGACAAAGTCTTCGCCTCAATGCAAGAATATAAACCAGCCTGCCCCCAAATGGGTCGACGAAAAAACAGCACCCCGCAGCCGAGTGTTACAATTCGGTGATCTCTTTTGTCGTGACGATCTTTATGCCGTGCTTGACAAGAATGTCCTGCGCATGAGCCGTGTTTTCGAATCGAAATATCAAAAGCGCCTTCTGCCCGCACTTTTCCACGAAGCCGTACATGTATTCGATGTTCACGTCATTGTCCGACAGCACGCCAAGCACCGCCGCCAGTCCCCCCGGCTTGTCCGTAACCTCCACCGCAATCACTTCGGTGATGTTGGCGACAAAGTTGTTCTCCTTGAGAAGCGCCACCGCCGCCTCGGGCTTGTCGACGACGATGCGCAGCACGCCAAAACTCTCCGTCTCGGCGATCGTCATCCCGCGAATATTCACATCGTTCCTGCCGAAAAGCGCACACACCTCGCGCAGCCGGCCCTTGCGATTTTCCAAAAACACGGAGATTTGAGTAATCTTCATTGCCTACCGCCTGCCCTATAGCGTTCTTCTGTCGATCAGCCTTTTCGACTTGCCCATACTTCTCTCTATCGTCTTCGGTTCCACCAGCGTTACCTTCACGCCGACCGAAAGCACCGCGTCAATCTGGTTTTTGATCTTCTTCTGCAGTTCGCCCAGCACCTTGACCTCGTCGCTGAAAATGCTCTCCTCCACCTCCACCAGCACCTCCACCTCATCGAGCCCGTGTGACTTTCTGTCCACCACGATCTGGTACTGATGCCCGACGCCGTCGATGCCCATCAGCACGCCTTCGATCTGTGACGGAAACACATTGATGCCCTTCACCACGATCATATCGTCCGTCCGTCCCTTGATCTTGCTCAGCCGCGGACTCGTCCTTCCGCAGCGGCACCGGGCGTTGTTCATGCCGACAATATCCCGCGTCCTGTACCGAATCAGCGGAATCGCCTGCTTGGTCAACGTGGTAATGACCAGCTCGCCGTCGGCGCCCTCGGCCGCCGGCTGATTGGTCGCAGGATCAATGATCTCCGGAAAGAACACATCCGAAAAAACATGCAGCCCGTCTTTGTACGTACACTCCTGCGAAACCCCCGGCCCGATGATCTCCGAAAGCCCGTAAATATCCGTGGCCAGCAGGTTCAGCTCTTCCTCGATATCTCTGCGTATCGCCTCGCTCCACGGCTCGGCCCCGAACATGCCTATCTGCCAACTGCTCTGGCGCGGATCGAGCCCCATGTCTCGGGCCTCCTCGGCAATGTAAAGGGCGTAGCTGGGCGTGCACGAAAGTATCCGCGGCTGAAGGTCCTGCATGATCTTCAACTGCCGTTTGGTCTGCCCCGAAGAGATGGGGATCACCGTAAGTCCCATCGCCATCGCGCCGTAATGCAGCCCCAGACCGCCTGTGAAAAAGCCGTACCCATAGGCGTTCTGGATCCGATCTCCCGGCTCGGCCCCCGCACAGCACAACGCGCGGGCCACAACATCCGACCAGAGCTCGATGTCATCCTTCGTGTAGCCCACAAGCGTGGGATTGCCCGTGGTCCCGCTGGATACATGAATTGCCGAAACGTGCTTCGTGTGAACGGAAAACAAGCCGAACGGGTAATTGTCCCGCATGTCATCCTTGGTCGTAAACGGCAGTTTGACGATGTCGTCGATGCTGCGGATGTCCCCCGGACAAACGCCGGCCGCATCGAACTTGGCCTTGTATACCGGACAGTTCGTGTACACGTAAGAGGCGATTCTGGCGAGCCTTTCGGACTGAAAGTTCTTCAGGTCCTCCAGGGCCATGCATTCGAATTCTTCATTCCAGATCATTGTATCTCAACCGACCTGCCGGCCCTGAAAACCTTAAGATTTTCTTCGAGTATCTTCGCATCGAAGACCGCGTGCATGGCCTTCGTCCAGCTTTCTTCCCCGATGCCTAAACGGGCCGACAACGCGCCGACCAGAAATGTGTTCAGGTGCCTCGGATGTGTAATCGCCCGCGCCGCCGGCTCGAGATAATCGGTAAGGTCCGTCCCGCCCGGTTTCAAAAAGGGCCTGAGCCGCTGATGTTCGTCTTTATGAAAGCACACCAGAAAATCCGCCAGGCCCGCCCCGACAAGCGGCGAATAAACCGCATCGCCGAATCGAACGTGCGACTCCACCGAGCCGCCGCGCTGCGCCATGCCGTGCACCTCGGACTTCTTCACATGGTGACCTTCGCAAAGGGCCGCCGTCGCGCATATCTCGGAAGCCTTCAGAATACCCTGGCCGCCGATGCCGCCGAAAACAATGTTGCAGACACTACGCTTCATTCTTCTTGAGTGCTCCAAACCGACAAACATCGGTACAAAGGTTGCAGCCCACGCAGACGTTGCCGTCAATCGCGATAAATCCGTCGTCTATGGCCGTGAGCGCCGGACAGTCGATCTGCAGGCAAAGCCCGCACTGTTTGCACAACTCCTGCTCATACGCCGGTACGGGCCTGCGGCGCCTGTCGATCATCTTGCAGGGACTGCGCGCGATGATCACCGAAAGCGCGTCCTCCGCGAGACGCTCCGTGACCAGCTTCTCAAACGCGGCGATGTCGCTGTGATCGATCACGTCCACATTATCGGCGCCGCAGCTTTGACAGAGTTTCTCCAGGTCCAGCTTCTTCGTGGGTTCGTTGCGAATCGTTAGCCCGGTCGTCGGATTCTGCTGGCCGCCGGTCATGGCCGTGATGCTGTTGTCGAGAATGACGACAACCCCTTTGGCCTTGTTGTAAGCGGCGTTGATTAGACCTGTAATGCCCGAATGCACAAATGTCGAATCGCCCAGAACGCCAACCACGCGTTCGTCCCGCATCGCCAGCCCCAAACCTTCTACCAGCGTGACCCCGGTCCCCATGCAGATACATGTGTGCAGACTCGACAGCGGCGGCAGCGACGCCAGCGCGTAACAGCCAATATCGCCAGCCACGTACACTCTCATTTTCTTGAGCACCACAAAGGCGAACCGGTGCGGGCACCCCGCGCAGAACAGAGGCTTGCGCGCCGTGACCGGGGTCGCGTGTTTCTTCTTGCCTTCCACGATGTCCCGGACAAAGGCCGTGCCAAGCTCGCCGATCCGGAACGACGCATCCTTGGCCGTGACCGCGATACCCAAAGCCTTCAGATGGTCCTCAATAAACGGATCGAGTTCTTCGACCACCACCACCTGCTCCACCGTCCCGGCGAATTCGGCGATCTTTTCGTCGCAAAACGGATACGCCATCCCCAGCTTCAGAACCGAAGCCTCCGGATAAGCCTCCTTGACGTAGTTGTACGAAACGCCCGCCGTAACAAAGCCCAGCTTGCCGCAGCCTTCCTCCACGCGGTTGCACGGCATGCGTTCGGCAAGCGCTTGGAGCCTGGCCATTCTCGCCTCGACGACAACGTGCCGCCCGCGGGCGTTCTTGGGAATCATCACGTATTTCGCCACGTCCCTGACAAACGGCCGCGGTTCGACCTCCACCCGCTCGGAAATCTCCACGTCCTCCTTGGTATGCGAAACACGCGTCGTCATGCGAAGCAGCACCGGCGTGTCGTACTCCTCGCTGATGGCAAACGCCTCTTTGACAAACTCCCGCGCCTCGCCCGGACCCGCCGGCTCCAGAACAGGTAACTTGCCAAAAATGCCGACCCACCGCGTGTCCTGCTCGTTCTGCGACGAATGCATCTGCGGATCGTCGCACACAACCACCACAAACCCGCCCGAGATGCCCGTGTAGGACGATGTCATCAAAGGATCCATCGCCACATTGAGCCCCACATGCTTGCAGGCAAACAAGCTCCGCCTGCCGCCCATCGCCGCCCCAAGCGCCACTTCGTAGGCCACTTTCTCGTTAACCGACCATTGGGCGTCGATTTCAGGGTACAGAGCGACATTTTCAAGTATTTCCGTCGACGGGGTCCCCGGATAAGCACACGCCACCGCAACGCCTGCCTCCCACGCACCCCGGGCGACGGCCTCGTTGCCGGACAAAAGTACTCTCATTGCTGTTTTCTCTATGTTCATAGACCAAAGATCATAGCAAAAACCGCAAGCCAATGCAATCCATTTGACGTTAGGCTTTGTCGCCGTCCACTCCCCCAGTGAGGCGGCACGCAGGCCCCACTGACATAGAATGGCAAGTCAGAATCGCACGCGGAAGATGCGACTTTCAGGTATTGTCTTGCCAAATCACCGTCGATTGGCTATAAATTGGGGTTTTCTGAACGGATTTGAACTACGGGAGCGTATGTAGAACATGCGATTTACGAAGACATTTATACCGACCGTCAAGGAAGTGCCCGCGGATGCGGAGATTCCTTCTCACCAGTTGATGATTCGCGCCGGGTTGATGCGCAAGATCGCCAGCGGCACGTACGCGTACCTTCCGGCCGGGTGGCGCTGTTTGCGTAAGATTATGCAGATTGTGCGGGAAGAGATGGACCGGGCCGGGGCACTGGAAATAACCGTGCCGTTTGTTCAGCCGCTGGAGTTGTGGCAGCGGACCGGTCGCGATGTGGATTATGGCGAGACGTTAGGGCGATTTGTGGACCGCCACGGGCGCGGAAATGTGCTGACCCCGACCGCCGAAGAAGTGATGACGCACCTGGCGGCCGGCGAGATCAATTCCTACAAGCAGCTTCCCGTTAATTTCTATCAGATCAACCTGAAATATCGCGACGAGTTTCGGCCGCGTTTCGGCGTGCTGCGGTCGCGCGAGTTCATCATGAAGGACGCCTACAGTTTCGATGCCGATGAGGCGATGCTGGAGCGCTCCTATCGCGCAATGTACAATGCGTATTGCCGCATCTTCCGCCGGTGCGGTCTGGCGTATGTCATCGTCGAAGCCGAATCGGGCGAGATGGGCGGTTCGGGATCGCACCAGTTCACCGTGCCGTGCGAAAGCGGTGAGGACACGATAGTTTACACCGAAGACAACGCCCACGCGTGGAACATCGAAAAAGGCCCGGTTGATCCCTTGCAGAAGCAAGATGCCGCCCGTCCGGTGGCGCTCGTGCAGGAGGTGCATACGCCGAAGGTGGGCACTATCGATGAAGTGTGCGGCTTCCTGAAGGTTCAGGCCAGGGAACTGGTCAAGACCTTGGTGCATTCGATGGGCGACAAGGTCGTGCTCGCACTGGTGCGGGGCGATCATGAACTGAATCCGGAGAAGCTCACGCAGGCAGTGGGCGGCGCCCACATCGAAATGGCCGATGAGGCGACGATTGTCAAACTGACGAATGCAGCCGTAGGTTTTGCGGGGCCGGTGGGCATGGCGGAAAAGGTCGCTATGATCCTGATCGATCCTGCGGTCGCGGCCATGGCCGAAGCCGTGACAGGGGCGAACAAGACGGATTATCATCTGAAGCATGTTGTGCCCGGCCGGGACTTTCCGACCGAAGCCGACAATGTACGCGTCGTCGATATTCGCAATGCCGTCGAGGGCGACACATTCGACGGCAAGCGGCTGCTCTTCCGCAGGGGTATCGAGGTAGGGCAGGTGTTTAAGCTGGGGACCAAATACAGCGGCAAGTTGGGGGCCAAATTTTCGGATGCCGAAGGCGTGGAGAAGGCGTGCCTGATGGGGTGCTATGGCATCGGCGTTAATCGTATTCTGGCCTCGGCGATAGAGAACGGGCACGATGAAAATGGAATGATCCTGCCGATCAGCATCGCCCCGTGGGAGGTGATCATCGTGCCGGCGGGTGCAACCGACGACGTGCGGCTGGCTGCGGAGCGGCTGCATGCCGAGCTGCTCTCACGTGGGATAGACGTGCTGCTGGACGATCGTGACGTGCGCGGCGGCGTGAAGTTCAAAGATGCGGATCTTTTGGGCATTCCGGTTCGCATTACGGTGGGTCAGAAGTCGCTTGCGGAGGGCCAGGTGGAACTTCGCCCGCGGACGGCGTCGGAGAGCCGCCGGGTGGGCCTGGAGGAGGCGGTCGATGAGACGATAGCGATGATCAAAGCCTTAAAAGATATGCTGCATGTGGACGCTCAATAAACCTCGGCCGGTCAAGCTGATTGTGGGGGTGCTGGCGGCCGACGCGCGGTGTCTGGCGGCGGCCCGGGAGGCGATTGCCCTCGAATTCGGGGCGGCGGATTTCATCAGCGACGTCTGGCCGTTCACGCAGACGCAGTACTACGAGGAGGAGGCGGGCGAACACATCCTGCGGCAATTCGTATCTGTGGAGTCGCTTATCGCCCCCGGCGACCTGGCCCAGATCAAACACCGGGCGAACCGGCTGGAGCAGGCGCTGGCGTCGGAACTTGCGGCGGGTCTGCCGCGGCCGGTCAACCTCGATCCGGGGTATATCGAGCCGTCGAAGCTGGTGCTGGCGTCGACAAAGAACTTTTCTCATCGCATCTACATCGGCGATAACATGTACGCCGAGGTGACGTTGACGTACGCCCGCGGCGTGTGGATCGTGTACCCTTATACGTTCAGCGATTATCAGCAGAAGGCGTACCATGACTTCTTTGATCGGGTGAGGTCGCGTCTGGTGGAGCAGTTGAAAGAGATATAGTCTGGACTGCGGTGTCATGGATTTCCAGGAAAGAACAGAGCAGCGGTACAAGGCCCACAGCGGCCGGACGTATCACGAGAGCAAACGGTCTATTCCCGATGCAGCGTATCCGTGGGTGGCCCGGATGCGTGCCGAGAAGATCGCCCCCTACGTGTCCGCTTCCGACACCGTGCTGGAATACGGCGTAGGGATGGGGTGGAATCTGGCGGCGCTGGCGTGCAAACGGAGGGTGGGTTACGACCTGGCGGCGCACCTTGAAGCCGAAGTTCGTGAGCACAATATCGACTTCATTACGGACCTCGGCACACTGGCGACCGGTTCGGTCGACGTGGTGATTTGTCATCATGTGCTGGAGCACACGCCTGATCCGGCCAAGGTTCTGGAGGAGATGAGATCACTTCTGAAAGCGGACGGGCGGCTGTTGCTGTTTGTGCCTTTCGAAAAGGAACGGCGATACCGCCGATACGACCCCGCCGAACCCAATCATCATGTGTATTCGTGGAACGTGCAGACATTGGGCAATCTTGTGGCCGATTGCGGCTTTGCCATTGACGAGGCGCGGACGGCCCGCTTCGGATACGACCGGTTTGGGGCCCTCTGGTCGACCCGGCTGGGGCTGGGCGACAGCGGTTATCGGTTGATCCGCCGGCTTGTGCACGTCGTTGCGCCTATGCTGGAGGTCCGGGTTGCGGCGAGAAAGAGCAACAGCGAGGAACTTGCTTAAGGAGACGGTGCGATTGACACGTTGACGGTTCTGGCGATTGGCTTGGCGGCGGGTTCATGTGCAGTATCGGCGGCGCTGACTGCGGCGGTGCGGCGCGTGAGTCTGCGGCGAGGGTTCGTGGCCCGACCTGCGGCCGACCGCTATCACAGCACAGTAGTGCCCCTCGGTGGAGGGATTGCGATATTCTGGACGATTGCCCTGTTCCTGGCGGGGGGGCTGGTGTTGATGCGATTCGTAATTGCGCCGGGGATTGTGGGGTGGTTCGACGCATCGGTGACGATGCATGCGGAGGGGTTTCTGCGCAAGACCCCGGATCTGCTGCTGGTCCTGGCGGGCGGACTGGTGCTTCACATCATGGGACTCTATGACGACCGCAAGAGATTAGGACCGTTTTTCAAGCTGTTTGTTCAGTTTGTGGTGGCGATTGCGATTGCGTGGTTTGCGGATATCCGGCTTGAATTCTTCATTCCAAGCAGGGTGGCGACGACGGCCTTCTCAGCCGTATGGATCGTGCTCATTGTCAACATGTTCAATTTTCTCGATAACATGGACGGTCTCAGCACCGGCATCGCTCTAATCAGTTCGGCCGTCCTGTTTACGGCGGCGGCGCTCTCGGGACAGATGTTTGTCGGGGCATTGGGACTGGTGTTCATGGGCAGCCTCGCAGGCTTTCTCATCTTCAACTTTCCACCTGCACGGATTTTCATGGGGGACTGCGGTTCGCTGATCGTTGGCTACTTCGCGGCGATTATCACGCTGCGGACAACCTACTACCATGAGGCTCACGGGGCGGGACTGTACGCGGTCTGTATGCCCCTGGTTGTCATGGCGGTGCCGCTGTACGATTTTATCAGCGTGACATTTCTGCGGATTCGCCAGGGCAAGAGCCCGTTCGTGGGGGACACGCAGCATTTTTCGCACCGCCTGAAGCGGCGCGGCCTTACAGACACACAGACCGTCTTGACCCTGTACCTTGCGACGGTATGCACGGGGGTCAGTGCGGTATTTCTGTATCAGGTGGATTGGGCGGGGGCGCTGCTGATTCTCGCCCAGACGGCCATGATCCTGACGATTGTTGCAATTCTGGAAAGCACGGGCAACCCGAATCCACAGGGGCGGCCATGACACGCGGCGGGGCGGTGCACATCACACAGAAGGACAGCAAGGCTTTTGAACGCTTTGAGGCGTTGCTTCTGATCGTGTGCCTCTGCGTACTGGCGGTGCGAGCCACGTATATCGAGAGCCCGCACGGCGGATTGCTCAATCCCGCACAGTTCTTGACCAATGAGGCATTCAGCGTGCTTCTTTCGGGGGTGTTGATCTTGGCCGCGGCAGCGTGGTTTGTCGCCGGGTTCTGCCGGCGGACGGTTGTGTATCGGTTCAGCGGGATCGAGTGGGGTCTGGCGTTGTTTCTGCCGGCGGCTGTGGTGGCCGTCGCGGCGGCCTCGAACAAGCGGGCGGCAATCAACGACATGGCGACGCTCATCGCGCCCATGGCGGCGGCGGTCATGCTGGTTCAGATCCTTGGCAGCCAGCACAGGCTGAAGCTGGTCTTGTTCGTGATCTTCGCGCTGGGGGCGGTGACGACGTGGCAGTGCGCCGACCAGTTCTTTACGAGCAACGCCGAGATGATCGCCGATTACGAAAGCGACCCCCAGAAGCATCTGGAGGTCATCGGGGCCGAGCCGGGTTCATTCGAACAGATGCTGTACGAGCACCGGTTGTACGGCAAGGACATACGAGGCTTTCTGACGACGAGCAACTCGACAGGTTCGCTCCTGCTGCTGGTGGCGTTTGCGGCGACGGGTCTTGCGGCGGATTGCATCCGCGCGCGCCGCGGCCGGTCTTCGGACGCGTTGACCGCATGCGTCGCTCTGGCGGCGGCGATTGCATGGGTGGGATTGATCATCGTGCGCAGCCGCGGCGCACTGGGGGCGGCAGTGGTTGGGATCGTTTTGTTCGCGGCGGCAATCGGATTCGGGCGGCGGCTTTGGCGCTTTCGCGTGGTGCTGTGGGTGCTCTGCATTGTGGGAATCGTCGCTGCGGTTGCAGGTGTGACGGCGTACGGCATGCGCCACGACACATTGCCCGGCGGGGCATCCATGCTGGTTCGCTGGCAGTACTGGAAAGGAGCAATGGCAATGTATGCCGACAAGCCGCTGGCCGGGGCAGGAGGCGGCAACTTCGCGGTGCTTTATCCGCACTACAAGATCGCCGCAGCGCCGGAGACGGTGAGCGATCCGCACAATTTCCTGCTGAGCCTGCTGAGTCAATATGGGCCCGCGGGTTTGATGGGCTTTCTTGCGGGATTTGCGGTCGTCCTGTATCGCGCTGTTGCTTCGGCGGGCCGCTTCGACGCTTCTGAAGGGGTGCACGGGCAGGCGGGGCCCTCCGGGCGGCTTGCAATGGCGACTTTGGCGGCGACGGGGTCGGCGATGCTGATGCTTCGGCCCTTGCTGAATGCCGTCGACCTGGGCGACCGAATCGATGTAAAGATCTATGTCATGCTGGTTCTGTACATCGTTCCGGTGGTTGTCTTCGGCGTCGTCTTCACTTTGGTCTGGTTTTCCAGCAGGACGGTGGCGGCATCGCCGCAGCAGTGCGGCCGCGGTCTGGCGGCGGGGCTCTTCTGCGGCATAGCCGCCGTGGCGATTCACAACGTGATCGACTTTGCAATTTTTGAGCCGGCGGTGCTGACGTTGTTCTGGACTATCGTCGCGTGTTTGTTCGCGGCCGATTCGCATGCCAGGACTGTGGCGGTGTTTGTGCCCGCACGGCCGCTGCGACTGGCGATGATCGGCGTAACCGCGATCTTGGCTGTCGCCTTTCTGGCCTTCTCACTGATGCCGACCGTGAAAGCCGGGCGGCTGACACAGCAGGCGTTGCAGGATGGGTTTTCGACGACAACGCTGCTCAATCAGGCGGCGAAGGTCGATGCGTTAAGCCCGATGGCGTCATCGACGGCGGGCAAAGCGTACCTGCGGCGATATGCTGATGGCCCGAGCCCGAATGCAGCGATTCTGGAGCGGGCGGCCGATTGTTTTCGCGAGGCGATCGCACGCGATCCCGCGAACTTCAGACATTACGAGAAGCTTGGGCAGGTGTATGAAACGATGGCGGATCGGGCCTCGAGCGACCGGCGACGCAAACATCTGGAGGCGGCCTTTGCGGCATTGAGCGAAGCGGTACAGCGCTATCCGGGCTCGGACAGGCTCCACTTGAAATCGGCCGGGATCGCTGAGGCGGTCGACCGCAACGAGGCAGCCATCATGCACTATCGCCGAGCGATAGAGATCGAGGATGCCTACCGGCGGCAATTTGCGACGATGTATCCGGGGCGACAACTCTTCAGCCGCTTGGGCGAGAGCAACTATCAGCTTGCCAAGGCGCGACTGGCGGAACTCGAACGAGAGTAGTCGTACTCAGCATCCGACCCGCAGTAGACCCCGCGTGTTCAGACAAGCAGGATCAGTCTTCCGCCGCCTCAAGGATTTCGTCAGGAATGTCGAAATTGGCGTAAACATTTTGGACATCGTCGTGATCTTCGAGTTCTTCCATGAGGCCGAGAATCTTCTTCGCTGTCTCAGCGTTTCTCACGGGCACCATATTCTGGGCAACCATGGAAATCTCAGCGACCTCGGTGGGAATCTTCTTGTCCTGGAGGGCCTTGCGGAGCTGTTCGTAGGCGGTTGCGGCGCAGGTGATTTCGTATACAGGGCCGGTGTTCTGCATGTCGTCGGCGCCGGCGGCCAGAGCGATCTCCATCAGGTCGTCCTCGGCAATGGCGTCGCTGCGGACGGTGATGAGCCCTTTCTTGCTGAACATCCAGTTCACGCAGCCGGTTGCGCCCAGTGAGCCGCCCCGGCGCTCGAAAATCTTCTTAATCTCGGGGGCGGTGCGACTCCGGTTGTCAGTCAGGCCATCGGCCATGATGGCGATGCCGCCGGGGGCGTACCCTTCGTAAAGCACTTCTTCGTAGTTGACGGCGCCGAGTTCTCCAGTGCCTTTCTTGATGGCTTTTTCGATGGTGTCCTTGGGCATATTGGCGGCTTTGCCCTTATCGATGGCGTAGCGCAGAGACAGGTTCTGTGCCGGATCGCCGCCCCCCGCCTTGGCCGAGACGATGATCATGCGAGCGATCTTGCTCCACATCTTACCGCGCTTCGCGTCATTTGCGGCTTTTTTGTATTTAATGCCCGACCAATGCGAATGTCCTGACATACAGAATACCCTAAAAACAGACAGTGGTTATCTTCCCGGACCGTGTCCGAGGTGCGTCTAATGTATCACTTTTTTGAGCGAATACGTGAAAATTCCGGTAGCACCGGCGCGTTTTAGTTCAGGGATAAGTCTTCGCTCGATATTGTCATCGACGATGATTTCAACGGCCACATGCGCGCCGTCCGCCAATGGGGATACCGTGGGACTTTTCTCGGCAGGCAGAATACCAATGATCGTCTGAAGGTCCTCGTTTCTGACGTTCATCTTCAAGCCGACCTTGGTCTTGGCGTCAATGGCGGCATTGAGCAGAATACAGATGTTCTCGATTTTCTGACGTTTGAAGGCGTCCGTCCATGCGGTACGGTTGGCGATAAAACGCGTTGTGGAGGTCATGATCGTGTCAATGATCCGAAGGTTGTTGGCGCGGAGCGACGAGCCCGTCTCGGTAAGTTCGACAATGGCGTCGACGAGGCGGGCCTTCACTTCGGTGGCGCCCCAACTGAATTCAACCTTTACGTTGACGTTTTTCTCTGCGAAATACCGCTTGGTTGCGTTGACCAGTTCGGTGGCGACGATGCCACCGGCGAGGTCCTCGGGCTGCTGCGCGGCGGCTTCGCTGGGCACGGCGAGCACCCATCGGGCCGGGTTGCTGGTGGCTTTGCTGTAAAGCAGTTCGCAAACTTCATGAACGTTCGAATCGTTTTCCACGATCCAGTCATGGCCGGTGAAGCCGGCGTCAAGCACGCCGTCTTCGACATAGCGGCTCATTTCCTGAGCCCGTAACAGGATCAACTGGATCTCCTCGTCGTCAATGCGGGGAAAATAGCTTCGTTCGTATCCGGAAACATTGAATCCGGCCCGTTCGAGAAGATCGAACGTGGCGTTCTGCAGACTGCCTTTCGGGATGCCCAGTTTCAATACTTGCTTCGTCAAAACCCTTCCTTCCACTCAGATCACTTGCTTTTCTTTCGTTTCGCCGTCTTCTTTTTTGCGGCGGGTTTCTTTGGGGCTTCGCGTCCGTCGTCGGTCTCAGCGGACGGCTCCGCAGTCGGACATGATTTGTTGGAGGTTTCGCTTTGCCGCCGCAGCAGGGCGTAAAACTCATAGGCGTCGGCGGCCGAGATGCGGCGCTCAAGAAAACCTGCGATTTCTTCATCGGTGGCGGTCGGATCCACCAGCCCGTCGGCCTTGAGATAGTCCACCATCCTCGGAGTCAGGGGGATGGCATGGCCTTCCAGGGCGACGAGGAAACAGTAGTCGATGGCGAATTTCCCCGCAGCCTTGAAGCGCTCGAGTTCCTTTCTCGCCTGGCGTTTTCCCATTTGCCGAAGATCGACAAGGCTGACGCGGTCGCGTCGACGAAAGATGGCGTTGAGGACGTCCGTCACGGCCGTGGCGGTGCGCTTGGCCTGAGCCGAATCAGAGCCCAGCACGTCGCAAATCTCTTCGCTGCGCGAGACCCGCAAATCGTTCAGATCCACGAAATGCGCCCCAATGCGCTTCCAAAGGGTCTTGGCTGCGGAGGATCGCTGGTGCTCGCTGAAAATCGCATACACCAGGGTCTCGGCGGGGTCGTCGAAGGTCATGCATGTCACTTTGCCGTGCTTCTTTTTCAGCGAGCGGTACAGCTTGCTGATTTCCTTAGCGTATTGTGTGCTGTTTTTCATAATGTCTCGCCGAAAAGATCAATCCTGCTCGTCCATCGGTTTGCCGTCCTCATCCATCGGTTCGTCATCCTCGTCCATTGGTTCATCATCAAGATTATCTTCCGGTTGCGTGTATTCCTTGGCGGCGGCGTCGATGAGCCGCAGCGTTTCAAGCGTTTTCTGCAGTTTGGTATCCAGGTGAAACTGCAGTTTCGGACAAAACTTGGACGTCAGGCATTTCCCAAGACGGGTCTGAATGTGCCGCGCGGCATGCTGAATCGCAGTGAAGGTCAGCTTCTGCTGAGTTTCATCGGTGCTCATGATGCTGAGTCCCACGTCCGCATTCTTCAGGTCGGGCGATATGTCCACTTCCGTGACGCTCACAAGCCCCTGAATGCGCGGATCGTTGAGACGATTGGCGATGGTGTCGCTGACGGACTCGCGAATCACGCGCGCCACTTTTTCCTGCCTTCTGGATGGTTGCCCTGTTGCCATTCGTCACCCGATGTGAACTTATCTGTTTACAGTGTCCTTGCGACCTCGATGACTTCATAGGCCTCGAAAACATCGTCGCGTTTGATGTCGTCGAAGCCGGCGATTTTGACGCCGCATTCGAGACCCGCCTTGACCTCCCTCACGTCGTCTTTGAAATGCTTCAGCGACTCGATGGAGCAGTTGTCCTTGACGATGATGCTGTTGCGGATGAGCCGCAGCTTGGCCTTTTTCGGAATAATCCCGCTGTCGACGTAGCAGCCGGCAATCGTGCCGAGGCTGGACACTTTGAAGGTGTCTCGCACGACGAGTTTGCCGAGATGTTTCTCTTCGAACCGCGGTTCGAGGAGCCCTGTCATGGCGTCGCGCAGGTCTTCTGTGATGCGGTAAATAATATTGTAAAAGCGTATGTCGACGCCCCTGCTGTCGGCGATCTCGCGAACGCGGTCCTCGGCGACGACATTGAAGCCGATAATGATGGCGCCCGAGGCTTCTGCGAGCACAACGTCGCCTTCGTTGACGCCGCCTACCGCAGCGTGAATAATCTTGATTTTGACCTCGTCGGTGCTCAGATCGGTCAGGTACTTGATGAGCACGTCGACGGAGCCCTGCACGTCGGCCTTGACGATGAGATTGAGTTCCTTAATATTTCCCGACTCAATCTGGCTGAAGAGGTTATCGAGCGTAATCTGCGATCTCTGCGAGAGAGACTTCTCGCGTGATCGCATCTGATTCTCCTCGGCGGCGTTCTTGGCCTTGTTGAGGTCGTCAGTGCAGTAGAACCGGTCGCCGGCATGGGGAGCCTCGCTAAGGCCGGTAACCTCGACGGCCATCGAACTGGTGGCCGATTTTATGTTCTTGCCGCGGCTGTCGCGGAGCGTACGGACGCGACCGTAGCCGGTGCCGGCGAGAATAATGTCGCCCTTGGACAACTTGCCTTCCTTGATGAGCAGGGTGGCAACGACGCCCTGCGTGGTCGTCATTTTGGCCTCGACGACCCAGCCGCTGGCCGGGATTTCGCAGTCCGCCTTGTAATCCTTCAATTCGGCGGTGTAATCGAGGTGCTCGATAAGGTCCTCGATGCCCAGGCCGGTGATGGCACTGGTTTTGACGATTTCCGTGTTCCCGCTCCATTCGCTCGGAGTCAGGTCATGTTCGGCCAACTGACCGTAAATTCGGTTGATGTCGACGCCTGGCAGGTCGATTTTGTTAAGAGCGACGAGGATTTCGACGCCCGCGGCCTTGGCGTGATGAATGGCTTCAACCGTTTGGGGCATCAGACCGTCGTCCGCCGCGACAACCAGCACGACGATATCAGTCATATTGGCGCCCCGCGCACGCATGGCGGTAAAAGCCTCATGGCCGGGAGTATCCAGGAAAGTGACTTTCTTGTCTTTCCATTCGACCATCGAAGCGCCGATGTGCTGAGTAATGCCGCCCGCCTCGCCCGCCGCAACAGAGGTCGAACGTATGCGGTCCAGCAGACTCGTTTTGCCGTGGTCGACGTGCCCCAGCATGGTGACGATGGGCGGACGCTTCTTGATATTGTTCCGCGGGCGGTTATCGAATTCCGTCTGAAGCTGTTCCTGCAAAAGCTGCTTCCGCTCGACGGTCAATTCGGTTCCCATCTCCACGGCAATCAATTCGGCGACGTCGGCGGCGATCACCTGGTTGGCGGTAGCCATGATGCCCTGGCCCATCAATTTGCCGATGATATCACCGGTTTTAACCATAAGCGCAGCGGACAGACTCTTCACTGTAATCGGCTCAGTGACGGTTGCCTTCTCGGGCCGCTCCATCTGGCCGACATCCAGCGACTTTTTGGATTCGATCCGCCGCGAGGGTCTGGATCGCAGCGATTCCCCGCGTGCGGCCGCAAGCCGTGCGGCGCGTTCTTCGACATCGCGGGCATGTACTCGCTTGCCCCCTCCGATACTGCGGGGCTTCTTTTCAACGTCAATAGTTGCAGCGGTATCCTTGCGACGGCCTCGGGTACGGTCCCGGCCTTTTCCCTTCTTGCCGGCGGCATCCCCGGTTGGCGGGAGCAGCGGTTCGCTGATAGGCTGATCGAACCGCCCCCTGGCGGGCCGTGCAGGTCCAGCAGCCCTGTGTGGTCGCGGGCGGAAATCCTGAGGTTCGACCGACTCCATGCGGACGACGCGCGGGCCGGTCAACTGGGCCGGCTTGGGTTTGCCGAGCATGGGGCCTGCGGGCATGATCTTTTGCGGCTCGGGCGCTTCCGGAGCAGGCGGCGTCGCCTCAGGCGCCGTCGGTTCCTCTTCTGTTGCCTGGGCCGGCTCTTCGACTTGCATTTCAGGCTCTGTCGCCGGCTCCGCAGATTCGGGGGCAGCCGCCTCGGTGATCGGCGCCAATTCGGGGGGCGCCTCGGCGGCCGCCGGGGCCGCTATCTGCGGTTCCACCGATTCGGGGATCTCTTCAATCTCACTTGGGGTCTCTTCGACGGGCGGCTGCTCTATGGGAACTTCTTCGACCGCCTTGACCACTTTCTTTCGGACACGCACCTTCTTGAGGTCGACCCGCTTGGCGGTTTCGACGGCGGTTGTGTGTTCCCCCTCGCTGAACCATTCACGAATCGTCGCGGCCAAGCCCGCGGAAATTGTAGACATATGGTTGGTGATGTCCAGGCCTTCCGCCTGACACTTGTCAACAATGGCCTTACTCGCTAC
This sequence comes from Phycisphaerae bacterium, assembly GCA_014859965.1. Taxonomy (GTDB): domain Bacteria; phylum Planctomycetota; class Phycisphaerae; order Sedimentisphaerales; family Anaerohalosphaeraceae; genus JACZKQ01. The sequence continues at coordinate 52,782 of JACZKQ010000167.1, forward strand.
GCCCAGCTCCTTGGCCAATAAATGTACTCTCGTCGTTGCTTTAGCCAAACCAATATCTCCACAATTCTAATGTATGCGTCTGCCGCCTTCGGCGATCCGACCCCGGACACACCGGTCCGGATCCTCTGACGGGCGACGCGACAGCACCGCGGCGGGATCAATCATGTTCCTCGCCCGATGCGGTTTTCTCGACTCCCTCGTTTTTCCTCTGCTCCTGCGCCATAATGCTTTCGGCCTGCTTCCTGCTCTTTTCCGCGGCCAGGCGTTTCGCTTCCTCACTTGCCGCCGATACCACAGTCTGGGCGATCGCCTTGTCGACGCCCAACTCTTCTACGAGCGGATCGAGGCCGACCTCCTCAAGATCGAGCACGGAGATAATACCCAGCGCCAGCAGATTATCCACAAAGGTATCGTTGATGCCCTCGATGTCCTTGAGACAGGTCGCCAGTCGCTCCACCTCGCGATTGTACTCCGATGGCGTGAGGATGTCGATGTCCCAGCCGGTCAGCCGCGCTGCAAGCCGCACGTTCTGGCCGTGCTTGCCGATGGCCAGGCTCAACTGGTCTTCACTCACTACGACAGTAGCCCTGCCGAGTTCAAAACAGATGGCGATTTCACTCACCTCAGCGGGTTTGAGGGCGTTTGCGATCAGCACCTGCGACGAATCGCTCCAGCGCACGATATCGATCTTTTCGCCGCCGAGTTCGTCGACGATGTTTCTGATCCTGCTGCCGCGCACGCCGACGCACGCCCCCACGGCGTCCACTTTGTCGTCGTTGGAATGCACGGCAATTTTGGTCCGATAGCCCGCCTCGCGCGCAAGGCCCTTGATTTCGATGATGCTTTCGGCGACCTCGGGCACCTCCAGTTCGAACAGCCTGCGTATAAAGTCAGGGTGCGTTCGGGAAAGGATGATCCGCACCTGACTGGCGGTATCGCGCACATCGAGGATCAGGCAGCGGATGCGCTCACCCGGATGGTGCGTCTCGCCTGTAATTTGCTCCGTTCGCGGCATAATGCCTTCGGCGCGGCTGAAAGTGACCACAAGAGAGCCGCCTTCGTAGCGTCCCGCGACGCCGTTGATGATCTCGCCTTTGCGCTGCACGTATTCGGCGAAAATGCTGTCGCGCTCGTCGGCCTTGATCTTCTGAATCATAACCTGCTTGGCGGTCTGGGCCGGGATCCTCCCCAGACTCCGGACGTCAATCTTCTCCTCATCCTTGAAGGCGGTGATCTCTCCGCTGCCGCGGTCGATGGTGACGACGATGTCGACGTCGGCTTCTTCCTTGCCGTACGATTTACGAATGGCCGACACCATCGCTGCTTCAAGGTCCTGGAAAATCGACTCGCGATCAATGTTCTTGTCGCGTGCGATATTATCAACGATCCTTATCAGTTCCTGACTCATATCCTCTTTTTCCCTGTCCTTGAAACAAAAAAAGTGGAAACCTTCAGGCCGCCACTTTAGTCCACCGCAAAGATCAAGTTACGCTGTGTCGCCTAATTCGGCATACCCACCACCTCCCGCGATAACATGTTCGCCTGCAGTGTCCCTGAAGCACGAAGCGCCAAAACAATAAATCCGGCGCACATTGCGTCCGTATAGAAGCGTTCAAACCTATACGAATGCACGACTGATTCCCACAGTATTCACTTAGCGCACCCTTTCCTTGTCGCTAAAACCAGTACAACACGCAGATTATAACTGCATTCATGCGACTGTCAACACCCTATTTAACGAATTATGCGCCGCTTTGTTTGGCATTAGTTTATTTGTCGACCAGAAAACGATCCGGACTTTATTAACGGAATGCCGCACTGACAGGTCGCAAAAATGTCATGTCAGCCAAAATGAAGCCTTATATACGTCTGGGCGGGGTGTGTACCCAATCGCGGAGGTGTTCCAGACGTTGTTTTTATCGGGCTGAGTTCGAAATGAGCCGGCACCCCCCACCCGGCCGCGTGGTTTCGCGTGGGAATAACGCATATAATTTTATATTCCAAGCAGCACCGACTGCACGCGACTGCCGCAAGGCACTTCCCCCTGGAGCGTCGCCGGTATGTACTCATTTTAAGCTGTGGTTCTTCTTTAGATGGATTTGGATAACCGTTACGTCGGCAGGTGTGATGCCTCCGATTCTGGAGGCCTGGCCGAGGGTGTGGGGCTGGAAGGCGGCGAGTTTTTCTTTTGCCTCATACCGCAGGTGGCTGATCGTCCGATAATCAAGCCACGCGGGCAGCTTGATGTTCTCAAGGTTGCGAAATCCGGCGATCTGCTGTTGCTGGCGAACCAGGTAGCCTTCGTACTTGGCGTCGACGCACGCGGCCTGCAAAACCTCATTCGGCAAGTTCAACATCTGAATTGCAGGTTCGGCAAGGATCCCATCCGTCGGGCAGTCGGGCTGTTTCAGTAACTGCCACAGGGGTTTGCCGTCGCGGCGCACCTGTTTGAGGATACCGCTGACTTGTTCGACCCCCGCGACCTTGTGGAGGTAAGTTTGCCATCGCGTGTCGTCGACAAGGCCGACCGATCTGCCGATATCAGTCAATCTCCGGTCGGCGTTATCGGACCTTAAGCTTAGCCGGTACTCGGCCCGTGAGGTGAACATGCGGTAGGGCTCGTCGATCTGGCGGGTTCGGAGATCATCTATAAGGACGCCGATGTACGCCTGATCCCTGCCCAGAACGAGCGGTTCGGCCCCGCCGATTTTGCGGACGGCGTTGACGCCGGCCACGAGTCCCTGGGCGCCGGCTTCTTCGTAGCCGCTGGTGCCGTTAACCTGCCCGGCAAGAAAGAGCCCCGCGACGGCACGGGTTTCGAGATTCGCCTGCAACTGAACTGCGGGGCAATAATCGTATTCGATGGCGTAGGCGTAGTGGATGATCCGGGCCCTGCGAGTGCCGGGCAGCATCGCGATCATCTGATCCTGAATGTCCTCCGGGAAGGAGGTGCTGATCCCGTTGCAGTAAATCGTCGAAAGGGCCTCGTCCTCGGGTTCGAGGAAGACCTGGTGGCGGTCCTTGTCCGCAAACCGGACAACTTTAGTTTCAATGCTGGGGCAATACCGGGCGCCCGTAGCCGTGATCTGCCCGGTATACATCGGGGCCCTGTGAAGATTTTCGCGGAGCAGGTCGTGGATGGCCGGGTGGGTCCAGGTGATCCAGCAGGGCGTCTGCGGACGATCAATCCGCTCATTCAGAAAGGAAAACGGCATAGGCTCATCGTCGCCGGGCTGGACCTCGACTTCATCAAAGTTAACGGTCGCCGCATCGAGCCGCGGCGGGGTGCCTGTCTTGAGGCGGCCGATCGTCAGACCGAGCCGTCGGAGACTGTCGCTCAATTCGTTGCTTGCGGGCTCGTCGAGTCGGCCGCCGGCCCATTGCCGCGGACCCACATGCATGACGCCGCGCAGGAAGGTTCCCGCCGTGACGATGACCGTGGGTGCGGCGAACTGCGTGCCGTCGAGGCATGCAACACCGGTGACCGCGCCATCGCTGGTCAGGATATCCGCGGCGACGCCTTCATGAATCGTCAGATTGTCGGCGTTTTCGAGGGCATTGCGGATGTAGTCCTTATACTTGTACTTATCCGCTTGGGCGCGCGGCGACTGGACGGCCGGGCCCTTGGAGCGGTTGAGCAGCCGAAACTGAATCCCCGTGGCGTCGATGGCCAGGCCCATGAGTCCGCCCAAAGCGTCGATTTCGCGGACGATCTGACCCTTGGCGAGCCCTCCGATGGCGGGGTTGCAGCTCATCTTGGCGATGGTGTCGCGGCGCATCGTTATCAGAAGCGTCCGTGCGCCCAGCCGACAAGCCGCCCATGCCGCCTCAACCCCGGCATGCCCTCCTCCAATCACAATGCAGTCGAACGCCCCCATATTCACTTTGCTTCCGCCAGGGCGACCGCCGAGGCGATGGCCCAATTAGCGGTGTGCGTGATGCTCAATGTGATTTGCTCGATGCCGAGCGTGTCGGCGATGCGTTTGACCTCACCGGAGATTTCAACCATGGGCTGGCCGGCGGAATTGTTGAGCACTTCGATGTCGGTCCAGGCGATGCGTCCCCGCCAGCCGGTGCCGATGAGCTTGAGCACCGCTTCCTTGGCGGCAAAACGTCCGGCAAGTTTTTCGACACGGTTACGAACGCGGTCCGCCGCGGCCTGCTCGCCGGTCGTAAAAACGCGGTTGAGAAACCGGCTTCCGTGCCGCTCGATCAATTCTTCGAGCCGCGGAAAGTCAACCAGGTCAATACCATGAGCAATTATCTTCATTCGTTCACCCGGCGTCCACGTCTCAGTTGCCGGCGAGCCCCTGTTCGGACCGCCATCTCACCCACGCTTTTTCAGTGCACCAATCCACAAACGGATCCAGGCCCGCGACGTCCGCCTGTTCTATCAGTTTGCTGATCAGCTTTTCAAATCGCTCACGGCGCCGGACCATCTGGATATCCATTTCGATCCTGGCCTGAATGTCTGCGAATGCCGCCACACCGCCGACCTTCTTGTCTTCGACCTTCACCAGAAAAATATGACCGTCCGACTCGATGGGCCCGGCGACCTGCCCGATCTCCATTTTCTGGGCGGCCGCCAGCACCGGAGCATAGGTGCTCACCAGGCGCGAACCCTCGCTGACAGGCGTCCACAAACCGCCGTCCGCGGCGCGGTGCCCGTGCGAGTGGAGAGTGGCCAATTCCGCAAAATCCGCACCATTCTTGATCTGTTCCAGCAGGGCCCCGGCCTTGGCGAGTGCCGCCTGCTGCGAGCCGCCGGCGGCCTGGATTTCCTCAAAGCCAAGCCGCCCGGGAACGATGTCGATCAGCCGAAACTGAACGTAACCGTCCCACTTGACGTCTTCTCGCCGAAGAAAACCCTTGAACTGAAAATGGTCGTTCTGCATCGCCTCGTAAGAAGCCAGCATCTCGCTGTGAGAGATCGGCCGGTCCTCCATGAGGTTATGCGACGCATAATACGACTGGGTCAGCAGGAGCTTCTTCTGAAACTCGCGGAATTTCGTCCAGTCCATGCCCCGTTCGGCAAGCGCTTTCTGTGCCTCCGCATAATTGTTGCCGTAACCCGCCAGAAACCTTTTAATTTCCTTCTCCACCGCGGTTTCCAGCATGTCGTCAATTTTTTCAGGGGCCTGCTTTCTGGCTTCCTGGTACAGCAGGATGTCAGTGATCTTACCGATGACCGCTTCTCTTACCAGAGGCCTTGCGCGCACGCGAAAAAGGTCGGCTTCGGTGCCGGCCGTCGGCCTGAAGACCTGCATTACGGGCGTGATGATCTCATCCACCGTGATGGTCTCGTTCTTGACGCTCAGGGTGAGGCCGTCGGATGGGACGGGCAGGTTCTCGCGGTGGGCAAATGGAATCTTCTCCATCTCTTCCTGAGTAAACTTGCCTTTGCGTGCCGTCTGGTCTTCACAGCCGACGACCAGAAGAGCCGCCACGCCGACCGCCAGGAGAATTTCATTTTTTCTTTTCATGGTATAATTCCCACAACCCATTGCGGCTTGAACACGGTCCGGTTAACCGATACGGAATGCGATTATATGTCATTGCGGCGCCGACGTCGATTATTTTATTTTTCTCAACATCTTCCGCAGGATGCTCATCAGTGTCTCGGGCTCGAAATACTTGTTGTCCAGCCGCAGATGCACCGTGCGTGCGTCCGGTATGCGAACAATGCCCGGCGCCCGGGCGAAAAGGTCGGCGGTCGTTTCGTCGTCGGACAGAGTAAACACGAGATCCGGTTTTGAGACGAAAATGCTCTTAATGTCCCATCGCGCCGCCATGATCCTCAGTTGACTCAGATCCAGCAATCGCTCGACCTGGCGGGGCGGCGGTCCAAAGAGGTCGCCCAGTTCTTCTCTCAGCCGGTCGAGATCGGCGACGCCCGCGGCAAGCGCGATGCGCCGGTAAACATCCATGCGCTGCCGGTCGGAAGGAATGTATCCCTTGGGGATGTACGTGGGGAACGCGAGATCCACTATGACCGAGGGCGGTTCCTCCAGGGGCTCGTTTCGGAGTCGTTTGACGGCCTGGGCGAGCAGTTGACAGTACATCTCGTAGCCGACGGTATTGATGTGCCCCGACTGCTCGGCGCCCAGAATGTTGCCTGCCCCGCGTATTTCGAGGTCCCGCAGGGCAATACGAAAACCCGCGCCTAATTGTGAATACTCTTCGATGGCCTTGAGCCGTTTGGCGGCCGTTGGTGTGACGGGTCGGGACGGCGGCAGCAGAAGATAGGCGTAGGCCCGGTGCTTGTATCGCCCGACGCGCCCCCGCAACTGGTGAAGCTGGGCCAGCCCGAAGCGGTCGGCGTCGCAGATGATCATGGTGTTGGCGTTGGGAATGTCCAGGCCCGATTCAATGATAGTCGAGCAGACAAGGACCTGTGTACGCCCCGTCACGAAGCGGATCATGGCGTCTTCGAGCTCGTGTTTGGCCATCTGTCCGTGAGCGACGTCCACGCGGACTGTGTTGTCGTTGATGAGCGTTCGCAATTCCGCGGCGGCCCGCTGGATGGACTGGACGCGATTATACAGGAAGAAGACCTGTCCCTGACGGTTGAGTTCATGAAAGATGGTCCGCCGCACAAGCGCTTTGTCATAGCGGCACACGCGGGTCACGATGGCCCGGCGGTCGAGCGGCGGCGTCGACAGTGAGCTGATGTCGCGCAGCCCCAGAAGCGACAAGTGCAGCGTTCGCGGAATCGGTGTGGCGGTCATGGTCAAAACATCCACGTTGACCTTGAACTGCTTGAGCCGTTCCTTGTGCGCAACGCCGAACCGCTGCTCTTCGTCGACGATCAGCAGCCCGAGGTCTTTGAAGCCGACGTCCTGGCTCAGGAGACGGTGCGTACCGATGAGAATGTCCAGTTGTCCCCGTTTGGCGCGGGCGATGGTTTCCCGGGTATGCTTGGGGGCGGCAAAGCGGTTGATCACCTCGATGGTCACCGGAAAATCCGCGAAGCGCTGGGCGAAGGTCCGGCCGTGCTGAACGGACAGCACGGTCGTGGGCGCCAGCAGGGCCACCTGCTTTCCCGCTTCGACTGCCTTAAAAGCCGCCCGCATGGCCAGCTCCGTCTTCCCGTAGCCTACGTCGCCGCACAGCAGGCGATCCATGGGCACGGGCTGCTTCATGTCGGTCTTGATGCGTTCGTTAACCGTGATCTGGTCCGGCGTTTCCTGGTAGAGAAACGACTCCTCGAATTCCTTTTGCCACACGGAATCGTCGCCGAACGCAAAGCCGCCTAACTTCTCACGCTGCGCCTGAAGGTCCAGAAGTTCCATCGCCAGTTCACGCACGCCGAGGGCGACTTTTTCCTTCTGCCGCTCCCATTTTTTCGTTCCGATCTTGCTGAGCGCAGGACGCGTTGGGGCCGAGCCGATATATTTCTGAACGAGTGCGATGCTGCTGACAGGCACGTGCAGCATGGTCTTGTCGGCGAACTCCAGCGTCAGATACTCGCTGATGCTGTCGTTCTTTTCCATCGTGGCGATGCCCCGGAACCGGCCGATGCCGTAACTGACGTGTACGACGTAGTCGCCTTTTTGCAGGTCGAGCGTGCTTTCGACGGGTGATACGCTCCGGATGGCGCGAATGCGCCGGCGAACGGCGACCTGTCCGAAGATTTCGTGATGGCTGATGACGATGGCTTCCAGCGACGTCACCACAAAGCCCTGATGGATGAAACCGATGGGCAGATTCAGCCGCTCGGGCACGCGGCCGTGTTTCTCGGTAATGATTTCCGTGAGCCGTTTGGCCTCGGCGAAATTCTCGCAATAGAGATGCACTTCCTTGCGGTCGGCCTCGGCGAGCAGTTCCTCCAGTGCGTCGGTGCTGGACTTGTACATCGCGCCCGCCTTGTGTTCGTACTGCTGAGCACTGGTAACATCAATATGCAGGCTGTCGGCGGCATCGGCGAAGCGGCTGATTTCAAGGAGTGCAAACCGGTTCAAGGCCTTATAGACGGCGGCCCAAGGGTACAGGCCCCGCGGGTCTTCGAGTCGGTCGAGGAATACATCCGAGACCTCGGCGGCGCTGGCGGGTTCTTCGAGAATAATGATCGCATCGGCGGGCAGAAGATTGGCAAACAGTTCCGTCTGCTCCAGCCGTTCATGGCCGACAGGCGCGATGATGCCGACGCTGTCGATGTGCGCGGTCGAACGCTGTGTATCCAGATCGATGCGGCGGAGGCTTTCGATGGTGTCGCCGAAAAACTCGATCCGGACGGCTTCGATATCGCGTACCGCGGATGTACCCCGTGCGGCGGTCTCGGTGGTGACCGGCGCAAAGACGTCCACAATACCGCCGCGGCGGGCGAACTGGCCGGGCAGGTCGATGCTCTCGACCTGCTCAAAGCCGGCGTCGAGCAGCCATTCGACGACAAGCTGGGGCTCGATGACCTGGCTGACCTTGAGCGTCAGCCCGCCCTGTTCGAGCAGTTCCAGGCTGGGAACAGGCTGATTGAGGGCCTGCACGGACGTGCTTATAATTAGGTCGCTCAAGTCCCGGCCGCGGCCCAGCCCCAATGCGATCCGCAGCCGCTGGGCGCCGATCTCGTCGGTGGCGTCGACCGGCTTATCCCGACCCTCCCATACCGGAAACGTCTCAACGGCTCGCCCGGCGAAAACAGCCAGGTCGTCGCTCACGTTGTCCGCGTCATCGATGTGCGGACTGACGTAAAGCACCGGGCGTTTGAGCTGCCCGGCGATGTGGGCCGCCAGCATGGGCGCAAAAGACCCCCACGTCCCGTCGACTTTTATGGGGGGGCGTCCACCCCCCGCGGCGTCGAGACGGGCTAATATCTCGCACACCACTTTGTCTTTGTTGAGGTCCAATAGACCCGCTTATGTAAACACCGGCGGGCAATGTCCCGCCGTAAAATGACCTTCGCATCACATCCGAGCCGCCGGCCCGCGCTTACGAGCGCGTCCCGCCGACAACTTCAATACAACGAGCGCAAAGGTCCTGATGTTCAGCATCGGCGCCGACGCTCGGCCAGTAATTCCAGCATCGCTGACATTTGGCATGGGGGCTCTTGCGGGCGACAATCCGCGGCTCGGAACCCTTGCTCAACGTGACTTCGCTGACGATGCACAGTGCCGCGAAAGATGCGACGCCGAAGCCCGTGACCGCCGCCATGATGTCGTCATTGTCGGTGACGATCTCCACGACGGCTTCCTGGTTGCTGGCGATCTCCTGCGACCGTCTGAGTCCTTCGAGCGCCCTGAGAACCTCGTCGCGAAGCTGCATGAGCGTCTCCCACGTGCCCTCGTTGGCCGTGACATCAATGGATGGGTCAACCTCGGGCATGATCGCCACGTGCACGCTGTCGACGTCCTGCGATTTGTGCTTGGCCGCCTGCCACGCCTCCTCGGCGGTATGCGCCAGGATGGGCGCCAGCATTCTAACGAGCGCGTCGAGTATCGACTGCATGGCCGTCTGGCAGCTTCTGCGAGAAAGGCTGTCTTTAGCGTCGCAGTACAGACGGTCCTTCATGACGTCCATGTAAATACTGCTCATCTCCACGGTGCAGAAGTTGTAGAGCAGCGAAAAAACACGATGGAACGCAAAGCCTTCATACGCCTCGTGGATGCGCGCGATGAGCGTCTGCAACTGCTCGACGGCCCACCGGTCGATGGGCTGCATGTCCGCATAGGCGACCGAGGTCGACGGATCGAAATCGTCGAGATTGCTCAGCAGGTATCGCAGCGTGTTGCGGATCTTCCGATAAGCATCCTGGAGCCGGCCGATGAGTTCGTCGCTGCAGCGGACGTCTTCCTGGTAGTTCACGCTGGCCACCCACAGACGCAGCACGTCGGCCCCGTACTTTTCGATCTCTTCGATCGCGTTGACGTAGTTGCCCAGCGACTTGGACTGTTTCATGCCCTTTTCGTCGACGGTGAAGCCGTGTGTCAGCACCGCCTTGAAGGGGGGCTTCTGAATCGCACCCAGCGCCGGCAGCAGCGACAACTGAAACCAGCCGCGGTGCTGGTCAGACCCTTCGAGATACAGATCGACCGGCACGGGCCATCCCGCTTTGGCGGCGACGCTGTGCCAACTGCACCCCGACTCGAACCAGACGTCGAAGATGTTCTCTTCCTTCTGCAGGTCGTCCCAGGCGAAGCCTTCCGGAAGCTGGAAGTGCTCACCCAATATCTCCTTCGGCGAGTCTGTAAACCAACTGTCCGAGCCCTTCTGTCCGATGTGTTCGGCAACGGCCAGCACCGATTCCCTGGTCAGCAGACTCTTGCCCGCCGAATTAACAAAGGCGGGTATCGGCAGACCCCACGCCCGCTGGCGGCTGATGCACCAGTCCGGCCGGGATTCGAGCATGCCCCGGATGCGCTTCTCACCCCACGACGGAATCCACTTGACGTTGCCGATCTGTTCGAGAGCGAGGTTGCGCAGACTCATATCGACCTGCGGCAATTGCCGCTCCACACTGACGAACCACTGCTCGGTCGCCCGGAAGATAACCGGCGTCTTGCTCCGCCAGCAGTGGGGATAGCTGTGAAGGATCTTCTGTTCGCTCACGAGCAGCCCGATCTTCTTCAGATGTGCATTGACTTCCGGGTCCACCTGCAGCACGTTCTTGTCGCACAGCCACTCCGGCACCGTGTCGTCGTAGCAGCCGTCGTCTTTGACGGGTGAGTAGACGGCAAGGTCATAGTTCTGACCGGTCATATAGTCGTCGGCCCCGTGGCCCGGCGCCGTGTGCACCAGGCCCGTGCCGTCTTCGGTCGTCACGTATTCCGCTGTCACGACCATCCACGCGTCTTTGTCCGTGGGATTGGACGCGACAAACGGATGGCTGTAGCGGAGGCCTTCCAGTTGGGCCCCTTTGACCGGAGGAGTGATCTTGTATTGTCCTTCTTCGAGCCCGGCGGCCTTCACAACCGCACCCAGCCGGTCGACGCCGACGACGGACTCGAATGCCTGCCCGTCCTTCTCGTAATGCAGCCCCACGTAATCCAGCCGAGGGTGAACCGCGATGGCGAGATTGGCCGCCAGCGTCCAGGGAGTGGTCGTCCAGATCATGAAGCAGGGCTTGCCGCCGCCGCTGACCAGCCCCAGTTCCTTCAGCTTGCCGACCGATGCCTCCGCTACGGGAAAGTTGACGTAAATGCTGGAGCTTGTGATGTCTTTGTATTCCAGTTCCGCATCCGCCAGCGCGGTCTCACAGCCCACCGACCAGTGGATCGGCTTGAGCTGCTTGTAAACCAGGCCGTTGCCGACCAGCGCGGCGAAGATTTCCAGAATGCCTTTTTCGTACTGCGGCTTGAGCGTCAGGTACGGGTTCTTAAAATCGCCGAAGATCCCCAGAGACTGAAACTGCTTCGTCTGGAGCTTGACGTATTTGCTCGCATACTGTTTGCACAGCTTTCGAATCTCGGGTTTGTCCATGTCGCGGGCCTTGTCGCCGAGTTCCGCCATGACCTTCACCTCGATCGGCAGCCCGTGGCAGTCCCAGCCCGGCACATACGGACAGCGCAGGCCCTTCATGGTCATGTACTTGACCACCAGGTCCTTGAGCACTTTGTTGACCACGTGGCCCATGTGGATGTCGCCGTTGGCGTACGGCGGGCCGTCATGAAGGATGAATTGGGGCGCACCGGCCCTGGCGGCCAGAATCCGCTCGTACATATCCGCCTTTTCCCAGACCTTCCGCTGCTGCGGCTCACGCTGCACGAGGTTGGCCTTCATGGCAAACGTCGTGTTGGGCAGATTAAGTGTATCCCGATAACCCTTCTTTTCAGTTTCCGACATCCGCGATTCCTTTACTTCCGATAACCAAACTTTTCATCATAGACGCGCCTCCGCCGCCTGTCAAGTACGCGCCGAACTATCATTCGCAGGGCGCCGGGGGATGTTCGCGGCCGCCCGCTTTGCAGGTGAATCGGTCCTCGCCGACGGCGCACGTGACCAATTGGCGCACCGAAAAATATATTATCGACAAATTTGCCGATACGAACAGGACAATACCAGTACGATACCGTCTGCGGCAGGTTGTCCTTGCCGCGCAGATGTGATAGAATCGCGGCATCCAGGCCTTGCGATGCAGGGGCCTTATGAATGGGTAGTTACGCTGTTCTCCACATGGAAAGGGTGAAGAGATGCGTTCGAATGTGCTGATTTCGATAGTGACTTTGACGGGGCTGTCCATGTGCGTGTTCGGGGCGGACCTGCCGGACTGGGAAGACCCGATCATGATCGGCTTGAACAAGGAGCCCGGCCATGCGACGCTGATGCCTTACGACAGCGCCGAAGCGGCCCTTTCCTGCGACCGGACGGCCTCGAAATATTATCAGTCGCTCAACGGGCAATGGAAGTTCAACTGGGTCAAGCGCCCCGCCGACCGGCCCGTCGATTTTTACAAGACCGACTTCAACGACCGCACATGGGACACAATCCCCGTGCCGTCGAACTGGCAGATGCACGGCTACGGGCTGCCGATTTATGTGAATGTGCGCTATCCGTTCCGGGCAAACCCGCCGCACATCCCCCACGACAACAACCCGGTGGGTTCATATCGGCATACGTTCAGCACGCCGGCCGACTGGGACGGCCGCGAGGTGTTCATTCACTTTGCCGGCGTGGAGTCGGCGTTCTATCTCTGGATCAACGGCGAGAAAGTCGGCTACAGCGAAGGCAGCCGCACACCCGCCGAATTCAACGTGACAAAGTACCTCAAGCCCGGCGAGAACCTCTTGGCGGCTGAGGTCTACCGCTGGTGCGACGGCTCGTACCTGGAGGATCAGGACTTCTGGCGCCTCAGCGGCATCTTCCGCGACGTCTATCTGTTCAGCACGCCGAAACTGCACATCCGCGACTTCAAAATCGTGCCCGATCTCGACGCCCAATACAAAGACGGCACGCTTAAGGTCACATGTAAAGTGAAAAACTACAGCGACGCCGAGATGGGTGAACCCTGTATCAATGCGGGCTTGTGGGATGGAAAGAACAAAATCAATACGGTCTCCATAAGCAAATCCCACAGTATAAAGGCGAACGAGGAACGAGAACTGTCGTTTGAAATCATGGCCCGCAATCCGCGCAAATGGTCCGCGGAAACGCCCCATCTCTACACGGTGACGCTGGAACTGACGGAACTGGGCGGCAAGGCGAAGGTGATGGAAGTGCTATCGGCCCGCGTCGGTTTTCGTAAGGTCGAGATCAAGGACAGCCAGGTCTGGATCAATGGCGAGCCGGTGCTGTTCAAAGGTGTCAATCGCCACGAGCACGATCCCGACACCGGCCACTACGTTTCCGTGGAATCGATGATCCAGGACATCCTGCTGATGAAGCGGTTCAACATTAACACAGTGCGGACGTCTCACTATCCCAACGACCCCGTGTGGTACGACCTGTGCGACGAGTACGGCCTCTATGTCGTCGACGAAGCGAACATCGAGTCGCACGGCATGGGCTACGACCTCAATCGCACGCTCGGCAACAAGCCCATCTGGGAGCGGGCCCACGTCGACCGCATGGAGCGGATGATCGAACGCGACAAAAACCATCCGTCGGTGGTGATCTGGTCGATGGGCAACGAGGCCGGCAGCGGCTGCAACTTCGAAGCCGTCGCCAAACGCACCCGCGAACTTGACCCCACCCGGCCGATTCACTATGAGCGAATGAATTCCGTCGCCGACATCGACAGCACCATGTACCCGAGCGTCGACTGGCTGATCAGCCGCGGCAAAAACGACAATGGAAAGCCGTTCTTCGTCTGCGAGTACGCCCACGCAATGGGCAATTCCGTCGGCAACCTGCGCGAGTACTGGGAGGCAATCGAAACATACAAGCCGCTGGTCGGCGCCTGCGTGTGGGACTGGGTCGACCAGGGACTGCGAAAGAAGGACGCCGACGGCCGCGAGTTCTGGGCGTATGGCGGCGATTACGGCCCGCCCGGAACGCCGTCCGACGGCAATTTCTGCATGAACGGTCTGGTCCATTCCGACCGCAACGTGCCGCCCAAGCTTTGGGAAGTCAAAAAGATCTATCAGTACGTAGCGTTTGAAGCCGAGGATGCCCTTGCCGGCCAAATCAACATCCGCAACAAGTACGACTTCACCGATCTGGGGCAATTCGAGTTGCGATGGGCCCTGTCGGAGAACGGCGTAGCGGTTCAGTCGGGCACAATGGCCTGTCCGGCGATCGCACCCAATGACAGCAAGTCAATACGTCTCCCCCTGAAGCGGCCCACGCTCAAGGCGGGCGCCGAGTATTTCCTGCGGACCAGTCTCCATCTCAAGCACAACACGCAATGGGCGGATGCCGGGCACGAAATTGCCTGGCGGCAGTTCGAAATGCCCTACAGAGTCGCACCGGCCGAGGTCACGACGCTAGCGGCAATGCCCGACGTGACGCTCAAAGAAACATCCGAAGCGGTCACGATCAGCAACGATCTGTTCACCGTTACGTTCGACAAAAAGGCCGGCGCGATCGGATCGCTGACGTACCGCGGCAAAGTGATCATTGCCGCGTCCGACGCGCCCAACGGCCCCCGGCTGAACGTGGAACGCGGCTTCACCGACAACGACCAATGGTTCTCCGGCGGCTTCCGCAACGCAGGCCTCATGGATATCACGCACGCGGTAAAAGACTTCTCCATCGAGCAGCTCGGCGGCAGCGCTGTCCGCGTGTCGATCACGAATCAGTGCATGGGCTCCAAATCCGCCGGCTTCGAGCACACCTGCGACTACACGGTGTTCGGCAGCGGCTGCATCGTGGTGGACAACTTCATCGAGCCGATCGGCAGCGTCGGCGTGCTGCCGCGCCTTGGCGTGCAGATGACGCTGCCCGCCGCGTATGAGCAGTTGCGATGGTACGGCCGCGGCCCGCATGAGAACTACGTGGACCGCCGGGACAGCGCCGACGTAGGGCTCTATCAGAGCACCGTCACCGCGCAGTACGAGCCCTATGCGATGCCGCAGGAAACCGGCAACCGCGAGGACGTGCGGTGTGCGGCGCTGCTGGATAATGACGGCTTCGGACTGCTGGTTGCCGGCGATCAGACGTTTTCATTCGCCGCGCTGCACTATACGGCGCGCGACCTCAACAACGCGCGCCACCTCAACGAATTGACGCCGCGCGACGACGTGATCCTGTGCGTCGACTACGGTCAGACCGGCCTCGGAAACGCCAGTTGCGGCCCGGCGACGCTCGATAAGTATCGGCTCAATGCGCGACCGTATCGCTACGGTTTCAGCCTGCGTCCATTCGATGCAAACAAGGACGACATGGTCACGGCGGCTGGGCGTTTCATGCCCCTCGTTGCCGCCCCGGAGATCGTGCGGGACGCCGACGGCATGGTCGCAATCAGTTGCCGAACGCCCAGGAGCCTCGTCTATTATACACTCGACGGCTCAGAGCCCCGGCCGGGCGACAAGCTGTTTGAAGAGCCCTTCCGTATGGTCGACGGCGGCACGATCCGGGCCAAAGCATTTGCCAGGGGCGCCATCGACAGCCCGGCCGCGACCGCCGAGTTCGGCCTGCTGGTTTCCAAGGGCAACTGGAAAGTCGTCAAAGTCGACAGTTTCGAGCCGGGCGAAGGCTACGCTCGCCACGCAATCGACGGCGATTCGAGCACCTTCTGGCACACCAGTTGGAGCGCCGCTCAGGACCCGCAGCCCCATGAAATCCAGATCGACCTGAGCCTGACCTTCGAATTGGCGGGCTTCACCTGTCTGCCGCGGCAAAACCAGCAGAACGGCCGCATTCGCGATTATGAGTTCTATGTGAGCACGGACGGCAAGGACTGGGCAGAGCCGGCCGCAAAAGGACGATGGCGCGACACGACGGCAATGCAGACGGTCAACTTCGACAAGCCCGTGGTGGGCCGCTACATCCGTCTGGTCTCGCTGTCCGAAGTGAACGGAGGTTATTATACGTCCGTCGCGGAAATCGACATTATCGCAAACAAGCGGCTGACCGATTAACGCCGGCGGCTCAGAGCCCGTGAAGACCGAACACGCTGGCCTTCACCTCTTCGATGACGTCGTCGACCATCGCATCGACCATTGCGCGATGCCTCGCATCCGGTGTAAGCGGCTGGTCGCGCAGGCCGCCGTGCCACTCGGTAGTGTCGAGCATGACGCCGCCCATGCCCGCCGCGATGTCCGGTTGAGGGGCGTCGCCGCACAAGGCGCACCATACCAGCGCCCACGCCCGCACGGTGTTCTCGATGTGATAACCGCCGCCGCCCGTTGCCAGTATCGGCTTGCCGAACTTCCTCACCATGTCGATCACGTCGACATACACGTTGTTCGTAAGCATCAGCCCCGCTAACGGGTCTCCCGCAAGGCCGTCGACGCCGATCTCCATAACAAACACGTCCGGCGAAAAAGCCTCGATCAGCGGCAGCACCGCTTGGCGGACCGCCCTGAGATAGAGGTCATCGTACGTGCCCGGCGGCAGCGGCACGTTGACCGCATACCCTTTTCCCTTGCCGGTCCCCGTGTCCGCGGGAAAGCCCGTACCCGGAAACAGCGTCCGTCCCGACTGGTGGATCGAAATCGTCATCACGTCGGACCGGTGATAAAACGCCTCCTGAACGCCGTCGCCGTGATGGACGTCGACGTCGAGATACAGCGGGCGCAACCCCGCCTCCACAAGCGTTTGCAGCGCCAGTACATTATCGTTTACATAGCAGAAGCCGGCCGCATGATCGGCGTGCGCGTGATGGTGCCCGCCCGACGGATTAAAAACCGCCGCCGCCTCGCCTGCGATGATCTTCCGGGCCCCGGTGACGGTTGCCCCCGCGTTCAGCAGCCCGTAATCGTAAACGCCTTTGAAGATCGGACAGTCTCCCGTGCCTAAGCCCATGTGCAGCATGTCCACTGAGAACTCGCCGCGATTGGCCTGTTCCAGGGCGTCCAGGTATCCCGCCGTGTGAAAAGTCGCCGCCAGCGCACGGTCCGCAGGGTCCGCCGCCGCCTCTGTCTTATTGGAGCCCGTAAGCAGACCCAGCGACGCCAGCCGCCTGCGGGTCAGACCGGCCCGGGTGGTATTGAAAGGACAGGACGCCGGGTAGGGGTACTTTTCCAGGTCGTCCGAATGCAGGAAAACGTAGTTCTTTGACATCTCAGATATCTCATCAAATGTGGATCACGATACCATCGCACGGGCGGTTTCGGCCGTCGCAGGCAGAAGCACGCGCTATCCGCCGTTCTTGTTTCCGTTGATCTTACGATGGACGCGCTGCAAAAGCAAGAACACGCACACCAGTGCCGCGACAATGGCGACCCCGGCGTATGAACCATAAGCCGCCAGCCGTTCCTGAAACTCATCCATGAAAAGGCCCCAGCCCAAAATCGCCACATAGGTCCCCGCGAGCACCACCGTGATATTCACCCACGTCCGCAGGCCGAGCAGAAACCCGATGACGCAGCCGATGACCGGCCCGGTCATCCAGAAAGGAAGCCAGACGAAAAAGAACAGACCGATGATACCGTACTTCTGCACCCTGTCTTTGTGGGCTTCGGCGCTGGTGCGAACGCGATGGAACATCGCTCCCAGCCGATTGAAGACGAGCAGGCTGTTATAACTGAAGACGAAGAGCGGATAAAAGATGCATACCAGAATGGTTTCGAGCAGCATAACCACCGGAATTACCGTCAAGTGGCTCAGGTCCGAGGAGTAGCCCAGCGCCAGCGCCGCCGCCCGGCCGACCAGGATCTCCGTGGCCGTCATACCCAACAGGACGTGCGGCTCGCTGTTGGGCAAAAGGGGACTGACGGCCAGGAAAACAAAGTAAAGCAGCGCAAGCCCCGCGCCTAACAGCAGCAGCCATCCCTCGTGGGTCCGCAAGAGGCTTGCCTTAAACGTGAGGGGGCGGTGCGAAGAACGCTCATCGACCAACTGCACTGTTTGCTCGCCCATCCGCTTTAGTCCAATACCGTTAAATAAAGACAAACCCTTATTATAGCACAATTTCTCGCAGTCGTGCACCGACTGGTCGAGCGGATGGCATAAATCTTGCTGTTTCCGATAAAAAACGGCTCTGGCAGTGCTGAAAACCCGCTTTTCAGGTGTGCGCCGTACCGGCTCCGGGAGATTTTTTGATTGCGCAGCAGCCGCAACCTGTCCAATGGAAACATCGTGCGATAATTCGCCTGGCGGTGTCATTTTGTTGATTGTACGCTCCTGTCAACCTTCCATGCGTCCTGCGCTCCCAGTCGGCCGGCCGCCTGCTTCTGCTGCTCGCGGCCCTTCATGGGCTTCTGCGGCGCCCGAAGTTCCATATCCGCACCGTCCTTGCGAATCCAGCGGGCGGCGATCATGCCGTCTTCTGCTGTGACGGTCAGCCCTGAAAACGTATCGACATTTTTGTCGACGGGTTTGGCGTTCATCGACAGGGCCAGGATAACCGCCGCCTCGGACATGGCGGCAAAGTCAATGCGCCGCTCCTCGCCGGCATACAGCGATATGCCGACGGCGGTCCCTTTTTCACCGCGGCGAACCCTCATCTCAGGACGAAATCCGTCGAACGCGCAATACGCAATGCTTCCGCTGCAGGAAATCGCCTCGTCGCCGATCACAAACGGGCTGTTCAGTTGTCCCGATTGCGGCAGTTTCACGTCCTCGACGGCCCCTTCCAGTTCCAGCCACACGCTGATGTCCGAAGCGGCGATCGTGCCGTCGATCCGGTCCAGTGAGATATGCGTATCGCCGCGGTCGGTGGCGAAGACCACCGCGGCAAGCACGTCGCCTTTGTCCTGCACGCAGAACACGCTTGCAGAGGAATAATCATAGCCGTCATGGAGGCATCGCAGCCGCATCGCTGCCGGGCCGTTGGCGGTCTGCCAGTAAGCCAGCAGCGGCCGCCGCTGGTTCCACATGTCGCCGATGTTCACCGAGCCCACGGTGTATGTGGGGTGCAGCCACGTTGTGCCGATGATGTCGTGCGAATCGCCGTCGTTCAGGACGAACGCCTCAATCTCACACCGCGGTTCATCCAGCCGAACGAAACAATCGATGAACTCTTTGGGGCAGGCGGCGCCGATCCGATGGGCGTCGAGGCTTTCGGCGAGCGACGCCTCGGAAACGAACCGGACGGCCGAGCCGGCGGCCCGCTGAATGAACGCCAGCGTCGACGAGGACAACAGCGTGCGGTAACAGCGGCTGTGCGGCCCCGCCCACTGCTGCGTCGGAGCATGAAAACGGCGCGCCGCATGATGCCATGCAAAGCGGTTGAGCTTCTCGATCAGACGCCGGGCCTCGGCCTCCCTCACATGACGCATCATGCGCGACAGCTCGGCGATGGCGACCACCGTGTACGTCGGACTGTTGTATTCGCTGAACGAGCCCTTCTCCACGGTAAACGCGTCGAAACGCCGCAGGCACATCAGCCCATAATCGAAAAACTCGCCCTCGCCATAAAGCTCACCGGCCGCCAGCGTCACATACGCGCCCATGAGCGCTATGTTCGTGTAGCCGGGTTTCACATCGCGCCGCTTGATCGACGCGCACGCATGGAGAATCGCCTCGCGAATCTGCCGCCGCAGTTCGCCGTCCAGCCTGACGTCGTGCTCCAAGGCAATCTGCAAAAGCTGCGCCGCGCAGAAATTCGCCCAGTTCCAGTCCGGCGGACTCATCTTTTCGAGCGGTTCTTCCAAAAACCACGACCATATGCCGTAGGTGCGGCTGGCCGGGTCCTGGTCCTGCAGGCCGATCACACGCCGCACAATGTCCTTGCCGCGCTCGATTCGCCAGGGTTCTCCGCTGTCAAACAAGGCGACGGCGTACCCCAGGGAGTCGCGGGTGCGATGCACCGTGCCGTCTTTAAGTGTCGTATGGTAGCCCGGCGAACTGAACTGCCCCGCCAGCATCTTCTCGGCGGCGTCGTACTGAAGGTCGCGCTGCGCCAGCGCCCGCATAAAACCCTCGCGGTGGACCGCCGACTCAAACAGTTCCGGCGCCGCACCTGCCGGTATGCACAACGCCGCCATTACGCCCGCCAGCACCCATGCAGGACCCTTCATACCCTTCTCCTCAAAATATCGCCGGATTGGGCCCGCCTGTGGGGCCCACAGGCACAGTATACAATAGTCAACTGCCCATGACAATCGTGGCGGTAACGGGATAATGGTCCGAGCTGCGCCCGTGGTCACGGATGATCTGGGCGTCGAGGACGTCGATCCGCGGCTCGGCAAGGATAAAATCAATCTTCTGGTGGTTGCGGGCGCCCCGGTATCCTCCGGTGGTGCCGACGTCCTGCCGGTTGGGATGAATCAGGCGAAACGTGTCGACAAGGGGGACCGGCGAGATATCGCTGTCGAGCAGGGTCTGTCCCTTGAGATACTGCAGCACTCGGCTGTCCTCGCCGGCATTGAGGTCGCCCGTCAGGATGAAGGGGTCGTCGTAGGCCCGGGCGGCAAGCCGGTCCATCATGAGGTCGGCGCCTCTTTCACGCGCCTGCGAAGAGGCGTTGTCCAGATGGGTATTGTACATGTAAAACGCCCGCCCGGTGTCCCGGTCGACGAAGCGGCCCCACGTGCAGATCCGCGTGAACATGCCCCAGCTCTTCGAACCCGCTATTTCGGGCGTATCCGACAGCCAGAACGTGTCGCTGTCGCTGAGCTCAAAACGGTCCTTGCGATAGAGAATGCAACTGTACTCGCCGCGGGTCTGTCCGTCACTGCGGCCCACCCCGATAACGTCGTAGCCGTCCAGCCCGTCCACGATGGCGTCCACCTGATGCTTCAGAGCCTCCTGTAGGCCGAGCACATCGGGGCTGAATTGGCGGATCACGTCAATGACCGTATCTTTGCGTCTGTTCCAGCTCTTGCCCATCCTGTCCAGCGGCGTCGCCACGCGGATGTTGAACGTCATCACGCGGACTTCGAGGGGGGCTGTGGGATCCAGCAGGTCAAGACCGGGCAGTTCAAGAGCGGCCAGCGGAGCACCCGCGGAAATACCGACGGCCGAGAAAGAGACTAAGAGCAGCGCAACAACCGCACAAGCTGCCTGACGACGAGGATGAGGATAGGGAAAGTGCTTCATACAGTCTCCAAAAACAAAAACGTGACTTTGCCCACCCGTCCCCGGTGTAAGTGGTCCGAACCTTCGCATCAAAGCGCCAAAATGATTGGATTGGCCGTGTCGCGCCTGCCGGATTTTCCACCCACGTGCGGCCGCCCCCACGGACGGCACACAAGTTGATTATAGGATTGCTCAACGCTGTCTTTCAAGCACCCGGCCGATAAATTCGACAGAAGGCACGACCGATAACCGCGCGATTACAACGGCTGTAGGATGTGAACAGCCTTGTTGTGCCGATATCCACCGGACGCTGCACGGACAGGTTTACAGAGCCTGTTCTGCCCGGGCCATGACCACCGGCGGACACTTGCCGGTCCGGTTCCAGACGTCGTACAGCTTGCGCGAGGCGTCGTCGGTCCTGTTCTCCTCGACAAGGAACTTCAGGTACTCCCACGACATCGACTGGTACATCAGGCGCACCAGCACCTTCTTTGTGCCGGCGGGTACCTCGAACTGCACATCATCCCAGAATTGTCCGTCTTTGTATTCCTTTGCGATGGGCTCGCAAAGGTGCTCTTTGAACCGGGCGTTGTTGAAGCCCTTTGGAGGTATGCGGTTATCCTTCACGATGGTATCGTTCAGCACGAAATGAAAGGAGTGCCCGGGCCGCTTGTTGAACTTCTTGGCGGCCGCCTCACTCATGCCGGGCAGGACTTCATAAATGACTGTCGCCTTGGGGTCGAGCAGGGTGGGGGCCTTGACGGGCGCACCGGCGAGGGTGTCCTGCTTGTCGCCGAAACCGCCGATCTCCTTGATAATCTGGTTTGCGGCCCCCATGAACTGCACATTGACCCACATCCGCCGGCCTTCGGGGTAGCCGCTGGGCAGCTTGTGGCCGGTGAGATTGGTGATGCGGAGTTTGGCCGTCTTGCCGTCGCTCACGTCAAGGTCGAGTTTGGCCGCTGTTTTGAGGAGTTCCTCGGCACGTTTTTTACCTGCCTGAAGGGCCTTCCTGTTGACCTCACCGGGAAACATCTCTGCCACGGCATCCTGGACCCAGGTGGAGCCGCCCACGGGGCCGTGCATGACGAAATGGTCGCGGTGCACGCTCCCGAACCGCGACGCCTGGCCGCCGCCCTCGACCTTGGGGTAGTGGCAGGACTGGCACGAGCCGTCTTTGCCCTGTTGGGCAAAATCACTCAGCAGCCATTCGCTGTACGTCCTTTCGATATGCCCGAAAGAGGCAACCGGCTGCGTTTTGACGTCTTCGGCGAACAGCGGATTGGAAATATCATGACAGGTGCCGCAAAGATCCCCCGAAGCGTGAAAATCGGATTTCATGACACCGTGGGGCATCGCGCCTTTGCCGTCGCCGTAAGGCCCGCGAACCCGGTTCTTCGGGTCGGCAACCATCATCGCATTGCCGTAACTCGGGGGGATGTCCTTAATGAGTTTGGCGGCTTCCGGACCCCGCGGATCCATCAGGCGGTGACACACGTCGCAGCTGACGCCGTGCATGTCCTCTTTGTTCAGGGCGGACGCGTCGGCGGGCGTGGAGCGGTCTTCGAGCCACCCGCGCGGGGCGTGGCAGCGGAGGCAGAACTCGCCCACGCCGGGCACATCCTGATTGGCGACGGTGAGCGACGCCAGGAAGATCGGGTCGCGCATGGCCTGGGCCATCATCCCGCCTTGCCAGGAGTACATAGGGTCGGCATCGCCGTTTTTGGTGTTGGAATGGCACATTTGGCACTGCTCGACCTTGGCGAATTCAATGCCGGCTTCTTCGGGCTGCATTCCGGGCAGGAAAATCTTGGCTGATGCGGCGGCCGGGAGAAAAAGTGCCAGCAGACAGACCCTTATGGAACCGCTATTCATGCTTAACTCCTGTAGATTCTGATATTGACCGTAGAATGATCAGTATAGCCGTTTGCGGCTCTATAAAGCAAGGTCCGTCACCACGATCCCGAATGGCTTAACCGGCCGATTTGGGTTTGTTTTTGGGTTCTTTTCTTTCCAGTTCCTTTGCACTTCGTTGTAAGTGCTGTATTATAAACCGCTTAAGAATTCAGCCAAGTGCGGCAATTGGCTTTGTTCCTCCAAATCGGGTTTCCGCAGAGCTGATTTTGCCCAAAACGGCTTTTTTGCTCGCTGCTTACGTCATATTATACACCAAATTTGGTAAATAGCAAATCGTTTTTGTGAAAAAATTGGCGAAAATAGCGTCCCTTGGAGCATTTTAGCATCCGGCCGAGGTCAATTGAGTGCAAAAAAGGCCAGTGTCCACAGCAGTATGACCCAGGCGAGAAACCATGCGACGCGTTCATCTTCAAAGAAATGTTGGGTCCAGTTACGCCTGGCGTGTGATTCATGCAAGCGTTCGCTCCATTTGTGCGGTATGACAGCCATTTTTAAGCCCTCACAGCCCATTTTCTGCGAATTTTTCGCTCTTTCTGCTAATTATACAGGGGATTCGGGCAAACGGTGCGGGTTGAATTACGGCACACGGCGGGGAATGGAAAAATCACACCCCGGCGGCTTCGAGCCATCGTTCGGCTATCCACGCGTGGGCCCAAGGGTAGGGGTGGACCATATCCTCGGCCCATCGGTCGGGTGGGATGGTGAGTATCCGGCGGTCGATGTGCTCCTGGAGCGGCACGATGACGGCATCGAATTCGGAGGCAAGCAGATGCACTGCCCTGATGTACTCGCGGAGGTCCGCAAGCATAGCATTTTCAGGGTCCCGGCAGAACATGAAAGGCTCCATGAGAACGATGCGGCTGCTGCACTGGGTTTGGGCCTTTTCGAGTATGTACCGGCAGTTGTCCCAGTATTCCTCTAACGCTACCGCTTTGACGGCCAGATCCGGCTCATCGTGGCGGTACCAGACGTCGTTAACGCCGATCATAAGACTCAGAACGTCGGGCATGTGAGTAATGCAGTCGCGGTCCCATCGCCATTTCAGGGACCGCGTGGTGTCGCCGCTGACGCCTTTGTTTAGGATCTTAAGGTTGAGATGCGGATAGCGGGCCAGGAGGAGATTGCCTGCGAAATAGACGTAGCCGGTTCCCAGCGGGTCGACGCCCACTTCTCGCCGGCCGGCGTCGGTGATGCTGTCGCCGATAAACAGGATGGTTTCGTTCGGCCTCAGTTCGATTCGGTCCGCCACGGAGCGTCTCCTTGAAACACAGGGAACAATACGGGCGTAGATTGTAGCTGGTTGGCGATGAAATGCAATATGCGTGCGTATGCGGTGAAACGTCGATAGAATGGGTCGGATGGCTGCCGAGGACGAAAAAGAACGGTTGGACGCGATACGGGAGACGATTAAAAGTCTGCCGACCGGACCCGGTCTGTACTTCATGAAGGGCGCACAGGACGTGGTCCTCTACATCGGCAAGGCAAAGAGCCTGCGGAGCCGCGTCGCCAGCTATTTTCAGCCGGGGGCGGACCTTGCGGGCACGCGCGGCGCCAAGATCGTCGAGATGATCGGCAAGGTGGAGGCCATCGACTTCCTGGAGACCAAGAGCGAAATCGACGCGATACTCCAGGAGGCCCGGCTGATCAAGGACATCCGCCCGATCTACAACACCGCGCTGGTGGACAGCAAGACGTTTCCATACCTGGAGATCACGACGCGCGAGCCGTTTCCCGGCGTATACATTACTCGCAATCCCAAGAGCGAGCGGAGCCGGCTGTTCGGGCCGTTTACGGGTTCGCGCGACCTGCGGGCGGCGATGGTGGTGCTCCAGAAGATCTACAAGTTTCGCACGTGCAATCTGGATATCCGCGAGGAAGACGAGAAGCGACGGTTCTTTCGGCCGTGCATTCTGTACAGCATCAATCAGTGTACCGCGCCCTGCGGCGCGCGGATCGGCAGGGCGGAGTATCGTGCGATCATCAACGACGTGGTGAAATTCCTGCAATCGAAGCGCTCCACCATACTGCGCCAGCTCAAGCAGGACATGGAGCAGGCGGCCGCGGCGCGCGATTACGAGGCGGCGGCGACCTATCGCGATCGCCTGCGGCTCATCGAGCGGCTGGACGACCGGGGCACGGTGGAGGAAAACGTGCAGCCGGAGGTGTTTGCCGGCGATCCCTCAGAGGCGCTGGTGAAGCTGCAAAGGCTGGTCGGTTCCGAGCGGCCGATCCGGATCATCGAGGGGTTCGACATCGCCCATATCGGCGGCACCGAGACCGTCGGCTCGATGGTGCAGTTCATCGACGGGCGGCCGTTCAAGAACGGCTATCGGCGGTTCAAGATCAAGACGGTGGCGGGCGTGGACGACTACGCGTGCATTCGAGAGGTGGTGACGCGGCGCTACAGAAAGGCGCAGGCGGGCGAAGAGCTGTGGCCGGACCTGGTGCTCATCGACGGCGGGCTCGGTCATCTGCATGCGGCGGAGGAGGCGTTCGCCGCAATGGGCGCGCCGCTGCCGGCGATGGCCTCGATCGCCAAACGCGAGGAGGACATCTTCGTACACGGCGCGGCAAAGCCGCGGAAGCTGCCCGCTCACTCCCCGGTGCGAAAGCTCCTGCAGTACGTGCGAGACGAGGCGCACCGGTTTGCCCAGCATTACCATCACCTGCTGCGAAGCAAGAAGATGCTCGAAGGCGGCTGATCGAAGCAGCGCCTGGGACAAACGCATGTTCCTCATACCTCGCCGGGCAGCCGGCGCCGCCAGGGCCGAGCAAAACCGGTCGGGCCCAGAGGCCAAAATCCCCCCCCCCCCGGCGAAAAGATGCTCCAAGTTCTGTCCTCTGCCCAACCGGTTTTGCTCTCCATTGTCGCCGCATGTTGGGTTTGGGATGCGGACATCAGGAGAATGCGTCCGCCCTGCGGTGGCGATGATCAATGTTGCCTCGGGCGTGCTTTACTGGTATCATTATAATGGTCTTGGATTCAGTTGTTGCTCTTTCATAGTGGAACAGCGTGCTCGCCGGAGGGTACGCGTGCTTTTTGAGGCTCGCTTAATGGGTGATTATATACCAAAAACATGTCCGGAAAAAAGGGGGAGATTAGATGTCTTCCCCGAGATAGCTGAGGGTTCTGTACTTAAGGTTTGCATAATAGGCGACCCCGACGGATTGAAGTATTTGGCAGACTTACTTTACTATCTTGCCGATTTTGACCAAAGCGAAAACTCAGATCCTATTGGTGAGCGAGAACACATCCATCTTTATGGAGAACTTCAGTTAGGTGGCCATTCTTGTGAGGTCGAACTTTGTAGAGCAGATGCTAAGGGCACTGGGGAAATTCCTGATTATATGAGATAAGGCCAATGAAGTATTTCACTAAAGACATATGTTCTTTCGATTTGAACTCAGGTGATCCTGAGAAGCTCCGCAAGGCAACTGAAAAGGGAGAAGTGAATCTCCGGAAATACCGAGCGAGCCTGAACAAAACCCTTTCCAGGATGCCCAAAAAGTACTGGTCCTTTTTTGAGCGCAATTGCCAGCTTGCCGATGGCCAGGTGCACAAGATTCTCCTGTCAAATGTACACCTGACGACGAAATGCAACAACTATCTTGAAATTTATGTCGACGATCCGGAAAGCTGTGGCCTGTACATCCTCAAATATGCAAACGTGCGCAAATGTGTCTTTGATTATCCGAGCAAACTCCCCATATATGAGGATGGGAGATGGGGCTATGGCGATTGGTTTGCCGATGAGTTGACATTATCAAAGGATGACTGGTTCATCCATGAGATAGTCTTTAATACAGGCGCCACGTTGCTCATCGAATTTGAGAAATTCTCATTATCCCGAAAAAATTAAAGGTACGCGGTACCTTTTCAGGCAAACTAAAGCTACCTGGGAAATTTAAGGTGTCCGGTACATTTTGAGGTTGTGAAAACCGTGCGTGATGGCGCGCGGATGCAAGAGGTTCCGGCTTATCTAATGAGGAGTGTTGACATGAACGCCATCCGGATAATCGTACTGGTCTTGGCATTCGCGCCATCTTGTCTGTCGGACGTATTGCCGTCCGGAAGCGCCCCGCCGGCGATCGCGTTTGAGCACTTTCCCGATCGTATGCACGCGTTTGTCTGGAGGAACTGGGAACTGGTCTCCTTGGATCGCATGGCCAGGGTGCTGGAGACCACGCCGGAGAATGTCCGTTCCGTGGGCGCCTCGATGGGATTGCCGCCGCACGCGACGCCGCCGGATGCATACCAGCGGCTCGGCTACCTGTCGATCATTCGACGCAACTGGCACATCCTGCCTTACGATCAACTGCTGACGCTCCTGGATTGGAATGCCGAAGAGCTCGCCTTTGCGCTCCGGGAAGACGATTTTCTCTGGATCAAACTGGGGTCTCTTAAGCCTTCGTGCGCTAAACTCAGTTGGGTCCCTCCGGACGCATCCGCAGCGAAGCGGTGCGAGGAAATCAAAAGCTGGTTTTTTCCCATTTCGATGAACTCTTCAGCAAGCCCGCCAAGCCGAGGTTCGACTTCTTTGCTCCCGTGCCGGCCGGTGACAAGCCGACCGCGCCTGCCGACGGCAGCGAACCGATCCGATTTCTCTATTCCTATTCCGGCGTATTCGGCGATCCGCTGCTTGACCGACAGCTTGACCCTTACCCTGATCAACTGCTTGCCGGGCTGAGCAGGTCGGGCATCAACGGGATATGGCTTCATGTCGTTCTCCGCCAGTTAGCGCCGAGTACGATTTTCCCCGAGTTCGGAGAAGGCCATCAGACCCGCATCGAAGGTCTTCGCCGCCTCGTGGCCCGCGCCAAGAACCACGGCATCAAGGTGTACCTCTACATGAACGAGCCTCGCGCCATGCCCGCGGCGTTCTTCGAAGGCCGGCAAGGCATCAAGGGCTTCCGCGGAGGCGACCATTACGCGCTTTGCACGTCGACCGACGAGGTGCAGCGATGGCTCAAAGAATCGCTGCGTTTCGTGTTCGAACAGGCGCCCGACCTGGGAGGCGTCTTCACGATCACCGGCTCGGAGAATCTGACGAATTGCTACAGTCACAGCCGAAATGCGGCGGGATGTCCGCGCTGCTCGCAGCGCTCGGGCCCCGAGGTCATCGCGGAAGTCAACCGCACCATCGCGGCCGGCGTGTGGGAGGCGAGCCCCGACGCCGCCGTCATTGCCTGGGATTGGGGATGGCCCGACGGAACCGCCAGCGGTTGGGGAGGGCCGGATTGGGCCACGGAGATCATCGCCGGCCTGCCCGACAAGGCCTATCTGATGAGCGTCAGTGAATGGGGCAAACCCATCGAGCGCGGCGGTATAGCCACGGCCGTTGGGGAGTACTCCATATCGGCCGTCGGTCCCGGCCCGCGGGCCCAGAGGCATTGGGCGCTGGCTCGTGCGCGGGGGCTCAGGACGATTGCGAAGGTGCAGGTCAACAGCTCGTGGGAGTTGTCCGCCGTTCCGTTCATTCCTGTCATGAACCACGTTGCCCAGCACTGCCACAACCTGACCAGCGCCGGCATAGACGGTTTGATGTTGAGCTGGACGGTGGGCGGCTATCCTTCGCCGAACCTCGAACTGGTCCGGCAGTTTCAGGCCGAGCCCGCGCCGACGATCGAGCAGGCCCTGACGGCGACGGCACGTTCGCGCTACGGCCTCGACGCGTGCGACGGTGTGCTGCGGGCGTGGTCCCAGTTCAGCAGCGCGTTTGCCGAGTACCCGTTCCACCAGGCGTTCGTCTATACGGGCCCGGTGCAATACGGCCCTTCGAACCTGCTGTATGCCGAACCCACGGGCTATCGCGCGACCATGATCGGCTTTCCTTACGATGACGTCGAAAGCTGGCGGGGCGTGTATCCCGCCGATGTTCTGGCAGCGCAGTTCGAGAAGATGGCCTCGGGCTGGCGAAAAGGGCTCTCCGCTTTTAGCGGGGCGGTTGCGGGGATGCCGGAGGGTCGCCGGCGTGACAATGCTCAGGAAGACCTCGGCGTCGCTTGGGCGGCCTGTCTGCACTTCAAAAGCGTGGCCAATCAGATCAGGTTTATATCCTCGCGAAATGCACTACTGGCCGGCGGGCTCGACAAGCAGCAGCAAGAGACGCTGGCCGGCGTCATCAGAGCAGCCGTCCAGGATGAGATATCCAACGCCAGGGGCCTCTTCGTTCTGACCCGCGATGATCCGCGGATCGGATTTGAGGCGTCGAATCAATACTACTACCTGCCGCTGGATCTGGTCGAGAAAGTGATAAACTGCGAGCACATACTCAAGGAGCTCGAAAGCCGCTGATTTTGGCTCTGCCCAAACGATTTTGCTCTCCATTTCGCCGCATGTTGGGTTTGGGATGCGGACATCCGGAGAATGCGTCCGCCCTGCGGTGGCGATGATGGATGTTGCCTCGGACGTGCTTTACTGGTATCATATTGATGGTCTTGGATCAGTTGTTGCTCTTTCGAAATGGAACAGCGGGCTTTTGCAGCGCGAGGTGGTCGAGTGGTATGCGTATGACGCCTTCTGCAGGACGCGGATATTCGACGCGGCCGGCGGCGAGTTGACGCAAAGCAGCCAAAGTACGACCAAAAAATGTACCGGACACCTTTAGTTAACCCCAGCGTGCCAACGGAACAGTGGTGAAGAAGAGCGGGGAGTTTATCATAAAGAGAGCTGGCAAGATTGTTTCATATGGTATTAATAGATAGATTATGAACCAGGATCCCTATTTTTTGTGCGTTGCGACCCGGCACCTCTTAGACATGTTCAACGGTTATTGGCATGAATCTGAATTCCGGAAAGAGACTGCCAGTTTACACGCACATTCCACTGACATCTTCACTGCAGCTGTCACGTTTGGGGCGGATATCACCGGCTATGCCAGCAGAGTGTTCGGTGCAGGACCGAGGAAGGAATATGGGAGGATTGCAGGTGAACTGAAGGATTATCCGCTCGTTAAGGACGAAGCCTTTGTCCTGTGGCTGCGGAACGAGGGCGAGAACTTCCCGTGTCTTGTCAGGTACTTTTCGCTCGTAGAGGCTGCAAGGCACCTGACTATTCAGTACATTGAGGAGTATCTGCTCACGCAAAAGGGGATGGCGTGAGACGAAAGGGTCAAGGCCGTGGCTTTCATAGTTTCTTCATTTATCCCTGCCCGGGGGCAAATTGAAGGTGTCCGGTACATTTTTTACCTTTGACAGTACGTCTGTTCTGTTATTGAATGGCTGTTATGGGCCGACTTAAACGAATCGCGCTTGGCGGGTATGTCTATCATGTGCTCAACCGAGGAAAATTTAAGGTGCCCGGTACATTTTGGGTGTGAAAACCGTGCGTGATGGCGCGCGGTGGCGGCGATCTATCGAAAATAGGGGTCGTGGTAAAATTCGGTATTTGGTGCCTTATTTTACATTCAAGGAAAATAAAAAATGAAAAAGACTATTTCTGTCGTGCTGTTGAGTGGTCTGCTCTTTTTTGCATTCGCATGGACTTGGAGTTGTTGTTGGTTGCGTAGCGAATCCGAGGGGGATGAAGGTGCAGACCGGGAAATTTAAGGTGTCCGGTACATTTTGGTTGTGAAAACCGTGCGTGATGGCGCGCGGTGGCGGCGATCTATCGAAATAGGGGTCGTGGTAAAATTCGGTACCTGGTGCCTTTATTTTACATTCAAGGAAAATAAAAGATGAAACGTGGTATTTCTGTCGTGCTGTCGAGTGGTCTGCTCTTTTTTGCATTCGCATGTACTTGGAGTTGTTGTTGCGTGCGTACCGGATCCGAGGGGGATGAAGGTGCAGAGCTGAACAGAAGTCAGGTCGTGCAAACTGCAGAAAAGGCATTGAAGACATTGGCAGAAGAACTTAGCTTAGACATAGCAAACTACAGTCCGTGGTACGACTACGGCAATGAGGTGTGGAACACATATTACGCCGATCGGCATCCGGACATAAAGGATCGTGACTACCAGGCGGTTCGCTTCGCCTCCAAGAAGATGCGTCAGGGGCCAGGTCCAGTTTGGGTCTGTATTGACAGGAGGACCGGAGAAGTTGTGCAATGCGATATTGGGATGTGAAGAATTCCTTACATGCCAGGGTAAATTAAAGGTATCGGGTACCTGCATTTAGCCTTGTTCGAATAGATGTGCAAGGTGTTGTCTGGGACGTGGGCCGATTCATAAATAGAAGTATTGGTTGAGAGAGGGGATTTGATGACTACATGGCGAATGTGTTGGCCGGTCATGGCATGTATTTGTGCGGCGATGCAGGCGGTCGGTGCGAATGACGGACTCGCTGTTGTTTCCAAGATTGAAGCGGCGAAGTATGGCGAGCTTTCCAGGGAGGAGAAAGTCAATGCGTTGGGAGGAATTGCAGAGTCGGCTTTTGCCGTGCTGATGAAGGTTCCGGAGAAGGGTTTGAGGGCGTCCGGGCCGGACATTGAACGTATCGTGGCCGCGAAGAAGTGGCTTGAGAATACGAACAATGTCTCGGCGGCGGTGCTGGCGATCTTCCTTCAGTACGGCGTCGACAGTTGCGTTCTGAACGAGTTGTACCGCAGCGAACGGGTTTGTACAGGGGCTACTTTGGAAACGCCGTTTGCGGCCGATTCATTTGATGAACGTCTGGCGACGAGTATCCTGCAAAGCAACGCCATCGATGAGGCCGGACGCATCGACTTCGCGTTGTCATTTAACACCAAGGTAGGGGACTTCTGCCGCAGGCACGCCTTCACGGCTCGTGATTTTCTGGATGGTACGGTTTTCGACCGGTATGAAAAAGAACTGACGATCGGAGAAATAAAGATTCGCGGTGTGCACCCCAACACGGGGGCGGAGCAGGAGGTGGTGCTTGTAGAAGACGGCACGCCGTTAACAGTTGTTGGTCTCGGTGGCATGTTGATGTTTGGAAAGATCATTAACTCTGAGGAGCACCTTTCGAAGATGTTCTTGCCAATGCAGCTTGAAGCTATGGACATCGCCCGCGACGTACGGCTATTCGTGTCGGTGTTCTGGAAGTATGGAGGGCTTGCGGATTTGGATGAGATTGCCAGCGGCGGTATCCTGCACGGGAAATTGCTCAAGGACAAACTGGCGAAAGCAGTGGCGGACGACGGGAAGGGGCATATCTCCGGGCGCAATAGGCCGGGCGGCGTGCGGATGACCAAGAATCGTGACGTAATGGACAGAATGAGAGTTAGTGATATCATTGGAGAAGTGGAAAGTAGATGCAATGCCCTGTACGCTAATATGCTGGCTTTGTATTTACGTTTTTTTGTCAAGAGTGCGGATGTGTTTCCCTTCGAGTACAGGGAGCCTATGGTTCATGCTGGCACGGGTGTCTGGCTGGGACTTGAGTGATGACGGTGAGGCCGGGCAAATTAAAGGGGGCAAATTAAATGTGTCCGGTACATTGTGAGGTTGTGAAGACCGTGCGCGATGCCGCGCGGATGCGAGAGGTTCCGGCTTTGAAGAGTTCTTACAGGGTCGCACCCCGATGCTCGTACTGGTTTTGTATATGAACGAGCCGCGCGCCATGACGCCCGCTATTTCTGCTCCGTCGGCGAGCGTCTGAAGGTCTGAACGATAAAGCCGATGACGAGGCAGAACACGCCCGCCAGGATGATCAGCACTGCCAGGATAAGCAGGGTCAGCGTCAACGCGCCCATGCCGTGCAGAAAGCCCCCGGCCAGCACGGCCGCCACCGCCAGCAGCAGCCCGAGCAGGATCAGCTTGCTCGGCACCGACTTGACCAGCAGCACGGTCCCGAAGCCGATCACCAGAACCGCCGCGGCCGCAAACATCGCTGTGAACACAACCTCTTCGTCAACCATCGCCAATAAATGCCCCATTGCAATGCTCCTCTATGCGGATACTCAGAAACGCGAATCAATCCTCCGCGCAAATCGATTCCGCGCCGACCGCTCGCTGTCTACGAGGCGGCACTGCCGAAGAGAACCGGGATCCCGTGCCGCAGGACATATTCGGCAAACCCGCCGCGCGGCGGATTGTCCACGACCGATGCGGGAAACAGGTGAGCCTCAACGTCAGAGCCGGCCTCCTCCATAACAATCGCCATCGCCTGTGCGCGCCTGCGGATGTCCCAGTGCTCAAGCCCGACGATGAAGGCGGCGACATCGATATCACTCCATGCGTCCGCCGTCCCTTCCGCGTGAGAGCCGAAAATGTAGGCCGCCCGCACCACAGCCTGCCGCGAAAGAATCTTCACGGCCGCCGCGGCCCGGGCTTCTATTTTCCTGTCGACAGTACCCATGCCGCAAACTGCTCCGTTTTGCTTAACACTTCTCGAGCAAGCCCTTCCCCGATGGCTTGACCGCCTGCGCTGACTTCCTCAGGATAACGAGTTTGTATATAGTAGGCCGACAACTCACCCAGGAATCGCGCCGTTTCCTGCTCGGGATCGAGCCCCGCCGCTTCTGCCAGGCGCAGCAGATTGTGTATGCGAGGGGGCAACGCGCCTGTTTTCCTGACAATCACCGCCTTTAGGGTTTTCTCGCTGGCCTGTTGGCAGCAGAACATTACATAAAGATAGCGGCCGGAAGCAAGCATTGCACGTGCTGTGTCCAGATCATAGCGCGACTGATCGATCCACATCTGTTCAGTGTCACTCAAAAGCTGTCTCCTGCTTCCGCCGGCCTTTCAGGTTTCATAATAGCACCGCCGGCCCGGCAAATCAACACTCCAACCGCTGTCAGAGGTACACCTTGTCCATCATCCGCGGAAAGGCGATGCACTGGCGGATGTGTTTTTCGCCGCTGATCCAGGCGACGGTGCGTTCGACGCCGAGGCCGAAGCCGCCGTGCGGCACCGAGCCGTACTTCCGCAGGTCGAGGTACCATTCGTAATCCTCCGGCGCGTATCCCTCGTCATGAACGCGCCCCAGCAGCCGCCCGTAGTCGTCCTCGCGCACGCTGCCGCCGATGATCTCGCCGAACCCGGCCGGGGCCAGCAGGTCGAAGTTCTCGACCACCGCGTCGTTCGTGCGATCGGTCCGCATGTAAAACGCCTTGGCCTCGCGCGGATAATGCGTTACGAAAACCGGCTTGTCGTGCATCATCGAAATAATCGTCTCGTCCGAACCGCCCAGGTCCTTGCCCCAGCGGAAATCCGCCGCCAGTTGCGCGTGCTTCGGGTTGTTCTCGATCTTGACATCCACCTCCGCCAGTTCGCCGCGCAGCTCGATCAGTTCGCGGGCGTTCTTTTCCTGCTGCCATTTTTTCAGGCCGCCCTTTTTATCCTGCGCCTCGATCTCGGTGATGCGCTGTTCGATCTCAGCCTTGCGGGTCTCGAACTGGACCTGCTGATCGGCCATGAATTTCGCCGCACGGTCGCTGGTGAGAATGTCCACGACCTCCGTATAGGTGAGCCGGTAAAACGGCGGGCGAATCTTCTCCAGCGAAGCAATGTCCGCCCCGAGTTCCTCCAACTGCGGCCGATTGTCTGCAAGCACCCGTTCGACAATATACGAGACGAAGTTCTCGCCCAGTTCCAGCAGCCCGGCCAGGTCGGTGTAAGCGACCTCCGGCTCAACCATCCAGAACTCGGTCAAATGCCGGCGCGTCTTGGACTTTTCAGCGCGAAAGGTCGGGCCGAAACAGTAGACCTTGCCGTAAGCCATCGCCGCAGATTCCAGGTAGAGCTGGCCGGTCTGCGTCAAGTGAAGCTTGCGGCCGAAGTAATCCACCTCGAACAGCGTCTGCTCACCTTCGCCGGCGATGGTCGTGAAGATCGGCGTGTCCACCAGAACAAAGCCGTTGTCGTTGAAAAACCGGCGGATCGCGTCGATCACGGTGTGCCGCACCTTGCCGATGCACCACTGCCGCTGCGAGCGGAGGTGCAAATGGCGGTTCTTCATCAGAAAGTCGATTCCGTGCTCCTTCGGGGTAATAGGATAGTCGGTGGCCGGGCCCACGATGCGGGCGTCGGTGACCGCCAGTTCATAGCCGCCGACGGACCGCGCTTCGCTTCGGCACAAGCCGGTCACGGTAACCGCCGACTCCTGCCCGAGGCGGCCGAGCTGCTCGAAAAGATCGTCCGGCACGCCGCCTTTTTCGATGACGCACTGGCAGAGCCCGGTGCCGTCGCGGAGGATCAGAAAGATGAGCTTGCCGCTGGATCGCGAATTATAAAGCCAGCCCTGCAAAGTGACATGCTGGTCGACGTGGTCCTTGAGTTGCGCGACGGTAGTTGTGGCCATAGCGAATCCTGACTGTTTCTGTGGACGTACGCTGTCCGCTTGCTTTGTTACTCTTATTATCGGCCGGTGCGGCGAGAATCGTCAATAACAAATCGCCGCAATAAGGCCCTGCGGCACGCAATAAGGCCTTGCGGCAACGGAATGAGGCCGTGCGGCACGGATGGCGCGTCAGGCCTGCGGCTCGAAGACCTTGACGGTGTTCTTGCCCGCCTGTTTGGCGGCGTAAAGAGCCTGGTCGGTCGCCTTGGTAACGTCGCCGGGGCAGACCTCCGAGCCGTATTGGCCGACGCCCACACTGATAGACAGCGGAATTTCGTTGGTTTCCCACACCATAGGGGTGCTGGAAACCATATGGACCATACGCTCGGCGACAACGACCGCGTCGGCAAGCGAGGTGTTGGGCAGGATGACAG
Organism: Phycisphaerae bacterium; assembly: GCA_014859965.1. Classification (GTDB taxonomy): domain Bacteria; phylum Planctomycetota; class Phycisphaerae; order Sedimentisphaerales; family Anaerohalosphaeraceae; genus JACZKQ01. The sequence continues at coordinate 88,307 of JACZKQ010000167.1, forward strand.
CGAATTCATCGCCCCCGTAGCGGGCGGCGGCGTCGATTTGGCGGATGCAGGCACCGAGGCGGCGGCTGATCTGCTTGATCGCCATATCCCCGGCACGGTGGCCGTGGGTATCGTTGATGGGTTTGAGGTTGTCGATGTCGGCCATTATGATGGAAATCTGGCCGCCGTAACGCTGAGAACGGCGAAGTTCGGTTTCCAGCGTCTCGTAGAACGTGCGGTGGTTGAGCATGCCGGTCAGGCCGTCGGTTTTGGCCTGGCGCTGGGTTTTTTCGAAAAGGCTTATGTTGCCGAGACTTGCGCCGATGAGCTGGCGAAAGAGTTCGACGACGGCGATGTCTTCGCCGCTGAATTTGCCTTTGTCGTCGCGGTCGGTGAGGTTGAGCACGCCGACAACCCGGCCGTGGCAGATCAACGGGGCGATGATGCAGCCGCGGGTGCGATAATTGCGTGAAAAAGCACGCTGCGAGGACGTCATGTGCGGGCGGCTGTAGGATTCCATGTCGTCGACGACCATGAGTTCCCTGCTGCGGACCGCGGCGACCATGGGCGTTGGCGGGTTTTGGTTCAGCGAGACGATGTTATTAATGAGGAAGGGGTGGTTGTTTTTTTCGAGGTGGAGGATGTCGCTGGTCTCGTCGAGAATGTAAAGCGATGCGAGACGGGCGTTTACGAGCGGGGGGATTTCGTTGATGCAGATTTCGGCGATTTCCTGCTTGTCGAGGCAGTTGAGTTTTTTGGCCAGCGGGGTGAGGATTTCGAGGCGGCTGGCGCCTTGAGATTGCGGGCGGGTTCGTTTTCTATCGTTTAACAGGCTCATATCAGGCTAATTTCCGTGATTTTTTTGGGTTGTGGTGATTTTGCACACTTGGGAGCTTTGCTCCTGCGGAATATATCGGAAACTTGGGGGGGTGTGTTGAGGGGGTTTTGGCAAAAGAGACGGCGCGGGGCGGCGTTCGGGGCTGGTTCATTTCTCTGGTTGGGTTTGATTGGGTTTGCTTTTTGGCTTTGTCTCTTTGCATTTCCTTTGT
>JACZKQ010000168.1 GCA_014859965.1 Phycisphaerae bacterium
AACCGGCTGCTGAACGGCGGGCGCGGCGGGCCGGGGGGGCCGGGGGGGCGCGGATCGCAGCGGGCCGGGACGATGGTGACGGAGATCATCGGGCCGCGGATGTGGCAGCGGTACGAGGACCGCAGGCGCGTCGCGCAGGGCGAAAACGTGCTGGGCTGCGTGCCGGTGGTGCACATTCAAAACGTCGCGCAGCCGTACTCGTACGAGGGCATCAGCGACGTGGCGCAGCTCATCGGCCTGCAGGACGAGCTGAACACGCGCCTCAGCGACCGGGCCAGCCGCATCACGTTCCAGGCGTTCAAGATGTACCTCGCCAAGGGGCTCGACGGGCTGATCGACAAGCCGGTGGGCCCGGGGCGGGTCTGGTTTACGGACAATCCCGAGGCGTCGCTTCAGGCGTTCGGCGGCGATGCCCCCAGCCCGAGCGAGGACCGGCACATCGACGAGGTGCGCGACGCGATGGACAAGGTCAGCGGTGTGACGCCCGTGGTGGCGGGCCTGCTGAAGAACAAGCTGGGCAACCTGACCAGCGGCGTGGCGCTGAAGATGACGTTCATGGGGATGCTCGCACGGACCAGCCGCAAGCAGTTCACGTACGGCCAGGGGCTGCGCCAGATCGCGCGGCTGGTGCTGGCGACGCTCGATGCGTGCGGCGTGTATCGCACGCGGCCGTCGGAACGCGAGTTCGACGTGCAGTTTGCAAACCCGCTGCCGGAGAACATGATGGAGCGGCTGGAGGAGGCGCGGATCAAGAAGGAACTGGGCGTCGCCGGCGAGACGGTGCTGGGCGAGTTGGGGTACTGATTGGCGTTTGGATTATCAATCTACTATTCGCAGAGGCGAGGGAGGTTCTTGTGAGTGATTTGGGAGTGGAAGTGGAGCGTGACGGTGCGGCGGGCGCAGGCGCAGGCGAGGGCGAGGCGGATCGCCAGCGGGCGGCGCGTGCCGAGCGGACGGCGGCGGGCCTGACGGCGGAGGTGGCGCGGCTGAAGGAGGCCAACGCGCAGCTTGCCGCGGAGGTCGACGGGCTTCGCACGGATGGGGCGCTGGCGGCGGCGTTTGCGGCGGCGGGCGTGGTGGACCTGGAGGCGGCGATGCTGATGGCGCGGTCGCGCATGGAAAAGGACGGCGGGTCCGACGCGGCGGCCGTGGTCGCGGCAATGCGGAAAGACAAGGCGTATTTGTTTGCGTCGGGCGCGGCGTCGGGTGCGGGTGCGGGCGGTGCGAGTGCGGGCGGCGCGGCGGCGATGAAGACCGCAGGCGTCAAGGCGCCTCGGTCGGGGGCGCAGCGCGTGCTGGAGGATGCGGCGCGGCAGGCGGTCGCCAGCGGAAGCAGGGGCGACGTGCACGAGTACATGCGGCGGCGAAGACGCAGTTGAGGGCAGCGCCGGCGCGGGGTGAACTTCAGCAATCTCGCGCCGCGAGCGCACTGCGGCGAACGATGGAGAGCAAAACCGGTTGGGCAGAGCCAAAATCAGGAGCATAGGAACAGGTAACGGAACGAAGGCAATTTTTTGAAGGAGACGGTTATGGCATTTACGGGCAAGGCAACGTATTCGGCGGGGGCGACGCTGCCGGAGATCGCCGAGGACGTGGCGGATCTGATCGGGATCGTGTCGCCGTATGAGACGCCGCTGCTGGACGTGTTAGGCGATCCGCTGCGGGCGGCGACGAGCACGCGGCACGAGTGGCTGGAGGATGCACTGCTGCCGAACAAGGACGCGATCAGCGACGCGTCGATCAGCAGTCCGACGGGCGACACGGCGTTCGACGTCGCCAACGGCAGCCGGTTCCGCACGGGCGATCAGATCCAGGTCGAAGGGTCCGACGAGCTGATGCTGGTGACGGCGATCGACGGCGACACGCTGACGGTGGTGCGCGGCTACGCGGGCACGACGCCTGCGGCCATCGCCGACGCCCAGGTGATCAACATCCTGGGCAACGCGGCGCTGGAAGGGGCGGACCGGCCGACGGCGCGGTTTACTCACCGGGCGAGGCGCAGCAACTTCACGCAGATCTTCACCGCGGCCGTGGAGGTCAGCGGCACTGACGTGGCGGCGCGGCAGTTGGGGCTCAGCGACGAGATGGACTACCAGAAGCAGGAGCGGCTGCGCGAGCTGCTGCGGGACCTGGAGAACACGGTCATCAACGGCGGGCTGCCGGGTGCGACGCCGCAGGGCAGCGCCTCGGTGCGGCGCACGATGAACGGCATCATCCGGCACCTGGCGACGAACGTGTTCGCGACGGGCGCAGCGGGCTTTCCGGAGGGGACGGCCCTCGACGAGGAGATGATCAATTACGTGCTGCGGCGGATCTGGGAGAACAGCAACGGGCAGGTCGACCTGATCGTGACGGGCGGCTTCCAGAAGCGAAAGATCAACGCGTTCGTGACGGGGCGCGGCTACGCCCCGGGCGATACGACCTATCGCGACCGGGTGACGCTGTACGAGAGCGACTTCGGCGTCTGCCGGATCGTGACGACGCGGTGGATGCCGCAGGACGCGGTGCTGCTGCTGGATTCGTCGCGGGTCGGCGTGCTGCCGATGGCGGGGCGGAGCTTCCACTTCAAGCCGCTGGCCAGCAGCGGCGACTACGAGTGCGGCGAGCTGATCGGCGAGTACACGGTGGAGCTCAAGAACGAGGCGGCCCACGGGCTGATCCGCGGACTGAGCACGAGCTAAAGCGGAGTGCATCCGGCGGCGCGGCGCGGGCCGCGCCCCGGGCGCACCGTGTTGTCAACGGCGATTGAGAGGGACAGGCGATGGCGGCTTTTTCGAATGACAAAGACCTGCTGCGGTGCGAGGCGGCGGTGTTCGGCGACCTGCACTTTCCGTGGCAGGTGCGGTGTGCGGGCGAAGGCGGCGTGCTGAGCGGAGCGACGTTTGCAGCGGCGGGCGTCGACTTCGACGCGGCGGGTGTGCAGGCAGGCGGCGTGCTCTATGTGCGCAGCGCCGACGGGTCGGTCGACGCGGTGTACGAGATCGTCTCGGCGGACGCGCCCGGGCAGTTGACGGTGTCGGTGCTGCGGGGCGACGACGCCGACCCGCCGGTCGCGCCGCCGGCGCACGACGCGCTGCACTGGCGCATCAGCACGTTCGACCCGCAGGCGCAGCAGGTCGCCCTGGAACTGACGGCGTACTTCGGCCTGCGTCCCGGCCGACCCGACAGCGCCTGGGGCGCAGACGACGTGGTCGACACGACCCCGCTGCGGCAGGCGTCGGTGTACGGCGTGCTGGCGAACGTCTACGCGACGTGCGCCGACGGCGACCGCGACGCACACGGACTGTGGACGAAGAGCCGGCATTACCGGCAGTTGTATGAGCGGGCCCGACGGCGGTGCCGAATCAGCATCGACGCGGGCGGAGACGGCGTAATCGAAAAACGAATCGCAGGCGGCAGTGCGGCGCTGGTGCGGGATTGAGGTGCGAGATGATTGCAGGTGCGACGAGAGCGGTAGTGGACGGATCGGTTGTGTTTGTGCAGTTGGCGCTGGAGGTGGGAACGTGGACGCGACAGACCGTCGAGCGGACGGCGGCGGGGCTCGACGGCGTCGTCAGCGTCGACCTCGGCAGGCGGAGCCGCTCGCTCGTGCAGCGCGGCCAGCTTCGGGCGTTCAGCGAGGCGGGCCTGAGGGCGCAGCTGTGCGATGTGTGCGGGCTGGCCGACGGGCAGGTGCATACGCTGCTCGTCTCGGATGGGCAGCTGTTCGCCGACGTGCGGGTCGACGGCGTGTACGTGAGCGAGCGCGTCACCGGCGGCGGCGGCGTGCGGTGTGAATTCGAGATGCGGTATACGCAGTTGGGGCAATGATGGCACGAACAGCAAGCGGGATAGATCGGGTGCGGGTGGTCGCGATGGCCAATGAGCCGATGCACGCACAGGTGCGGTGGCGCTCGACGCACCAGGACATGCTGCACCAGGTGTACGTCAACGGACGGCTTGCCGGCGCAACCGGGGGACGCGGCGACCGGTCGCTGCTCGTCGCCCTGCCGTCGTCGCCGACGCGTCCGCTGCGGGTCGAGGTCTTCGCCGTGCCGCCGGGGGAGGCATACGTCGACTTCGGTGATGCCGCGCCCGAGGCACAGCGGGGACGCGTCGAGCTGGTCTGGCTTCGGAGGATGGGGCTGCCGGCGGCGGGCGCAGCACGCGTCTTCGCCAGCGGCGGCGACGGTCCGGTCGATTACACATCGCCGGTGTCGGAGCCGCTGCCGATCTGGCCGGCGTGGCAGGCGCAGGGCGGCTTCGGCATGAGCCGCTTCGGCGCAAGCGACTTCGGCTACGACGGCTCGGCGGCCGTGGGCTTCGGGTGCGGGCTGTTCGGTGAAGGCCCGTTCGGCTTCGACGCCGACGCGATGCGGTGGGTGAGCGAAGAACTCGCCGACGGCGTCCACCGCTTCGCCGTGACCGTCACCGACGCGTGCGGCAGCGAGAGCGCCCCCGCGGAAAGCGAACCCGTCACGGTGGTGCGGAGGGCAGCGGCCCTCGGGGCACTCGCCGTCGAGGCATACGACAACGCAGCCGGGCGGCTTGTGATAGGGATCGCGGCGGCGAAGTAATCGAAACAGGCAGGGGCAAACGCCCGTGCCGTAAATGAGAACGCGAGTGATCGCAGAAAGGATGGCTGCAATGACAGAGGCATATCCGGCCGACGAGGCCTTGCTGAACGTATTGAGCGATGCCGAGACCGGCGTCGAATACATCGCCACGGGCGCAGCGCCCTATTACCTGCAATTCAGAAAGCTGCTGCACCGGCTGCTGCTGGCGTGCCGGCGGGGCAACGACCTGCGGGTCTACGACGAAGGGGCGCTCGACATCGGCATCAAGGCGGGCCGGTTCTGGGCAGGCGAGTCGCTCGTCTCGTTCGCCGGTTCGAGCGGCAACACGTTAGCCGACGACAAGGCGGCGATTTATGTGTACCTCGACGCGGCGGGCACGCTGGTGACGGACGCCTATGCGGGCTGGCCCGACATGGCGGCGGTGCGGCACGTCCGGCTGGCGATCGTCGAGACCAGCGGCGGCGACATCGTCGCGATCACCGACGCACGGGACCATCACAGCATCGCGATGCCCTGCGGCGCATCGGCATCCGGCGTGTCGATCACAGCGCACACGACGGACGCGGCGCTCGCCGCGGCGCCGTCGCAGAGCGTGCACACCAACGCCGGCGCAACCGCTGCCGTCACGCTGACGCTGCCGCCGAACGCCGCAGCGGGCACGCAGTTGACGTTCGCGGTGCAGGCCGTCCGGCAGCTTCGCGTGCACCCCGGCGCCGCGGCCATCCGCGACAACAGCGGCCAGACCGCCGGCAAGTGCAAATGGGCCGACGCGGTCGGCGAATGTCTGACACTGGTCGCCGACGCCAACGGCGACTGGGTCACCACAGCAAAATATGGCGTCTGGACAGAGGAGGTTTAATCCCATGAAGCAATCGGCGATTTATCAGCGATTCAAAAAAGCGGTCACCGCCCTGGGGCACGACGCCGCGACCGTCGAACGCATGTCGACGGACATGGTGCGGCTGTTCGGCGAGATCGAGGCGGATGCACAAACGGCGACGTACCTCGAAGACATGAAGAAGAAGCTCGCCAGGGAGCTGCGGTCAGAGAACCGACGCGCCGCCGGCTCCTGGCTCCAGGCCCAGGTGCGGCAGCGATACAAACTGGCGACGGTGCGGATGCCGGAGGACAAGATCGCCGTGATCTACCTCGACGGCCTGGATGACGGGTTCTGACGGATGAGGCGGAGCGAAGCGGCTTGCAGGCGTGCACCGGCGCACCGGACAACGCACGCGACAGAATGGCACTTTAGAAACAGGAGGACACAATGGCCAACAGTCCAATTGCGATACCGTTTTACGTGACCCACAACGGCGCGCCCCTGACCGGCGCGGCCGGCGAAATGGCGTTCGTCCACCTGCGGACGCTCGGCGGCGCAGACAAGTCGCCCGAGGCGCCCGCGATCACCGAGATCGGCGGCGGATGGTACGCGTTCGCCGTCGCCTGGGGCACGGCGCCGTTCGACGCAGGCGACCTGTTCGGCGTGATCGACGCCGACCGCAGCGGCGTCAACGCACTCGACAGCGACGAGCGATACAAGCCCGTCGAGGCGCGGCTGGGCCTCTACGCCCCGGCGCGGCTCGTCAACCGCATGACGCAGAGCACGCTCAACGGCGACATGGTCATCCACGACGCAGACGGCGATGCGATTCTCACGCTGCGGATGGCCGACGACGGCGACGGCGTGCTGGAGCGGATTCCGGGAGCGGCCGACTGATGGATGCAAAATTCTTCGACGGACTCTTCGAGGGCGACTCGCCCAACGGCGTCAAGCTCGGCATGGGCCTCACCGGCGGCGACTTCTGGCCGCGTCCGAACGGGTGCATCAATCTCTACCGCGGGCCGCGATGGTGGCAGGTCGACTTCCGCACGCTCGTCGCTGTCGCAGACGCGGGCGCACGCCGGATCGTCGCCCGCACGGACCACGCCGTCGACGCGGCGTCCTGTTACGTCGTCCAGTGCGTCGACGGCAGCGGCCGGGAGAACGCGAGCCTCCAAAGCCTGCTGCACGTCGCCTTCGACGCCGCCGGCAATGTGCAGGCCGCGCCGTCCCGCGGCATCGTCGCCCTGCGTGCATGGCGCGCCGCGCCGTCGAGCGTGCGTTTGCTCTGGCTGTATCGCCCGCAGAGCACGGCCGCCGGCGAGCGGTTCGACGTGTACTCCGACGGCGCCACCGGCGCTATCGATTTCCAGAACCCCGTCGCCGGCGTCGCCTGCACCAAGGCGGGCCTCTACAGCACGCTGCATGCCGTCGGAGCGCCGGGCACGCACCGCTTCTGTGTGCGGCGTCGACTGCCGACGCACCCGCCGTGCGAAAGCGTATTTATAACGATTGAAGTCAACGCATCGACGCCGCAGGGCGTCAGCCGATTGGAGGTGAAGAAGATATGACGACGAATCGCGTGGAATTTCACATGCCGCAGACCCCGCGGCAGGCCGTGCCGGCAAGCCGGTGCATCGTCTTTCTGGACGGCAGGCTGTGCCCGTATCTGTCGGTCACGCAGATCGTGCGGGCAGCAGCGCCCGAGCACAGCCGGGCCCACATGGCGTACGACCCCGCCGCCTGGCCCCATGCCGAGCAGATCCCGCCCGAGCACATCGAGAAGTTCGCCGCAATGGGTCGGCGCGTCCGCATCGCCTCGATCTGCGACGGCGGCATGGGCGCGGCGGCGGCCGAAACGGTGACCCTGTTCGCCGGACGCATCGAACAGATCCACAAGACCCTCGGCGGCGACCGCGAAGGCGTCGAGATCGTCGCCGAGGACTTCGCCGCGCGACTGCGGCGCATCACCGTCTTCGGCACGCTTTGGGCGGATCGCCGGGGAGGCGCCGTGCGGCTTGACGCCGGCGAGCTGATCTTCAACCGCTCCGGCCTGCCCAACGCATCGCGCGCGGCCGCCCTGCACCAGGGCAAGGCGTACCGCATGTTCGAGAGCGATCCGGCGCGAGCCGTACACTGGACCTGTGCCGCGGCGGTGCGCTACCTGCTCAGCGAACACCTGGTGACCGGCGAACTCGCCTCGCCGTGCATCGAGCAGTTGGAAGCACTGTTCGCACGACGCACGCTGGGCACGCTGGACGTCACGGGCGCCACACTGCTCCGTGCCATCGAGCACTGCTGCGACAGCACGCCCGTCACGTTTCGCTTCGAACCGTCCGCCGCCGGCGAATGGCCCGACGAACGCATCGTCTTCTATCGGCCGGGCGATGGACGCCCGGTGGAGCTGACGTATCAGCGGAGCGGTGAACGCATGGACCTGACGCGGACGAACATCCGCCGCGCCGCCAGCCGCAAGACCTGTGGCCCGGTGACGCACCGCTTCGTCGGCTGGGGCGGCGTCAAAATGTACGAGGCGACCTTCTCGCTCGTCAAGGCGTGGGACCCGGCACTGGAAGGCGCAGCCCAGAGCGTCTATGCGCCGTCGACCAACGCCGACTTTGACTCGGTCCGAGACGTGTATCGCAGGTGGTGCCTCAACGAGGCGGGCGACTACACGGCGGCCCCCTTCCTGCAAGGCGAGCCGTTCGACTTCTCGCGGATCTTCGAGCGTACGCCCTATGTGCAGCGACGGCGACGATTCGAAAACACCCTGACCACCCGGGACGGCGCATCGCTCGGCCGGCATCTCGAAATGTCCATCGACGGCGGCGGAACATGGCAGCCTTATCCGGATGCGTTCGACGTGCTCAGCGACGAGTGCGGCGTATGGCTCAGCAGCGATCCGCTGAGCACGGAGGTCTGGTCGGCGATTGCCGCCGGCACGCTGCGGTTCCGCATGACGGCAGCCGTCGCCGGCGATGCCCGCCTGACGGTGACCGTCGCCGACGGACCCGTCGACGCCGCAATCGAGGTCGTCGACCACCTCATCGAGGCGCCGCGGTTCCAGTACAGCAAGGTCACGCCCGAAAGCGTGTTCTACCGCGGCACGCACGCCCGCGCCGACGAACGCGACGACAGCGAGGCCCTGCACGCGTATGTGCGCCACAAGAGCGTGGCGCACGACCCGGCCGTCGAGACCCTCGACGTCGAGACGCCGCTCGTCGCCCAGTGTTACATGCCGGGCGACTGTGTCACGTCGGGCCTCGACGGACGCGACGTGCTGGGCACCCGCAGCGACGGGCAAACCCTCTGCCTCGTCGAACGGGCGACGGTGGATTACCAACGACAGTGTACGCGACTGCACATTGTAAGGAGGCGGAGAAAATCATGACGGCAAGAAACGATTCCGACGGGTGGCGATTGAACAGGCAGGTGAACCTCTCGGGGCTGATTCAACTGATGCTCCTGGGTTCGCTGATCGTCGGCAGCTGGTTCAATGTCCAGCGGCAGCTTGACCTGGTGAGTCGCGACGTCGCGCTGCTCCTGGAGCGGCACAAGGACATCTGCGGCAAGCTGGAGACGCTGCACGAAAAGACGATCTCGCACGAGTACCGCCTGCGGGCAGTGGAAGGCGGCGCCGGCAGATAGCCGCCAACGATGCAACTGAAAGGCCCGAGCTAACGGGCGTCACAATGGATTAAGAGAGGAGAGTTCCAATGAAAGTTACGATTCTACTGTGTGTGGGCATGCTCATCGCGACGGCAGGCTGCGACGCGCTGCGGTTTGCGCCGGGCGAGGCGCAGAAGGCAAACGCCTACCTGCACCACCGCACGGCTCAGTTGGCCGCGCACCGGGCGCGCGACGAGGCGGCATCGACGGATCTGGTGCAGTTGACGGCGCTCGGCGAGATGCAGAGCCGCGCGTTCATGGCGGACTACGGCCTGCCGAAGGTGCTGCCCGCCGCCGAGACCGTGCAGGACGTGCTCGCCGACGCCAGCCGGGCCGTCGCCGCAAACGCCCTGGCGATATCGTCCGATCGGCCCGATGCATGGGCTGTCGCCGACGGCCTGTTCGAGGCGGTCATCGGCATCGCAGGCGTCCTGGGCGGGGCGTACGGCATTCGAGCCGTGCAGTTTCTAAGGCGCACCCGCGAAACCTCGCACGCCCTGCGCGAAGTGATCCAGGGCAACGAAGTGTTCAAGCGCGCCCAAACCGACGCGGCGGCAGCCTTCAAGCAGGCGCACCAGAACCAGTCGGCAGCCACGCGCCTGCTTGTCAGCCAACTGAAGATGACGTAACGACGCGAGCGCCCCGGGGCTACAGCTCCAGACCTTTCAGGTTGCCGGCCTTCTCTTTCAGCGCATTGTAGTACACCTCGAAGCGCTGCTTGAGCGGGTCGAGTCCCTGGTAAATCTGATCGATGGTCGCCTTGAGCGTGTCGGCCTCGGGGCTGTTCTTTTCGAGAACAGGAATGGCGATGAATTTCTCGGTGAGCTCCTTGAGCTTCTGCTGGTTGGCGGCGATGACGTCGCGGTACTTCTCGGCCATCTTCCGCAGGTTCTCGGCGGCCATCTCCTTCGCCCTGGCGCTGATCTCGGGCAGGCTGCTCGACTGGTCGGCCTGGAACTGCTGGGCGATGTCCAGCACCTTGGCGACGGCTTCGACCGCCTTGTCCGAACCTTCGGCGGCCTTGTCCATTGCGTCGCGCCCGAGCTCTGAAAGACTGACGGACGATTTCGGCTTGGACGCCTCGGTGTTCTCTTTGGGTTTCTTTCGGCAGCCGCTCAGCGCAACGGCACAGACGACAGTCAGACACAGCATAAAGCTCAGGGTTTTCATGTTCCACCTTTTCATAAACGGTTTATCAGCCGGCAATACGTTGCGGCACGCTGCTCATTATAAACGCGCAGCGTCCAAGACACAAGCGGATTCCGAAGCACCCGCTGCTGTCGCGGGGCGGTCCCATTCTCAGAACATCACAAACGCGGCCTGCGTCGACGATGGAGAGCAAAACCGGTTGGGCAGAGGCCAAAATTGGGAGCATCTTTTCGCCGGGGGGGGAATTTTGGCCTCTGGGGCCCCGACCGGTTTTGCTCGGCCCCAACGGCACGCCCGCACACTTGAATTTTTGCACTGTTGCACGCGTGCATTGTATGGTAAACTGGGAAATATTGAATCGCACATAAATGGGGTTCCTGTCAGGGAGATACACATGACACGGGTTGTAACGTGCATAACGATTCTGGCAATCATCGGGCTCGTGGCGGCGACGGGCTGTGAAATTTTGCCGCCGCCCTCGCCGTCGGGCGACGGGGTCTACATATTCGACGGACACACCTTGAACGGCTGGGTCCAGCGGGGCGGCCAGGCGCACTTCTCGGTGCAGAACGGCATGATCGTCGGCGAGACGGTCACGGACACGCCCAACAGCTTCCTCTGCACGCAGAGAGAGTACGGCGATTTCTCGCTCGACCTGGAGTTCCTCGTGGACGAAGGCCTCAACAGCGGCGTCCAGATACGCAGCCAGAGCCTGCCCGATTACAAAGACGGGCGCGTCCACGGCTATCAGGTGGAGATCGATCCTTCGCGCAAACCGTACGCCGGCCAACCGAAGAACCTGCTGGCCGACGGTAGGCCGGCGCCCTCAACCGAGCCGCGCGCCTGGACCGGCGGCATTTACGACGAAGCCCGCCGGGGCTGGCTTGCCGATCTCACCCGTAATGAACCGGCCCGCCGCGCGTTTCGCCGCGCCGCATGGAACCACCTCCGCATAGAGGCCGTCGGCGACAGCATCCGCACGTGGATCAATGGAGTGCCGGCGGCGGATATCAAGGACAACATGACGCCGAAGGGCTTCATTGCGTTACAGGTGCACTCCAGCGACGTGGCGGGCCTGCACGTCCGGTTTCGCAATATCCACATCCAGGAGATCGGCCCCGCCCTTCGCTGATCGCCGGTCGCCGGGACATGTGAAGCGTCAGGGCTGCTGACGCATATAGCTGTCGTAGGCGGACTCGAATTTCAGCTTGTGCCGAACCTCCTCTTCGGCGAGCGCGACGAAGGTGTCGATCGCCGCCTGGTCCTGCATCAGGCGGATCAGGTCGATGTACAGGCGATAAGCCGCCTGCTCTTTGCTAATCGCCAGTCGCAATGCGTCGGCGGTGTCGAAATCGCCTGGCAGTTCTCCTTCGCCGACGATATCAGCAATGACGGCGTTTTCAGCCCAGTCGTCGGAGCCGTCCACGACCTTGCCGAGCTTCATGATTTCAAGCTGAAGCTGCTGACGGTGGGTGGCCTCTTCCTGTGCGATGTCCTGAAAGAGCCCGCCCGCCAGCGGGTCCGCAACCCTCGCCGCCATATCGGCATAGAAAATGCAGGAGGCCTCTTCCTTCTTGATGGCGAAATTGAGGATGTCCTCCATGGACCGAAACTCGAGCATCGCTTTTTCCTTCCCCTTAGCTGTCATTGGCATCTTAACTCCCTCCCCAGCCTGCCGCACCCATTATATCGACGCACAACGAGCAGGCAACCATTTATTTCGGGCACGCCGCACGCGCGTGCGAGTGCAAATTGGGCGGCATCGTGGCGCGGGCATCCTGCCCATGGCGTACGGGCGCCGTTCACCCCCGCCCGGGTATGGCGACGAGCGCTGACGTGCGCCCACCTGCGCACGCGAAGGGCGGATGCACATCGGCGCCGGCGCCCGGCATGCCGGGCGACCGTAAAGTCGCCCCTGATATGGAACGACCTTTGTCAATAACGAATTTTGTTTCTTTGTCTTATATTTTCATTTGCATCGTGACGCGGTCGGGTGCGGGCGGCTTCGACGATGAATCAGTCTGAAATCCGTGGATTAGCCCGTTGGGGCCAGAGCCGATATTTATATTCTCCGTCGGGAGCTTTATGCCTTCTACCGGCGCGAGTTCAGCAGAAGCACTCTGCCTTATCATAAGGGGCGGACGCATGTTGCTCCAATCGTGCCCGCACCCGCCGTATCACGTCTCCAATTGTCAAACAGCGTATCATGCCATCGAATTGACCCCTCGGGCTTCGGAGAAGGGGTGATGAAAAGCATTATTTAAGCCTTTAGCCTTTTAGACCGTTACATGCCGTTTTGCCGGTCGTTCCATATGTTCTGCCCCGTTGGGCCTGGGGGCCTTCGGCTGTGTGGGAAAGTATGCCAAGTATGCCATCTATGGATTTCTGCGTAGATTCTCCATACTTGGCTGGAAAGTATGCATTTTTAAGATAATAATACATAGATAGCATATATGACATATTTCCCTCTCAGGGTAACTGCCAGACCCACCCGCCGCCACACCGCTGCGGGCGTGCCGCAAACGCGATGTGGACGTGCGGGCGGCAAATGATTATAATGACACACAATGGGCTTACTGTCTAATTTAGAGGATCGGGAAGATGGATAATCACAAGAGCAGTTTGTCGCGTCGTCACTTCTTACAGACCTCCGCAGCAGCAGCCGTTCTGGGCTCGGCCTCATTGTCGACCGTACGGGCACAGTCCGCCCCGCAGGCCATGCGGTTAGGCGGCCCCTGCGGCACAGGCGGCAGTCCCGAGAAATGGATCGCAACGCTCCGGTCGCTCGGCTATCGTGCCGCCTACTGCCCCGTCGGGCCGGACGCATCCGACGACACCGTCAACGCCTATGCCGCCGCCGCCAGGAAGGCCGACATCGTCATTGCCGAGGTCGGCGCATGGAGCAACCCGATCAGCCCCGACGACGCCCAGCGAAACGCCGCATTGAAGAAGTGCCGCGATCACCTGGCCCTTGCCGACCGCATCGGGGCCAACTGCTGCGTCAACATCGCCGGGTCGCGCAACGCGGCCAACTGGGCCGGACCCCACAAGGACAATCTCACACCGGCCACGTTCGACCTGATCGTCGAGACCACGCGCTCGATCATCGACGCCGTCAAGCCCACCCGCACCTTCTTCACGCTGGAAACCATGCCGTGGGCCTACCCCGATTCGGCCGATTCGTACCTCGCCCTCATCAAGGCGATCGACCGCCGCCAGTGTGCGGTGCACTTCGATCCCGTCAACATCATCTGCAGTCCGCAGCGGTACTTCGACAACGCGGCACTGATCCGCGACTGCTTCAAGAAGCTGGGCCCGCTCATGAAGAGCTGCCACGGCAAGGACATCCTGCTTTCGGAGGAACTGACCACGCACCTCAGCGAGGTCCGCCCCGGCCTCGGCGGCATGGACTATGGCGTGTTCCTCAGAGAACTCAGCAAACTCGACAACGTGCCGCTGATGCTCGAACACCTGCCCAGCCAGGAAGAGTACAAGCTCGCCGCCGACCACGTCCGCGGCATCGCCCAGAAAGAGGGCCTGTCGTTCGGCTGACCGGCACGCGACCTGTGAAACCGCAGCGCATGAACGCAGGCCGTCGCGTGCTGCCTCACTTGTACGTGCGGCCCAGAAAATCGGCGATGATGCCACGCGACCGAAGCATGTCGAGAATGCCTTCCTCTTTGTAAAGCACCTCGCCGCCGGGCTTGACGATCAGCGTAAACGGAATCGCCCCGCGCCAGCCGTTGCCCAGCGCTTCGGCGAACGCGTCGATGTCATCCTTGTCGAAGATGTAATTTGTGCAGGACGCCTGCTGTCTGGTGAGAAACGACAGGACGCCCGCCTGGTGGGACGGCTTGTCGGTGCTCAGCGTCACCAGTTCGAAGTCGCGGCCGCGATACATCCGGTGGGTCGCGATCAGGTCCGGAAACTCGGAGGCACAGGGCCCGCACCACGACGCCCACACGTTCACCACCCGCAGCTTGTTCGTGTCGTTCCTGAGCAGTTTGCCGATGCCCGCCTCGTCGATGGTATTCAGCGTTACCGGCTCCTTCGCCCACTTCTCGAGCCCCTCCTGCACAAGATGACGCTTGTCGGACCACTTCACCGAGCAGCCGAATGTCCGCGTCGTCTCCACCGGCGGCTTCTTGCCCGCCAGCAGCGCATCGAGGGCGTTACGCGCGTCGGCGCTCGTGACCGTCCCAGTTTCGGAGTTGTCGATACGCCCCGCGTAACGCAGCTTCCTCGCCTTGTCGAAGATGAACACGTGCGGCGTCGCCACCGGCCCGTACATCTTCGAAACCCGCTGGTCGTCGCCGTCATACAGATAAGGAAAATTCCATCCAATCTGCTGGGCGCGAACCTTCATCTCCTCGAACGAGTCGTTCATATCGCTGTAGCCCAGTTCGTCGAGCCGCACCGCCAGAGGATCGTTCGGCGAGATCGCCACCAGCGCGACGCCCTTGTCCTTGTACTCGGCGGCGATCTGTTTGATCCGCTCCTCGTACGCCTGGGCCGTGGGGCAATGGTTGCACGTAAACACCATCATGAGCACCTCAGCCTTGTCGAAGTCCTTCAGCGCGTAGTAGCGGTTATCCACGCCCGGCAGCATAAAGTCGGGCGCCGCATCGCCGATCTTGAGCGTCCGGGGCGCCTTGATCTCCGCCGGCGCCTTGGGACCCTTGATCGACGCGTCGAGAATGCGCGCCTTGTCCGTTGCCCACTGCCGCCGCGCATAATCGAAAGGAATACCCACGATGCGGTCTTCGGTCACGCGAAACACGGTGAACTCGTTCACTGAGCCCGGCGCCGGCGACGGAAGCTGCACAAAGCGGATGCCGCGATACGTGTCGACCTTGGCCTTGTGATAATGCCCGCCCAGAACGCACAGGATGTTGGCGTCCTTCATGGCGTCAACGAAGGCGTCCCGATTTGTGATCGCGTCATAGCACAGGTGCGTCGCCACAATCACCGGCTGCTGCCGCCCGACTTTGGCAAGGTCCTTCTTCAGGAAGTCCAGCGCCGCCGCCGAAATCGGCTGGGCGGGATTGTCGAGGCTCTCGTCATATTCCGAAAACAGTGCAACAAAGTGCACGCCCTGGATGTCGAACGTATAGCTCAGCCCGCCGTGACGTGCAATGAGCCAGTCCGTCACGGTCGTGCTCGGCGACAGCCCGCCGGTGTCGTGATTGCCGGCGATATCAAAGCTCGGATACCGCAGCGCGTACCGGATGATCATGTCGTAGGTGTCCTTCGCGGCCGCGGACGGCCACTCCGTGATGTCGCCGCCGCCGAAAACAAAGGCCGGCTTGTCCACCGTGCCGCCGATTGCATCGGGATAGTAAGCCCCCGGCAGCGCGTTCATCGTATAGACGGCGTCCCTCAGATGCTGGGCCTTGCCGTCGGTCTGCACATGCTGATCGGACCACCCGAAAAACGTCAGGCCCTCCGCCCCGGCATAAGCAGCCGCCAGCAAAAACAAACCCGCCAGCACACACGCCGCATGGCGTTGCACAACCGAACTGTGTACTTTCGTCATTACATTCCTCTCGAATCAACTGGTTCTCAGGATCGTCCGTTTAGACGTCCTATACGCCGCCGGCGGCATTTTGGTTTGCACCCGCACCGGCGATGGTCCGCTTGCACCCGCCGATAAGCTCAGAAATCCCACGGATTGGCGAATTCCACCGCCTCGGTCTCCTTGCGGACCGTGATCGCCCGCACCGCCCCCGTCGTCTGCCACGTCGAAATCCCCAGCGGAATGGAGGCGTCCACCTCCA
Source organism: Phycisphaerae bacterium (assembly GCA_014859965.1). GTDB lineage: Bacteria > Planctomycetota > Phycisphaerae > Sedimentisphaerales > Anaerohalosphaeraceae > JACZKQ01. The sequence goes on from JACZKQ010000168.1 coordinate 15,972, forward strand.
TCCGGACGTCCAGCTTGTGACCCGTCCATTCGAAATTCACGAACATCTCGTCGTCAATCCACGCCTGGATATGCGATTCGGTCACCCGCAGACGGACGGTATACCAGACGCCGTTCTCGAACGACTTGCTCCGCGACGTCATATTATTCGCCGCGTCGTAGTAGTCGACGTTGGACAACCCGATCAGCGTACCGCCCCAGCCGCCCACGACGAGCGTGCACGGACTGCCATTCACCGGAAAGGTAAGCCCGCAGAAGAAATCCGACCCCTCCAGCCGGGCGGCCTCCAGCACGATCTCATAGTTCATCCGCAGGAGCGGCCCCGTCCACCGGATCCCGCTCATGTCCTGACCCGCGGCCATCACGAGCCTGCCGTCCTCCACGAAGCTCTTGCCCTCCTGCTCGTACGGCGTCTGCTCCCACTGCCCCATCGTCTTGCCGTCAAAAAGGCTGACAACTTCGCCTGCCTGCGGCGGCCACATCGGTTCCTCGCAGCCGCAAACCTCGCTCGATGTGCGGACGCATTTCCGGCACGATCCGCACACCACCGCCAAGAGGCATAACCCCGACAACAGAAACACGTAGAATGCACGGCCGCGCCCATTCCGCGAAGCAGTCCTTGCGATCACATACGTCATTTGAAATCTCCCTGACATAAGCCAAAACACGAGCCAAAACACGTTTAGCCCGGCGCCACTATAGCGAATCTGCCGAGAAACGTCAAATCCGCCATTAGGCCCCAAGGCTGTCGCATTCTCCAAATGCTCACATCTCAAACCCAACATGCGGCGACTGCGCGGCTATTGCGCTTTAGAAAGGCCATACACTTTCTGATCGAGTTGATAGGCCGTGTCCCCGTCCCCCAAAGTCCGTGCCGCCTCGGCGGCATGCTGGAGAATCAGCTTCGCCTCGGGCGTATGCCCCGCCTGCGCGTAGCTTTCCGCCAAACCGGCAAGCATGGCGACGGTCCGCCGGTCCTGTCGGGCGGCGGCCAGCAGGTGCTCACGCGCCTTGTGGCCCTGCCCCGCCAGCGCCATGGCAACGCCAAGATTGTAGTGCGCCTCCGCATGAGTCGGATCGACCCGCACCACCTCCGAAAGGTGCTTGACCACCTCCTCCGTCCGGCCCGATTCCAGCAGCAGCATCGCCAGTTGGAAACGCGCCGCGCCGTTGTCCTTGTCCAGCGCCACGGCCTTTCGCAGGTGCTTTTCCGCCTCGGCCGGCCGCCCTAATCGAAACACCGCAATGCCGAGCTTGCAGAAGGTGTTGCTGTTGCCCCCATCCAGCGCCGCGGCGCGCTCCAGATGCTCGACCGCCTCGGCATTCTTTCCGTGCGCCATCAACAGCGTACCGATATTACTGTGCGCCTCGGCGCATTTCGGGTCCACACGGATCGCGTCGTTGAAGCGCTCAAGCGCACCGGCCGCATCGCCGTTTTCAAACAGCAGCTTGCCCAGCGCCAGATAGGCCTGCACTTTCTCACCGTCCAATGTCACCGCCGTCGTCAGGCGCCCAATCGCCTCGCTGCTGCGCCCCTGCCGCTTCATCACGACGCCCAGGTTGTACGCCGCCTCGGCATTGGAAGGCACAAGCTGCAGCGCCCGCTCAAGGTGCTCGGCCGCCTCGGGAAGCCGACCCAGGTGCGCCATCGCCACGCCGAGGTTGTAATGCGCATCGGCATACCCGGGGCTCAATGCCACCGCCCGGGACAGATGCCCCACCGCCTCCTCCAGCTCGCCCTTGTAGTGAAACAGCAGAAACGCCAGCTTGTTCAGCGCCTCCCAATTATCAGGATTGATGCCCAGTGCCTTGCGGTATTCGCGCTCGGCGCGCACATGATCGCCCGCCTTGATGAACTCGTCGGCCGCCCGCCGATGCGACACGTCGTTGATGAAACGTTCGGCAATGGTTCGGATCGCCGTCGGCTGCACATTGACGAACTCCGGAATGTTCGCCGCCCGCCCCGGCCCCGTAAAGTGCGACAAGAGCACCGGCGGCGAACTGTTGCCCTCACCGTCGATGTGCGTCAGAAAAAGCTGCGTATAAATGCTGTTGCCCTTGGAGCTGAACACCAGCCAGCGGCTGTTGGGCGACCAGCTATGCCAGGAATTCATCACGTCGAGATTGCACGAAAGCCGCCGCGCCGCCCCCCCTTCGGCGGCAATAATGTACAGTGCGCTGTCCGGCTGCAAGAGCATAAAACTCGCCGCCCGACAGAACACGATCCACCGCCCGTCCGGCGAATACCGCCCGAAATAGTTGCTCACGCCATTGTGCGACGCCCCCGCCACCGGCTCGGCAGCGCCCCCCTTGCCGCCGCCGAACGGAATGCGGTACAGATCGAACTGAAACGTCTTGCCCCCCGTCAGGAATTCCTCGCAATCCTCCCTCCTCAGCACGGCCCGGCCGTCTTCCTTCAGGTGCTTCAGCGTGTAAGCCCTGCTCCGGGCAAACAGCACGTACCGCCCATCCGGGCTCCAGGATGGATTGCTCTGCACGTAATTGGGGTCATCCGCCCCCGGCAGCGCATGAAACGTCTCCGTCTGCCGGTCATAGTAAGCCAGTATGCCCTTGATCGGGAAGAACAACTGCGAGAACGCCAGGTCCTCTTTCGGCACGAACACCGAACGATCCTTTACCGTGCTGATCACGTAGCGCCCGTCCGGCGACACCTGCGAGAGCAGCCCGAATGTCTGTTCGTTGTCGGCTCGCCGGTATTCGTCCCACGTGATGATGCCGTCGGCATCGAGCACCATCTCCTCGCCGACCGCCGTGATCGCGTACGACCCCTTGCTGTTGGCGTAATCCACATCCATGCCGAGCACCGACCCGTCCGCCGAAAACGAATGGCAGTTGCCGCACACCGGCAGATTGGTCAGCACCACCGGCGGCTGTCCGGGCGAGTCAATGCTGCCGAACCGCCAGCAGATCTTCGTGGGGTCCTTCACCGCCTCGCTGAAGGGCAGGTTCACCTCCCGGTAGAAGATCGGCGCCCCCACCGCATCCTCCGACGTGCTGAACGCAACCCGGCCGCCGGCAAGGATGCGCTCCTGACGGCCCCGCCCCGCCAAGGCCAGCACGGTTACATGAGCGGCACGTCCCCTGCTGCGGCGTTTCATCTCCTCCCACTGCTCGACCGTCGGCGTCCACTCCGGCCGGTCGGTAAACGCACGAATGCACGGTCCGCCGTCACCCGCCTCGAATGCCGCCAGCCACCGCTCGGCCCCGGCCGTGCCCTCCCATTGGAAATCCGCCGGCACGATCTCGGGGGGAAAAACGGTCTCATGGAAAGGGTACACAATGGCGAGCTGCTCCGCCGCCCCGTGGTGTTGATAGACCGCGAGCGGGTCATCGGGCGAAGGCCGTCTGCCGCCCATGCCCCCCCTCCAGGCCAGAACGCCTCCAAGCGCCACGATGAAAAACACCCCTGCGAGACGAATCGCCCGTTGCCGCACAGGTCCTCCTCGAAGCGGTTCCATCGCCCGTAGAACACGCCTCAGGCTCGTCGTACCACGGCCGCCGTGACAAACGACCCGCAGCACCCGAACCAAACCTACACATGCAAAATCTCGAAGTTCCCCAATTCTACCAACTCGGAACCCCCGGTTACAATCACTTTTTCCTGCACAGAAGGATCACCAGGGATGCACCTGACTCACTGACACCCTGCTCCTGAGAGGGAAATCTAATAAGTGTGTAAACTCTTATATATTTACATAATAATGCAGACTTTCATGCAAAGTCTGCGAAACTGTGGCAGAATCCCAGACTTGGCAGACTTGGCAGACTTTCACACACACAGCGGCGGCTGGAGGCGCCGCCCCGGGCAGTATGCCCGTGCCTCGGTAAAGGGATGAATGCGCCTGCCCTGGCCCTCAATCGCAAATGCTGGCAATCCGCCCGCAAATGTGCTATACTGAACCACCTGAAGGCAAATTTGGGCGTCAGCCGCAGCGACTGAACAGGAGAACAGGGCATGAAATCACACAAACAGATAACAGTCTCCCAATACCGTCTCGACCGCCGCGGTTTTCTGGCTGCCGCCTGCCTCACACTTATCGGACGCGTGTCACTGGCAAGCGACGAGCGACCCGACTCGACACGCTGGGCGATGCTTGCCGATACGCACATCCCCACGGTCGATAACAGCGCCAACCCGCCCCGGAACCACCATTACTTCAACCCCCTGGGCAACGCCGAGAAGATCATGACCGCCGTCGCCGCCGACCCCACTGCCGGTATGATCATCGCCGGCGACCTGGCCCGGCTCGAAGGGAAGATAGGCGACTACGAAAATCTCGCCGAACGGATTGCACTGCTGCCGGAGAAATACCCCGTCTTCATGGCGCTGGGCAATCACGACCATCGTGAGAACTTCCGCCATGTATTCAAGAAGACCCCAGGCCGGCTTGTGTCCGTGGAGGACCGGCACGTCACCATTATCGATGCGCCCCCAATCCGCTTCATTGTGCTCGATTCGCTCAAGAAGGTAAATCTAACTGAGGGCGAGTTGAGTGAAGTCCAGACAACATGGCTCAAAGATTTCCTCGCCGACGGCGACCATATCCCCACGATAATCGTCCTGCACCACACGCTGTCACCGTTAGGCGGCGGCTTCACCGACGTAGCGCAATTCTACGATGTCATCCGTCCGGCCCGCAGCGTCAAGGCCGTGCTGTTCGGCCACTCGCACGTGCCCGGCTACGCCGCCTTCGACGACATACACCTTATCAATCTCCCCGCCGCCGGCTACAGCTTCAAGGAGAACGTCCCCATAGGATGGATGAACGCAACGCTCACCCCCACTGCCGGCCGATTCAAATTGAACACCATAGGCGGCCCGGCTCCCGCCGAACCCACAACAGAATTGACATGGCGACAATAGCCGCGGCAACGCCGGACTGAAGTGCTGACGAAACTAAGACTATGCCGAAGCCTTGGCGGCCTTCTCCCCCGCCGCACGCGGCTGGCGGGCCGTCTTGCCCCGCTCGACAATCACGCCCGTCGGGCACTTGGTCATCGCCGTTTCCGTCGCCTCTGACGGCTCGTACTTCTCGTAGTTCAGCCGGGCCAGATTGTCATCCACCGTAAACAGGTCGCTCTGCTTGACGCACAGTCCGCATGCGATGCATCCCACCTGGCACATCGAACGCGTCACCTTGCCCGTCTCACGGCTGCTGCACGCCACGGTCATCATGTTCTCCTGGCCGAACGGCACCATCTCGATCAGGTTCCGCGGGCACGCCTTGGAGCACGCCGTGCACCCCGTGCATTTTTCGTAATCCACCGTCGCCAGCCCGTCGATCACGTGCAGGGCGTCGAACTTGCACGCCCGCGTGCAGTCGCCAAAGCCCAGACACCCGAACTTGCACGCCTGCACGTTCGGCTGGGCATTCGCTGCCGTACACAAAGGAATCCCCGCGTACTCGGCATGATAGGTCCTGTCGCCCTTATGCGCCCGGCAATGCACGATCGGCCGAAGCGGCGCGCTGCCGCCGCCGCGCACCTGCAGGTTGAGTATGCCTGCAATCGCCTCGGCTGTAGCCTGTCCCCCCGGAGAACACTTGCCCAAAAGTTCGGGATTCGCCACCACCGCTTTGGCGTAGGACGCACAGCCGGCGTACCCGCACGCCCCGCAGTCGATCTTCGGCAGGGCCTCATGCACCTGCTGAACCTTCTCGTCCACCGTCACCTTCAGCTTGACACTGGCGATCAGGAGGACCACGGCGAAAGCCGTACCCAGAAGCAGCATCGTGGCTGCCGAAAGCGCTATACCCCGCAACAACTGATCCATTGCAATCTGTGCTAACATCATAGTATCGCTACCTTGTTATCCGGCAAAAGGTTCATTCCGCCCCGCCGTTGCTATCGCACCATTCCCGCAAAACCCATAAACGCCAGCGTCAGAATGCCCGCCGTAATCAGCGTGATCGGCGCCCCGCGCAGGCACGCCGGCACGTCGGCCAGTTTCAGATTCTCTCGAATCCCCGCCATAATGCAGATCGCCAGCGTAAACCCCAGCCCCGCCCCCACGCTGAGCACCACAGCCTCCGGAAGATTGTCCACATCCCACAGATTCACAAACAGGCACAGGCCCAGAATCGCGCAGTTGGTCGTAATCAGCGGCAGAAAAATGCCGAAGCTCTCATACAGCGACGGAAAGAACTTCCGCACGTACATCTCCACAAGCTGCACCGCCCCGGCGATCACCAGGATGAAACTGACGTACTGCATCACCTGCAAGCCGTACGGCCGCAGGATCAAATGATCGATCAACCACGTCAGCGTTCCGCTCAGCGTCACCACGAACGTCACCGCACAGCCCATCCCGAACGCCATGTCCAAACGCCCGGAAACCCCCAGGAACGGACAGATGCCCAGGAACTTCGTCAGCACCAGATTGTTGATGATCATGATGGATATGAAACCCATCAGTAAAACCATGACTCTATCCATCTCTCGGTTTCCTCTTATGCCTGCTTCTTCGTCACCTGATTGACCAGCGCCAGGATCAGCCCTAATGTAATAAACGCGCCCACCGGCAGACCCATCGCCGCCCACGGCACAAACGCCTGCGGCATCACGACCTGCTCGGCGATCTTTCCCGTCGCCAGCAGCTCGCGAACGCCCGCCAGAACGCACAGCGTGATCGTGAACCCCAGCCCCATGCCCACCGCGTCGATGACGCTGATAAACACGCCGTTCTTGCTGGCGCACGCCTCGGCGCGGCAGATGATGATGCAGTTGACGATGATCAGCGGGATATACGGCCCAAGCGTCTCGCTCATGTCCGGCACAAAGGCCTTCAGGAACAGATCCGCAATCGTTACAAAAGTCGCGATAGTCAGCGTGAACATCAGGATACGCAGGTGCGACTTGAGCAGATTCCGCATCAGGCTCACCACGATATTCGAGCACACCAGCACAAAAATCACGCTAAGGCCCATCGTTAGCGCCGGTTTGACCGCCGCCGTAACCGCCAGCGTCGGGCACATCCCCAACAGCAGCCGCAGCACGGGATTCTCCTGCCACAGCCCGGCCATAAACGTCCTGCTCGCCGCAATGCCGCTCGCATTCGCCATCTTATATCAACCCCTTTTCCTTCATCCCGGCCCTGACCTGGCCCACAAATCGATTAAGCACGTCGACCACCGCCTCGCTGGTCACGGTCGCCCCGGTAATCGCCACGATATGGTCGTCGATGACAGACCGGTCGCCCGTCTTACCCAGTTCGAGATCCGATGCCGGCGCCCCCACGAACTGGTTGCGGAAATCATCCGTTTTCATCTTGTCGCCGAAGCCGGGCGTTTCGTTGCTGAACAGCACCCCGAAACCCCGCAATTCCTCGAACGCCGCATCCACGGCGACCACCAGCCGGATTTTGTCGGCGAAACCCGGCCCTTCGGCGATAAACGCCCAGCCCACCGTCCGGCCATTGGCATCCACGCCCTTCTTGATCTCCGTCGCGATGGTCTTGCCCTTGCCGGACTCGACGGGGAGTGCTTCGACTTGCGTCCGGAACTCGGCGGCCTCGCTCAGCATGGCGCCCGCCAGCCGGTTGAATTTGGCTATTTCGTTGTGAATGATCCGCGGCCGCCATGCCGCATCCAATGAGGCCAGCAGCACTCCGAACAGAATCGTCGCAATCAGCAGCAGCCAGCTCTCTTCCAGAAAGTATCGCGCTTGTCTATGCATTCGCCTTGCCTCCAATCGGCACAAGTTTGCAGAATCGGTCGATCAGCGGCGTCGCGGCATTCATCAGCAGAATCGCGAACATCACGCCCTCCGGATATTCCCCCACCATGCGAATCAGCATGACCAGCGCCCCCACGCCCGCGCCGAACAGCCACATGCCCTTGGCCGGCAGGGGCGCCGTCACCGGGTCCGTCGCAATGAAGAACGCACAAAACAGCAGAGAACCGCTGGCCAGGTGCATCACCGGCGACATGTACGCTTCGGGCTTGAACATAAAGCCGAGCCCCGCAAACACCGCCGCGGAGATCAGAACAGCCGCGGGAATATGAAACGATATCGTCCGCTTGACCAGAAGGTACACACCGCCGACGATCAGCGCCAACGCGCTCGTCTCGCCCAGACAGCCGCCCACCTGCCCCGTTGCCGCCGCCGACAACTGCCGGTTGGCGATCTGCGGATCGGCCTTTCCCTTGATCGCGTCCTTGCTCCACCCCAACGGCGTCGCCTGCGTGATCGCCTCGGTATTCGCCGGTGAAATCGCCGGCATCGCCGGATCGATCGTCGCCGGAACCGTCCACGTCGTCATCAGCATCCCGAAAGACGCGGTCAGAAACGCCCGCCCCACCATCGCCGGATTGAACGTGTTGGAGCCCAACCCGCCGAAGACCATTTTGCCGATGGCAATGGCGAACACCCCGCCCAGCGCCGCCAGCCACACCGGCACTGCCGGCGGCAGCGAAAACGCCAGGATCACACCCGTCACCACGGCACTGAGATCGTCGATCGATTGCCCCTTGCGGCGGATGACGTTGCATACCCATTCGGTCGCCACGCACGCAATCACACACGCCGCCGTGATCATCACCGCCTGCATGCGAAAGTACACCACCGCCATCACCATCGCCGGCACAAGGGCGATGATCACGTCCAGCATGATGCTCCGCGTCGAGTGGGCCTTGCTGATATGCGGCGCCGGCGAAACTGTTATCCTGTCAAGCATGTACTCTTCCAAATAAAGGGTAAGGAGTCTTTTCCACGCGCTGGCCGCTTTGTTACTGAGGCATCCGCTTCTTCGCCCGCGCCACCAGTATTTTGCCCGTCTTGATGTAACCGGTCAACTCGATATTCGCCGGACATATATAGCTGCAGCACCCGCATTCGATGCACGCGTTCATATGGTACTGATCCGCCACGTCCAGCATCCCGTGCTTGACCGCATGGGCGATTCTGGTCGGATTGATGCCCGCCGGGCACACCTGAAGGCACCGCCCGCAGCGAATGCACGGCGTCTCGCGCCGGTCGTACTTGGCCCGCGTGATCTCTTCCTTTGTCAGCAGCGTAACCGCCCCGCCCGTCTTGGTGATCGGCGTCGACAGGTCCGCAATCGCAAACCCCATCATCGGCCCGCCGAGGATCACCTTGGCGATTTTCTCGTCGAGCCCGCCGCAATAATCGATCAGGTCGGCCACCGGCGTGCCGATCGGCACATAATAATTGCCCGGCCGGGCGATCGACGAACCGCTCACCGTTGCCACGCGATGCGTCAGCGGATTGCCGCACACTACCGCCTCGGCAATCGCCGCGCACGTCGCCACGTTCAGCACCACCACGCCGATCATCGGCGGAATGCCGCCTACCGGCACATCCTTTTTCCAGACCGCCTTGATAAGCTGCCGCTCGCCGCCCTGCGGGTACTTTGTCCGCACCGGCACGACCTCGATGTTCTTCGCCTCGCGGCACTCACGCACCGCCTTATGCATGATCTTGATCGCCTCGGGCTTGTTGTCCTCGATGGCGATCTTGACATTAGAGCACTCCGCCGCCCGCGCCGCCAACTGCACGCCCGCCAAGACCTGGTGTGTCCATTCCGTCATGACGCGGTAATCGCACGTGATAAACGGCTCGCACTCGCAGCCGTTGATGATGATCACGTCTTTGGGCATCTGCGGGTTAGGCTCCAGCTTGACGCGCGTCGGAAAACCGGCCCCGCCCATGCCGACGACACCCGCCTCCTGAATCGCCTCGCGTATCCGGACAGGGTCCCATGCCGATGCATCGAAATCCGCCCCGAACCGCTGCGGGCACGGCCGCTTCACATTGTCCGCCGCCGCGTCCGTCTCGATAATCACCGCCATGGCCCGCCCCAGCACCGGATGGGACTGCAGCGTAATATCCTTCACCACACCGTTCACCGATGAATGCACGGGCGCCGAAACAAACGCCTCCGCACGCCCTATCACCTGCCCCGCTGTAACCGCCTCCTTCTTGGCGACAACCGGCTTGCAGATGGCGCCGATATGCTGACCCAGCAGAATCGCAACCTGTTTGCCGACCGTAAACAGCTCTATAGGACGTTGTTCCGTAAAGCGTTTATTTTCCTGCGGGTGAACCCCGCCGGCGAAGCTCATTGTACCCTTAATCTCAATCATGCGTCTCCTTCGATTGACACGCGTGTTTACCGCTTCCCAGACGGCGGGTCAGCGCAGCAACGCCGAACACCGTCGCAAAAACGACCGGCAAACTGCCCAGCACACCCAGCATGATCCGCACAGACGCCTGCGCCACAATCCCTGAAAGAACCTTGTCCATAAGCACAAGACAGATTATGAAGACGAGGATCGGCAGCAGGAACGCCGCCAGGGCTTTGGTGACGACCGAAGAGCCCTCCGCCCGGCCGAGAGTTTCGTACACTCCCTTGCAGTCGTGGGACCAAATACATCTTGAACAATTCTCTGCGTCGGTCATTATTTATTTGCAGTCGTTTAAATCCGATCTTATAAAGAAGATCGTAACGTTTTTCAACTCAATTTTCGGACGATTTGAGAAGAAGCTCGGGAGGCTGACATGCTTAGGACAATTTTAGTACTCTGGATCGTTTCCGTTTGTTCTCTCTTCACCGGATGCGCACAGAACCCGGTGACCGGTCAACGCCAGCTCATGCTCGTCAGCCGCGCCCAGGAGCAGCAAATCGGCGATGAATATGCCCCTGAGGTCGAAAAACAGTTGGGCGGGCCCATTCAGAATCCTCAGCTCCAGTCCTACGTCAACTCGGTCGGCCAGAAGATCGTACAGGTCAGCGACATGCCGGACCAGCAGTTCCAATTCGTCGCGGTGAACGACGATTCCGTCAACGCCATGGCCCTGCCCGGCGGCTATATCTTCATCACGCGCGGCATGCTCCGGCAGATGGAAACCGAAGCCCAACTCGCCGCCGTCCTGGCACACGAAACCGTCCACGTCACCGCCCGGCACTCCGCAAACGCGATGAGCCGGCAGATCGGCATCGGCCTGCTGCTGTCGGCGGTCGGTTCGCAAACCTCGCAGGCGGCGGGCACTGTTGCCCAATTGGGGGCGCAGATTGTCGGCCTCAAGTACAGCCGGGACGACGAATACGAAGCGGACACCTTTGGTGTTGATTATCTGGCGAAGGCGGGCTATGATCCCCAGGGAATGGTTCAACTCATGCAGTTGCTCGAGGCGCAGAACAGCACCCGGCCGATTGAATTTTTCTCCACCCACCCGAATCCTGAGAATCGCCTGGGTAAGATTCGCCAGCACATTGCCGAAAGCGGCTACCAGGTAAACGGCGTCGCCGGCCGCACCGAATACAAAAAAGCAGTGCTCGACAGACTCTAACCCAGCGTCGCGGCACGGGCATCTTGCCCATAGTTCTGTGGCATGGAAACCCTGGCCCCGCCGAAACGAGGTGAAAGCGGCTGACTGCCCTTGCCTGGCTCCTCAAATGATGCGCTTGGCCGCACTTGTCCAGATATTCGCCGGTTCGCTGCCGGCGATCTCCAGAATGCGGGCCGGCTCCTCATGCATCGACGTCCGCGCCGACAGATAGGCCGCCTCGATCAACGCCATGTTGTCCAGGTCGACGCTCCGGCGCGCCTGCGTCTTCTGCTTGTCCGGCGTCGTCACGCTCGCCGCAAAATCCATCAGCATCCGCAGTATCGATGGCGCCTCTACGTTCTCAAACTCGGACCGCTCCAGCACCCGCCCGCGATTATCGCACACCGTGAAATGATCCTCCGACGCCGTCACCGAGCCCTCGGAATGGTGCAGCCGCAACTGGCACTGCGGCGGACCGAACGTTCGCGTGGCGATCAGATTGGCAATCAGGGTATCCGAATACTTCATCGTCAAGACCGCCGTATCCTCCGTCAATGACAGCCGCTGCTGCCGGTCCGGCGCATGGTTCGTATTCAGCGAGTACACCCTCTGCGGAATCCCGAAATTCAGCACAATCTGGTCCACCAGGCCGTAACAGTTGCGCAGCAGCACGCCGCCGCCGGCAAGCTGCGGGTCGCTCAGCCAGCGGTCCCTAACATCATCCAGCAAGCCCGGCAGATAGCACGCGGCGGTCACCAGGTGAATCCGCCCCCGGTCATTTGATTCCAGATATTCCTTCAGAAGCTCAAAACCGGGGCTGTAACGCGTGGTATTGGCGACCGTGTATTGGACCTTCTCCGTCTCGGCAATCGCCAAAAGCTCGGCCGCCTGCCCGAAATTCAGCCCCGGCGGCGCCACTTTCAGCACGTGAAAACCCTTCCTCAGCGCCAGCCTCACGTGCTCATCGCAGAGGTGCAGGCCCGCCGCCACAATGAGCACGTCGAGCTGGTTCTGGATAAGTAACTGGCGATAATCCTCAACTCCGCTGCAGCCGTACTTACTGGAGACAGTCTGCAGCATCTCCCCGTCACGATCGGCCGCCGCCGTGATCTCGTACAGACCCGTCTCGACGGCCGCGGCCGCCAGACGCAGTCCTGTGTCGTTCAGGCCCAGAATGCCTGTTTTTAACTTCGCCCGGCCGGAAACCATTGACAATCAATCCCGCCCCGCGCCGTGGCTGCCGTCCCGAGGAATAATGAAATGGTCCGGAACCGGGAATCGCGAACACAGCAGCAGCGACTCTCTGGCTACCTGCTCGATCACGCTTTCGTCGTCGATGTGCTCGATCACCCGCTTGAAAAATCCGGCGATCATTTCCATCTCGGGCTCCTTCATGCCGCGCGTCGTCACAGCCGGCGTACCCAGCCGAACCCCGCTGGGATTGAACGGCGGCGCCGTATCCCCCGGCACCGTATTGTAATTGGTGACGATCCGTGCCCGGTCCAGCGCCTTGGCGAATTTTTTGCCTGCAACGCCCTTATTCCGCAGATCAATCAGCAGCAGGTGATTGTCCGTGCCGCCGCTGACCAGATTAAATCCGTGCTCCATCAGTTTCTCGCCAAGCCGTTTGGCATTCGCCACAATTTGCCTGGCGTACTGCACAAATTCCGGCGTATCCGCCTCCGCCAGCGCCACGGCGATCGCCGTCACCGTGTGCATGTGAGGCCCGCCCTGCAATCCCGGAAATACCGCCCGATCCATCGCAGCGGCATGCTCCGCCTTGCACAGCAGCATCCCCCCGCGGGGCCCGCGCAGCGTCTTGTGGGTCGTCGTCGACACGATATCCGCGTACGGCACCGGGCTCTTGTGTATGCCCGCCACGACCAGTCCCGAGATGTGTGCGATGTCGCTGACGTGGTAAGCGCCCACGCGTTTGGCGATCTCGCCGAAAATCTCAAAATCGATTTGCCGCGGGTACGCCGTCGCGCCCGAAATAATAATCTTCGGCCGGTGCTTTTTGGCAAACTCCTCGATCTGCCCGTAATCGAACAGTCCCGTCTGCGGGTCCACCGAGTACTGCACCGAGTTGTATACCTTGCTGGTGAAACTCGCCTTCCAGCCGTGCGTCAGGTGCCCCCCGTTGACCAGCGACAGACCCATGATCATATCGCCGGGATTGATCAGCGTCGAGTATGCCGCCACATTCGCCACCGAACCCGAATAAGACTGCACGTTGGCGTGATCGGCCCCGAAAACCTTCTTGGCGCGGTCGATCGCGATCGTCTCGATCAGGTCCGTTACCTGCTGGCCTTCGTAGTAACGCTTGCCCGGGTAACCCTCCGCATACTTGTTCGTCAAACAGCTTCCCGTCGCCTGCATGACCGCCTTGGATACATAATTCTCCGACGCAATCATCCGGATAGAACCGCTCTGCCGGGCCTTCTCCTGCGTCAGAAGTTCAAAAATCTGAGGATCGTATTGTTCAAGTGCCGATAACATGTTTAGTTTCTCCAAAATTGAGACTGTTATCCGATTCTTATATCACACGCGCTGCCTTTCCACAACAATTAATTGTTGACAACCCCCCGTTTCTACCCTAATATACTGCGTTTACAGCTATACAGTGGAGATCGTGCAGTAAATGCCAATCGACGAGGATGAAGATCAGTTAGACGCCGGTCTGGAAAAGGCTCGGGCCTTTTTTCAGCGCGCTGAAGAGGTGGCGGCAACCGACAACTTCGATTACGCCATCGATATGTACCTTGAGGGGTTGCGCCGTTCGCCTGACGCCCTTGAGGACGGCCATGCGCCGCTGCGCAGAATGGCCCTCATCCGACAGGGAAAAGGCGGCAAGAAACCGTCCATTACAGATAAAATGAAACGCCACGGCGGAAAACTGCCGCTTGACGAGATGCTTAACGCCGAATACCTGCTCGCCAAGGATCCCGATCACCTCCCCTACGCCGAGGCCATGCTCAAGGCCGCGGTCGCCGGCGGCTATCATCGGACCGCCCAATGGATCGCAACCCTCGTTTTTGATGCTAATAACGCCAGTTCCAAGCCGTCCCTGCCCACGTATCTGCTTTTAAAGGACGCCTACGTCGAAATGGGGCACTTCGAACGGGCCGTCGCCGCCTGCCAACGGGCAGTGGAACTCAAACCCGGCGATGCCGTTTTGCTGGACGAGTTGCGAAACCTCTCGGCACAAATGACCGTCGCACGCGGCAAGTACGGCGAAGAAGGCGATTTCCGTAGATCCGTCCGCGACCGCGACAAACAGGAAATGCTCCATGCCTCCGAAAACCTCGTCAAGAGCGTCGATTATCGCGCCCGTGCTGTCGAAGAGGCCAGAAGAACCTATGCCAATAAGCCCGATGTCCCCCCCGTCGTCTTCGCGCTGGTCGATGCACTTATCGGCCTCGAGACCAGACCCGCTTTCGACGAGGCCCTGGCAGTCCTCGATGAAGCCCATAAGCGCACGCAGGATTTCTCCTATAAGCGGCGAGCCGGCGACCTGCAGATCAGAAAACTCAAGGGCGACGTCAGAAAAGTGAGAAATGCCCTCAAACAAGAGCCCGGCAACGCTGAACTGGCAGCCAAACTGGACGAAGTAACCGCACAATACGAAACGACCGCACTCGAATATTTCCGCACGTGCGTCGAAAACTACCCGACCGAACTCAAAATGAAGTATGAGTACGGCCAGTGCCTCATCCGGAACAAACGACCCGACGAGGCAATTCCCCTGTTTCAGGAGGCACAGAAGGACCCCCGCTTTAAAATCGCCGCCATGGACAAAACCGGCCTCTGCTTTTTCCTCAAGGGCTGGTACACCGACGCCATCGATATCTTCGAACAAGCCATCGCCGCCTGCGAAGTACAGGAAAGCCCGATCGCCAAAGACCTGCGGTACAATCTCGCCAGAAGCTGCGAGGAAGACGGGCAAATCGACAAAGCTTTGGAGCTTTACCGCAAGCTCGCTCAGCTTGACTTCGGCTTCAGAGACGTCCGCGACCGGGTCCAGAAACTGCGAAACCAGAACAATCCGTGAGAAAAAAATACCGAACAACCTCTCAGCAACAAGTATTTAAATAGAAACTATAAGACAGGAGCACATTGTGGCGCATTCGTTATCGTCAAAGAAAAGAAACCGGCAAAACGTTAAACGCAAGGTCATTAACCGGGCTCGCAAGAGCATGGTCAAGACCCAGATAAAGCATTTCGAAACAGCGCTGACCGAAGGCGACATGGACAAAGCCACCACCCAGTATCGGCTTCTCGTCCAGCGACTCGACAGAGTCTCCTGCACCAGCACCGTGCACAAAAACACCGCCGCACGGATTAAGTCGCGCATGGCCCGCCGTCTCAACGCGGCCACGGCCAAAAAGGCCTGATCTGTGCCCGTGTTCTTATTGCAGAAACCGCGGCGTATAGTCGATATACCGTCGGCTATACGCTGTTTCTTTGGTGCGGCAAATGAAAACCTTTGAACGCGACATAATTCGGCACGTCTCACGCCGCGACTACTCGCCCGTCAAGCTCTCTGCGCTGGCTAAATCGCTCGGCATCAGCGACGAAGACTTCCCCGAGTTCAAGGCCGTTTTCATGGACCTCCAATCGCAGGGACGCGTCATCCTCGGCGCAAGAAACCTCGTCACCCTGCCCGAGATGTCCGGACGCGTCATCGGCACGTTCCGCGGCAACCCAAAAGGCTTCGGATTTATCGTCCCGCTGGAACCCAATAACCACGGAGACCTTTTCGTCGGCCCCAAGGACACCGACGGCGCCATGACCGGCGACACCGTCAGCGCAAAGGTGGTCAGGAAGGGCATCCGCGCCGGACAGACGCGCTTCACCGGCGTCATAGAAGAAATCCTCCAGCGCGGCCAGAACAAGCTTGTCGGAAAACTTCAGCGCCTCGACGGCGAATGGATCGTCAAGCCCGACGGCAAGGAGTTCTTCGAACCCGTGGTCGTCGACGATGTCGGCGCCAAAGGCGCCAAGCTCGATGACAAGGTCGTCGTCGAAATCCTCACCTTCGCCACCGAGCGGTACCTCGCCCGAGGGGTTATCGTCGATGTGCTCGGCGCCGCTGGCCTGTACGAATCCGAGACGAAATCGATCATGGCCCAGCACAAGCTGCCTGAGGCCTTCCCCGAAGAGGTCCTTGCCCAGGCCAGGCACGCCGGCGCCGGATTTGACCCCGCCGCCGACGCCGGACGCGACGACATCACCGCCGAAACCATTATCACCATAGACCCGCCTGACGCAAAGGACTTCGACGACGCCATCAGCCTTCGAAAGAACAAAGACGGCAACTGGATTCTCGGCATCCATATCGCCGATGTTGCCACGTTTGTTCCCATGAACAGCCTGCTCGACGTCGAGGCCAGACAGCGCGGCAACAGCACCTATCTGCCGCGCAAAGTCATCCCTATGCTGCCGGAAATCCTTTCCAACGGCGTCTGCAGCCTCCAACCCAAACAAAAACGCTTCGCCAAGAGCGTATATATTACCTACGACATCAAAGGCAACGTACTCGGCACCGAATTCGCCAACAGCCTGATCAGCTCCAAGGCCCGCCTCACCTATCTCGAAGCCGACGCAATCATCAAAGGCGACGCCAAAGGCTGGCCCGGCGAAGTGGTCGCCCTCCTCAAGGACATGGAAACCCTCGCCCGCGCGATTGAGAAACGCCGCCACAAGAAAGGCATGCTGCACCTCGACCTGCCAGAGACCGAGCTGATCTTCGACGATCAGGGACGCGTCGTCGACGCCCAGCCGGCCGACGACAGTTATCCGCACACTATTATCGAGATGTTCATGGTCGAGGCCAACGAGGCCGTGGCGTCACTGCTCGATCGGTTCAATATTCCCTTTATGCGGCGCATTCACCCCGACCCCGACCCGTCAAGCTCGAAGAACCTCGCCCGTGTCGTCAAGCTCTGCGGCCTCAAGGTCCCCCGCCAGCTTGACCGCGCGGCCATCCAGGACCTGCTGGCCGCGGTCAAAGGCAAGCCCTCCTCTTACGCCATAAACATCTACATCCTCAGGAGCCTCCAAAAAGCCGAATACGCCCCGCTGCACATCGGCCATTTCGCGCTAGCCTCGAAGAACTACTGCCACTTTACCAGCCCGATCCGCCGGTACGCCGACCTGCTCGTCCACCGACTTTTGGAGTGCTACCTTAAACACCACCTCAACCTGATCGGCCTCGAAGAGGTCCTCCCGGATGCCGAACTCGCCGAAATCGGCAAACACATCAGCTTCACCGAACAGCGCTCCGCCGACGCCGAACGCGAACTCAAGACCGTCCTCATCCTCCAGATGCTCAGCACCAAAATCGGCTCCGAACTCAACTGCGTCATCTCCGGCCTGACCAATTTCGGCCTCTTCGCACAGTGCATCAAGTACGGCATCGAAGGGCTCATCGAACTGGGCGACCTCGGCCTGGACGAATGGCGCTACGATGAAAAAGCCCAAGCCGTCGTCGGCCTCCACTCTCAGAAAACCGTCCACCTCGGACAAGACATGAAGGTCCGCATCGTCGAAGTAAACATCCCCGCAAGAAAGCTCTCCCTCGCCCCAGCCGAGCCGCTCGTCACCTCCAGGCAGAAGCTCGACTCCCCCAAAAACCGCCAAAAAGCCCGCAAGACCAAAAGACAGCGCCGCGGCCGACGCGGCTGACCCCATCGCTGAATTGCACAGGTCACGCGTACAAAGACGGGGACATCATTGCCGCTGGAAACCCGCGCAGGCAGAACTGTGATCAGCCGGGCGATTTCCGCGGCCCGCCATTTTTAGTTTTCCACATGTGAAATACGGAATTATTTTGTGCTTCGGAATTCCAATTTCGTAGTTCCTCCGTGGGCATCGAACTCTTGACACTCACCCTTTATTGTGCCATAGTACCGACTTTCAAACGTCGATAACCAAAAAGTAACAGATTCCGGGAAAATAAGTCATGAAAGCATCCGAAATGAGAAAGGGCCAGACCCTCAAGGTCGATGGGAACCTTTATTCGATCGTGGACTTCCAGCACGTCAAGCTCGGCAAAGGCGGCGCGGTTTATCAGACCAAGCTCAAGAGCCTCACCGACGGCGCCATTCGGGATATCCGCCTCCGCTCTGAAGAAATCATCGAAGAGGCCTACCTCGACAAACGCGATTACGAGTATCTCTACTCATCGCCCAACGAACACGTCCTCATGGACACGGAATCGTACGACCAGATCACCCTCGACGACGACGCTTTCGGCGACGGCCAGAAGTACCTCAAACCCAATACCCATCTTCAGGTCAGCATGTATGGCAACAAGCCGGTCGTCATCACCCTGCCCAACACCGTCGACCTGGTCGTCACCGACACCGCCCCCGAAATCAAGGGTGCAACGGCCACCAATCAGAACAAGCCGGCGACCCTCGAGACCGGGCTCGTCGTCACCGTGCCGCCCTTCATCAAGGTCGGCGAACTCATTCGCATTGATACCCGTACCGGGGAGTATATTACCCGAGTTAAATAGAAATGCAGAACCCGTCCGCGGCACTGCGGCTTGGCCGCCGTGGATCAGCAGGTAAGGGGGTCCGAATAAATGGCGTTCGACAAAATCGGCAAGACGCTGGTTAAAATTTTCGGCTCACGGAACGAGCGTATGGTCAAGTCCTACATGGCCAACGCGCTCAGGGCGCGCGCCCTCGAAGAGGGGATGATGGCCCTCGATGACGAGGCCCTCGGCGCCAGGACCGCCGAATTCAAGGAGCGGCTCGCCGCCGGCAGCCGTCCCGAAGACATCCTCGTCGAGGCCTTCGCCGCCGTGCGCGAAGCGGCCCGCCGCAATGTCGCCATGCGCCACTTCGACGTCCAGCTCCTCGGCGGAAACGTCCTCTATGACGGCAAGATCGCCGAAATGGCCACCGGTGAAGGAAAGACCCTCGTCGCCACCCTCGCCGCCTATCTCGCCCACCTCTCAGGCCGAAAGGTCCACGTCGTCACCGTAAACGACTACCTGGCAAAACGCGACGCCGAGTGGATGCGACCCGTCTACACCGCACTCGGCCTCACCGTCGGCGCCATTCAGTCCGACATGGACTCCACCGGGCAGGAACGACGCGACCAGTACAACTGCGACATCACCTATGGAACCAACAACGAGTTCGGCTTCGATTACCTCCGCGACAACATGAAAGTCGCCATCGAGCAGATGGTCCAAAGCCCCCTCCAGTACGCCATTGTCGACGAAGTCGACTCCATCCTTATCGATGAGGCCCGCACCCCCCTCATCATCTCCGGCCCCGCCTTCGACGATGTCACCCGATATAAGAAAGCCGACTCCGTCTGCCGCCAGCTCATCAAAATCCAGAGCGGATACGACAACCTCAAGAAACGCATCGACACCGCCGAACGCACCATCGCCAACGCCCAGGGCGAACTCGCCGAAGCCAAGAAGGCCAAAGACGCTCCGCGCATGGAAAAGGCCCAGAAGGTCATCGACGAAAACCAGTCCCGGCTCGCCGAGGACCGCACGAAGCTTGAAACCATGACCCAGTACTACGAGGTCGAGCACGACCGCAAGGCCGTCCACCTCACCCACGAGGGCATCGGCGCCGCCCAGGAATTCGCCGGCGTCGGCTCCTTCTTCACGGGGTCCAACATGGAATGGCCCCACATGCTCGAACAGGGCCTCCGCGCCCATGTCACCTTCGAGCGGGAAAGAGACTACGTCGTCATCGACGGCAAGGTGGTCATCGTCGACGAATTCACCGGCCGCCTCATGCACGGCCGGCAATGGTCCGACGGGCTCCACCAGGCCGTCGAAGCAAAGGAGAACGTCAAGGTCAAGGAAGAAACCCAGACACTTGCCACCATCACCCTCCAGAACTTCTTCAAGCTCTACGGCCGCCTGGCGGGCATGACGGGAACCGCTGCCACCGAGGCCGACGAGTTCATGAACATCTATAAGCTCGACGTCGTCGTCATCCCGACCAACAAACCCTGCGTCCGCGACGACCAGCATGACATGATCTACAAGACCCTCAAAGAGAAATTCGACGCCATCGTCGACAACATCCACGAAGTCAGCTCCGCCGGGCGGCCCGTCCTCGTCGGCACCGTCAGCATCGAAAAGAGCGAAATGCTCTCCAACGCCCTCACCCGCAAGTACGGCGTCGAACACGAGGTCCTCAACGCCAAGCAGCACGCCCGCGAAGCCTCCATCGTCGAAAAGGCCGGCTGGCAGCACCACGCCCGTGACGGCCGCGCCGTCGGCAACGTCACCATCGCCACCAACATGGCCGGCCGCGGCACCGACATCAAACTCGGCCCCGGCGTCGCCGACCTCGGCGGCCTTCACATCGTCGGCACCGAACGTCACGAGGCCCGCCGCATCGACAACCAGCTCCGAGGCCGTGCCGGCCGACAGGGCGACCAAGGCTCCAGCGTCTTCTTCCTCAGCTTCGACGACGACCTCATGCGCGTCTTCGCACCCGAGTGGACCGTCAAGGCCCTCGCCTGGATCGGCTGGGAAGAAGGGCAGCCTATCTATCACTCGCGAATCAGCAAAGGCATCGAAAAGGCCCAGAAAAAAGTCGAAGAACGCAACTTCGAATCCCGAAAGAGCCTCCTCGAATACGACGAGGTCATGGACTACCAGCGGAAAATTTTCTATTCCCGCCGCCGCAACATCATCGCCGGCAAAGGCCTAAAGCCCCTCATTGAGGAAATGATCGAATCGGTCATCGACGGCAGCGTCCGCAATATTCTCGCCGCCGACTACCCCCTCAAGTGCATCGCCGAGTGGGCCCGAACCAAGTTCGGCGTGGACCTCCAGCCCGGCCGCATCGACGGCCTCACCGCCGAAGAACTCGAAGAGCAGATCAAAGAGCGGGCCAAGAAGAACGCCGCCAACGAAATCCAGGTATCCATCGGCGAGTACCTCGAAGACTACGAGGACCGAAGCACCTGGAATCTCGATGGCCTGTCCCGCTGGGCCATGAGCGCCTACGGCGCGGGCCTGTCCGGCGGCAAACTCCGCAATGCCGACGCCGAGGAAATCGAACAGATGATCGCCGACGCCGCAGCCGATCAGATCGACAAGAAAGACTGCGCCGAACTCAGCGAATTCCTCCATGAAGACTTCGCACTCAAGACCTTCACTCAGTGGGCCACGAGCAAATTCGACATTCCGCTAACCGTCGACGACATCCGCGGCCTCAAACCCGAAAAGGTCCATGACAAAGTCGCCGACGCCGTCGCCGAAAAATACCGCCAGCGCGAGATTGAATACCCCGTCGAGTTCGCCATGACGATGGCTTTCGGCCCCCAGGGCCCCAACGTCTACGGACTCCAGGCCCTTGCCGACTGGGCCAATCGCCGCTTCAACGCCAACTTCACCGTCGAAAAACTCCAGGAAGACAAACCCCAGTCCATCTACAAGGAACTCCTCGAACTCAGCAGACGCTACCACGACGGCTGGCTCGAACAGGAAGTCGCCGCAAAGGTCCGAAGCGCGGGCTCGCCCGCCGAACTCGCCGAATGGTCGAACACGTACTTCGACACGCAGTTCACCGAAGCCGACTTCCCCGACGCCGAAGAAAGCGAAGCCAAAATCCTCGACGCGGCCCGCGAATTCGCCCGCCGCGAACTGGCAGACCTCGAGCGCTACGTCCTGCTCCAGATCTACGACGCCACATGGAAGGACCACCTCTACGCCATGGACCACCTCAAGGAGAGCATCTTCCTCCGAGCCTTCGCCGAACGCGACCCCAAGGTCGAATACAAGCAGGAAGGCTTCCGCATGTTCTCCGAGATGCAGGAGACCATCGAGGACAAGGTCACCGGCACCATCTTTAAGGTCCGGCTGGAAGCAGGCGCCCGCGCAAGAAGCGTTTGGCAGGTCAGCCAGACAAAACACGATCAGGTCGGCCAGTTCGAAATGTCCGAACGCCAGCGCGCCGCCGCCAACGCCCCCCAGGGCGAACAAACTGTAAAACAGATCAAACTCGATACACCAAAAGTGGGACGAAACGACCCCTGCCCCTGCGGCAGCGGAAAGAAGTACAAGAAGTGCTGCGGCCAGTAGCGGCTGAGCCGACCGAATCACAAAACTACCGGCTTAATCAGCGGAGCAGACGATGAACAGAATCACGCGAACCGCACTCTGTACGGCACTGCTGGTCTTTTCGGCACGTCTTCCCCTGCGGGCCGATACCGTCGCCATGCCCCGAATGTACTACACCGACACAAGCTTCGGCAATGCCTTCGCCAAGGACCCAGACGTCGTCCGCTTTGCCGGCCGATACCTCATGTATTACACGGCAAGCCGCCCGGGCAAGGGACTGGTGATCGGCATCGCCGAAAGCACCGACATGATCCAGTGGACCAAGGCCGGCGACATCCTGCCGGAGCAGGGCTGCGAGGAAAAAGGCATCGCGGCCCCGGCGGCCATTGTGCTGGGCGGCAAGGTCCACCTCTTCTACCAGACCTACGGAAACGGCCCCAAAGACGCTATCTGCCACGCCGTCAGCACTGACGGCCTGCGCTTTGTCCGTAACGAGACCAACCCCGTTTTTCGCCCAAGCGGCCAGTGGAACTGCGGCCGGGCCATCGATGCCGACGTCATCGAGCACGAGGGCAAAATGCTTCTCTACTGGGCCACGCGCGATCCCGCCTACAAGGTCCAGATGATCGGCGTCGCCGCCGCCCCGATGGATTCGGATTTCGGCCGCGACGCATGGCGACAGTGCTGCGACGGACCCATCCTCAAACCCGAACTGCCCTGGGAGAAAAACTGCATCGAAGCCGCCGCGGTCGTCCGCCGCAATGACCGGCTCTACATGTTCTATGCCGGCGCCTACAATAACGAACCGCAGCAGATCGGCTGTGCCGTCAGCGACGACGGCATCCGCTGGCAGCGCCTGTCCACGCGGCCGCTCCTGCCCAACGGCGACCCCGGAACGTGGAACGCCAGCGAGTCGGGCCACCCCGGCATCTTCACCGACGACGACGGCAAAATGTACCTTTTCTTCCAGGGCAACAACGATCGCGGCAAAACATGGGGTCTGTCGAAGATGTACGTGAGATGGGACGGCGACGAACCGTATCTTATCCGTCCGGGCGACAACCACCGGTTCGATCTGGTCAAATGACAGCGCAGGGGCGCCCCTTGACGGCGCCCGGAGTATTGTGTTCTTACGGGAGGTTTCGGTGCCTGCGAATCTGACACCGCAATACAAGAAAGCCGAAGAGGGTTACCGAAGTGCTTCGACCGATGACGAGAAGCGTCTGGCGCTCGAAGAGATGCTGCGCCTCATCCCCAGGCACAAGGGCACCGAGCACATTCAGGCCGAGATTAAAAAGAAGCTCAGCAAGCTGCGCGAAGGTGCCGAAGGCGGCAAAAAAGGCGCCGCAAAGCATGTCGACATTTTTCACGTCCCCAAAAGCGGCGCCGGCCAGGTCGCCCTCATCGGCCTGCCCAACAGCGGCAAGAGCGCCATCCTCGCTGCACTCACCAAGGCCAAAGTCAACGTCGCCGACTACCCCTTCGCCACCGACAAACCCGTGCCCGGCATGATGCAGTTCGAAGACGTGCAGATACAGCTCGTCGACACGCCCCCCATCACGCCCGAGTACGCCGCCGGCGGACTCGTCCAGACCTTCCGCGGCTGCGACCTCATCGGCATCGTCATCGACCTGTCGGCGGACGTCCTGGAGCAGATGGAAGTGATCCTCAAGTACCTGGACGAACACCGCCTGATCGCCGACAAGTCCGCCGCCGACGGCGGCAATGCGCTCGCCCATCCGGGCTTCGTTATCGGCACCAAGTGCGACATCGCCGAACCCGGCACCATGGACACGCTCAGGGAACTCTGCGATCGTCCGTTCGAGTTCCTGGAAATCTCCGCAGGCGCCGGCCAAGGCCTGCCCGAATTCGCCGCCGCCATTTTCCGCATGCTCGATATCATCCGCGTCTACGCCAAGAAACCAGGCAAAGAGCCCGACACAAACGACCCTTTCACCCTGCCGCGAGGATCAACCGTCACCGACCTGGCCTGCCACATCCACCGCGAACTCGCCGACAAACTCAAGACCGCCCGCGCCTGGAACGCCCCCGGCATCCACGACGGCCAGAACGTCCCCCGCGACCACATCCTGACCGACAAAGAAGTAGTAGAACTCCACTTCACCTGATCATACCGCGACCGCCTCTTACCCGAGCGATTTTTCCTTTCGACAAGAACCCCTGCACGCCTGTCGCTCTTCACCGAATCTTCAGTGTCGCAAGCGCCAGCACGGCAAAACCCATCGACAGCAGCCAAAACCGCACCACCACCTGCGGCTCCGACCAGCCGGCCAGGTGAAAATGATGGTGAATTGGCGCACACCGAAACAGCCGTTTGCCGCCGCTGTACTTGAAGTAGCCCACCTGCAGGATGACGCTGAACAGTTCCATGATGAACACCCCGCCGATGATGAACAGCAGCACCTCGTTGCGCGTCACGACCGCCCCATAGCCGACGGCCGCGCCCAGCGACAGCGATCCCACGTCCCCCATAAACACCTGCGCCGGATGGCAGTTGTACCATAGAAATCCCAGAATCGCCCCCGCAATGGCCGCGAAGAACACCGACAACTCCCCCGATTGCGGAATGTGCGGAATCAGCAGGTAACTTGCCCACGTGCGGTCGCTCGCCGGCGCCATCGTCTCCGAGGTAAGATAGCACAAGACCACCAGAACCCCCGCCACGATCCCGATGCAGCCCGGCGCAAGCCCGTCCATCCCGTCCGTCAGATTCACCGCATTGCTCGCCGCCGAAATATACAACACCACGATCACCGCGAACATCCACTTGGCCAGCGGGATCCCCTGCTTGTAAAACGGCAGCCAGAACCGATGCGCATCGGAGATGTCGGACATGTCGGAATACAGAAAGATCGCAATCAGGGTTGTGCACCCAAACTGAAGCACCAGCTTCTCCCATGCCCGCAGCCCGTCGCGGCTCCGCTGATGACTCTTGGCCGTCAGCTTCAGCCAGTCGTCCGTGCCCCCGATCGCTCCGAACCAGAACATGATCACCAGCGCCTTGTGAATAAACGGATTGTTCATCCGCGCCCAAAGCACCGTCCCCACGATCACCGCAAGCAGAATAATGATCCCGCCCATCGTCGGCGTATTGGCCCTTTCGCGCATCAGCTCATTGAGCGCTGCATGATGAAACTCCGGCCGATCGCCGATCTTCATCCGCAGCAGCATACGGATGATCCGCGGCGCCGCGAAAAACGCGATCGCCAGCCCCGTCAGCGCCGCCATGATGCAGCGGAACAGCAGGTTCTGAAACCCGTAGAACCCGATACCGCTGTCCGGAAACGCCTCTCGCAGATAATCCAGTATATGGTAAATCACCGTCCCTGCCTTCTCATCAAACCGGCCAATTCGTATCCGCTGATTCGCGCAGATAATGCGCGGATTGCCCTCGTTTTAATTCCATCTGCGGATTCAGGAAAACGTATTAATCAAAACCCGCACCGCCTTCTCCAGGCCGGCGCTCCGCGATCCCTTCACGAGAATTATATCACCCCCCCGAACGATATCCACAAGATTATCGCACAGGTGGGCCGTGTCCCGGAATACCAGACACGCCAACTCCCCGCTGCCGATTTCCTGTGCGCCTTGGGCCGTAACCTCCGCAAAAGGACCCGCCGCCAGCAGAACGCCGATGCCCGCCTCCGCCACGCGCCGCCCCAACTCCGCATGGTAATGCGCGCTCTGCTCGCCGAGTTCTCCCATCTGCCCGCATACAAACACCGTCCGCCGCCCCCCGTCGCCGCTGATCCGCACCAGCGTATCGACAGCGTTCGCCATCGACGCCGGATTGGCGTTGTAGCAGTCGTTAATGAGCGTCAACGTCCCCACCTGCTGAATGTCCAGCCGCATCTCCGCCGGCGCAAGCGTCGCCGCCGCCTCCGCAAACGCCTCCAGCGAAAGCCCCACGCACCGGCACACCGCCCACGCCGCCAGAACATTCTCCAGATTCGCCCGCCCCGCCAACGGCACGTCGATGGTGCGCCCCTCGATCCGCAGCGACCCCGACCCGCCGTGACAGACAAAATCCTCCCCCACAATATCGCACCCCGCCGACTGCCCGAACGAAGTATACGCAACGCCGAGCCCGTCACAATGCCGCCGCAGCGCCGCAATGTCGCCGTTGATCAGCAGCGTGCCCCCCGGCACAAGCCCCTCACAGATCGACGCCTTCTCCCGCACGATATTCTCGATCGTCCCGAACCCCTCCAGGTGCGCCGCATACACATTTGTCACCACCGCCACATCCGGCCGAGCCATTCGCGTCAGGTGCACAATCTCCCCCGGCGCATTCGACCCCAGCTCCATCACCAGAAACGCATGCTCCGCCTCCGTCGAAAGAATCGTCAGCGGCACCCCGATATGATTGTTGAAGCTCTTCGGCGACTCATGACACGCAAACCGCCCGCCCAGCGCATGCCGCACGATCCGCCGTGTGCTGGTCTTGCCCGCCGAACCCGTAATCGCGATCACCTTCGCCCCCACCTGCCCGCGATACCACCGCGCCCAATCGCCCAGCGCCGCTATGCTGTCGTCGACAACCAGCACCGGCACGGAACAAACCATCTCCCGCTCGGCGACAACGCAGCAAGCCCCCGCGCTCACCGCCTGCTCCACGAAATCATGCCCGTCGAAGCGATCCCCCCGAATCGCAAGAAAACAATCGCCCGCCGCAACCTCCCGCGAATCCGTAGCGGCCCCTGTG
>JACZKQ010000169.1 GCA_014859965.1 Phycisphaerae bacterium
GGCACAGGCTGCGTCTGCCGCAGGTCCATCCCTATCCGCCCCCCGATCACCGTCACCCCTGCATGGCTGCCCCCAGAGCCCGCGCCGCCTTCCAGTCCCGTCAGCCCGCCTGTCGCGTCAATGGTGCAATCCTGCACCCCCGATCCCTGCGCCGCGCGATGACGAATCCCCACTGCGCCGGCGTTCCCCTTGCCGACAGCAACATCTATGCCCACGAACATCTGGTTGAAGCTGATATTCGGCTGCGGTTTGTCGGCGCCCTCCTCCAGGCTGCGCGCCCAGAAATGGACGACATACTTCGGCTTGTCCGGATCGCCAAAACCAGCCGCGTTATCCGCCAACACAATCCGCGGCCTTTGGGCTTCTTTCCGCGACCCAACGAGCACGCAAGGGAAGTTCCCCGCCCCGCTGAGTCTTCCATGCTGCCGCCGATAGAACCCCTGCACGCACCGGATAGTGTCGCTGACCTTGTAAGTGCCCGGCGGAAAGAAGCACACCATTTGATGGTCCCGCGCAAAATCCACCGCCGCCTGAATCGCCACCGTGCTGTCGGTGCCCCCCCGCGGATCGGCCCCAAACGGCGCGGCCGTAACGTCGACAAACCCCAGTTCCGCCAATGCCCGATTGCCCAGTTCGCCCGGCACATCGAGCCGAATCAAATCGGCAACCGGCTCTCGCACCGTATCGTGAACATAAGCACCTTCGTCCACCTGTCCGCACGCCGCCGCCATCGCCCAAAGAACCAGAAAAACCCGCATAGCAAACCCTCACAAACCATGCCCCCACAAGCCGCATCATACCGTTTATCCGCAGAAAACTCAACCAGTAGCGGCGTCGGATCAGCGGGCCGATCTATCCTGCCCGTCGCGATATTTGACGTTGGTTGGCCTTTTCGCTATACTTTTGCGAGAAGACTGCGGCAGCGGGCCGGGTCGGCACTGGATTAGCGAATCCGTATAGAAGACATTGGAGAACAATGATGACATCACAGGCAGACTCCCACAGTGTTTCCAGACGTGCATTCTGCCGTTGGGCGGGCGCGGGGGCCGCGGCGCTTTGCTGGCCGGCGATAGCGACAGCGGCCGAAGACCGCAGCACCGCCGTCAAGTTCTTCAAGAACTTCGGGCCGGGCCATATCGGCGTACGGGCCGACCAGCGACAGGCGATGGCATACGCGGTGAAATACGGCTTCGACGGCATTACGCCAAATGCCGGCGAGTTCGAGGGCAAGTCCGCCGGTGACATCAGCGACTGGACGCAGACGATGAAAGCAAGCAGTATCCGATACGGCGCCGCCGGTTTGCCCGTGGAATTTCGCAGGGACGAGGACCGATTCCGTAACGACATGGCCAAACTGCCGGGCCAAGCCGCTCTCCTAAAGCGGTTGGGCGTGGACCGGGTGGCCACGTGGATTACGCCTGGCCACAGCGAATTGACCTACATGCAGAATTTCGAACAGCACCGTCGGCGCTTTGCCGAAGTGGCGAAGGTCCTTGGCGACAACGGCCTGCGACTGGGGCTGGAATTTGTCGGCCCGCGGACATCGCGTGCCAGGTTCCGTTTTCCGTTTGCGTGCACGCAGATCGACATGATGGAACTGGTCCGGGCGGTCGAGCGGCCGAACGTAGGCCTGCTGCTCGATAGCTGGCACTGGTACACCTCGCATGGCACGGTTGACGAACTGCTGCAACTGTCCAACAAAGACATCGTTCACGTCCACGTTAATGACGCGCCGGCAGGGCTCGATGTCGACAAGCAGATGGACAATACACGGTGCCTGCCCGTCGCCACCGGCGTCATCGATCTGGCGGGGTTTGTGAATGCCCTTGTGAAGATCGGCTACGAAGGACCGGTGGAATGCGAACCCTTTGATCGCCACCTGAGAGAGATGGATGGCGAGGCCGCGGTTGCAAAGACGGCCGCATCGCTTACCGCCCTGTGGAAACTCATCCGCACCTGATCCGGCCTACAACGCGCCAGTGTGTGGACTCAAGCGAAAAACGAGCCTGCCGAAGATCGCTCCGGCAGGCTCGTTGGATGTTCTTGTCTTACTGCTGGGCGGGACGTCTTCCGGCTGTCCGCACCACCTTAGCGCCCGTGATCTTCTGGCTTCCGCGGGTCGTCTTCAGTTCGCCAATCATTTTGGCATCGGCAACGGCGCCTTCGAAATTCATTTCGAATCGCTGCTCGCCGAACTCCATCACCATGACAAAGCTCACCTTGTCGCCTTCGAGCGTAATCTGCTTGATCGGCAGCGTCCCGTACAGGCCGCTCAGGTCCGGGTTGACCGTCAGCCTCTGCTTGCGGCTGCCCTGCTCGCCGGCAATTTCGAGATTCCACGTGCCGATAATCGCCGCACCGATCCGTGTGCCTTCTACGGAAATTTCGCCCCGCTCGGACTTCATCACGCCCTTCAGCGCGTCGCCTTCGAGCGTTCCCTCGAACGCGGATACGAACTCGCGGTCCTGAAACTTGCTTGTCCTCTTGAAACTCAGCGCGCCCCGCTCATACTGCACGTCGCTGATGACGCTTTCGCCCCGCTGGCTTTTCATCTCGCCCGCCAGGACGCCTTCTTTGTCCGCCGTGATGACGAGCGTCGATGTAATGTCCCGTTCGCCGATCTTGTACTTCATTTCCCACTGGCCGACGGCCCTGGGTGTCCGCGGCGCACGGGCGCCTTCGACCTTCATTTCGCCCCTTGCACCCGCAAGTATCCCCGTAAGTTTCCCTTCGGCGATCGTTCCGGTAAACTTCGAAGTCGCCTCCTGACCTTCCCTGTTTCGCGTCACCCAGTTGAAGGTAAGCGTACCGTCCTGGACAGCAACGTCCTTCAGGTCATTGATGCCCATAAAACTGATCCACTGGCCGGTCTGCTGGCCTTCGGCGTTCCGCGAAAACGACAGAATCGCGTCCATCTGCCTGTCTTCGCCGAAGCTGACCTTGACCTGCCAGTCGCCAAACGCCCCTCCTCTGCGGGCCTGGGGCTGGGCTGAGGCCTGCACCGTGAGCATGACCATGCCCGCCAGTAAGCCAACTGCGACCGCCTTGCGAAATACCTTCGGTTCCATAGTGGAATCCTCCAAAAAAAAGTTAATGTTTTCCGTACATCCGAGTTATACCCATTTCCGGAAACCCTGTCAAACCCACGAAATTTCCCGATCCGCTGCGGCAATGACCGTTGGGACAAGATTTCATAGGGACGGAGCGGCTTCCGTGGCAATCGGCTTAAAAAGCAGCGGAGCGAACTCGTTCAAATACAAACGCCAGTTGATCCACGTGTGGGCGCCCTCGGTTTCCTTGTAAACGACCTCGAAGTTATGCTTTTTAAAAACTTCCACCGTACGGCGCGAGGTTTCGAGCAGAAAGTCCTCCTTGCCGGTGGCAAACCACAGCAGTTGGAGGCCTTTTTTCAACTCCACATCGTCCAACACCCTGGTATTGCGTGCTTCCCAACTCGGTCCGGAATCGGCGGCTTGATTGCCCATGCGTCGGCCGCCCAGTTCGAAAACGCCGGAACTGAAGACGCCGGCATACCCGAACTGGTCCATATGGCCGACGAGGAGGGTCAGCGTCTGGGCGCCGCCCATGGACAGGCCGGCCACGGCGCGGTTCGGGCGGTCGGTGTGAACCCGGTAATGGCTGTCGACATAGGGCATGACGTCCTTGACGAAGTCTTCGACGAAGGCATCGGCGCCAGGCAGGGATTCGCCCCAGTTGAACGGGCCGGTGTGGCCGGCGGGCATGACGACAACCATCGGTTTGGCCTTGCCGGCGGCGATGAGGTTATCCATGATGAAGCCGGCCCGGCCGACAGACGTCCATGAATCGTCGGAGTCGGATGCGCCGTGCAGCAGATAAAAGACGGGGAATTTGCCCTGGCACGATTCGTAGCCCGGCGACGTGTAAATGTGCATGCGGCGAAATCGCTTCAGTGAGTTGGAATAGTACGTGACTTCGGCGACCGCGCCGTGCGGGACGTTTTTCGTGTCCATGAAGTCGGCGCCGGGGACGTTCACGAGGCTCCATGTGTTGGAGAGGGATTCGCTGGTGGCGGGATTGCGTGGGTCGATGACGGAGAGGCCGTCGACATTGAAATGGTAGCGGTAGGAGCCGGGGTCGACAGGGCCTAATGTGACCTCCCAGACGCCGCGTTCACCCTTCTTCATTTCCGCGCCTTGGCCGATGGCAGGCATATCGCCGCCAGCCACCCGGACGGCCTGGGCATTCGGGGCCAGTATGCGAAACGTCACGAGGCGGTCGGCTGAAACTTCAGGCGAGACCGGCTGCGGACCAGACCGCGGCTGCGCTGAGGCGCCGGCCGTCAAAACCGTCAGCGTCAGCAGCAACACGACCATTGGACACCTGTTTCTTTGCTTTGTGTTCATGCTTTTCTCCTTTCGTAAAAAGTCTCAAATTACGCCGTTCACCGTCTGGGCCGCCTGTCGTCAACCGTCTCTCTGAATTTCTTTTTACGGCGACAGCCAGGCACTGAGGTTCTGTCGGACGAAGTCGTCATCCGTAAGGTGCGGATGGTCCAGAATTATCCGGTCGATCTTCTCGGCCTGACCGGGGGAAAGTTGCTCGTGTGGGTCGAGCGTGTGGACGTTCTTGAGGATGCCTTGCCGCTTCAGCACGTACAGAATGCCGGGGATGCAGCCGGCGAAGCTGTGGTCGGCGTCGAAAATAGCTTTGTTCGCGAGAGTCAACTGGCCGGCGAGTGTGAGGAGTTCGGGCGGGACAGGCTCGCCGCTTTCGCGGATGTGTTGGACTCGTTCGAGAATTTCGACGGCTTTCCTTGTCCAACAGGCCCACTGGCCTAACAGGCCCCCTGCCATCCGCAGGTTGACCGTTTTGCCATCGAGGGTGAAGCGGTAGTTCGTGAGCAGGTCGAGGACGATGTTGTCGTCGTTGCCGGTGTAGAGCGAGATCTCACCGGCGCGCCCGGAGGCGGCGACGGCTTCGAGGACGTCGAGGGTATGGTAGCGGCTGAAGGGTGCGATTTTGATGGCGACGACATTTTCGATTTCCACGAAGCGCCGCCAGAACGCCTGCGGCAGCGCCATGCCGCTGATGCATTGCTGGAGGTAGAAGCCCATGAGCGGGATGACCTCGGCAACGCTGCGGGCGTGATCGATCAACTCTTCGATAGGCCTGCCGGCCAGCGCGGTCAATGAAAGCAGGCCGACGTGGTAGCCTGTTTCACGGGCAAGCCGGGCCTCTTTGACGGCCTGAGTTGTTTGGCCGAGGATGCCGGCGATCATGATCGGGCGGCGTTGGTGCGTTTTCTCAACGTGCTCCCTGGCCGTTTCGGCCGCCAGTTGCAGAACCGGCTTCAGCAAGCCGAGTTTCGGATCGTGAATGGCGAACTGCGTCGTGTGAACGCCGACCGCCAGTCCACCGGCGCCGGCCGCCAGATAGTAATGCGTCAGTGCCCGCTGGCGAGGGACATCAATGCGCCCGTTGGTCTCGAGCGCCAGCGGGTGGGCGGGGATGACGCATCCGGCCTGCAGCCTGTTGATAATATCATTATTCATCGAGCGCCTCAGAACCTTCCATCACGCACGTCATATTTTGTCGGCTTGTTCAATGTCGCCTTGCCCGCGGCGACCCATGAAGCGATCATCGCGATCATCTCCCGCAGACCGGTTGCCGGGAGGCCAAACTGCTCGAAGCAATACGAAGCATCGGAAAGCAGGCATTTCGTGCCCTCGGCGGCGGCAAACCTGGGACTCTTGCCAAGCATTCTCCCGATCTCGGCGGCCGCCTCACGGACCATGACCGTCTCCGACCCCGCGAGGTTCAGAATCGTGGGAGGCGACTGGGTCAACGTGATCGCGCGGACGATATAGTCATTGGCGTCCCGCTGCCATATCAGGTTCACAGCAGGGACGCTCAGGTCGATGGGTTCGTCGTGCATGATCTTGAGCGTCAGGTCGACGAGAATGCCGTATCTGGGTTCGTTGGCGTAGTTGAGCCGCACAAGCGTCATCGGCGTCCTGTTCTGCTGCGAAAAGTACTGGCATATCCGCTCGCGTCCGAGGCAGGACTGTGCGTATTCGCCGACGGGATCGACCGGCGTGCCTTCGCTCACGCGCGTCCCCGCATCGACATACGGATAGACGTTGCCTGTCGAAAGCACCACGATGCGGGAGTCTTTGTAATGCTGTGCCATGGCTCCGGGCAGGTAAGCGTTCATCGCCCATGTCAAAGGCTGGTTGCCGCTGGCGCCGAATTTCATCCCCACCAGGTAATATACATTCGCCGCGCGCGGCAACGTGTTATGCCACAACGGGTCGAGCAGATCGGCTTCGACAACCTCAATGCCGGCCGCGGTCAGACGCGTCTTCACCCCCTGATCGCTGAAGCGCGATACGGCGTACACCTGCTTGCCGCCAGCCGCCTCCTGAAGCATCATGGCCAGAGTCGGGCCCATCTTGCCGCCTGCGCCCAGCACTGCAATGTCACCGTCCAGTGCGGCCACGGTTTTGCGAACCTGCGGGGACGGCTTGCTCAACATGTACTCCAGTTCTCCTTCGCTCATGTGCGATATATCTGTCATACCACTTTCCATCCGTCAGGTTAGTTTCAGCACGATCAGAATCAGAACGCGGACGGCGATAAACAGCACGATCAGCAGACCCGCGCCTCCAAGGACGTTTACGAGCCACCGGTTGCGATGGCTGCCCATGATGTTCTTACTATTCGCTAACCATAATAAAGTCACTGCCATCAGCGGATTACCAAGCACCGTCAGCGCCTGCCCGAAGATGATCAGCGTGATGGGCTTCTGACCCGTTCGCAGGGCAAGAATGGCCACCGTCATGCCCACCAGGAGCACCATGACCGTCAATCGCCGCGGCCATTGGTCGCTGAGTCGCGGCGGCAGGCCGATGCCGTCGGCCAGGATGCTGCCGCCGATCATCGCGTTGATGAGAAACGGGTTCATGGAAACGGCCAGCAGGCCCATGCAGAACATGACGTACGCCAGGGAACCCAGCAGCGGTTGAAGCGACCGGGCAAGCATGCCCACGTCCGCGGCGGCCTGGCCCGGGATGACGGTAGCGGCCGTAATCATGATAATCGCACTGATACCCGTCAAGACCGCCACTCCCGTCATCGAGTCGCCGATGCCGCGGCGATACTCGGCCAGGCCCCAGCCTTTCTCGCGGACAAGGTTGCCTTGGTAAAGCGCCGCACCGACCGAAAAGGTAGTCCCCAGGAGAGAGGCCACGAGCAGCATGGGGTCCTGAACGATGCCTTCCAGCCTGTACGGCAGCCGCAGCGACATCCCTGGGGGCAGATGCGGAATCAACCCCGTTACAATATCGAGGATTTTGGGTCCGGCCAGGATCAGGTTCGCCGCGAAACAGATCAAAATGACCGCGACCATGATCTTCATCATGCGTTCAAGAAGGCGGTAGATATGTCGGGCGGCGAAGAGAAAGAGAATAATTGCGGCATTAAGGCCCGCGATGAGCCACTCGGGACGAATCCGCGGAATGAGCGCCTCGGCCGCCGCGGCAACCGCCAGGTTGTTTGCAAACTGAAACGTAGTGCAGATCAGAAAAAGATTGGCCCCGATAATGAAGGCCATCGGCCTGCCGAGATGCCGGGCGACAAGAGTGCACGGCGTCCCGCCGCCGGCGACTCCGATCCGTGCGGCCATGCTCATGAAGGTCCCCATCAGCACCCCCGTCACAAGGAGCAGCCACAGGAGCCCGTACCCGTGCGCGGCCCCGACGTTTGCGCTGACCAGCAGGCTGCCCGGCCCGAAAACGACGCAGGCGGTAATTAACGCCGGGCCTATCGACCGGTACCACCGGCGACGCGGTCGCTCATCTTGACAATCACAGGTTTCCATCATGACCACCTTGTTTAACGCCGCACCAGTGTCCCGCTTGGGGCACTCGGCTAATTTATCCGAAGTGCGGCAAATCATCAAGTCCACACATAAAAGGGGCGAAAAGAACATCTGGAGAAGGACGTGCGGGTATCGGAGGGCGGCACTCGACCAGGATTCAGAGCGGTATTGCCCGCGATTGCGGGGCGCCATGTCATCAGGAAAGCGGAGGCTCAGGAGCACTGCCACAGAGCGACAATTCAGGCGGAGCCGCCGTGTCCGCCAATTGGCCCGCCGCATCGCGCAAGGCGGTGCGAAGTCCCTCCTCCGCGGTGGGATGATAAAACGGCATTTCAAGCAGGTCAAACACTGTCATATTGTTATGAATCGCCAATGCCAGCTCGTGCGCCAGGTGTTCGGCATCCGGGCAGAAAAGCTCTGCCCCAAGAAGCTGCAACGATGCGCGATCCACATAGATGTGCACGAGCCCTCGATTGTGCAGTTCGAGCATGGCACGGGATTGCTCGGAATAGTCAGCCTGTCCGATCACAAACCCACCTGCACGGGTTTCGAGTTGCAGGCGGTCCTGGCCCACCGTAGCGATTTGCGGATCGCTGAACACGATGTACAATCGCGTCCTCCGGCAGAATCGCTCAACACCCTTAGTCGAACCGTTGTGTCCGGCGATGAAACCCTCATCGAGCGCCTCATGCAGAATCGGACAGCACGCGTCGGCGTCGCCGGCCATGAATACGCCCAGATCCCCAATCTGGGCCGTGTGGGTATCGAACGCCGGCAGGCCCCGGCCGTCGAGCGGAACGCCGAGGTGCTCAAGGCCGAGACCCTGCACGTCGGGGACCGCGCCGACAGCGACAAGGACCGCGTCCACGGTGATTTCCATTTCCGGGTGTATTACACGCAGCGCACCGCCCATGTCCTGCAGTTCGACGGCCGCACCCGTATGAATGGCAAATTCCTGCGAAAACACGTGCAGGGCGGCTTCGTTGACGTCCGCATCGGTAAGCCCGCCAACGCTGTCCTTCATGCTGAATGCCGTTACTTCGAGTCCCAACCGACCCAGGGCCTGGCCAAGTTCCAGCCCGACCGGCCCCAGGCCGACAACAGCAATCCGGCGAGGCAGGTCCTCCTGTTCGAATATCGTATCGCTGGTCAATATGCGGCCGCCAAACGTCCGCCACGCCTCGGGAATCCTGGGGCGAGATCCTGTCGCCAGAATAATGCGGTCGGCTGTGATCTCCATCTCGCCGGCGCGTATGCGGTCCGGCGCCAGCAGCGTCGCCCGTTCCCGGATAAGACGATCACCGGCGAGTTGTTCGGTTACATCGGCCATGGCGCCGGCGAAGTGATCCCTTAAGGCCCGAACATGCCGCATGACCGCGCCAACATTGGCGGCCAAACGTTCCGCTCCGTGTATCCCCTCTTGTGCAAACACGTGCCGCCGATGATAATCCCTGGCAACGCTTATCAGCGCCTTGGAAGGCATACATCCGAGGCGGGCGCATTTGGTGCCGAGGGGGCCGGGGTCGATCAGCACGTAGTCGTTCGTATGCTGTTTGACCCGGCGCAAAGCCGACAACCCGGCGCTCCCCGCGCCGATGATTGCGACCTGAGTCCTCATACTTTTAGACATGACGGCCCTTTCATCTCAGTCATGGGAAACTGCAAGCATCTTCTTCTTCGCGAAATACTCCACCCGATTCAAGACGCAGGTCTTAATCACTCGTCCGGTTGTTCCCCCATCCTGGCTTTCACCAGCTTCGCCAGAGCGTCTGACAGCGACTTCAGGTGCTCGGAGGCCTGATCGAACGCCTTATTGCCTAATGCGCTCAGATAGTTTTCGAAAGCGGCGTTAGCCTCTTGTATAAGCTGGTCCACGGACCGTGCGAGTGGAGCCTCTTCGCCCGGAATTTCGGGTCGTCGTTCGCCGACAAGTGCCTGGAGGGCCTCTTCGAACGTCTCGGCATAACTGAGGCGGTCATCGTGCATTACCGCGACCAGCCGTAACTCAGGATAAGCGGCCGTTTCCGCCTGCAAATAGATCGGTTCGACATACAAAAGGGTGTCCTCGACGGGTATAGCCAAAACGTTGCCGCGAATAACACGCGAGCCGCGCTGGTCCCAGAGCGACAATCGCTCCGAAAGCACGGGGTCCTGGTCTATCTTTGTCTCCACCTGCTGCGTACCGAGCACTCGTTTGTCCTTGGGAAACTGGTACGCCAACAGACGCCCATAGTTTTCTCCGTCGCACATGCCCGCAATCCAGGCGATCAGCACCTGCTTGTTCTTCGGCGTAAACGGCAGCATGATAATGAATTCCATCTTATCCGAATCGGGCGGCTCCCACATGATATAATAGGGCTGAACAGTCTCGACCTGACCATAATACTTCTCTGTGGCCCGCACCCACAGATCTTCCTGATTGTAAAAAACCACAGGGTCGGTCATGTGATATTTTGCGTAAACCAGCCCCTGAATCAGCAGCATGTCGGCCGGATACCGTACATGCCGCTGGAAAGCCTCGGGCATCTCCGCGCGGTCTTTGAACAGGCCCGGAAAAACGTGAGACCATGCGCGGATGAGCGGGTCCTCAGGTTCGAATATGTAAAACGAAACGCTCCCGTGATACGCATCGACAACGACCTTGACCGAGTTGCGAATGTAGTTGATGCCGGCCAATTCGTCCCGGTCTTCCATATTGCTTAGCAACGCGCCGTCGTACCTCTCCGCCCACCGCGACCGCATCGCCGGCTCGCTGTAGGGATAATCCGATGAGACAGTATATGCATCGATAATCCAGTACAGTTTGCCTTCGACCAGAACGATGTACGGATCGTCGTCAAACTCCAGAAACGGGGCAATTGTTTTGACGCGATCCGTGATCTTGCGGTGAAACATGATCCGGCTCTCTGCCGTCGGATACCCCGAAAAGAGCAGCCGAGTCCCGTCGAACTTCCAGCCGAACAAGAATTTCCGCCACAGATTGGACATCCGTACGCCGCCCCGGCCCTCGTAGCGCGTATAGACGTTCTGGTCTCCGCTCGGATAATCGAGTTCCTCTTCCCTGCTGTTGGCGATCACATACGTGTCCGTCAGTTCGCCGTAATAAATCCGCGGCTGCTTGACGACAAGCTCCGGATAGCGGCTGCGCGGTGGAATGTCCTGGATCAGCAGGTCAGGAAGCCCTTGCGCAGTGAATTCGCTCACCGGCGTAAGGGTAATCCCGTTGCCGTGCGTGTACTTAAAACGCCGGTTCACAAACGTCTGGCTCTGGGCCGGCAGGTTTTCGAGCTGGATCTCGCGGGCGGCGACCATGACCTGCCGGTATTTATCGTCATAGGTGTAGCGGTCGACGTCCACGTCGGCGAACTCGTAATAGAGACGGATTTCCTGAAATTGTGAATACACAGCATCCAGTGCACGCCAGTCCCAGAGGCGGATGTTATCGAAAAGGTTTCGATTCTGTTCTATGGTTTGCCGTGTGAAATCCGGCGAAACGGCAAATTGCCTCTCCTCTATTTTTCCCAGATTGAATGCCCGGCGTGTAAACGCAATGTTGTGCTCGATGTAAGGCCGTTCCAGCGTGATTTCGTTGGGCTGAACCCTGAGCCACTGAAACAGCCCTGGAAGGATCATCAGAAGAATGAACCATGCGCCAGCCGTGATGGCGGCCACCGCGATGATCGGCAGCACCGGCACGTATGCGGGGTCAACCTTCATGCGGTTAAACGGCTTGGCGGGCAGATCCCGAAGAAATGGGACCGCGAGAATAAGCCCTGCCGCCGCCATGAGAATAATCATAGCGGTGTAGGCGGGCAGGCGCACATGGACGTCGGTCCAACCCGGCCCGGCGACCGCACCCCACTGCGAATACATGAGATTGAACCGGTCCAGGTATTTGCCCCATGAAAGAACAAACAGCACCGCGGCGACACTCAAATAAATGGAACCGGTACCCGATGCCTCGCCCGCGGGTCGCAGTTCCACACTTTCGCCGCGCAACCTGACAAACACCGCCACTGCCGAGACGATTAACGCCAGCACCGTCAGGGTCAGGAGCAGCCCATAAATGGCATTGTAGACGGGCAGGACAAACAAATAGAAACCTGTATGCCGGCCCAGGATTGGATCCGTCACATCCGTCGAGACCCGGTTCAGCAGCAACAGGATTTTATCCCACTGTACAATCGCCCACTGCGCTCCAATATACGCTGCGACCGCCGCAGCAATTGCTTTGACGGGCCACCGCCTCCGCGGAACAGGCCATGTGAGTACAAGCAGCAGTGCGGCTCCTGCGCAGGCCCCGGCCACTGCCAGGATTACCTTGGCAATGACAACCTTCCAGAAACGCCCGCTGTAACCGACGGACTCAAACCACAGTGCTTCACCCCAGAAGCTTAAAAACCAGAAGAACAAGGTTGTTAAGGCGCCGATGAGTATTCCTGCAACCGCACAGGACCATTTCTGCCGTGTCAGTCCAAAAAGGACCAGTCCGAACGCGCAGCCGAAAAGTAGTATCAATAACATGGCGTACATATAGTGTCCGTCTCCCGCGCCGCCAGTCGTAAGCGCGTGCCCCCTTCGACACCGCCTGCGATACGCGGATCCCGCGATCTCATATTTACGCCGCCGCAGTTGGCGGACAGCTTTTCTACGCGTGCATTGCGCCGGCTTGAATATTCATGAATATCTCGCGGCAGAACATGGGCAGATCGTCAGGCTTGCGGCTGGTAATCAGGTTGCCATCCACAACCACAGGCTCATCGCGATAACTTGCGCCGGCCGCAATGATGTCGTCGCGTATGCCTTCCCAGCAGGTGGCCTGCCTGCCTTCCAGCACGCCGGCCGAAATCAGAATCTGTGCCCCATGACAAATCGACGCCACCATTTTGCCCGAGTTCATCATCTCCTGCGTCACTTGGCGGGCCGCCGGCACCAGACGCACTGTCTCGGGCGACTTGCCGCCCGGCAGAATCAGCAGATCGTAATCCTCTGCGCCGATCCCTTCCAGCGCCATATCGCCCTTTATCGTATAGCCGTTCTTGCCCACAACCTTGTCTCCGTCAGGCGTGGCTATGTCGGTTTCGATACCCTGTTCCCGCATGCGGTAGTAAGGATAAAAAAACTCAAGGTCTTCCACTCCATCCGCAACCAGAATGATCGCTCTCATGACTGTTCTCCCAATCAATTATCACTAACTTTTGGACGTATATCCGTTCGTTCCGCCCGGACGACCTCCGTCTCAGGCACCCCGACCTTGTCTCTGAGTCGCTTTTACCGGCGGTTTTCTCGGGGGTGTCTTGTTCGGCGGTATTTTTCTCGGAGGCGTTCGGGGAGTTTTTTCAGGGGGTGCTTCAGGTGCTGGTTTTTCCGTCGGTGGTTTATCAGGCGGCAGTGTTTTCAGCGTCGGCCCCTTCTTAGATACTGTTTCCTCTGTCACGGGTAAACGTCCGTTATCTTCGCCTGCATGCCCCATAGGTTTCCCCCGACACCGCAACGGACAATGTCAGCATGTCCGCCTGCTTTTGCCTAAACCTGAATTATAGATTGCGAGCCACATACCCGAGCATAATAACGACAGCAAAGAGTGCAATGACAGACCAGAACAGATTGATCGCCACGCGGTTAACGGCCTGTTCCCGTTCTTTGACCTGATGGATCGTTTCCACCTTACCTTTCCGTTGCGGTCCCGCCGCCGCCAGCAGCAGCGCCACCACGAGCCCGGTCACAACAGCAGGCACCCAGTACAAGCCGTACACAAACGGGCCGGCCGGGCGAATCCACAACACGGCGGCCCAGATCGCCAGAAACAGAACTGCCAGGAAGCCGAAATACCCCAACCAGGGCCCGCGCAATCCCAGAAGGACCACGAAAAAATATGTAAGAAAGAGCGCCACAATCAGCGCAAACACGAAGTCCGGCAGTACCATGTATCTTCTCCCCGCATGTGAACCCCTCTTGCCTTAAAGCACATTCTATTCATATCTGGCTTGTATTTCATCATACCGCTTCTTTAGGTTTTCGTAAACCGTATGCACAGCGTCTTCGGCCCCGGTCCAGGCTTCGCTCGTAAGATCCGCCGTATCTCTCAGCCGCGCCTTGGCCTCGGCAAGTTCCGGCTCGAATGTGCTTTTGTCTTTCTCGAATGCGGCGCTGGCGTCCTTACCCTGTTCTTTGACGTCACGCTTCAGTCGCTCCCATTTCGCCTGCAGTTCATCCAGCTTCGACTCCACTGTGGTCATAAGTAGTCTGCGCCCCTTTCAACTGCTATCCGTCCGCCCCATTGAACTGTTCATCCGCTATATCGGTCGAGTCGTGCTGTTGATTGAGGTAAATACGGCCGACCTCGGCCGCCGCCAGAATCTTCGCACGAAGCGCGTTCATACAGCACGAACGCAATCCGGGCTCACTTAATAGCCGCGGCTTCACAGTGTGTTCTGATAAGCGCCCGCGGCTGAGGCGGCAATAACTTAACGCCTCCGGGCGGTCTGCCGATAGAACTATAAAAGCTTCGCGCGTATCCGAAATCAACGCACAATTGGTCGGAGAATATGTTATGTTCGATAAACGCATACCCCTGTTCAGTCTGTTCGGCTTCAAAGTAGGTGTAGATATATCATGGTTTATCCTCGCCGTACTCGTTACATGGTCTCTTGCCAGGGGATTGTTTCCCTTCTACTTCGAAGGGTTCTCTGCGGCGACCTACTGGTGGATGGGAGCAGCCGGGGCCATTGGCCTCTTCCTGTCCATTATCTTCCACGAGTTCTGCCACTCGCTCGTAGCCAGGCGTTTCGGCATGCCTATGAAAGGCATCACGCTTTTCATTTTCGGCGGCGTCGCCGAGATGAACGAAGAGCCCCCAAGCGCCAAAGCCGAACTGCTCATGGCCGCGGCCGGTCCTGCGTCCAGTGTTGTTTTTGCCGGCCTGCTCTTTCTGACACATGCCGCCGCTCAGGTCGTCAACTGGCCTGCCCCCGTAAATGCGGTGCTGATCTATCTGGCCTGGCTGAACATCATACTGGCCGTCTTTAATCTCGTGCCCGCTTTCCCGCTCGATGGCGGCCGCATCCTTCGAGCCATCCTCTGGGCCGCCAAGAAAGACGTGCGATGGGCGACGCGC
Organism: Phycisphaerae bacterium; assembly: GCA_014859965.1. Taxonomy (GTDB): domain Bacteria; phylum Planctomycetota; class Phycisphaerae; order Sedimentisphaerales; family Anaerohalosphaeraceae; genus JACZKQ01. The sequence continues at coordinate 14,979 of JACZKQ010000169.1, forward strand.
ATCGCCTCGCGTCTCGGGTCGGCATTCGGCATTTTTCTGACCGTTCTGGGCGTCATCAGCTTCATCGGCGGCAACTTCATCGGCGGTCTCTGGTATTTCCTCATAGGCATGTTTATCCGTGCCGCCGCCCAGTCGTCTTACCGTGAGATGTTAATTCGACAGACCCTGTCGGGAGAGCCCGTCGGACGATTCATGCAAAAGGATCCTGCGACCGTTCCCCCCTCCATTTCGATCAGCGAACTCGTTGAGGATTACTTCTATCGATACCACTATAAGATGTTCCCAGTAACCACCGGCGACCATCTTGAAGGATGTGTCTCCACGAAAGAAATTAAAGATGTGCCGAAGAACGAATGGAACAGCCGGCACGTCGCCGATATCGAAAAATCCTGCTCCGACGAGAACACCATTGCACCGCAGTCCGACGCGACTGCCGCTCTGGCGCTCATGAATCGCACGGGCAACAGCAGGCTTATGGTGGTCGAAGAGGGCAGGCTCGCGGGAATCATCACCCTGAAGGACCTTTTAAAATTCCTTGCCCTCAAGCTCGATCTCGAGGAAAACGAGCAGATCGCCCTTCCGACCTGACAACCGCACAATGACCCGTACTACCTGGGTTTGAGCAGTTTCCTCAGTTCGCCGAGGGTGCGTGTATTGGCAACATTGCCGGCCTCGAGCCAGCCGCGCCGTGCCTGGCCCACGCCAAGCCGCATGTTTTCGAGATGGCTGGTTCTGTGCGAGTCCGTCGAGATCACCACAGTGACCCCGAGTTCGGCGGCCATTTTGCAGTGAATGTCGTTCAGGTCCAGACGGTCCGAATGCGCATTGACCTCCAGTAAACATCCCCGTTCGGCGGCGGCCTTCATAATCCGCTCCATATCCACGGCGTACGCCTGGCGATCCTGGATGAGGCGTCCCGTCGGATGCCCAAGGATATTAAAATACGGGTTGTCCATCGCCTTAAGTATTCGTGTGGTCTGCTGCTCTTTGCTGAGAGTGAATTGATGATGAATGGAGCACACCCGCACGTCCAGGTCGGCGAGAAGGTCGCTTGGCCAGTCGAGGGTGCCATTCTCCAGGATATCCACTTCCGTACCTTTGAGAAGGGTGATGCCCCGGAGCGACTGATCAATGGCCTCGATCTCTTCCATTTGCTTTCGAAGGGCATCCGGCTGAAGCCCGCCCGCTATGGTCAGATGCTGGCTGTGGTCGGTAATCGCCACATAGCTGTACCCCAGTGCCTTTGCCGCCTCAGCCATTTCCCGGATGCTGTTGTGGCCGTCGGTGTAGTTGGTATGAACGTGCAGATCGCCTTTGATATCAGTCAGCTTCACCAGTTTCGGCAGGCGATTCGCCTGCGCCGCTTCCACTTCGCCCCGATTTTCGCGCAGTTCCGGTTCGATATACGGCAACCCGATACGAGCATACACTTCCGATTCGGTTCTGCCGGCAACGCGTTTTTCGCCCCTGAAGAGCCCGTATTCGTTCAGCTTGAGTTTCTTCTGCAGGCCGATCTTGCGGACGGCGATGTTGTGTTCCTTGGAGCCCGTGAAGTACATCAGCGCCGCCCCGTAGTTCGCATCCTGCATCACGCGTACATCCACCTGAAAATTAGACCGCAGCAACACCGTCGAACGCGTCGCTCCCTTGGAGACGATTTTTTGCACGTCTTCGTAACGCGTGAAATGGTCCATGATGTTCGAATGCTTTTTGCAGGTCACCAGAATGTCCAGGTCCCCTACCGTGTCTTTGCGGCGTCGAAAGCTGCCCGCAACCGTCACCTGCTTAACCCCTTCGCCCTTCTTTAAGTACGCCACAAGCGGCGCCGCCAGGTCCTCGACAACAGCAATCTTCAACCGTTTCTGATCGGCCCCCATAAGGCGCCCGATCTCCTCGCGAATGTTGTCTTCCGTCTTCTTGCCGAACCCCTCAACGTCGCGTATCCGTCCGGAATCCACGGCCTGCTTCAACTGCTCCAGATTGGTGATATCGAGTTCCTTGTACAGCCTTGCGACGCGTTTTGCCCCAAGACCGGAGATGTGCATCAGCTTGTCGAGCTCGCCGGGAATCTGCTGCCGCAAGGAAGTCAGCACATCGAAGGCTCCTGTCTCTACGATCTGTCCGATCTTGCCCGCCAGATCTTTGCCGATCCCCTGGTATTCCGTCAGATCCGTCCCCTCGGCAATCATCTCGGCGGCATTCCCCGACAGATTTCGCACCGTTCTCGAGGCGTTCCGATAAGCGCGCACCCGGAACGGGTTTTCATCCTGAATCTCCAGCAGATCAGCCGTCTGGTTCAGCATGTCAGCGATGTCGCTGTTGGGTATGGGCATAGCGTTCTTCACAAACATGGCTTCCGTCAGCTCTTCGCAACATCCCGGTCCGCACCATGCAGCACTTTACAACCAGTAGGCGGGCCGCCCGTAAAAATCGTAAAGTTGAACTTCGTATTCTCTGTTGACGGGAGCCGCCGGGTCGAACTCCGGGCTTTTCCGAACCTCCTCTTTGGTCACATCGACAAGAATCTCGGAACCGTCCCAACGAATCTCCGTCACCCACTCCGGGGGAATAATCACTTTTCTGCCCGACAGCCACTTTCCGATGTCCACCACAAGGTACCGAATAATCCAGTCATCAATATTAACTACAAAATCGTCGCTGTGGCCGATTGCCCCGTCTTCGGCGTGGATCCGGTAACCAATCACTTCCCTCGTACTCCGCAAGTGGGGATTACCCTCGTCGCCCTTTTCCACGCCTTCGGGTTCACCAATTTCGCCTGCACGGGGGGCAATGCCCGAAGCGTACGGGGAAATCGTCGGCTCCCACGCCCCGCCGCCCCAATAAGACGCCCAGTTATAATAGGCGTGCAGTTCGCTTTCCTGCTGGCGCGACACAGGTCTGTCTGTGTCAATATCGGGGCTGTTCTCAACTTTCTCTCGGGTCAGTTTGACGGGCAGGATCCGCAAGCGGCCCTCCGGCCGGCCCAGCGATGACGGGGCCAGCAGCACCTTGCGTCCGGGCAGCCACTTGCCCGTATCGACCACAAGATATCTTATGGCCCAGTTGTTGTCGTCAAACAGAAAGCCGTGTACCTGCCCAATGTTTCCGTCTTCCGCTTCAACCGTGTAAGAACTCAAATGTTCGACACTGAAAAGCATCTTGTATTCTCCCCGGCCGTGATTATGCTGCACGGCCAAACAGCGGCTCTTTCGCCGCTCTCCGCACTGACACGCACACGGGTCATCGCCAGACTGTTGACCGCCGTCGCGGTTCCGATCAGCAGCCATGTGCCATCACCGACGCCGCGCGTCATTTTGCGACCGCGTTTCTGTTTCGGCAAATCAGCTCGTCCAATTGAGCATTATGGGCACAACGACTGCCCCGCCATAGCTGCAGTGCGTGACGGTCGGAAATACCCCCTGCAGCCGAAACGGCTCTGAGCCGTGGCGCGCGTCTGATATGTGCGCGCAGGCGATCCTCTCCACTGTGTCGTGATGCCCGCTTGTCCCCAATTCGATTAAGAAATGCAGACAAATGGCCGACATCATGTATGCGATCCGAACTAAACATCTGAATAAAATGGGGGCAAGTATGATAACCAAAAGAGCAACCGCTGCATGGAAAGGGACCCTGGCGGACGGACAAGGCGTATTGTCAGCCGGGCCCGAAATGGCCGACCGCCTCTTCGACCGGGAATCGCGTTTCGGCCAGGGACGCGGTGTCAATCCCGAAGAGCTGATCGGCGCCGCATTGGCCGGCTGCTTTTGTATGGCCTTGGCGCATGCCATTGAAGAAGAGGGCTACGAACCAGACGGCGTAGAGGCCGTCGCCGAGATCATGCTCGAAGAATCTGCCCCCGAAATCGCGGGCATTCGACTTAAGACGACCGGCAGCATTCCCGGCCTTAGCCAGCAGGAGTTTGAGAGACTTGCCGAGCAAACCGCGCAGTCGTGCGTCGTCGCCAGGGCGTTGTCCGCCATTGAAGTGACCGTCGAACCGGCCATGTTGACGCCCACGGGCGGCTGAAGCGAAGCAATGTGACGCGTGCCGGCTGCCATGCATGCATCTGGTGGCCCGGTGGCACATCCTGCAAGGGGGACCGAATGGAACAGGTAACGCGCAAAGAAATTACGCTCAAAAGCGGCCATCGCATGCCGGTGCTCGGGCTCGGCACATGGCAACTGACCGGCCGCCATGCTGAAAAGATCCTTTCCAAAGCGCTGGATATCGGATACCGGCACTTCGACACTGCAGAAAACTACGGTAATGAGGAAGCCGTCGGGCGCGCTATTGCAGGCGGAGATCGCGATGCTGTGTTCATCACGTCAAAAGTTGAACCCCGACACCTCCGGAAGGCCGACCTGATCGAGGCCTGCGAGCGATCACTGGAGCGCATGCGCACCGATTACCTGGACCTGTACCTCGTGCACTGGCCAAGCGAAACCATCCCCGAGGACGTGACCATGGAGGGCATGGCGACCCTCGTCGACCGCAAGATGGTGCGAAGTGTCGGCCTCAGCAATTTTAACGTAGCGCGCATTCGAAAGGTCCTGTCGGTCTCGGATGTTCCCATATGCAACAATCAGATAGAGTATCATCCACTGCGGAACCGCGACGATATCGTGGCATTCTGCCGCGATCAGGGCATCGCCGTCACCGCCTACTCGCCCTTGGCTCAGGGCAAGGTGTTCGATAATGATGTGATCCGGGAAATGGCACGAAAGTACGACAAGTCTGCGGCCCAGATCAGTTTGCGATGGCTGATCCAAATGGACGTGGCCGTTATCCCAAAAGCCGCTTCCGTGAAGCACCTCATCGCCAACTACGACCTCGATGATTTCGAGCTTTCGCCCGAGGACATGGATCGAATTCACCGGATGGGCATTGAAACACGGTTGATTGATACGCACGCGTGAGTCGTGCCGATACCGCTATGATTACCGGGTGGCCAAGATGCATATAAGCGTTCAGGAATTCTGCGGCTGTGCGGTGCGATGTCTCGACGGCCTCACCGCCAACATCACGGACGTGCTGATCAGCAGGAGCGCATGGCTGGCACGCTATGCCGTCGTCAGCCTCGGCCCCGAACTGGGCAACGCGCACGTCATGCTGCCTCTTACGGACGCCGAACGCGTCGACTCGCGCAGACGCTGCCTTTCCGTACAGTTAACCTCGCGGGATCTCGAGTGGGCCGCTCCATGCGACCGGGCCCGCCCCCTGACCGGCCGTCAGGAACGCCTGTTGAGCGAGCGATACGACTGGCCCTGCGGCTGGCTGAACGGCGTTCGCAGCGCACCGCCGCTTCCGGCTTTACCCGACGATCCGCACAAGCCGATTACGGAAAGCGAACGGGCGCTCGAAAACCTGCTTGCCGACGGCTCCGATATGCAGGCCGCCGCTCCGATGATCACCGGCTTTACTGCCTCCACCACGGACGGCGCCGAGGGGGCCATTGAGACCCTGCTCATCAACATCGACGACTGGCGCATTCCATATCTCGCCGTACAAGTCGGCGCCGCACGAGCGGTCGTCCTCCCGACCCACAGGCTCAGGGGCATCGATTGGCTCCACAAGCATGTACACCTCGCCGATGACGCCAAAACCATAAGCGGCGGACCGCGATTCCGATCACATGGCCCAGCCCGAATCGACCTGGCCCGCCGCCTCGAAGCCTACTACGGTGGCGTACTTGCCCCCGATGCCGCCCGGCCGTCACCCGAATATCGCCCGACCCATGCCCGTTCCACGAATAATCTGGTTGCCAAATAGTGACTGCCTCCTGAGCGGAAGAGGTGGTTAGGCGAATCGGGGGCTCTGCCGCCAGGCGAAATGCGGATTAGGCGGTGGGGACGAGTATCTGGCCGTTTTCCCACGCACCGAATGCCTGGAACGCGGTCTGCTTGTGCGCGATGCCCCCCGATGTGTGCGGGTCGGCAATGACCAGGGCCCGAACGCGGCGGTGGGCGTCGCAGTAACGCCGGATCTCTTCGCCGGTCATGATCATGAACGCCGTGGAAAGCGCATCGCCGCTGGCGGCGTCGGGCGTGCAGGACCACGAGGCGAGCCGACCGAGGACGGGCCGGGCTTTCCGCGGGTCAATGATGTGGCCGCTCCCTCGGCCGGAACCGTTGACTGCCTGGTTTTTCAGTGAAAGGCGGACGAGGGTTTCCTGGCCGTCTTCGGGATTGCTGAAGGTAATGGGCCATCCATCGCTCCCGTCAGGAGCATCGAGGGCGAGAACGGAACTGTAACCGCCGTGGACAAGGGCCTTGTCGATGCCCCACTCACGGAGAATGGCCGCGATCCTGTCGACCGTGAACCCCTTGCCGATTCCGCCCAGATCGACCTGCACGCCCTCCACTGCGACCGTGACGGTATATAAATCAGGATCAAGTCTGAGCAGATGGGCTCCCGTGCGGGCCAGGGCGGCATGGAGTGCCTCAGGCGACGGAGAGCGAGGCTGTTTCTTTTCGTCCAGCAGGCAGCGAAAAAGCGAGCCGATCGTGACATCGAAGGCGCCGTCGGTCTCTTCATAAAGTCGGCAGGCGATTCGCAGGCACTCGAACGCTTCCAACCCGATCTGGACGGGCCGCCCCGGGGGGCTGGTATTGATTCTGCCGATGTCACTGTTGGGGATGTATCGGCTGAGTTCCTGTTCAATGCGGTCGATCTCGCTGAAGACCTCCATCGCGGCCTGCCGGCTGTACGGGAAATCGTCATGCTGAATAAGCACCTCGTAAACGGTCGCCATGGCGTCATGTGAAAAACGATGAACCCCTTTCACGGCATCGCCATGGCTGTTGACAAGAAAGACCTCCGGCGGTTTGGTGGTCATTGCGATGCCTCCTCCCGTGCGTAAGCTTTCAGCCGCCCGTCTTTGAGGTCCCACATGACAAAACCGCTGAGTTCAATAGTAGGCCGCAACTCGGTGTAGGCGTCGAACAGCGGTACAAAGGTAGCATACTGACCGGGGGGCGCAAATATCTTGCTGAGAATCTGCTTCTCAATCGATGCACGTCCAATAATCACAGGGGCGGGCATGGTGGTCACATCGACGTCGCTGTAGTAGCCGACGTTCGTGTAGGCCCGCAGATACCACGGCAGCGGCCAGTAGTCAGCGCCAGGGCAAATGACCTCAATGAGCATGCCCTTGCCGTCAGGGTGGAGGTCGGCCATCTCGTCGACCTTCTCGACAACGGTGAATACGTCCCGGCCCGCGTGTGCGTACACATAGGGATTGGCATGATCGTCATAGTACCGGAACGCGCCGGAGGCGGACTGCCATGCAAGATGCGCGGCCCCCTGCACCAGCAGGAGCGCGACGAGCGTCCGCGGCCAGCCTCGCGGGACAAGCCGCAAAATAACCACAACGCCGACACCGGCTAACAGAATCCAGGCATGAAGGAAGCCTAACAGGCACCAGGGAGTCTTATAGGGAATGAGGGAATACACGACGGTCAGGATGACCGCATAAAACGCCGCAAACCGCAGGAACCCGTAACTCGTATTCCCCGCGCCCCGCTTCCACAACGCCGCAACCAGTCCGACCACTCCCAGCGCGAGTATGAATCCCTCCGTCCAAAGCGGCCCCCCCTCCAACTTAAACCACCCAAGAATCTGCAAATAGTAATACCACGGATGAATATGCGCCGTTGCCTGCCCCGCCCCGCGACCCAGGTAGGTCCCGAACGTCGCCACCGAATCCCAAATCCCCCGCGGATTCCGAAACCCGCAAGAAAACAGAACCGCAGAAACCACAATGGCGGCCACCACGGCGAGCCAAATATGCCTAAGATTGATCTTTTTGAGCGAGGCAAATACAGCGGGCGCGCCGCCCCCGTTCAACAAAAGCGTCAGCATGAGCGACAACACCAAAGCTGCGACGGGTATTATGAACGTTTCCTTCGTAGCGTGCATAAATGCAATGGATACGCCGGCAAGCACGGCCCAGATCAGGCGTCGCGAACCGGCATAGCGCCAGCCGCAGGCAATCAGGCAGAAGGTAAAGAAGACGAGCAGTATTTCCTGTATATAGTAACGGCTATAGAAGACCATGGCGTGGCTGATTGCGGTCAGTACGGCTGCTGCGATCGCGGCGGGCCAGCCGAGTCCGTCGGCAACGCCGATGATCAGCAGGACCAGCAGCACGCCGAAAGCGACCGGCACAACGCGCAGCGTGGATTCGTCGATCTCCTGATACGTGTGCTGATTACTCAGCCACGCGGAGATCAGCGTAAAGTAATTGAGCGTCGGCCCGTGGTATTCATGCGGGTCGTAGATGTACTCGCCCTGCTCGATGAGCGTACCGAACTTGTCGGCGTGAATCGCTTCGTCGACATGCATCGGACGCTGCGACAGTCGCGGCAGCCGTATCGCAGCCGCGACAAGAGTCACCAGCACGACCAGGGCAATCAGTATTGCAGAACGTCTCGACTCCCGCACAAGCGTCATCCTCATATATCTTCGCACCCTGTACAGCATCACACCCCCGCCGGATCGCCAGCGGGGGTGTGTCACATGCGTTGATAAATCCAGCCGATTCCGCTGTGATCTATGTTAGTCGTTTACTTGCCCCAGACCTCGACTTCGATGTAGTTGTTCAGATCATTGGCATTGCCGCCATTGCTGAACAGGCGGACGTAGCGTCCCTTGACACCCTTAGCGTCAACGAGTTTGCCTTCCGAGGTTTCGATATAGTGCATGTCCTTGCCGATGCCCAGGCCTGCGGAGTTATCGATATCGTTATTGAAGATCGTCTGCACATTGGTGATGAAGTCAGCGTCGTCGGCTACCTGGATGATCACATCGTAGTAGACACGCGCCTGCTTGTGATAGTGCCAGACCAGCACGGCGTATATGTCACACTGCTTTTCGAGATCAATGGTAATGTGCTGCAGGAAGGGCCCGAGTTCGACATAACTGCCGTCGGCGGCTTCTTTATCGCCATCGGTGATCATATCGAGTTCCCCGATGATGGGCATGTCGTCCGTGCTGGCGACGGGCTTGCCGAGGGCCAGGTTGACACAGCCTTCGGGGGCGTAGAACGGCGGACGCGGCTTGCCGGTGGGCTTCTGCAGATTGGCCACGCTGATGTTGGTGGGCGTACCGACAAACATGGGCTTGGGCATCTCTAACGGCAAGGGCGCCATGCCCGGACCGGGGGTGCCGAGTTTTTCGTCAGACGGGGCCGCAGCGGCCGCCGATGCTTCAGCCGCGGCATCGGTCACTGCCTCTTCGACCTCCTCGGAAACCACAACCACTGCGGCGGGTTCGAGTTTCGGCTCTGCAACCGCTGTCGGAACCACGGGCTCGGCCGGAGCGGTGACCACCGGAGCCTCGACAACCGGTTCAGTATCAGGCGTACTCTTCTTGCAGGAACTTGCACCAATGACGAGCGCCGCCGTCAACAACACACTTAGAGAAATTTTCCAACTTGTTTGTAACATTCTGCTTCCATCTCCTAATTGTGATTGTCCAAACCGGGCCGCAAACGGGTGCAGACCGACTATCATAATACACCGTATGAGGAATTCAGTTCAAAAACAAGCCTGCATTTTAGGGCTTCCAGGTCACACTGTCAACCCTCGGCCCCTCGGTAAATGACAAATATTGAGCGGCCGCGACATCTCGCGGGGGCAATTCGCCCCGGATAACCTGAATGCGATATTTTAAAGTCAAAACCTCGCCCGCCTTAATTTCGTCCTTGAAAAACGCCCCAAACCGCCCATAATCGCGATAGGCCGAGTAGACCGACGGTGTGGGATTGTCCGGATGATTCAGGTGTAGAACGCTGTATCGGGTTCCTTTCAAGCTATAAGACAGCCCCGCCCACGGCAGATTTTGATCCTTGTGAGCATCTATGCCGTCTTTGTGGAACAGGTACTTGGCTTTGCCTTCCCTGGGTCCATCGGCAACGTCGTTGTGGGGCCGATATTGAAAGCCCGCGTGTTCGGGATCCCCGTCTAAAAATACGTCCCCGCTCACCGCCTTCAGGTCGGTCTCAAAATCCAGCAGAAGCACCGTCGGGTCGGCTGTTCGAAAGACGGTTACCCGCCGCGTTTCGGCGATCACCGGCTGCGCCGTCCTGTCGATCCAGTCGATGCGCATGGCCGACCGAGCCAAGACGGGGCCGGCAACCTGCTCGACGAAATCGCGATGCACCATAAACACATCCTTCATGTGCCACCAGTCGTTGGTCCCTCCGGCATGCTTGAGCTTGTTCCACCCGATATAGATGCCCCGGTGATGCGTGTACAGACCCAGAACATACGGATTCTCGCCGTCCGGCCCTTTGGTCAGCAGCGTCCCGTCACTATCGTACACATGATGAAAGACCTTGTACGTCTCATGCAGACGGGCGGGCGTCGAGGTATCGTGCGCGTACATGTAGCGCGTTACTTTGTGACCGTCAAGCAGCAGGTCGAGGTAGTTGCCCGGAGTGTCACGCCACGCGAAAACCGCGGCCTGAGGTTTCTTCCGCGTGATCGTCGCCGTCCATACAGTTCGCGAATTGGCGTCGACTTTCGGCGCCACCCAATACAAACTGCGACCGTCGGCTTGGGGGACAATCTGACCCGGCACGGCGTCGCCGTCCTTTTCCGTCACGACCACCGCAAGCTGATCACATGCGACGTCTCTGTACGCAGCAGGCAGTTGAATTTCGGCGCAGATCGGCATCTGCGCCGCATTGTGGGCCGCGCCGACAACCTCCACCACAAGTTCCGCCGAGTAAGCAGCCGAACAACAAACCAGACACAGGATCGTTAGTAAAACACGTGGACTTCTCATCAGCTTTCACCTTCTGTTTAACCAATACATCTCTATAGATGCCAGGGCGCCCGCATGATCCGTGACACCATCGAATTGGCCTCTTGATCGCCGACAAACTGCTCCTTCTTCGGGTCCCATTGCAGCGGCCGATCCAGGAGCATGGCAATATTGCCCAGGTGGCAGATGGAGGCCGAACGATGCCCCACTTCCGGATTGCAGATCGGCTGAGTGCGCGTCTTAATGCAGTTCAGAAAATCCTGCTTGTGGTCGCTGCTCTTGTACAGATGGATCTCATTCGGGGCGGTGATATGGGCGGCGAGCGACTTGGGCTCGGTCTCGATGCGGCCGCGATTGACGCTGACCCATCCGTCGGTCCCCACAAATTTCGTATTGCCGCCGCCAGGCTGCCGCAGGATCATTTCTACGCCATTTTCATAAGTATACGTGATGTTCGCCTTTGTCGCCGTCGTGAAAAGGCCTCCCGTTGGAAACTCGCCCTTGCCGACGATCTTGACGGGGCCTGTGTCGTCGGCGCCGATGCCCCATTGGCCGATGTCGAGGTAATGTGCTCCCCAGTTAGTCATCTGGCCGCCGGAATACTCCAGAATGAAGCGGAAGGTGTAGTGGCACCGCATTGTGTGATAGGGACGCATGGGCGCCTGTCCGAGCCACAGATCGTAATCGAACCCTTCGGGCACGGCTTCAGGTTTCCAGTCGACGGGATTATCGCGATTGTTGCCGGGGATGTCCACCAGGACGGTCTTAAGCCGGCCGATATGGCCGTTGCGAACCAGTTCGCAGGCCTGGCGGAACCGGTTGTCGCTTCGCTGCTGCGAGCCGGTCTGGACGATGCGCCCGTAGCGCTTGGCGGCGTCGGCTATTGCACGGCCCTCTGCAATGGTCAGGGTGAGCGGCTTCTCGCAATAGACGTCTTTGCCGGCTTTAATGGCGGCGATGGAAGGTATTGCATGCCAGTGATCGGGCGTGGAAACACAGACGGCGTCTACATCGCCGCGTGCGATCACCTCGCGGAAGTCCGTGTAGAGTGCCGAAGCAGGAAGTTTGGCCGCGCCGTTGGCAGCCTCGCGGTGGCCGCGATCGACATCACAGATAGCGACCACTTCGCAGTCCTTCTTGCCCATAAAGCCTTTCATGTTGCCCGTACCCATGCCGCCCACGCCGATGCTGGCCAGTGTGATCCGGTTGCTCGGTGCATCCGCCCCAAACACAGAAGACGGCACAATCGCCGGCACAGCAGCCCAAGCAGCCCCGGCCGCCGCAGACTGTGTCAAAAACCTCCGCCGACTGATCCGATACATTTTGCGTGTTCTTTCAACCATAACACTTCTCCTCAAGTTACAAAGGTCTGGAGCCTTCTTTTTGCCTGATCCAAAAAACAGGAGCAGTCACTATGTTATACATTATCCGACTAACAACGTCTTATTATCTCCTCGCAGCAAGTCACAACTGCCGGCTCCTGAAGAACTGCCGTTTGGACACCGGAATTTCCGATTCGCCGTACAGAAGTTCCCCAACCTGCCTTGGAAGATCTGTCTCGATCACGTCCGCCGTACACTTCAACAACTCCCGATATTGCCGCTCAACCGACCCCGGCGCGTCGCCGCTTGCCTTCAGAAGCGAAAATTCTTTGTCGAGATTCCGCGAAGTGCCCACCAGACAGCAGGCCCCCTTCGCGTTGATCATATTTTTTAGTGTCTCGTCCTCGGGCGGCGTGTGTCCGGTAAAAGCAATGATATTGCTCCACGGGACGCCAGTCGCATCGAATTCACGCACCTTCTCACGATTCGGGATCATCACCTCCATCATGATATCCTCATTCAAGGCATAGCACGTCTGGGCATCTTTAAAGCTGTACACAATCAGCATCGCGAACGCCTCTGCCTGATGCTCTTCGATCTTCTTGACACGAACTTCGACAGGCACATCCTTCTGGTCCAGCACAAGAAGCGTCTTGCCCCGCGCCCACTCGAGCATCTCATCCAGCGTCGGAATCTGAAAATCGGTCACACGCCCGTCCGGGTCTTTCAGCCGGAGTTCTTTCAATTGCGACAGAGTCATATCCGCGACCAATCCTCTGCCCGTGGTGGTCCTGTCAAGCGTCGGGTCATGATGCACCACAATCTGGCCGTCCTTCGTGAAGCGGGGATCGATCTCCATGATGGCGAAGGTACGCTTAAGCGTGTTCTCAAACGTCGCGATGCAGTTCTCGGGAAATCCCGCTTGAGACCCGCCGCGATGCGCACTGACGAAATGCATGGACTCCCCGGTATACCTGAAGAGTTCCCGCAGTTCCTCCGGCGTCCGCAGGTGGATCACATTAAGTCTCGAACGTGCCGAACCATGATTCGCTGCGTCGCCGGCTAATGTCAAACCCGTCCCGAACAGCAGAACCCCTGCATAAATTAAAGGTGCCAGGAACGTTTTTCGTACTCTCGTCAACACGTCGCCTTCCTTATTCCCGCCAGCCGGACATCCCATCCACTTCGAAATTCTTGATTACTGATGCTACTTGCTCTTAACCAACTTCGCACTCGGCGTCACGTCGCAAGCGAGGTCCCCAGCCGCAAACTGCACGCCATCCAGAAAGTGCTGGAGAACCATGGTATTCCAAAACAGCTCGTGCTGATGGCCAAAAGCGCAGTAGAAAACTCTGCCCCGGCCATACCCTTTTATCCATGTCATTGCGAAATCCTTGTCCTTTCGCCGAATCGCGTCTATGTCTCGCAGCCGGATAAATGTCCGGTCGATGTCGATGCTGACAAGCACGCGGAGGTTCTCCCGCGAATAGGGCTCGGCCACCTGATATATCTCGTCGCTGAATTCGAAATGCGGCAGGCCGAAAGCCTGCGCCAGCGGGTGGTCGGGTTCTTCGACCCTCAGCGTGACCACTGAACCGGCGTTCCAGGGGTGGTTCTCAAACCGCGCTCCGATGATGCTGCCGAACTCGGGCCAATTGCGAAAACTGTTCACACCCGCATGAATCACCGCAAGCCCCCCGCCGCTCCTCAGGTAATCAGTAAGACTTTCTTTCAGCCGGCGATCATATTCGGCAGCCGCGGCCTTTTCGGCGGGCGGCAGTTGGTCATATTTCTCCGGCAGAAAGATTTCCTCGTTGGTGTTGTTGAACACGACGGCATCAAATTGCCTGAGGTTGGCCGGCTCGAACATGGACAGATCGTTGCTGACCACAGCTTCAAACGCACCGGTTTGTGCGCCCATCATTTCGAAGGCCTTCATGCCGTAGGGTATCGCCGTGTGCCAGTATCCCCATGAGATTGAGAAGACGAGCACTTTGCGCGATCGGACGGGAGCAACGCGCGGTTGTTTCGGCACAGCGGCCCGGATAAGCGCGACCTCGTCCGCCGTGGGCGTACCCTGTGCGACGGCGGTCGCGCTTACCCCGAAAACAGCCGATGCCGCAATAATTAATGCAGCATGAATTCTACACTTCATCTCACATTCCTCAGGGACCTAAAACCTCCAGGGATTACGCATCGGGCGCGACAGCATCCCGTTGGCCTCGTCGTCACCGATGAACTTCTCCTTCTTCGGGTCCCACTTGAGCTTTCGGCCGCCCAGTTGCATCGCGATGGAGCCCAACAAACATACCGTGCACGAGCGGTGTCCGTTTTCGATGGGGGCGACGGTCTCGGCACGCGACTTGATGCAGTCGAGCCAGTTCCGCTTGTGATTGTTGCTCCTGTAGAGCTGAATCTCGGTGGGACCGATCTTGTCTTCGAGCAGTGCTTTGGGACTGGCGTCTATGAAACCGCGGCGCACGTGCACCCAGCCGTCGCTGCCTTCAAAGCGAATGCCGTGCGAGTTGGCCGTATCGTCGGTGCAGATCATTTTCACGCCGTTTTCGTATATGTACTCGATGTGGAAATCGCCGTGCACGTCCCACAGCCCGCTCTTCGGGAAGTCGGCCTTGCCCGTGATCTCAACCGGACCGGTGTCGCTGGTGCCCAGGCCCCACTGAGCGATATCCAAATGGTGACTGCCCCAGCCTGTGATCATCCCGTGGCCGTACGCCATGATGCGGAGCCAGCCCGGGCGGCCGTAGTCGGCTTGTGGATGGACGCGCTTCTCAGTGTAGGGCACAAGCGGCGTGGGGCCGCACCAGAAGTCGTAATCGAGATTGGCGGGAATCGGCATTTCAGGTTCTGCCCCGCAGCCCGGATCGGTGCCGAATGCAACCTTCACCGTGTGCACCTTGCCGATTCGGCCGTTGCGGACCAGTTCGCAGGCATGCCGGAAATTGGTCTCGCTCCGCTGCTGGCTGCCCACCTGAAGGACGCGGCCGTAGCGTCGCACAGTGTTGCTGAGGATGCGGCCTTCCTCGATGGTGAGCGTCAGCGGTTTTTGCAGGAAAATATCCTTGCCCGCCTTTGCGGCGGCTATCGCCGGCAGCGTGTGCCAGTGGTCGGGTGTTGCAATCATCACGGCGTCGATATCCTGACGTGCAACGAGTTTCCGAAAGTCGCCGTATGCGTTGCAGCCTTTGTACGTACCGTCGGCCGTCTGGGCGGCGTATTTGCCTTCAACCATCGTCTTCGCATCGCCGGCGCGCTTGCTGTCGACATCGCAGACAGCAACGATCTGCACGTCATTGTGACCAAGCACCTCCCGCATGTCGTCGCGGCCCATGCGCCCGACGCCGATGCAGCCGATGGCGATTCGGTTGCTCGGTGCGTCGGCGCCGAATACGCTTGACGGGACCATCATGGGCAAAGCCAGCAGGCCGGTTCCAAGAGCGGAACCCTTCAAAAAACCTCTTCTGCTGATTTGCACTCTTGAGCTTCTTGTCCGGTTCACGTTTTTTCTCCTTGACTCAGTTTCTTATGGAAATGGCGGGCGGATTGCCGAAATCCTGCCAGCACCGCTCCGCCTGTTCGGCTGTCATTTTACCGTCATACACATACATCCGGTAGTTGAAAACGTACTTCTTGCCGGGTTCGAGAACCCAGTCCTTCTCCTGAATTGGACACCAGTTGAAGAAAATGTCTCCGCTGGGCCACAGCCGCATGGGCTCAGGAAATTCGTGATTGCTCGGATGACTCATGAAAACGATTCCGTTGTCGCCCTTTGATGTGGCGCCGTACGCAATGCACCACCGCGCCCGTGTGCCGTGCCCGTCCTTGCGCGTCTTGCCTTCATTGGTTAGATAATTGGCAACGCCCTGCTTCCATTCCGCCGTAGCGCGGAACCCGAAACCGCCATAGCGATACGCAGGAAGCTCCAGCGGGCTGGATGACGCACACTCCTGCGTCGACACAAAATCGACCACCCAAAAGCCCTTGTCCGCCCCGCCGGTGTTCCACACCCGCACATCCCACTCTTCGTTGAGGGCAACCTTCTCACCCCCCGGGGCCTTCAAGTCCACGTGCTCCTGAATGGACCGGAACCCTCCGAAGACCGGCCCCTCGGTAGTACCGGCGAACTTGACAAACCGCACGGTGCCTTTGCCGTCTGCAATGTTCCAGAAGTCGATGTTCCGCCCCTCGAAACGCGTTTGCGTCCAGGGCATCCAGAGCCCCATGTGGTGAATGTGATCCGCCGGATGGATGTTCGTCAGTTCCGCTCCCGCCGGCGACCACAGCGGATGAATGAACCCGCCCCGGTTGTAGAGCGCGCTCTTGCCCGCAGGCGGCGGCACAATCGCATGATTAAACCGCAGCACCTTGGTCTGGCCGACCTGCACGTCCAGGACCTTGTCATCCTGGACAATTTCCACGCCCCCTCTTCCGCGCCCGCGACCTCTTCGGGTGACCACTTCATAAGTGCGTTTGCCGTCGGCCGCTGTCTTGCCCGTCAGTATCCAGCACAGCCTCCCCGCATTGGCGTCCACCTGCGAAGCTACGCGCTGCCGCCCCTCGGCCGTAATCTCCACAAGCCCGACATTCTGAGACTCGGCCGTCACCCCGATGGCGTCCAGCGCCACCCACACCGGCGTATCGACCCGCTCCACACCCCCCGCCTCAACCGTGATCGTCGCCGCCGGTACTGCCGCAGCAAAGCCGAAAAAAATAAGATATGCGAGCACTGTAAACAGCTTCATGTGTTTCCTCCGAATTACCTTTAGTTATATTCTTTTACCTCGTCAAAAGCCTCTAACATGGCAACGATGTTCTCCACCGGAACGTCGTCCTGGATGTTGTGAACCGCACCAAAAACGTATCCGCCGCCCCGCGAAAGCGCAGAAATGGCCTGTTTTACACAACTTCTGACTTCTTCTGGGGAAGAATGGGGCAAAACGTGCTGAGTATCGACGCCGCCGCCCCAGAAACAGAGGTCTTTGCCGTACTCCGTTTTAAGGCTGGCCGCGTCCATACCCGCAGCGGTGGTCTGGACCGGATTCAACACATCGATTCCGATTTCGATCATATCCGGCAAAATCTCGCGAATCGCGCCGTCGGAATGAAAGAAAACAAAGAAATCGTCCCCAAACAGCCGCCTTTGGGCCTCAAAGAGCATTTTATGCCGCGGTTTGATGAGTTCCCTGTACATTCCCGGCGAAACGAGCATCGCCTGCTGGCCGGCAATATCGTCGACCTCGCGAACAAAGTTCACATAGGGCGCCAGTTCGCGGGCTGCCGATTCGTAATACCCGATCTTAAGCTCGACAAACCGGTCCATGAGAGCGCAGGCGGCACCAGGATCCATTGCCAGGTCCATCATGAACTGCTCCGTGCCGCGAACCCTGCAGCACATCTCAAAAACGCCCGCACAAAGGCTCTCCAGAATAATCGCATATCCCTGTTCATGGTATTTGCGGGCCTTTTCAACGAGGCCATCGAGCAGTGCCGGGGCCGCTGGATCGGGCCAGGGGAAATCGTTCAGAGTGCTCTTGTCCGCGCTGCGGGCGAGGGGGTTCTCGGCAACGCTGAAGTAAAGGGCGCCACCGGGCTTTTCCCACTTAACCGACCATTCGTCTGTGAAATACACCGTATCGCCATTCCTTTGCAGTCGCGGGTTCTTTCTTCCGAAATTGGGGATCAGGCCCCTTATATCGACGTCCAAAGCGGTCAAAATATTGTCGCAAACAAAGGGAAGTTGCTGGATTACGTCACAAAATGTGACTGGGCCGGGGTCGATCCCCAGGGCTTCGGCGAGATTGAGGCAGGCGTTTTTGGTGATGCCGGTGACAAGCGTGCTGCCGAGATCGAACGGGATGCGGTCGCCCTGCTGATGTCGCATGGATGCAAGCACCCTCTGGCGATGGGTCATTCGGCTCATCTTTTCTCCGGCAATCGGTCCCGACGCTGGCAGAATCGACAATGTCTAACGGGATCATCGCCCAATACCCTGCCGCCGCAGAATGAGTGTACCAGAAGACAGGCTGGCTTTCAAGTGCTGTTGAGGGCACGATTTGGCATTCGTGACTCATGTGAAGAGAGCCCGCGAGCGGGTTGCAGAGGCCGTCAATCGCGGGGGTCGATCGGCTCGCCGGGTTTGACGAAGAGATGGACGAACAGCATGGCGACGGGGTGCAGGATGCCCATGAGCAGGAAGATGGGGACGTAGCCAAAGTGCTCGATGATGTACCCGGAGGCAAGGCCGGAGATGATGATGCCGCCTACTCCGCCCGCAAAGCCGATGAGGCCGGTGACGGAGCCGACAGCCGCCGGTTTGAAGCAATCGCCGACGAGGGTGAAGATATTGGCGGACCAGCCGTTGTGGGCGGCATTGGCGAGGCTGATGAGCAGGATCGCGGCCCAGGGCAGGCGCGCGTAAACGGCGAAGGCCGACAGCGGCATACAGACGGCGCAGGTGAGCATTACGATCTTGCGGGCGTTGCGCGGAGCCCACCCGCGACGGATGAGGAAACCTGCGGTCCAGCCGGCGAGATTGCCGCCGAGGATCGCCAGGCCGTAAATGACAGGCAGTGTGAGCCCGATTTTCATGATGTCAAACTCCCGGTTCTTTGCCAGATAGCTGGGCAGCCAGGCAATGTAGAACCACCAGACGGGGTCGGTGCAGAACTTGCCAACCATGATGCCGAGGGTTTCGCGGTGGGTGAGCAGCCGCGACCACCGCAGTTTCGCTGCTTTGGGGGGGTCGACCGAGGGATCATGGAGGCCCATAATGGCCGGACGGCGATAGATGAACGGCCATACGGCAGCGAGCAGGAAACCCAGGGAGCCCATCAGGACAAACGTAAGACGCCAACTGCCGACATGGATAAGTATCCAGGCGATAATGGGTGGACCCACGACAAGGGCGACGCTGGGGCCGCTGTTAAAGAGCGACGTGGCAAGCGAGCGCTGGCGGGCGGGAAACCATTCGGCGACAGCCTTGATGGCGGCCGGGAAGTTGCCTGCCGCGACCAGTCCCATCGCACATTGGGCGACGAAGAGCGTCGGCAATGAGTTGCTCAGACCCGTCAGGCACGTGACCGCCGACCATGCGGCGATGGCGAGGAGGTAGCCGAAGCGGGCGCCGAGAAAGTCCATCAGTCGGCCGGCCAGAAGAAGCCCAACGGCGTAGCCGGCGCTCACCGCCGACACGATATAGCCGTATTGCTGGTCGCTGAGGCCGAGGTCCGCCTTGACCGTTGCGGCGACGTTGCCGAGAACGATGCGGTCGAGGTAGTTTACCGTGGTGGCGCAGAAGAGCAGCGCGAGGATGATCCAGCGGTAATCAGGATACACCTGTCGGTCGCGGCCGCCGGTAACTAAATCTTTCATGCGCGTCTCGGCACATTAAAAGGTGCCGCAGGACATCGGAATATCCTGCGGCACCGGTACATCTTTGCCAATTTGCAATCTAATACGCTACTTTCCTGCGACCGGAGGTTTGGGCGCGCCCGCCTCGGGCTCAGAAACCATCGGTATCACCTGAGGCTCAAGGCCCGCCTTGGCAAGAGCGAAGTAGAGGACTGCGCCTACGATGAAGGCGGCTACCGGCGCGGCGGGGATGTTGGCCAGGCCGACCATTGGGGCAATGCCGACGATGAAGCCGACCAGCCATGAGATCCAGCCTGCCGCATTGATACCTGCGCGTGGGCCGGCCCATTTCCTGCCGCTGAGCAGGTAGTCGACCATCATGGCGCCGCAGACGGGACCGAACGAAGCGCCGATGATGCTGAAGACGCCTGCCGCGTCGCCGGCGAGGCCGGTCACGGCGAGAATGACGGCGGCGAGGACACCGATGCCGCACGACACCATGGGCTTGACGTTCGGGAGAGTCGTCTTAAAGCTGTTGGCGGCGATGAAGGACGAGAAGCACGCCGGGGGGAATGCGGCAATGGCGAGCAGGTACATGAAGACACTGCCGATTTTCGGGCTGCCCATAATGTCGCCCATGAGGCTCGTCGCAGCCAATCCGCCGGGATCGCCTGCTTTTCCACCGCCGTGCGCGCCGGCGACGATCAAGAGGGCCGCACAGCCGGCGAAGATTGTTGCGCCGGCGATGCCGACGAGGCCGCCCATCTGGACATCTTTGGCGTCGCGGTTGTTCATGCCGAAGTCGGCGCCGGCGGCGCCGGCGGTCGCAAAGAAGCCGACGATGTACGTGAGGATCAGGGCGATGACGGCAAAACTGCTCAACGGAGCGGCGGCCTTGACCGGCTGTGCCTCGGGTGCACCTTCGACGGCGGCGGCTTTTACTTCCACTGCGGCTCCGGCGTCGATCAACTTCTGCGAATCAAAATCGCCCAGGCCTCCGATGGTGGAGAGTACGAGGATGACCAGAATCACCAGCGGGATCAGCGGCAGAAAAGTGGCGACCTTTGCAACGTACTGGATGCCTTTGAGGCCCATGAAGCCTGCGGCCACGGCCCAGAGGGTCGCAACGACGGCATGCGCGAGAGTGCCCGGGCCCTGGCCGAACGGAGCACACAACAGGACGCCGGCAAAGAACGCGTTGACGGCAAGCCAGCCGAACTGCAGGACGCCCATGAGAAAGCCGGGCATGAGGAAGCCGCCCTGGGCGCCGTAGGTCGACGTGCCGACGATGTAGAGCGGCAGGCCTGATTTCATTCCCAGCATTCCGGGGACCATGTAGAAGAGGAAATGGCAGATGAGCGCGGCGAAAATCACGCCCAGTATCGCGACGACCAGACCCTGCGACAGGATGCCGCCGGCAAAGGCGCTGTACGGGGTTCCCGGCTGGAGCGAGCGACCCACCGGGACCTCGTTCCAGAACACAAACCACAGCATGATGCCGGCGTAGGTTTGTGCGGTGTTCTTGTACCATGGGGCGCGGTTGGCCATGGGGTTGGGTTTGGCCATTTTGAGATAGTTTGGCAGTCCGCCGTTACTCATGATCCTGTCTCCTAACAATATCGCTTCAATGCTGCACTGCCGGCGTACGGAGCCGGCTCCATTTCACTGGTAGGCCCGGTGCGGCGGGATCAGGCGGCCGGGCGGATGCGGACCGCCTGCAACGGCGTCCGAATCGTCGCGGACAGTTTATACTGAAAAATCGGCTTTTGTAAAGTTAATTTTTTTGCCTTCTTTGATGGCGTCGTTGGCCCTCAGGACCGCTACGGCGGTTTCGTAGGCGACCTCGCCGGGGCAGGTCAATTTGGCTTTGCCGCGAATCGCGTCGAAGAAATTCAGCAGGTGCGGCGCGTGGACGGCCAGGTCGAGTTTTGTCAGCAGCGGGAAGAAATGCGGCGGCGAAATGCTGCCGCCGACCTTTAACAAGGCTTCTTCCTGCTGCTTCTTTTCGGCGGCTTCGTTCCTGATGCCGACAAGTTTCAGACCCTCGCACTTCGAATACCTGTTATTCACCTCTTTGTCCGCCCATACATAGTCCTCGCGAAACAGCCAGCCGTTGTTCCAGTCGCCGCCGAATTCAGAGATGAGCAGCGTCGCCACGTCGCCCATGAACGTCTCGTAGTACCCGCCGTAGGTTCCATACCCGGAGGTATTGAGCACCTGGTAGAACGCGCGGACACTGCCGACGTTGCTGCTGTATTCGTAGACCGCCATGACGTTCTCATGCTGCTGATATTTATAATAGTCTTGGCCTCCTACGGCGATCACCGAGGCGGGATGTACATCGCCGAGAAACCAACTGAAGATGTCGATTTGGTGCGAACCGAGGTCGGCCAGGGGCCCGCCGCCAAACTTTTCATACCACCGCCAGTTGACAAGTTCGTGCATGGAGCCGTACCCATGCTTCTTAAGTATCGCATCCTCGACAATCGCATCGCCGGTCGGCAAAGAAATGTCGTGCCCGTTTACGGGACGATTCCACTGGGCGCTGGCGTTCTTGATCTTGCCGGCAAGCCGGTGCTTGCGGAGAATGTCTGCCGCGGCAATATAGCGGGGATTGCTTCTCCGCTGATGGCCGATCTGAAGCAGTTTCTTTGTCGCCTGCGACGTCTTGACCATTTCCTTTGCGGTTTCCAGATTGTTGGACATTTCCTTTTCGCAGTACACGTGAAGCCCGGCCTTCATGCACGCGATTGAAACGGGCGCGTGCACCCAGTCGGGCGTGGCGACAATCGCCGCGTCCAGATCCTTCTCCTCAGCGAGCAATTCCTCAAAGCTTTCATACGCGTTGACCGTATGTTTGAAAGCGCGCAGGCGTTTCCTGCGAAGATCCCGCTTGTAAGGTGAAATATCACAGACCGCCTTAAAGCAAATGTTCTCCTTCTGGTCCATGCGGCTCTCGCGGCTCAACATCGCGTCGTCCACGAGCCGGGAACACTGTTCGCCGAGGCCGATAAGGGCCACATTGATCGGGTCCTTCTTTTCCGAATCGCCCTGTCCAAAGGCGCTGGGGCCTGCGAAAAGCCCCGCACCGAGTGCGGCGGTGGCGTGCATAAACGTGCGGCGGTCCATGTCCTGGCGTTGGTTTTCTTTTCGGCGTGCACTCATGATCGGCCCCTTTCCAATCTTATCTGTTAGTTTTCAGCGAAAGTGCTCATGGCCACGTGAACCATGCATTCTGTCAACCGCACCGGAGTGAATTTCCCCGCAGCGCGCAAAAAATCGTCTGTGGCCATTGTAGACCACAGACGATTTCAACTTTAACACCCTGATTGTCCGGCAGATCGGCTGTCTGAACCATTGTGAATATCTGTTTTCACAAATCAGAGCAGCCATTTTCGTCCCTGCCCAAGCGTACTCTATTTTGGCCCGCGAATGACCGGCGGGCCGGAGAAAAGCCGCTACACGTGAAATTCGTCGGGCTTGAACGTGAGCCTCTTGCCCGCTTCGACGGCCTCGTTGCATTTGAGGACCATGACGGCCGTCTCGTAGCCGATTTCGCCGGGGCAATTGAGCTTGGCCTTGCCGCGAACGGAATCGAAGAAGTTGACCAGATGCGGCTGATGGAACGGCACGTTCATTTCGACGGGAATCGTGTACGCGGCGGCAGGCACCGAACTGCGAACGTCGGTAGCGCCGTGGTCATCGCTGGCGGCCGGCTTCTTGACCTCTTCCTTGGCGATGATACCCGCCTTGACCCACTTTTCCCAGTTCTCTTCGGGCACGCTGCTTTCGCGGTAGACGGCGCCGCGGGCCGCCGCCTCCGAAATATCCAGCGTACCTTCGTCGCCCATGAATATCTCAAAGTAGCCGCCGTTGCTGTTCGTGGTGATCGTCTGATACGATGCGCGGGCCGGCCCGACGGGCGTGTCGAACTCATAGATGGCGATCACATGATCGTACCACTCATGGTTCTTCCAGTAATCGATGCCGCCGCTGGCGATGATCGACTTGGGCTGCGCCTGGAGGAACCATGCATAAATATCGATCTGATGCGAACCGAGGTCGACGATGGGGCCGCCGCCGAGACCCTTGTACCAGCGCCAGTTGCGGAACGTCGTCATGTCCTTGAAGCCGTACTTATCGAGCGTCGCCTGGGGAATCTCGGAGCCCTTGGGCCAGCCGAGGTCTTCACAGGCGGCCTTGCTGCGATTCCACTGCCCGTTAACGGTTGTGATGCGGCCGAGCATGTTGGCTTCCTTGATGATCTTGTCATAGCAGTGCCGATACCGCGGATTGCTTCGACGCTGGTGACCGATCTGCAGAAGTTTGCCTGTCTTCTTGGCTGTTTCGACCATCTTCTTTGCGCCTTCCAGCGTGTTGGACATTTCCTTCTCGCAGTACACATGAAGGCCTTTTTCCATGGAGGCGCAGGCATGCTCGGAATGCCAGAAGTCGGGCGTGGCGACGATGACGGCGTCCAAACCCTTTTCGGTGTCGAGCATTTCTTTGTAGTCGACATAAGCGGTTCCGGCGTGCCCGAAGCCCTTATAGGCATTCAGGGTACGGGAGACGCGCTTCAGGTTCTGGTCTTCCCAGATGTCGCAGACGGCTTTGAAACAGACGCCTGACTCCTTGCCGAGTTTCAGGACGGCGTTCATCAGGACCTGTCCCTGGGCGCCGGCGCCCAGGAGAGCTACGTTAAGCTGGTCTTTCGAGCCGGCGGCAGCACCCTGCCCGAACGCATTCGGGGCGATGAACAAACCAGCGCCGATGGCGGCCGTGCCGCGCATGAAACTTCTTCTGTCGAATTGATTTTTCATTGTCTTCTGGATCTCCACTGTGACATATCGATTGTTCTAATTTTCATGTTGCGGTACCAAACGGGATTGCCATGATCCTGGAAACCAATAGCGCCGGATCGGGCCATATCCTTGTATGCGGTTTTGAATTTGTTCTTGATGCCGTCGGGATTCTTGCCGGCCTCGGTCCAATCGTCGAGGTTCATATTGATGATCGGCTCGTTGTTCATCGTGACCCTCAGGCGGCTGCCCATGGCCATAACGGTCAAGTGGTTCCACTCGCCGGCCTTTTTCACCGCATTTTTCTCGGGAGCGAGGCAGTCATAGATGGCGCCGCAACTGTGCTTGCCGGGTTCGCCGCCGAAGCTGTCGTAAATCTGGATTTCAATACCGGTCTGGACGCAATCCTTAATGTCGGAAGTCCGAATGAACACGCCGCTGTTGGTCTTCGGATCGACCTTGAACTCGAGATCGAGAATGAAGTCGCCGTAGCTTTCCTTCGTCCAGATGTCGCCGCCGCCATTACGGGCGAGAACACCGTCCGCAAAAGTCCAGGCGCCTTCCTTCAACGTGGCGTTGGAAAGGTCAGCGGCGATCAGATCCTGCCATCCGCCGGGCTTCAGTTCGTTGCCCATCTTTGTGAAGAAGGCGACGCACTGGCGGATTTCCGGGACGGAGTTGAGCCAGTTGTGTTCGTACTCGATCGAGAAGACGCCGCGGAAGTTCTGGCGATGCAGTTCCTGGAGGAGCGGCGTGGCGCGGTTGGCGCCCTGGCCCCAGGGCACGTCGTGGCCATCCTGAAGTTCCTTGAAATGCAGGCTGATGATGCGGCCTTCGAGCTTCTTGAGGCACTCGACAGGATCGAGGCCGGAGCGGACCCAGTGACCGGTGTCGGCACAGGCGCCGATCCGCTCGCTGCGTCCTTCGACGGCCTTGAGGACCGTAGCGGGGTCCCAGTAGTGCGAGGGCTTCGGATGGTTGTGAATCGCGACATTGATCTCGTACTCGTCGCAAAGCTTTTCGATCGTATCGAAGGCATCGGCCGGCGGCTCGGAGACGATGGTGCGGACACCCATTTCCTTGGCCCATTCGAAGACCTTGCGGCTTTCCGCCTCGTTCTTCGAGAGTCCGACGACGCCGTAGTTGATCAGGCGGACGCCGGCATCGCGAAGCTTGGCCTTCATGAGTTCGCGGGCCTCGGCGGACATGTTGTGGTCGGTCCGGGCGTCGCTGTCGGCCATAAGCTTCTGGCCGGGGTAGGCTTCGATCCAGTCCAGGCCCAGCGAGGCGGTCTTGTCGACGGCCTCATAGAACGTGAAATGATTGAACGTGTAAGCCTGCATGCCCAGACGCCAGCCGTCATAGGCGTCGGTTGGCGGATGGTAACCACCCATCCGGCGCTGCTGCTGGGCGAACGACGGCGTAAGACAGCCGGCCGTCACGACAGCCGCCACAAGCACAAAGAGCGCTGTTCTTCGATACATAACCATTTCTCCTAATTGATTGTTGACTCCACAGGGCATGGCATGCCCCTATAAGGTCATAGATTCAAGGCTCAGATTTCCCAGCCTTTTCTGTACAGCTTGGAGACGTACTGATTTGCCTCAGGCACATTGGTGGAACGCATATTCTTGCTGTCCCACTCGACCCGCTTGCCCGTGCGTACGGCCAGATTGCCGACCAACAGCGCCTCGGTGAACGGGCCTGCGTACCAGAAGCCGGACCTGGCGTTTTCGGGCTTGCCGTCCTTGCACGCCTGGATCCATTCCTGATGATGATCGCCGGATCGCTCCAGCAACTGCGGCGGGCGTCCGCCGTATTCTTTCATCTTGATTTCGGGGACGATTCTAGGGGGGCCCGCATGGCTCGGCCCGAGCAGCATGCCCTTGGTGCCGATGAACAAAATACCGTTGTCGCCCAGCCGGCGCGCCTCTTCGAAACCCTCGGGGCGCGGGGGGAGTTTGCCGCCGTCATACCACTTCATTGTGACGGCCGGCCGGTCGCCTTTGGCCGCAAAATAGTAGGTAATGATGGACCACACCGGAAATGTCTCATTGTTGACCGGGCTGCTCTCGGCTTCCACGGCAATCGGGGCGTCGAGTTCCAGTGCGAAGAAGGCAGGATCGGCGTTGTGCACGGCCATATCGCCCAAAGCGCCGCAGCCGTAATCAAACCATCCGCGCCATTTGCGCGGCACATAATCCGGATGATACGGCCTTACGGGGGCAGGGCCCAGCCAGTTGTCCCAGTCCAGTCCCGCCGGCACGGGGGGCGTATCCGTGGGCCGACCCACGCCCTGCGGCCACCAGGCCCGACCGCCGGGGACGCCGGCCCTGTCGGTCCACACGTGAACCTCCGTGACCGTGCCGATTGCACCGTCTTTGATGAACTCATAATACAGACGCAGGCCCTCGCCTGCATGGCCCTGATTACCCATCTGGGTCACCACACCTGTTTTTGCCGCGACCTTCATCATCTCGCGGGCTTCCCAGATAGTGTGCGCCATGGGCTTTTCACAGTAGACGTGTTTGCCCATCTTCATGGCGCCAATCGCCGCCGGGGCATGGACGTGATCAGGCGTGCCGATCGTGACCGCGTCGATGCGTTTGCCTTCTTTGTCGAGCATCTTCCGGTAATCGGTGTAGATTGTTGCGTTGGGGAACTTCTTGTATGTTCCGCCTGCCCTGCCGGCATCGACATCGCACAATGCGACGATGTTTTCATTTCGGCAGGCATCCACGGAGGCTGCGCCGCGGCCGCCGACGCCGATACCGGCGACGTTGAGCTTGTCGCTGGGGGCCACATGGCCGGCGCCGCCGATGACGTGGCGTGCTACAACAGTGAATCCAAATGCCGCAGCGGCAGTGCCCATGAACTGACGCCGACTGACGACGATTTTTCTCTTTTCTTTCATGATGATCCTTCTGTTTTTGGTATTTATCTGCTGTTTGCAGTCAGGCCTAATCAGACCTCGTCAAGTCCGAAACCCTTGCGCGCCGGCAGATTGACGTACTCGTTCGCCACGTCATTGTTCGTAACTTTCATGTTCCTGCCGTCCCAGAGGAGCTTGGCGCCGACGATTTCCCGTCGAAGCGAAAGGTTGCCCATGACCACCATCTCTGTCAACGGACCTGAATAATCGAAGTGCGAGCAGGCCGCCTCGAGTTTGCCTTTGCAGGCATCTACCCAGTTCTGCTCGTGGCCGCCCTCGACGCGCGGCAGCGTCTTTGCCGGACGCTTATATTCCTTCATCAGGGCTTCGGGAATCAGCCGCGGGCTGTCGCCGGTTTCACCGCACCGCAACAGGCCCTTATCGCCGACAAAGAGCACGTTGCTACTGGCCTGCTCCAGGCTGCGTCCTTCTTCGAGCATCGCCGGACGTTCAGGCTTGCGGCCGCCGTCGTACCATACCAGTTTCACCGCCGGCATGCCTTCGCGGGCCGGGAATTCATACGTTACGGTCGACGCCTTCGGGAACGTTTCGTCGTTCACCTCGGTCGCCTCGGCCTGGACACTCGTCGGATATTTCAGTTTCAAAGCAGCGAACACCGGATCGCACACGTGGCACGCCATGTCCGCAAGCGCCCCGCCTCCAAAATCCCACCAGCCGCGCCAACTGAACGGCAGATAGCAGGGATGGTACGGACGCAGCGGCGAACCCGCCAGCCACAGATCCCAGTCGAGTTCGGCGGGCACGGGCGGCGTATCCTTCGGCCGATCGAGGCCCTGCGGCCATATGGGCCTGTTCGTCCACGCGTGGACCTCTCGAACATCGCCGATTGCCCCATCCCAGATCCACTCGCAGATCAGGCGAACGCCTTCGCCCGAGCGACCCTGGTTGCCCATCTGGGTCTTGACCTTATACTTGCGCGCCGCCTCCGTCAGCATACGTGCCTCATAGACCGTGCGCGTCAGCGGCTTCTGTACATAAACGTGTTTGCCGCGCTTCATGGCCGCCATCGCCGCAGGGGCATGAACGTGATCCGGCGCGGCGATGATCACCGCCTCGATCTCTTTCTGCTTCTCCAGCATCTGCCGGAAGTCTTTCCACCTTCTGGCATTCGGAAAACGCTCGTACGTTTCCTTGGCGCGCCTGTCGTCCACATCGCAAAGACCGACAATATTCTCATTGCGGCAGGCATTGGTGTTGGCCGATCCCATTCCGCCGGCGCCGATCGTCGCAATGTTCAGCTTTTCACTCGGGGGCGTGTTGCCCGGCCCACCCAGAACATGTCGCGGGACAATCATGAAGGCGGCGACTCCGCCCGCCCCGGAGGCGAGGAACTGCCGCCTGGAAAGGCTGTTGCCTTTAGCGGTAATTTTCTGATTCGCCATGCTTCTATTCCTCACAATGGGCTGCCACTGCCACCAATAATAACGTCTCAGGCATCCGGATTATTGCCGCCTCCTGACGAACAGGTTGATCGCGTTTTGACCACTGCATTTTTTGTCAGCAGACCGCACTTCGGAGTTCATGTGCAGTCTGAATCGCCTTCGGTGACCCAGACAGGGAGTTATTCCACCTCGACGAGCCAGATATTACGGTATTGAACAGGATCGCCGTGATCCTGCAGATATATGCCGCCTGGCTTTAACTCGTCGGCGTCCAGTCCCCCCCCGGTCGGGCCCGGGATTTCCAATTTGTCGTGTATTGTAACACCGTTGTGGATGACAGTCAAGCGGGCGTTGTCGGTTTTCTTTTGGCTGTTATCGGACTGCGGGGCCATGAAGGCGATGTCGTAGGTCTGCCACTGCCCGGGCGGGGCGCACATGTTGACGCGGGGACGGGCGACTCTGTAGATGCCGCCGCACTCATTGTCAAGGCCTTCGAGGCCGTAACTGTCGAGGACCTGCAGTTCATAGCGGCCCTGCAGGTAAACGCCGCTGTTGCCGCGGGCCTGCCCGCGCTTCGTCGGCATATAAGGAGTGCGGAACTCCACATGAAGTTTGTAATTGGTGAACGTACGATGCGTGACGATGCCGCCTTTGGCGACCTGCATCGCGCCGTCTACAATCGGCCAGCTAATGGGGCCGTCCTTGTCGGGATGTCGCCATTGCTTGGTGTCTTTGCCGTCGAACAGTACGATGGCGCCTTTCGGGGGCTTCTGGCCAAGGGACGGCGACAGGCGAACGACGCGGCGCATGTCAAAGCTGCCGCCGCCTTCGCCGCTGTAGCGGCCTTTGAAGGTCGTGCCGTCGAAGCGGCCTTCGCCCCGGACGTTGTGGCCTGCGACGCCGGCGAATGTCACCTTGCCGCCGTCAAGAGTTGCTTCGAGGACGCCGGCTGGTTCCAGCCCCATGTCGAATGCGTCAAGGATGTTAATGCGGTAGCTGTTGTCGCCGAGGCCGATTGCCTGTGCGGCAAACTCGGTGGTGAATCCGTCGTCGCCGGTGTAGGTCCCCACCCAGTCGCCTATAAAGGCGTCGCCGGTGGCGGCGGTGAGATCGCCTGCGGTCTGCGTTTTCATCTGCGGCGTGCAGGAGCAGAGCGCTGCGCACAGCACCACGGCGATCAGAGAACGCGTCCATGTTCTTGCCTGTGTATTCATTGCGAGATTTCCTTTCAATTTGTCTCGGTCACATCCGCGGCGGCCGATTTGCCGTCCATGCGGTCGATGGTTTCCTGGGCCTGGCGTCGCAGGACGTCGTTGGTTGTGAGGTCGAGGACCTTTGCGAGTGCGGCTTTGGCCAACTGCGGGCTTTGTTCGGCAATACCTGAGGCGATGCCGATGACGGCGGCCTGAGCTTCCGGCGCGAGGGTCTTCTCCTGCATGTATTCTACGGCGAGGTCGAGGGCGGCGACTTCCTTGACGGTCGCAATACCGGCCAGGACCATACGTTTTTCGGTGATGCCTGCGGCAATATCCATTGCCTTGCGGAAGCGTGCGATGGTGCCGGTTGGATTCGTTTTGGCGTCGAGACTCGCCAACGCGACGTAGCCGCGGAGGGCGAGGATTCTCTGTTTGGGTTCGCCTGCATTGGTGGCGATTTCGAGGAGCGCGTCGGCTGGTTTGGAATTGGGCCAGCCGCTTATGGCTTTGATCGCGGATTCTTTGACGGCGGCGTTGTCATCCTTGAGTCCCATGTACAGGGCAAGAAACGCGTTATCTTCCCCAATACGTCCAAGAACGCTCAGCAGCGACGCCTTCACCGTCGGATCCGCGGCCTTTTCGAATGCCGCTATCACAGGCGCGGTTTTCCGCGTCTTGTCTTCAATCCTGGCTGCGGCAGCGGCGGCCGTACGCTCCGCCTCGCTCCGCACGGTGCTGTTTTGCACTCCCGCCAGAAGCCCAACCAGCGTCTCCAGTTCGTCCGGGCCCGCCGCCGTCTGGAGGGTTTTGTAGCTTTCGAGCTGGACCTTGGCCGACGGATCGACGGCGGTCTTGAGCAGCGTCTGCATCGCCCCCTGAATATTGCGCTGGCTGATGCTGCGTATCAGTTCGACTTTGGCCGCTTCCGGGGCGCTGTCGATGGTTTGCAGAATCGTCGCATCCACCTCGGGGTCGCGCATACTGTAGAGGCTCTCGCGGGCGGCGAGCCGCTCGGCGCCAATGGCGCTTCCCGCGGCTTCGGCGAGCAGCGCAACCGTGGTCTTGTCGCCCAGCGACGCCAGGGCTTTGTAAGCTGCAACGCGCACGTCCGCGATATCGCTTGCTACAGAGGCGACGACCGCGTCCTTTGCAACGGCGCTGCCGCGGTTGGCCAGGGCGGTGATCAACTGAACCTGTCCTGCGGGGGCGAGATTGGACAGTTGGCCGGCCAGCGATTGAAGCTCGGCATCCTCCCGGATTTCGCCGACCAGGCCGAAGGCGATTTCCTGCATCGCCGGGTCGCCGGCCTTGATGACTTCGAGAATAATTTCGCCTGCCTTGTCGGGGATCGAATAGACCGTTCCCCGTAGGGCGGCGCTGCGAATGACCTGCGGTATGTTCGAACTGTACAACTCGCGGTAGATCATGAGCGCCTCTTCGTTTTGGCCGGCATCTATGAGACCGTCGGCACAGTTGAGATAGGCGTCAAGGACGAGCATCTGCAGGTCGCCGGTAGTGGCGTCTTTGGCCTTGGCCAGGGCGGCCCGGGCTTCTGCGCCGGCGATCTGGCCCAAGGCGGCGACCGCGGCGGAAGCGACTTCGGCATCCGCGTCAGCAATGAGTTGGGCCAGTATGGGGACGCTTTTCGCGTCGCCGCGCAGGCCGAGCGTGCTGATGACGCCGACCTTTTCGACGCCTTTGGTTCTGCCGAGCGTGTCGCGCAGGACGACATCGACGCCTTCACCGGGTATCCGTTCCAGGGCGTATCGCGCCATGTCGGACGTTTCGGGGTCGACCAGCATGCCGGCCAAAACCTGGGCCGACAACTCCGAACCGATAATGCTCAGATTGCTGCACACGAACTGTTTGCTTGCAAGGGTTGCCTGGGATTGAAGGAACTCCAGCAGTTGCTTCTCAACGATGCGGAGATGATCTGTTCCTTCAATCCCTCGGATAAAATCCGAGAGTTGTGTCAATGCCTCCCTGCTCTTGCCGTAATCGTATGCTGAAACCTCGGTCAGGATATCCTTCAGCGCCTCGGTATCCACTGCCGCCGGCGGCAAGCCCTGCGGAAGCGGTATTGGGGTGGTGTCAACGTCAAGATCGCCCAGCGCAAACTGCAGGCCGTCAAGATAATGCTGCAGCAGCGGCGTCCACCACGTGAGATCGTTATTGTGCCCCAGGGAACCGTAGAACAGCCGTCCCTTGCCCACACTCTTGACCCACGTGATGCCGACGTCCTTATTCTTGTGCTTGCCGCCGTCGATGCCGGCGGTCCTCGCATCGCTCATGTCGAGGCTCATCAGCACACGCGCCTTCTGCCGCGAATAAAGCGGCGGGTCGGTAAGATAAATCTCATCCTTGACCTTGAAGCCCTTGCCCGCAAAGACCTTCAGGAGCGGGTGGTCCGGATCGTCGAGCTTGACGGCGACCGTATCTCCGGCATTCCAGGGGTGGCCCGTGAACTTGCCGCCCATGATCTCCTGCATTTCGGGCCAATCGTAAAAATTGTCGCTGGCTGCGTGGATGCCCATGACGCCCTTGCCGCCCTTGAGGAAATCCATGATGCTCGTTTGGATAACCGGGTCTTCCTGTTTGAGCTTAAGATGCGTCGTGTTGTTAAGGACCAGCGCATCGAACTTATGCAGGTTTTCCGGCTTGAGCATGTTGATGTCATAGCTGACGGTGGCTTTGTAAGCGCCGGTCTTTTCACCCATTGCGACGAGGGCCTGGTCCCAGTAGGGAATGGAGGAGTGCTTAAAACCCTTGCACAGGCTGAAAACCAGCACCGTCCGAGGTTTGGCCGGTTGCCGGGTGGCCTTTGCCGGGGCCGCCGCCTTGATTTTCGCGATCTCCTCATCGGACACCGCGAAGCAGGAGCTGCAGAATACCATCAGCAGCACCGCCATGCACGTTTTCTTAACCCAATTCATTCGATCTCTCCTGTTCTGATTTATGGTAACTTCTGATCGGGCCGTCGTTACCGGCCCGCACACCATCGGATGGCCATTGTCACGATGCGCTGGAAGTTGGGATTGGCGTAGGCCTTTGCGTCATGGCCGAGCTGCAAACCGCAAACCCGCGCCGGACCAGCGTTTTTAACCCAGCAGACCTCGCGGTTGCTGGTGGGTTCGTCGGTGGTCAGCAGCACGCGGTTGTCGGCGCCCATCCAGCACTTGCCGTAGGTCTCGTCGTGAATGACGAAGTCCTTGAGATCGCGTGTGATCATGTGATTGTTGTCTGCGACCTTAATCGGCATGTCGACATCGTGCTTGTAGACGCTGGTCGGCCATTGTTTGCCGTCAAAAGACGCCGGCGAGGTGAAGAATCGCGTGCCGACGATCCGGGCATACTCGTCCCAGCCGCCGTAGGCCGCCATCGCATGATGCATCATCAGCACGCCGACGCCTTTGTCGAGCAGCTTCTTGAAGTTGGCGCGACGCTTCTCGGAAATATTCTGCGTCATATTGTAAAGGACGATAACGTCATAGTCCCAGTTGCTGATGTCTTCGAAGAGTTCGCTGTGGTCCTTCAGGTCAAAATTGACGGCGGCGATATCCTCGTGGCCCTTGAACACATCATGGAATTCCTTGTCGAAGCCGTGGCCGCCGATGACGACGACGACCTTGATGACAGGATCGACAGGCTCGCCCTTGATGCGGATGTTACGCCACTCGACCGTTGCGGGCGAATCGCCTTTGAATCCGTGGACCTGGAGGCCGATGAAGCCGAGACGGCTGGTATCATCCTTTTCGTGGGCCACGGGGATGTCATTGACCCACGTGCGGATGCTGTCGCCGAGGCAGAGGACGTTGAACTTGTTCCACTGGCCGTCCTTGAAGGCGGCGTTGGCGACAGGGTCCTTGCGGTTCTGGCTGAGCCAGCCGGTGCGGGCCTCGTCGTAGATGTAGCCGGCGCTGCCGTTGGTGGCGATTTCGACCTGGTAGCCGTGGACACGGTAGTTGCGGTATTCCTTGAAGCTGTTGGAGCGGACCTGCACGCCCGAGTTGAGGCGGCTGTCGACCTTGACCTCGAATTCCAGCGCGAAGTCGCCGTAGAGTTTCTCGGTGCAGAGGAAGGAGTTGGGGCTGCCCGCGACGGTTGTGCCGAGGATGGCGCCGTCCTTTACTTCATATTTGGCCGTGCCGTTTTTCTGGACCCAGCCGTCGAGATTCCTGCCGTTGAACAGGTCTCTCCATTCAAACGGACAATCCAGCGGCTTGATCATGATGTTCTTGTAGTGAATAACGCTGTCGGGATCGTGCCCCTGTATGGCCACCGTGCCGCTGGACAGTTTGCGGGCGCCGGTGACGCCCTCGGGCTCCGTATAATCGACGGTGACCTTGCCGTTGACCTTGATGATGATGCGCTTGCCCTGGACGATGACATGCTGCGTGAACCACTCGCCGTCTTTGGAGGGGGCGTTGTCTATTACATCGACAACACCGTACAGGCCGCCGGTCTTCTTGCGGTCGCTGTGGGTCGTATTGACCTGGACTTCATAGCCTTTGTCCGGCCAGCCGCTTTCCTGATATTCCGTGTGGAAATACATGCCCGAGTTGGCTTTCGGGAAGGTCTTGACGTCGGCTTTCCATTCGAAATTCCTGAAATTGGCGCCGCCCACGGGTCCCACGTAGAACAGATGGCTTCGCGGGCCGTCAACGACAAGCAAGCCGTCCTTCACGCTGAAGGTTCCCGCGTTCTCGTTAGCCCTCCAGCCGTTGAGATTCTCGCCGTTGAAGATCGAAACCCAGCCGTCCTCGGCGGCCTTGCAGCAAGCCGCACACACCAACACACCAAACAACAAACAAAGCTTCTTCATCGATCCGCTCCTAAAGTTTCCATGGACTGCGCATCGGGCGCGACAGCATGCGATCCGCCGCCGGATCGTCGATGAACCGTTCGCGTTTCCAGTCCCATTTGAGTTTCTTTTCCAGCCGTGTGGCAATGTCGCTCAACTGGCACAGCGTATCGGCGGCGACGGCGTCCTCGATCCCGCAGACGGTTGCCGCACGCGTCCGCATGCAGTCGAGCAGATTCCGCTGGTGATGCGTGCTCTTGTAGAGGCGGGTGTCGTTGGGGCCGAACTCGGTTGTGAGCAGGCTTTGCGGGTGCGCATTGATGCCGCCGCGGTCGACGTGAACCCACCCTTCCGTACCCTCAAATGCGGTGCCGTGGTCGCTCGTGCGGCCATAGCGCTTCTTCCATTCCTCAGGGAACGGATACCCCGTAAAGTTCATCCGAACCCCGCTCTCGAACTGCACCTTCACGTCCCAGTTCAGAGCCGTATTCGCCACGCCCTCAGTTGGAAAGACGCCGGCGCCTTTGATCTCAAGGTTGCAGGCGGTTTTGTCCCCGCCGCCCCAGAGGGCGATATCCAGCGGATGAACACCCCAGCCGGCGATGAACCCCAGGGCATAATCGGAGATGAACCACCAGAGGCTGTTGGAGGAGCGATCCTTGGTGTAAGGCGTCGCCGGGGCCGGCCCGAGCCAGAAGTCGTAATTGAGCCATTCGGGGACCGGGACCACTTCGGGCGAACCGCCCGCGCTGCTGCCGGGACTCCA
Organism: Phycisphaerae bacterium; assembly: GCA_014859965.1. Lineage (GTDB taxonomy): Bacteria > Planctomycetota > Phycisphaerae > Sedimentisphaerales > Anaerohalosphaeraceae > JACZKQ01. Next base: position 50,333 of record JACZKQ010000169.1, read on the forward strand.
GACGTTGATGGTTTTTAATTCGCCGATCTTACCGTTACGGACCAGCTCGCAGGCCTGCAAAAATTGCCGGTCCGACCGCTGCTGGGTGCCGAACTGAAAAACGGTGCCGTAGCGTTTACAGGCGGCGCGAAGTGCCTGGTCCTGAGCCATGCTCAGGCCCATCGGCTTTTCGAGATACACATCCTTTTTCGCCCTCGCCGCCGCAATGGCATGCAGCACATGCCAGTGATCGCAACTGGCGATCGATACCCCGTCGATATCGTCGCGCGCCAGCAATTCCCGGAAGTCGCCATATGCCGCACAGCCCGTATCGCCGTAGTGCGCGTCCACAAGCGCCTTGCGATCCGCCAAGACGTTGCTCTTGACGTCACACACCGCCACAACCCGTGCATCGTTCTGGGCCATGAAGCCCCGCATGACGCCCGTGCCCTGCGGCCCGACGCCGATGGCGCCCATGGCTATTTTGTTGCTCGGAGCGATGGCGCCGCCCTGCCCAAGCACCGAAGACGGCACCACATAGGGAAAGGCCAACGCGCCGACGGATGCCTTCAGGAACGTGCGACGCTTCACTGTTTGATTCGCCATAATACGCCCTTTCAATAATAGGGGCGACCCTTGCGGTCGCCCGTCCTTCGCAACCGTCCTAAATACGCCACGGGCTCCGCATCGTACGCGAGCGCAGGCGGTTGGCCTCGGCGTCGTCCACAAACTGATTGGTTTTCGGGTTCCACTTCAAGGGACGCTTCAACTCGTACGCAATATTGCCGATCAGGCAAACGATCACCGTGCTGCAGCCGATCTCGACGTCGCAGATCGGTTTGCTGCGGGTCTTGATGGCGTCGAGCCAGTCGGTGTAGTGATTGCGGCTGTCGTAAAGATGGACCTCGTTAGGCCCGAGCTTCTGGTCCTTGAGTTCGTCGGGCCACGTCTTGAGATATCCGCGATTGACCTCGACTTTGCCCTTCGAGCCGACAAACAAAACGCCGTTGACGTTGCCGTGACCCGGATAGCTGCCCTCGCGGGTCATCGTGATGCCGCTGGCGTAGCGATAGGTCAGGGCTTTGATATCCTTGCCATCGGGAGGGATCACTTCGACAGGTCCGTCGCCGTCCATACCGAGACCCCACTGGGCGATATCGAAATGATGTGCACCCCAGTCGGTCATGCCGCCGCCGCCGTAGTCCTTGTACCGCCGCCAGTTCGGGAATATGTCCCGGCTGATGTGCGGCGACAGCTCCGAATGAAAAGGCCGCATGGGGGCCGGACCCACCCACCCGGGCCAGTCCAGGTAATCCGGTGTCGTCTCGGCGGGGAGATCGCAGTCGATGGGCGGCCCGCCCACGTTGACGACGACGTGCGTGATGTCGCCGATGTAGCCGTTGCGAACCAGTTCACAGGCGAAACGGAAGCGGTAATCCGAACGCTGCATGCTGCCGGTCTGGAACACGCGATTGTACCGCCGTGTCTCGCGCAACATCGCCAGCGATTCGGTAATATTGTGGCCGAGGGGCTTTTCGCAAAAGATGTCCTTACCCGCACGAGCAGCATAAACGGCGTTAAGGCCGTGCCAGTGATCGGGCGTGGCGATGACCACGGCGTCGATGTCTTTGCGGGCGAGAAGTTCGGTGAAGTCGCCATAGGACGTGAAGCCCGACCACTTGCCGTCGGCTTTGGACTTGGCGTAGTGATCATTGGCCATCTTCTCAGAACGGGCGAGCTTGAGCTTGTCCACGTCGGCGCCGGCGACGACCTGTGTGCCGCTTGCACCCATGAACGAGCGCTGGAGGTGCTGGCTCTGCTTGCCGGTGCCGATGAATCCGATGGTGATGCGCTCACTCGGCGGGTTCTGGCCAAAGACCGACGCCGGGACGATATACGGCATCGCCGCCATGGCGCCGGCAAGGCCGGCGGTACGCTTCAGGAATTGACGCCTGTTGACGCTTCTGTTCATTTCGATCTCCTTGTACTCAAAAATGCGGGACGGGTCACGTGCGGCGACCTGCCCAACCTGTTGTGGAACATATTTTCCTATATTCGCCAGGGACTTCTCATGGTCCGTGACAGCATTGTATCCGCTTCGGCGTCGTTGACAAAACGTTCCTTGTCCGGATCCCACTTCAGATCCCGCTCCAACTGCATGGCGATATTGCCGAGATGCGAGATGGTGATCGAGCGGTGGGCTGTTTCGATAGGCGCCGCGGGCTGCTTTCGCGAGATGACGCAATCGACAAAGTTCCGGAAGTGGTTGTCGCTTTTGTATAAGTGGATTTCGTCGGGCTTAATGACGCTTTCCAGAATGCCCTTCGGCTCAGCTTCGTGCCGGCCGCGATTGGCCCATACCCACCCTTCGGCGCCCTCGAAGGTAACGCCGCCGCGGACCTTGTTGGATACGATCAGCTTGACGCCGTTCTTATAAATGCACTCGAAGTAATAGTCCGTCGCCGTGTTGTAGAGTTGGTCCTTGTTGTAGGTCCCTTTGGCATTGATGATCTCCACCGGGCCGGTGTCTTCGGTTCCCATGCCCCATTGGGCGCAGTCGGGGTGATGCCCGCCCCAATCGGTGACCTGGCCGCCGGAGTAATCGAGAATCCACCGCCAGTTCACATGGCATCGGGCCGGACTGTAGGGCGCCTCGGGCGCTGGGCCCAGCCACATTTGATAATCAAACCCCTCCGGCACGGGCTCGACCTGTGTTCGAGCACCCTGCTGTGAGTAATCGGGCACGCCGCCCGGCAGCCCGCACTTGACTGTGTGGAGTTTGCCGATGCGCCCGTTTCGCACGAGTTCGCAGGCCCGCCGGAAATTCACGTCGGAACGCTGCTGGCTGCCGGTCTGGAAGATGCGCCCGTACCGTTTTACGGCGTTGCACTGGGCCCGCCCATCCGCAACGGTCAGGCTTAGGGGTTTTTCACCGTAGATGTCCTTACCCGCCCGGGCGGCAGCGGTCACGACAAGTGCATGCCAGTGGTCCGGAAGCGCGATAAGAACCGTGTCGATGTCTCTGCGGGCCATCACGTCACGGAAATCGCCGAAGACCTCGCAGCCTTTATAGGCGCCGGAGGCCTTCTGTTGTGCGTAATGCTCTTCCACGATGCGCCGGGCCGGCTCGCGCCCGCCGATGCGATTGCTCCAGTAGCCAGCGCTTTCGCGGTTGACATCGCAGACTGCGACAATCTGGACACGGTTGTCGCCTAACATGCCCCGCATGTCGTTAATGCCTTGGTTGCCAGTCCCGATGACGGCCATGGTAATGCGCTCGGAGGGCGAGGCGCCCCCCTGCCCAAAAACCGTTGCGGGCAGAATATACGGCAACACAACTGCGCCGGCGGCAATTCCCGACGCATTCATCAGGAATTGCCGCCTGCTGACATTTCTTTTCTTCACTACAAACTCTCCAGGTTCGTCAGATCCGGACGAAATCTACCTGTCAAACGCTTCATCGAAGACGACGTTGGACGGCGCGAAGTCGACCCGGTTTACAAACTCGCAGGCCTCGGCAGCGCCGTGCTCGCGTTCCATACCGCAGTCTTCCCATTCCACCGACAGCGGGCCGGTGTAGCCGATGTGGTTGAACATCCGGATAATCTCTTCGAAATCCACGCCGCCGTGACCCAGCGAGCGGAAATCCCAGCCGCGTTCCGGGCTGCCGAAGTTCAGATGCGAGCTCAGGATGCCGTTGCGGCCGTTGATCTGCAATGCCGCGTCCTTCATGTGAACGTGGTAAATACGCTTGGGAAACTCGGTCAGGAAGCAAACCGGGTCGACCAACTGCCAGTGCAGATGGCTCGGGTCGAAATTGAAGCCGAATGCCTCGCGATGTCCAATGGCTTCCAGCGCCCGCTTGGCGGTCACGATGTCGAACGCGATTTCGGTCGGGTGGACCTCAAGGGCGAACTTCACGCCGCACTCATCGAACACGTCAAGAATAGGATGCCACTTGTCCGCAAAATCTTTGAACCCGTCGGCGATCATTTGTTCGCTCGCCGGCGGGAAACTGTAGATATACTGCCAGATCGACGAACCGGTGAAGCCGTTGACGACCTTGATGCCGAGGTTCCTCGCCGCGCGGGCGCTGTTCTTCATCGCATCGATTGCCCACTGGCGCTTCCGCTCGGGGTCAACGCCGCTGCCCTGCAAGTCGGCGGGAATAAACATGTCGTGTCGAGGGTCCAGGTTGTCACATACCAGTTGCCCGGCCAGGTGATTGCTGATGGCAAAGACTTTAAGATTGTTCTCCTCCAAAATGGCCAACTGCTGTCTGCAATAATTCTGGTCTTCGGCGGCCCTGAAAACGTCCATGTGGTCGCCCCAGCAAGCCAGTTCCAGTCCATCATAACCCCAACTTGCCGCCTTCTTCGCCAGATCCGCTAACGACATGTCGGCCCACTGCCCCGTGAAAAGTGTGACAGGTCTACCCATTGGTCAATCTCCTTAATGCTCACAATGTTAATAAAGCCTTCATTATACAAGACAAGCCTGCATTTGCCAGCAAATAAAATGCGAACCCCGGACGGACGCCTCGTAAGATACGTAATCGTAACACCTTACGTATTAACGACATTGCCTTGCGTTTGATGTAGAATGCATTGGCGTCCGATATTTTACAGCTTCTTGGCCAGCCACTGCAGGGTCTCGGCCCACATCTGCGGCGTATAAGTATGTCCCGCATCTTCATATATGACGCCGCGGAAGTTCTCGCTGCCATAGCCGCCGTACAGCCGGCGCTGGAATTCATTAATGATTCTGACACCTTCGGCGGGTGAGCCCTCGTCGCTGTCGCCCGTCAATGTCAGGTGGGCCCGCGGGGCGATCAGGCCCACAACCTTCTCTATATCCATGCCCTCGCGGATCATCCGGGGCACATAGTAATAGATGCCGTGCTGAGCCAGAAGCCCCTGCTCCAGGAGGTTCTGGTATCGCGTCAGGCAGGCGACACTGACCGTCACCTTGATGCGTTCGTCCAGAGCCGCCAGCCACCATGACCGCGTTGCGCCCATGCTCATGCCCATCGCGGCGATCCGCCCGGCATCCACGTCCGGACGGCTGCTGAGATAGTTCATCGCCAGCAAATCGTCCCGCACCATCATTCCCCAAAGCGTCGCGCCCTGCCAAAGGAATGCCTTGAACAGTGAGGCCTCCGTATGGGGCGGCCGCTCTTTCACATTCGCCGGTCCGCAGAACCGCCGCTCGCCAAAGGCGTACGCGTCGATGCACAGGACGAGATAGCCGGCACGGACAAGTTCCTCGCCTGTGATCAGCCCGTGCCCGCCCCGCCACCGGGCGAATGCACGCCTGCGTATCTCCTCCTTGCCCTGGGCGTACCGTCCCCCGTGGTAATGATGATACAGTATGGCCGGATACGGCTGCTCGCCGCCGCTGGGAATCATGGCGTAACCAAAGACCTTTGCCCCACCCCGGTTGTCGAACGAGAACCGCTCCAGACAGTACCCTTTGCACCGGCGCCTGCTGAGTATGGTCGGCTCGGGCACAAACGTCTCCGGCAACTCGCCCAGCAGCCGCCACAAGCTTGCGCGAAGGGCGGGCTTGAGCGCCTCCCACTCCGCGGCACTGCTCACGGGCAGACTCACCTCATCCCTGTTCGCTGCCGAATCACCCATCGACCTCTTCCCTCCGGCGGCCGCTCAGTACGCCCCGCTTATACGGAAGGCATACGCATGCCTGCACGGCAGTTCGTTGATCTTGACACCCGACGTATCCACGCACATCCTGCCCTGCTTGTACGTCCAGGGCAGTTTACCGTCCCTGCCGACCAGGACCACCTGGGCGCCGGCGGCCGGTTTCGGCACGTCCAGTTTCATTTCGTCGCCCGGCCAGCCGAGGCTGACGGCATAGATTGTGTTGCCCTTCTGCGTGAATCGCAACGCCCCGTTGTCCTTGCCTGCCCGGTCCCACTTTCGGGTCCCGTAGATGGCCTCGCCATTAACTTTGAGCCAGTCGCCCATCTCGGTGAGCCGCTGCTCCATGATCACAGGGATCCGCCCGTCGGCGGTCGGTCCGATGTCCAGCAGCAGGTTGCCGCCCTTGCTGACAAGATCGACCAGCATGTGCACCAGCTTCTCCGCTGACGTATAATGCCCTAACCGTTCGTTGCGGTTATAGCCGAAGGAATGGCCAATGCCGCGGCACTCTTCCCACGGATGGTCCGTCCCCTCTTCGGCGAGTTTCTCCTGGCTGTACTCCGTCGTGTAATAGCCGCCGTGTTTGCTCCGCGTGCCCTTGCCCCATCGGTCGTTGACTGCGACCGTGTCCTTCACCGGCGACTCATTGTACAGCCACGCCAAAAACTCGCGGCTCTTCCACACCTCATCCGGATGGTCCCATTCGCCGTCGCTCCATACAATGTCCGGCTTGTACCGCATCACAAGGTCCTTCACCTGAGGCAGCATGTGGGTATCGACGTAGGCAGGAACGTCAGAACGATACAGCGGATGATACCACTCGTACAGCGAGTAGTAGAAGCCCATGCGCAGTCCCCGCTTGCGGACCGCTTCGGTGAGTTCGCCGGCAAGATCGCGATGCGGGCCCACATCGACGCTGTTCCAGTTCCAACTCTGGCCGCTGGGCCACAGACAAAAGCCGTCATGATGCTTGCTGGTCAGGACCACGTACTTGGCCCCGGCCCGTTCGAATACCTCAGCCCAGTAATCGGGCTCGTACATCTCGCACGTAAAGTCTTTGACAAAGTCCTGGTAGTGGACCTTGTCGCCGTAAGCCTTGGTGTGAAAGGCGACGAACTGGTCGTGCCCCTCTCCCTTCTCTCGCCATCGGCGCCAGTACCACTCGGAATACCGGGCATAGACCCCCACACCTTCGATCGGCGCCCACGCCGGCACGGAGTAGACGCCCCAGTGGATGAAGATTCCGAACTTGGCGTCTCCGAACCATGCGGGCGTCGGCCGGGCGTCGAGGGAGTCCCACTCGGGCGAATACCGAACCGTCTGCCCTCCCGCCTTCGAAACCCCCAAACCCGCAAACGCGGCCGTCAGAATCAAAAACCCACACACCAGGAATTTGTCGCTTCTCATCGGACACTCCTTCCGGCGCAACAGGGACCGGCGCCGCCCATCGACAAGCGCCGGTCCCACCATTATTCGCACGCAGGAACTACTTCTTGAACTTTGTCCATTTCTGCTTGCTCTTGGCGCTGGTAATCAGCGTATCCAGGAACAGCATGCCCCGCAGCCCGTCGGTCACCTTGGGGAAGTCGTCCATCAGCGGATCGGGCTTGACCCGTGCAATCTTGCACCGGATCGTATCCGTGAAGTTGACATAATTGTTGGCAAACGCTTCGAGGAATGCCTCCGGGTGCCCGGACGGCAGACGCGTCCCCCGTGCAGCCGCCGCACTGATCGCGCCGACGTAGTCGTTGCCGCGCTTGTACACGTGCTCCGGCTGGCCCATCTCGCGAACGTACAGGTAGTTGGGGTGCTCCTGATGCCACTCGATACTGCCCGTCTCGCAATGCACCGATATGGCGAGATTGTTTTCTTCGCCGACACTGATCTGGCTGGCGTGCAGCACGCCCTTAACGCCCTTGTTGAACTTCAGCAGGCAGTTCACATCGTCGTCCAGTTTGCGGCCCTTCACAAAGCTCGTCAGATCCGCACACATCTCCTGAATCTGCAGACCGGCGATGTACTCGGCCAGATTTTCGGCATGCGTGCCGATGTCGCCGCCGCAGCCCGAGCCGCCGCTCTGCTTCGGATCGGTCCGCCACGAGGCCTGCATTTGCCCCGTCTTCTCGATGGCCGTCGCCAGCCAGCCCTGCGGATACTTGACGACGATCTTGCGAACCGCGCCCAACCGGCCGCCGCGAACCATGTCGCGCGCCAGCTTGACCATCGGATAACCCGTGTAGTTGTGCATCAGCCCGAACACGCACTTGGTCTTCTTGACGATCTCGACCAGGCTGCGCGCCTCGGCAACCGTCAGCGTCATCGGCTTCTCGCACATCACATGAAAGCCCGCCTCCAGCAGCGCACGAGCGATGGGGTAGTGCCAGTTGTTCGGCGTACAGACCGCCACAAAATCCATCCGCTCCCCCTCCGGCAACTGCAATTCCTTCTCGATCAGTTCCTTGTAGGTGCCGTAGCATCGCTTTTTGTCCAGGATCAAATCCTTGGCCATCTGCTTGCTTTTGCGCGGATCGATGTCAAATGCCCCGCCGACAAGTTCCACGCCGCCGTCAAGACGAGAGGCCTTGCGGTGCACCTCTCCGATGAAAGCGCCCGGCCCCCCGCCAACCATTCCCATCTTCAGTGTGCGATCAAGTACCATATCCAATTCCTTTCAACAGAAACAATGGTGAATAAATCCATTCAATTTATTGCGAACGGGTACGGTCCCGTCGAAAACTGCCCTTGCTCAGCAATATAGTAGACACAATTTCGCCGCTGTCAACCCTGAGAAATCCCGATTTGGGCCCGTAGCGACGCGGGCCCCAAAGGCGGCCGAACACCGGACGGCCCGGAAAAAAAGGTTGGACCGGACCGCAAAGTGCGTTATAATGCAGCGCGTCGGCGAACAGGTCTGCTCGACCGGCAGGTCGGGCCTTCTTGTAAGGAGATGGAGAATGCAGGAACGTGCGAGGCAACACAATCAGCGTCAGAGGGGGCTGACACGGGTCGAGGCGGTCGTCATCATAGCGATCACCGGCTTTGCCTTCGCCGCCATCCGCCCCGTCTTCCTTCATGCCCGAACCTATGGCTCAGCGGCCGTCTGCATGGCGAATCTGCAGGGGCTGATGCGAGCCTGGCTGCTTTACGCGAAGGACCACGACGACCAGGTTGTCGGCGCCAGGCCGCACGACCACAATGCTCACACGATGGAGAGTTACCCTGCTTATCCGGCTGGACCGTACCGAAAGGTATGGAACTTCGTCGGATCACCTCATGATGAGAACGGCCGAGAAAGGAACAACATACTGGAAGATGAGTGGCGAGGGATTCGCAGAGGGGGGCTGTGGAGCTATTTGGAAGACGAGCGGCTGTTTCATTGCCCCTTGGACAGGCGGTACACTCAGCCGCCCAGCGGCTTTGCCGGCACCTACCTGAACTCACAAAAAGGCGGCTATCGTACGTACTCGCTGGGAGCGGTTTGGAACTGCGGCCCGAGCGGCTGGTCTACGGGTGAAGAAAGGGTCGTCGTTTACAAGACAAGCGAGATCATGGAACCGGAGTTGAAGCTGGTCTTTCTCGAAGAGACCGACGGTTGCGGCTATAATCACAATACATGGAATATGTTTTTGAACACGCGATCTCACTGGGGAGATGCTTTCGGGGTGCTGCACGGCAGGCAAAGCATGTTTGGTTTTGCAGACGGCCATGCCGGTCCGCACCGATGGCAGGATCAAAGCACCTTTGAAATGGCGGAATCGGGCCGCAAACAGTACCCCCTCAAACCCGGCGAACGGGCCGACATCGACTGGTTCCGCTGGCGATACGTCCCCGGAAACATGCCGGAGGAGTATAAGAACCTTTAGCCGCACGGGACCAACACGCTTACTGTGCGGCGACGAGTTGAAGCTGCCACGGGTTGTTGGGGGCACAAAATCGTTGTAGCCGGATCAACTGCGGCCGTGCAGATATAAACCCTGCAACGGTCTACTTTCCAGCAAAGATCGACCGGTCCAGGACGCCGTATCCCGAAAAACTGGTCTTGATGGAAAGCAATATGGCGAGCAGAACGGTGATGCACGTGCCCGTGAATATGGCGATCATGATGGCGATCTGGTATTTTATGGCCGTGACGGGATCGGCGCCGGCGAGAATGACGCCCGTCATCATGCCGGGCAGTGAGACCAGTCCGATGGTGCTCATCGTGGTGATTGTCGGCAGCAGTGCCGCCCGGAACGCGTCGCGAAGATAAGGCCGAATGGCCTCCTTCAGCGTTGCCGCCTGGGCCAGTGACAGCAGGAACGGCTTTTCATTCTTGCGGATCGCCTGATAAAACCCCGCCAATCCGATCACATCGGCCCGCAGACAGTTTCCCAGGATCATCCCCCCGATCGGGATAACATACTGTGCGTCCATCAGCCCGGGACCTTTGAGAATGACCGCTATGAAAAACAGCAGCGGCACGGCGGTTCCCGCCGCCAGCGCGCCGAACATGGGCGCGGCAAACCGCCTCAGCCGCAGATCGCAGTGCCGCACAATGGAGACATCGGCAACAGCAACCATCGCGATCAGCCAGACCCCGTTGAGCCATGCGTTGTTCTTTTCGAATACGACCTGCAAATAAAAACCTACAAAAAGAAGCTGAACCGTCATGCGGGCAGCGGCGGCGAGCATTTTGCCCACCAAGGCGACGCGATACCACAGCAGCACCGCCAGCGGTATACCCAGCAGCATATAGGCCGCGATCATACGCTCAAGGCTGATGGCTTCGGTGGTCATGACGCGGTCGACTCCTTATAAGATGGCACATCGATGACCTTGTCGCAAACCCCCGCAAGCCTCAGATCATGGCTGACCAGAACGACGGTTTGCGAAGAACCGGCAAGCAGATTGACCACCGTCTCAGTCGATTGTGCGTCAAGGGCGGACGAGATCTCATCGAGCAAGAGTATAGGCCGGTCGAGCAGCAGCGTCATGATCAGCGCGATGCGCTGCTTTTCGCCGCCGGACAGGGCGGGCATCTCTTTCGCCAGAATGGCCTGGGAAAGACCGAAGCGTTCGAGCATTTCCGGCAATCGCCGCAGATTGCCCCGAAGAGCTGCGTTGGCGCGGAAGGAAAATGGCCGCTCGACAAGCGCGCCCACGCGGGCATCACCCAGGTCCGCCTCCTGCGGCACGTAGCCCATGCGGCCCCGAAGCGGCCAAACCGTATGGCGGTTCAATTCCGTCCCGTCGATAACAATGCGCCCTTGCCGCGGACGGACAAACCCGAGCAGACTGCGAAGAATGGAACTCTTGCCCGACCCGGAACTGCCGCGAATCGCGATCTTTTGACCGGCTTCAATGGACAGTGAAAAATCACGAATAACGGTTTCCTGTCCGTACGCCAGTGTAATGTTCTGTATCTCTATCATCTTGCATGGTCGCCATAATCCTGCCGGCCGTCGGCGGACGCATGGGGCCCAACCGGCTCGTTAACCGCTCAGACTAACAGAAAAGGCTTCATATCACCAGCAGAATCGCCGCCCACGTGATTCGCACCGCCCAAGGCCAATCCCAATGCCCCGCCCGCTATAGTTTGTGAATGTAATATTTAAGTTTACAAGGTTTCCGGCGTGGCATATACTTCAAAATGACTAAAAAGAGGGCAACGTGTCTACATGCATCAAATCAAGAGGGCACAATGGACAAAAGAAGAATTCTTATCGTTGATGACGACCCCGATATCACCGAAGCGATGACGGTGGTCCTCGAAACCACGGGCTATGAGGTCGCCAGTGCACCCAACAGTGTCGAAGCCGCAAAGCAGGTTCAGCAGAATCGACCCGATCTGATCATCCTCGATGTCATGATGGATACGCAGAGCGAGGGCTTTGTCTTCAGCCGCCAGATTAAGAGCAGCGACGAGACGAAGGACATTCCGATCCTGATGATTACCGGCGTAAAGGACAAAGTGAACATCGATTTCAGCGATGCCGCCGGCGATGCGTCCTGGCTTCCTGTGGAGAAGTTTCTCGACAAACCGGTCAAGCCCGACGTGCTGCTGGGCTCGGTGGCCTCGCTCCTCAAATAGCCGTGCCGGCAAACGCGAATTACGCTGCATTTGCGTGTCGCAGCACAGATGATCCACGAACAGATGATCCGCTAATCCGCGCCTCCGGCGCCGTCCGCGGATACCGCACACGTGTTGTCTCAGGCGATCGGCAGGGATACACAGAACTTACTGCCCTCGCCGAGCGCCGACTCCAGCCAGACTTTGCCGCCGTGTCGGTCGACAATACGGCGGACAATGGAAAGCCCCAGCCCTTCGCCGGGCACCGGCCCTTCGGGCTCAAGGCGATGAAAAACTTCAAACACGTTTTTCTGGTGCCTTGGTGCGATACCCCGGCCGTTGTCGGCGACACAGTAAACGTTCATTTGCTCGGCAGGATACGCTGTTATGGTTATGGCAGGCGTCCGCGCCGGGTCACGATACTTGACCGCGTTGTCCACCAGATTACCGAAAACCTGCTTGAGCTGGTCGGGATCACCGGTGCATGCAGGCAATTCTTCAACTCGGACCTGGGCCTGCGACTGCTGAAGCTGAAATTGCATGCTGTCCAGGACCCCCTGCATCAGTTCATTCATATCCACGGACTGCAAGTTAAGGCGGCCGCGGCCAAGGCGCGACAACTTCAGCAGTCCACTGATGAGCATGTCCATTTTGGCGGCGCTGGCCGTGATATATTTTAGTTCGCTCGGGATGTCCTCGTGAAGTATCGTCAACAACTCCTCGCGAAGTGTGTCTTGAGGTATGGGAACCTCGTCGAGCAGGCCCAGCAGAGTGCCGCAGGTCGCGGACAATTCGGCGCTGAAACCCTGGACATTGACGACGGTCGACCGCAGATCGTGCGAACTGGTGTAGACAATGCTTTCAAGCTCCCGGTTTTTCTGCTCGAGTATCCGCAAGAGACGTTCGCGCTCTTCTTCGGCCTGCTTGCGCTCCATTTCAACGGCCGCCCGTGTAGCGAAGACGCTCATCACCGATTCGACAAATTCCACGCGATCCAGCGGTTTGTCATGTATCACCGCCAGCACACCCAGCGCACGCTGGGCGGAGTCGAACAACGGAATGCCCACGCAGCTTTCGGCGCCCATATCCCTGATCTTGTCGCATTCCGGAAACTGCTTCCGCAGGTCCCGAGGATACGTGCGGCGGCGGAGGCCGACCACGTGTTCGAATGGCGTACCTTTAATCGCGAACTCAAAATTCGCGCCGTAATCGTCATTGGCCCAGACGGCGAGCGACCGAAGACGGTCCGCCTGCGGCTCAACGAGTTCAGCCAGTAACACATAACGACACGACACGGCCGCAGCCAGGTGCCGAACCAGGCCCCGCAGGAAATCCTCGCCGGTCGCCCGGGCCGTCCCCAGCACGATCGCGCGCATCGCGTCCTCCGAAAGCTGCCGCTGCGTAATGTCCTCATAGGAGCCAAGCACTCCGACTACGTTTCCGTCCCAGTCGTGCAGAGGGATCTTGTTTGTCTCGAGCCACGCACGGCGCCCGTCCGCCTGAACCTGCGTTTCGATGATATGGTACTCGGGCTGATTGGTTTCGATGACTCTATGGTCGTCGCGGACAAACGCCTGCGCCTCTGCGGTGGTCCAGGGCAGATCGTAATCCGTCTTGCCGGCGATGTCTTCAGGATTTTCGATGCCTGCGTCCTGCGCAAAAAGCCTGTTGCAGCCGATATAGACGCTGTTGCAGTCCTTCCAGAAAACCCTGGCCGGAATGGCGTCCAGCACAAGCTTCAGCATCTGGGTGGTGTCGCGCAGGCGATCCTCGGCCTGCTTGCGGTCCGTGATGTCCCTGTCTATTCCCCGGTATCCGCTGAAGTTGCCGTATGCGTCATAAATAGGCACCCCGCTGGTTTCGAGCACCACTTCATGGCCATCCTTGTGGAGACTTACGTTTTCCAGGCCTCGGAAAGGTTCGCAGAGTTGACGGATGGCATTGAACGATCCACCCACCCGCGCGGCTTCTTCGGCGGACATGAAGTCAAAAGGAGATTTGCCTAAAACCTCTTCCGGCGTGTACCCCAGCAGGTCCTTAACCGTCGGGCTGACATACGTGTACCTGTTGGCGGTGTCTATTTCCCATATCCAGTCGGAGGTCGATTCGACCAGACCGCGGAACCTTTCACGGCTCTCCTGGAGTGCCGTTTCGGCTTTCTTCCTTTCGGAGATATCCTCGATACTTTCCCGGTGCCCCTGCGGCACGCCCTTGTTGTCGAAGATAGGCTGCCATGACATGGTGACCCACAGGACGCCCCCGTCCTTGCGCTGAATCCGAAATTCCAGCTCTTTGCCCGAGCCGCCGCGCAGCGCCTCCTGGAACACCTCGCTGACAGCGGACAGATCGTCCTCATACACCACACTTTCCGGATGCCGCCCCAGCCGCATAAACTCCTCCACCGAATAACCGGTGATGCGCTCCACGGCGGGGTTCGTCCAGAGGACATGCCCCTGCGGGCTGATCCATAATTCCCAGTCATAGGTGTAGTTGGCGATTGCCTTGAACCGTTGTTCGCTCAATCGCAGCGCCAACTCGGCGCGCTTGCGTTCGGTGACGTCTTCGTATGTGCCCAGAACACCGATGATCTCGTCGTCCTCACCGCGCAAAGGTATTTTGCTGGTCCTGAGCCAGACATTCTTGCCATCCGGCGTCGTTTGGGGTTCTTCGTAGTTGAGTCTCTGTTCGCCGGAATCGATAATCTGCTGGTCGTCACGCCGGTAGGTCGGCGCAAGCACTTTCCACGCCAGGTCAAAATCGGTTCTGCCGATAATCTCATCGGGTTCCGAAAGACCCGCATCCTCCGCAAAGAGCCGATTGCAGCCCCGGAAACGGAGGTCCCGATCTTTCCAGAAGACCCGTACGTTGATCGTGTCCAGCACGTTCTTCAGCATGGCCTCCGATTCGCGCAGCCGGCCGAGCATCTGCTTGCGTTCGCTGACATCGATCACGCTTGCGCGCGTCCTTACACATCGGCCCGCTTCATCGAAAAGGGCGGATACGTTGACCATGACGTGTACGAGGCGCCCATCCTTGTGCACAAGAGTGTATTCGGCATTGCGGACTTGCCCTTTGGAAGTAACTTCCGCCCAATGCCGTTCGAACACGTCCTTCTGCTCGGGGACAATCACGTCACCCCATGTCTTGCGCCCGATCACTTCTTCGCGGGTGTAGCCGATCATTTCCAACTCGGCCTCATTAATATCGACAAACAGCCGATCCGGCCCCAGAATATGGAATCCGATGGGCGCGCTCTGGAAGAAATCACGGAAACGCTCTTCGGTTTCGCGAACTGTTTTTTCCGCCGCCCTTCGTTCTGTGACGTCTTCAGCAACTTCGATATACCCCGCAGGTCGACCCGCCTCGTCAAACAGCGGAAAGGCCCGGATGCGCACCGGAAAACGGCTGCCGTCGTCTCGCACGCCTTCTGTTTCCACGTCCACGGGTTTGTGTTCCTGCAAGGCCTTCTCGCCGGGACAATGGGAACAGATGTGATCCCCCTTTTCGAACTTGTTGAAACATTTTGAGCCGATCAGGGTGTGCGGCTCGACACGGAACATTTTGCCCACTGCGCTGTTAACCATCACAACCGTGTGGTCGGCGTCCACAAGCGTAATGCCCAGCTCGATGTTCTCGACCAGTTCGCGGTAGCGATGCTCGCTCCTGCCAAGGGCCTGCTGTGCCTCCTGAATCTGCGACATCATGTCATTGAAGGAATCCATCAGCCGGCCGATTTCATCGTCACCCGACTTCCTGGCGCGCAGGGCGTAATTGCGTTCGCGTCCCACCGTCTCGGCAATGTGGGCCAGCGCCAGAATCGGTCGCGAGATCACCCTCTGCAAGTACTGTGCGACAAAATACGCCCCGCCGAGCGCCAGCAGCATGCCGAGCACCCACACCAGCGTATCCCGTCGAAACATCTCAGCTTCCGATGCCCGGTCGTCCTGAAGGACCAACGTGCCGATGACCTGCCCATCCACTTGGATGGTATGGAAGACGCTCAGATAGGACCCGTGAAAAAAATGGCCTTCCGGACGGACGGGAGGCGGCGACAGGCCGGGCGGAGCCTTGACACCCCGATACACGGCAAAAGGGGCCCCATTTTGGTCGTAAATGCAGGCCAGTACAATAGATTGGTTAACCGCAAGCGACGCAAGCAATTCTTCGGCATCTTCGGGTATGTCGAAGACAAGCGCCGCCTGGGCGTTCCCGGCAAGAACGTGACCGATGGCGTGCAGGTCGCGTATATGCTCTTGTCGCCACCGGTAGATGGAAAAAGCGATCAGGACCGCTCCGACCAGCAACACGGCGGCGATGCTCGTAATCATCATCGCTACGCTCAGTCTGGTCTTTATGGTCCAGTCACGAATCGGTTTCATGGCCCAGGCGCCTTTCCCTTGGCGTCGCCCTCAGCGGCATCGGCGTCCTTGCTCCTGTCGCCCGGTTCACGTGTACAGTCCGCTTCAGGAATGCACACCACCGCGGTCGCGTTCCGCATCAGTTGCATGCTGAGATGCAGTCCGGAGGCCTTGACCGGTGCCTGATTGATTTTCCACTGTATTGTGTCCTCCATTTTAACGAGTTCAATCATCCCGCCGGCGCGGAGAAAACCCGGCCAATCGGCAACCGTCAGAACGGGTTTGCCCTTGAGGCGTTCGAGAATGGATTCGACGTGCTCCCCTTCGGAACGACACACAAACAGTGTATGGCATGCCTCGATATCCAAACCCTCCTTGTACCGGCCGAACCGCTTGATCCGGACGGACATGTGCTCGGCCAGCGAACCCCTGTCTCGTTCCAGCCTGTCACACTCTGGGTCTTCGCCTATAATGGCGACAACATAGGACCCTTTCCCCGGTGCCGCTACTGCCCTGGCCTGCGGCCATTCCACAAAATAAATAAAATTGCACAAGGCCGCGGCTTTGTTCCGGTACACCTCGGCAATATCCCCCTTGCCGGGCGGCTCACGGGCGGCAACCGGTCCGGACAGCAGGAACAAGACAAAAACTGCCGCTGCAGCAGTCCAGACCCGCCGCCCTGCCCGCAACTGGCCTGAAAAGGTCAATGCGTCCTGTAAACTGCTACCGCAAAATGACATCACAGCCCCCAAATACATGCCGCTGTTGCGAACTATTCCATTTCGTCGCCCTCGAACCTCCATCCAAAGGATCTTTCGCAGCCGCCCCGCCCCGTACTTCGGTACCGCACCACCTTATTATGCGATGCAGGTTCCCGGCTTGTTCCAGCGCACCGGAATAATATCGTCGCAATCCGCGAGACCGTTAAACGAAAACAACGCGACCCCAGCGCGGCACGGCCGAGCGGAACACTAACAATCGATCCCCGCACCCTCCGTATGCCCCTCCTTGCCGTCAGGCCACAAGGCGCCATATCATCCGCTGCCCCTTCAATTGGTAGCCTGTGCCCCGCTCCTTACGGGGCCGTCACCTTATACAGATGCACGTCCCAGGGCTTGAAGGCGTCCTCGAACACGCCCTTGCTGGACGGCAATTCGCGTTGTTCGCCGAGAACAGTAACCGTGCTGTCGCCGCCAAGCCCCTCGACGGTGAACGTCGCCTTGGTCGCCCCGTCCCGCATCCCGACTGCAAAAACGTACACCGCTCCTTTGTGCCGTTTCACCATTGCGGCGACCGGCACGTCAGGATGGCTGGAGGTCACTGTAACGCCGCCTTGGATCGTAGGCGAGTTCAGGACCGGCGCAAGTTCGGCGATCTGTCGATTAACTGCCGTGATCTCCGCTAACATCTCCGGATCGCTCAGAACCGCCGATTCGTTGAACCGCGGCTGCCACTCGTGTACGAAGTAGATCAGCCCCGTCGAACCGTGAATGATCGACATCCAGACCTCCGCGCGGACCTGATGCGGCGTGGCCTTGTTCGCGGGATGGTTGATGCGTGTACACTCGATACAGTTCCACACGATCCTGTCCGGGCCGCTCCATTCAACCAGCCGCTCCACACCGCGTGCAACATACCACAGTTTGCCCGCGACCTGAGGCCGATCATGGGCGGCGGGATAGATGTCGAACGAGGCGATGTCGCAGCCTTTGACATACTCGGCATAATCCTCGGGGTGGTTTGTGCGGACGCCCCGGCCGTGCCAGCCGTCCCACGCCACGCCCTGACCCAGGTTAAGCAGGATGGGGCGGCTGGGATCATTGGCCTTGATGCGCTGGTAATCTGCAATGATCTTATCCGGTGCGACCGGCGGCCCGTAACCTCTGCCGGTCCCGAGGGGCTGTGCATTGTCCGGCTCGTCGCCGTGCATCCAGCCGATAATGGTCTCGTCATCGAGATGCGCCAGCCCCACCCTGTTCTGGGCACAGATAACCTTCATGTCGGCGCCCTTGAGCTGCGCAAGCTGCGATTCGGTAGGGCCCTGCCACAGGCCGACATACGTGTTGATGCCGGCCGCCTTATACTGCAGCGCCCGCGCCGGGCTCTGAAGCCACACTGCAATCGGGAAGTACGTCTCATCGCCGCTGGGGCCGCGGCCCCAATGTGCATATCGATTCTGCGCGGCCGCATTGCCAAAACACATCCAGTGGGCCAGCAGCACGCCAATGAACGTCGCAATCGTAGGACACGCTTTCATGGCGATATCTCCACAAATAAAGGACTCCACATCTACATGTGATAAAATCACACTTCGGCCAACAAAGTACAAGTCTATCCGAAAAGAGACAGGCATGCAAATACAGTATTTGCGAGTTATTTCTTGCAGGAACCGCAAAAATACGGATACTGTCCGCTTCACTTCTCTCAGAACCGCAAGGAGCGTCTGATGAAGCGGCCCTGATGAATTCGTTGCGACAGGTATCGGAAGTCAGAATCATGACAATGCAGAAAATTGGCACAGAGAACATGGCCGACCCGCTTGCGGCGCACCTGCACAAAGACATGGTGACCTTGCGGGAAGACCTCACGGCCGCCGACGCCCTGGCCCAATTGCGCCGCACAAACTTGGGCGAAAAGATCGCCTACCTGTACGTGCTGGACAGTGACGACCGCCTCATTGGCGTTCTTCCGGTGCGGAGGCTGCTGGCCGGCGAACCCGGCACGACAATCAAGGCGATCATGCTCTCCCCCGTCGTGTCCGTTCCCGCATCCAGTTCGGTGCTGGACGCATGCGAAGTACTCTTGAACCGGCGGCTGCTGGCGCTGCCGGTGGTCGATTCCGCCAACAAACTCCAGGGCGTCATCGACCTGAGCCAGTTCACGGATGAAGTGCTGACGAGCACGCGCAGGCAGAGAGAAAACGCCTTCCAGTTGATCGGCGTTCACGTCGCATGGGGTCGGCGCGTGTCGGCATGGAGGAGTTTCAGAGAGCGGTTCCCGTGGCTGATGTGCAACATGACAAGCGGCATCATCTGCGCCCTCATCGCAAGCCGGTTTGAGCTGCTGCTCAGCCAGTTCGTCCTTCTGGCGATGTTTCTTACGGTCGTTCTGGCGCTGGGCGAGAGTGTCAGCATGCAGTCCATGACGATCACGCTCCAGGGGCTGCTGGGCCGTCAGACCGGCTGGCGGCAGATACTCGTCTCGGCTCGCAAGGAATTCATCACCTCCGCCCTTCTGGCGATGGCTTGCGGCAGCATTATCGGGTTGACCGCGCTGCTCTGGCGGGGGCATCTCCTGCCGGCCCTCGCCGTGGCCGGCGGCATCGCCCTGTCGGTCATAACGGGCTGTCTGCTGGGCGTCGCCATACCGACCGCCATCCACAAGCTGAAAATCGACCCCAAGGTCGCCGCCGGCCCCATCGTACTGGCCTCTACCGACATCGCCACGCTGATCTTCTACTTCAGCATGGCGCGCTGGCTGCTGACGACAGTTCCCTGACTCAATCACCCTGCCGCTGAAGCAGCTCGATAATGCGGGTCTTTTTCGGCAGCGAATCCTGCGCTCCGAACTTAGCCATCGCCAAAGCCCCCGCCGCGCACGCGAACTTCACCGCCGCCTGCGGCTCATCTCCAACCGCCCACGACGCCGCCAGTGCGCCTGCAAACGCATCGCCGCTGGCGGTCTGGTCGGCAATATCAAGGTTGAACCACGGGATATGGGTGGTATCGTAACGGTCCACAAGAAAGACCTCGCGCGGAGGCATCTTGATCAGGACACATCCGATCCCCTTGGCGACAAGTTCGGAAGCTAACAGCTTGAGTTCTCCGGCGCACCCCGCCCCCAATTCCGCCCCTTCGACAAGCTTGTAGAAATTTGGAATCAGGACATCCGCTAAATAGTACTCGTTCGGCCAGCTCAGATCGGCCGCCCGCGTGATGCCGTGGTCCTGGGGAGGTGTCTCAAGAATGATCTTCGTCTGGTGGAGGTCGGCGATCCGAATCACCGTAATCACCACATCTTCCGGCAGATCGCCGGATATCAGGCAAACATCCGCGCCCCCGATCAACGACTCGGCGGCCGCACACCCGACTTCGTCTGCGCCAAGCGCCCGATTGGCCCCCGCGGAAATACAACCAAGGTTTTCGCCCCTGCTGTCGACCATCGTCATCACGATACCCGTGCTCATCGCACTGGCCGTATAAACAAGGTCCGTATTGATGCGGAACCGACGCAGGTTCGCCCTCGCCATCTCCCCAAAAGGATCCTCCCCCACCTTGCTGATCAGCGCGACCTCACAATCGCACAGCGCCGCCTCGATCGCCCGATTCGGCCCCTCCCCCGTGGCGATACACGACGCCCCATAGCCGTCCACCACAGCCCCCGGTGCCGGAAACTCCTGGCACTTAATCACCATGTCCACATACGTCGGCCCGACTACGACCACCTTTGGAATCCGTCCTGTCATCTGACACCTCCATGCATACTATCGTATTCAAGAAGCCGCAGTATAACCACTCCCGGCCGGCACGCAACACCTTTTGCCCACAAAAAAGGCATTTCTGCACCGCTGCAAGCCCTCCGGCCCGCCGTCCGACGCCGCTAAAAACTTTGGTTTTACTCACGCTTTGCCCTTGTGGGACCGAATCCATTCGTGTAAAATCGCCTGTTTTAGGTAATGCGAGGCAGTCGAACCTGAACTTTGGGAGGCCTTAAACAGTGGCTAAAATTGAGGACATTCGTAACATCGTATTGTTGGGACACGGCGGCAGCGGAAAAACATCTCTGGCCGAAGCCATTCTCCACAAAACCGGCATGATCAATCGCCTGGGCACCATCGAAGATAAATCCACGGTATGCGACTACGATGACGAGGAAAAGTTGCGAGGACATTCCATCCACTCGGCCCTCGCCTTCGCCAATTACCAGGGCAAACTGATCAACATTGTGGACGCTCCGGGCTATCCCGATTTTGTCGGCGCCGCGCTGCTGTCGATACCCGCCGCCGACGCCGCCGTCATCGTCATCGGCGCCTCAGGCGGCATCGAGATGAACACGCGAAAGCTGTTCGAAGCCGCCACCAAGGCAGGCAAGCCGAGAATCATCGTCATCAACAAGATGGACGCCGACAACATCGACCTGCCCGTCCTGCTCGGCAACATTCAGGAAACCTTCGGCACCACCTGCCGCTGTGCAAACCTCCCCTCCGCCGACAAGCATTCCGTCATTGACTGTGTCATCAACGAAGAAGGCGACTCCCCGCTCATGGACGTTGCCCAGGCCCACACCGAGCTGGTCGAAAGCATCGTCGAAGCGGACGACGCACTCATGGAAAGCTACCTCGGCGGCGAGCAAATCACCCAGGAGCAGATCGCCGGCGTCTTCGTCAAGGCCCTCGTCGCCGGAACCCTCGTGCCGATCCTGTTCACCGACAGCCGCAAAGAAATCGGCGTCACCGAACTTCTCGACCTCGTCGTCTCCTGCGTTCCGTCGCCCCTCCAGGCCAAACCCGCGATCCTCAAAGACGGCGAAACCGAAAAAGAAATCGCCCCCGACCCCAACGGCCCGCTCGTCGGCGTGGTCTTCCGTGTAGGATTCGACCCCAGATCGAACATGAAATACTCCTCCATCCGCATCTTCAGCGGCAAACTGGAGCCGACGACCTCGCTGCACGCCGCCGACGGCAAAAAGGCCCTCCGCCCCGGCCATCCGCTCAAAATGCAGGGCTCCGACACCACCGAAGTCGCCGCGGGCGTCGCAGGCGACATC
>JACZKQ010000170.1 GCA_014859965.1 Phycisphaerae bacterium
GGTTGGGGGTATTGAGTACCTGTGGATTTGGGGCTGAAACAGCTTGGAATGGGGGGCTTTTTTGTGAAAGTTGACTGGTTTGGGTACGCGTGAGTGACGCTTTTGGGCAAAAAGGGGGGTGGAAACGACACGGATTTGCAAAATTCAGTACGCGTGAAAAGGGGAGTAAACAATTCGGGTTAGCTGTAGAGAGCGTTAGGCAATCCGCAGATTACGCAGATTAACGCAGATCAAGAACTTACTACAGATTACTGACAGGATGTACAGGATTTACAGGATATGCTTCAGTCTCAGATGGCCGGGGGTATTTGGACCATATAGCACTTGAAGAAACATGAAGAAAAAGATTAGGGAAGGCATTCAAGAGCTTGCGATGCGTGCCTCCAAATAGTCTGCTGTGGATTGCTTGACATCCTGACGCGGGTGGGTAGAATTGCCGATGTGAGAGGCGGCATTGTCTATTGACGACATGCTGAATCAGGTTCGGGTCAACATCGCTTTTGGAGGTGTGTCACATGAAGAAGAAACTTTTCCTGATGATGGTGTCACTATGTGCGGCTGTGGGATCGGTTGCGCGAGCGGATCTGCTGGCAAGGTACACTTTTGATGATGGCACGGCCAGTGATTCGGTGGGCACGTATCATGCGACTCTGACCGGCGGGGCAACTATTGTGGAGGACGCCGAAAGAGGGAACGCCCTGCTTGTGAACGGAACGGTTACCGGCACCGGGGTGATTGCTTGGCCGACGATCGCTACCGGGCTGTCGGAATACACGATCGCTCTCTGGCTTAAAATGCTGCCGGAGTATGCGACATCGGCCCATTATGGCAACATGGCGATACATGCCAGCGTGGTCTGGAACAGCACCTCGACGCATTTCTCCATTAACAGCGGACGGGTGACGGTAGACTATAACGGCGGCGTCATTCCGGAACCTACGGGGGCCCTGCAATCGCCTGCAAGCCCGCTGATGGCAGGCGGCGGATGGACGCATGTTGCTATAACGGCAAGCCAGAGCGCGGCTCTGACGGCGATCTATATCAACGGCGAGATGGTGGCCAGCCGGGAACAGACCATGGTCAGCGGACTGACATTGGGCAACGCCCAGTCGTCGTGGGGAACGGCGCGTTATTTTGCCGGCTGGATGGATGATATCCGCATGTACGATCATGCCCTGACGGCCGAGGAGGTCGGTCAGGCAATGTCGGGCACGGGAGTGACGAACCTCGATCCCCCGAGCGGCGCGATTCGCGTGCCGATCGACCAGATTCTTTCATGGGATCCTCCTTCGCAGACTGACCCGAATTTCGTTGTTGTGGGATATGACGTTTATTTTGATCCCAACCAGACCAAAGTAGCTGCAGGCGATCCTTCCGTGAAGGTGGCATCGAATCAGGCGGCCACAACTTATGACCCGTTTGGAGCGGCGGACATGCCGTATCTGGCGAAGTACTTCTGGCGCGTTGACGTGGTGGGTCAGTACGACTATCTGGATGATCCGAATGTGTTTGAAGGCGTAGTGTATTCCTTTACCACCCGGTCGCTGGTTCCGGAGATTATCGCTGAGCCGGTCAATCAGGTGCGCGGCTCAGCGAACGGCAAGCCGGATGCGGTTCTGTCGGTGGCGGCGCTAAACGCCACGGATTACCAGTGGTATAAGGAGGACGTTCTGATCCCGGATGCGACGGAGGCAACCCTGACGATTGCCGGAGTCGAGCCGGGCGACGAGGGCCAATACTATTGTGTCGTTTCAAGCGTCGACAGCCCCGTGGAAGTGGAGTCGGACAGGGTCTGGGTTGAGTATGCCCGCCTGACGAGTCAGTGGGCATTTGAGAACGACTATACGGATTCGGTGGGCGGCCATGACGGGGCGCTTGTTTCGGATCCTAACAGCATACCTGGCTTTGCGCCCGGCAGGATCGGCGACCGTGCCCTTTCTCTCGACGGGGCGGATGATTACCTCATCCTGCCATCGGAGGCATTGTCCAAGGCCGGCACGGAGATGACATTTGCGTTCTGGGCCAGAAATAACGCCCCCACCGCGGGCACAGTGGTGCTTTATGCCTATGAAGCAGCAAATCCAGGCAATCGAATAATCAACATCCATGCACCATGGAGCAACAACAATGCTTATATGGATGTTTCCAACGCCGCGGCCGCGGGAACCTATGATCGTGTCGGAGCAGCGAATGCGGTGGTAACTGCAGGTGATCCCTACTGGATTCATTGGATCTTTACCAAGGACGCAGAAACCGGCACGATGCGGATATATCGCGACGGCGTCCGGATCGGCCAGGCGACCGCTCAGGCACGCCGCTATTACGGGGCCGACCATCTTCAACTCGGCGCTAATCGCAGCGCTACGGACGTCCCAGGCCAGTTTTTCAACGGTTTGATCGACGACCTGCGGATCTACAACTACGCTGTGGACGAAGTGGAAGCGGCGTATCTGTACCATGACGCCACGGGACAGTCGGTATGCATCAACAATCTGGATCCGGTTGTTGCAAGATACGACTTCAACGGCAACTGCAAGATTGATTTGGCTGATTTTGCGGTATTGGCCGCCAACTGGCTTTACTGCCAGCAGGTTCCGGACTGCGTGGAACGTCCCTGAGTCGGCCGAAAGGAAGATCAACCATTTACGTGAAAGGGTCATGAAATGAGAAGCATAATCAGCCAGACATGTGTCATCGCAACAGTTCTGCTCTTGGCAGCCGTTGTGCACGCGGAACTGGTTCTTATTGACAATCTTGACACGCGTCCGCTCGGAAATCTCGTTGGCGCTACAGCCACCACGGGCGGCGGAGGTCTTTGGGGCGTTACCAATGGTACATCGACAGGCAACGTACTTGTCCAGGAACAGTCGGCCGGGTCGCCGAATCATTGGGTCAATTTTGCGTCTAATTCCGGCGGTGACGGACGCGGCTGCCTTGTGTACGACATTGACAATACAATTGCGGATGGAGAGAAGGGTGTTGCCTTTTTCCGATTTTACGCAGACACCAGCCGGGCAGTCGATGTACACATCGGAATCCACGCATCGACGGGTGCGATGAACGGCAGCGGCCATCGGAATACTCCGCAAAACTATATTATCGCCGGCTTTCGCCTGTTCAGTGACGGCGCACCGGCTGGACGAATGAATATGGTTGCCACGCGGGACGCCACGCAAGTTATTCACAGCGGTTTGATGCGCGCTCAATGGTATAACTGCTGGATCGAGGTGGATCACGCGGCGGATACGTACAATATTTACTTGAGCACCGCTGACGGATCTCTTGGAGCGCCGCCGGCTCCGGGAGATCAAGTTGTGGCAGACCGGGCTTTTGATACGGCGACGACGGCTGCCCTGACGGGCGTGTTCTGGTGCAGCCAATCTTATGCCAGTCAAAGCGGAGCCGGGCAAAGATCAACCACTCAGTCATCGAACTTCAGAATCGACGAGGTTTACTGGGATGGTGACAGTGGACTGGCTTCAATGACCGCGCAGAAACCTGATCCGGGCCACGGCACCGACGACGTGGCCCCCGAAAAGGTCCTTTCCTGGCTGGCTCCGAACAGTCCGGCAATTGCAGAGGTGATCGCTTATGACGTGTACCTGGACCCGAACGAGTTCGACGTCATTAACCGGGAGCCATCGACGCTGAGGAGCGCAGCCCAGACCGGGACGAGCTACGATCCCGATCCGGACATGGCGTTTGCAAAGACCTACTATTGGGCGGTCGACACGGCGGTTGCGCGGGTCGACGACCCGAATGATCCACCGACGCCGGTTGTTCAGGCGGGCAAACTCTGGTCGTTTGTGACCAAGTCGCCGGCTCCGGAGGTTATCGGTCAGCCTTCGGATGCGATCGTCGCCGTTGGCAAACCGGCTTCGTTTACAGTTGACGTACACAGTCCCTATGCCGCGGAGTCGTACCAGTGGTATACGTCCGACGACCGCAGCAGCGATACGGCAGCCGACGATGTGCTGATAAGCGGCGCGACGTCGGCTACTTATGAAATATCGAACGCGGTGGTAACCGATGAAAAATATTTTTACTGCGTAGCCTCCAACGTCTATGACAGCATTGTTTATGCTGTAAAATCAAATCCAGCAGCATTGGCCGTCAAGCGCAAGGTAGCGCACTGGACGCTCGACGCGCTTTCGAACGGACAATATGCAGACATCTCAGGGGAAGGTCATCACGCCGTTCCAAAAGAACCGGCAGCCTTTGTGGACGGGATCAATCCTGCGCTGACGAACAACGGCGTCGTAGTAAGCACCGACGGCGGCTGGGCCGCGGCGGGAACGTGGGATCCTTCGGAATTCTCCGGTCAACTGACGATCGCCATGTGGGTCAACTGGGCAGGCCAACCGGAGATCCCGGTTTACCAGGGACTAATCGGCAAGCGCAGCGTCTATGCCAGCAACATGCGATGGCAACTGGAAATCGGCAATAATGTCGCCAGCCTCCTTACCTTCAAGAGCAACATAAACGGGGTAACGTCTCCTGTTCTGCCGGTTGGCGAGTGGGAGCACGTGGCGGTCACCTATGACGGAACCACGGCGACAATTTACCGTAACGGAACGTACGCCAACAGCGGTCCGGTGACTCTCAACGATGGCTTGGCGGCCAACATGATGATCGGCGCGGTGGGTCAGGATCCCGCCTTGGCCGATCCTGTTTCAATTCTCCACGGAGTTCTGGATGATATTCAAATCTATAACTATGCCTTGGATGCGGTGACGATAGCATATTTGAACACGGATCTCACGGGCCGGACGGTTTGCGCAAATCCGCGGGATCCGATCCTGGCAGCCTATGATCTGGACGGCGACTGCCAGATTGGTTTGGGCGACTTGGCCGATCTGGCGGCCCACTGGCTGGAAGGTCAGTTGGTGCCCGACGTGGTGGCACGTCCTTAGAACGATCTGTAAACAAAGGATCCAGAGTCAATGGCGCCGCTGTGCGTGCAGACCACAGAGCGATCTGAACAGGACAACCGAAGCCATCTATTGTGCCAAACCCGCGTGTTGCGGTTCCGCATACACAATTGAGTTACA
Source organism: Phycisphaerae bacterium (assembly GCA_014859965.1). Lineage (GTDB taxonomy): Bacteria > Planctomycetota > Phycisphaerae > Sedimentisphaerales > Anaerohalosphaeraceae > JACZKQ01. The sequence continues at coordinate 5,052 of JACZKQ010000170.1, forward strand.
AATGAACGGTCAGTTTTTCGACTTGATCAGCAACCACTGTTCTTTGTTTTGATCGGTTTTTTTGAGCCTGGTCAGGATGTATCTGCCCTTTATCTTATTGCCGTGAAATAGTATTTCGAGCGTTCCCATCTCCAGGGCCTGGGCGACGGGCATATCCTTTTTTTTTGACTTGCGGGGGGCGTGTTCAAAAGTTCCCCTGTCCCAGATGATCACTTCGCCTCCGCCGTACTGGCCTTTGGGTATTTCACCTTCGAAGTCTTTGTATTCGATGGGGTGATCTTCCGTACGGACTGCCAGACGTCTTTGGCCGGCAGAAAGAGGCGGTCCTTTAGGCACGGCCCATGATTTCAGAGTGCCGCCGATCTGTATGCGGAGATCATAGTGCAGCGTGCGGGCGGCATGTTGCTGGATGACAAAAATGTTTTCAGCCTGCGTTTCTTCGCCTGCCGGTTCTGGTGTTCCGGCGAAATTGCGTTTACTTCGGTAGGTTTTCAGGTTCTCGTTTTCACTTTCGGAGATTGGCCGGGCGGGAGAGGTCGTCGGCTGTGTTGTTTTGCGGCTGACAGAGGGGAGATGCTGCATGAGAGTCAGGACTTGCGAAAAAATATCTCCCTTTTCCTCGACCTGCCGGACGGCTTGTTCGGGGCTGTAGATGAGCGGGCTCACGTCTTTCTTTTTGTACGCCTTTTCAATCTGCTGCCACGTCACAGGCATGGACACAGTGGGTTTTGGTTGAGCACGCAGCGAATAGACGTTTACTGTCGTTTTGTGCCTGCTGTTTTGCGACCAGTCGATGAACACTTTTCCTTTTCGCAGGTTCTTTGACATTGTGCTGACGACAAGGGCGGGGAAATGGTTTTCCATCACTTGTGAGACTTTGCGGGCAAAGGTTTTTGTTTCCTCGTATGTGACGCGGGTATTGAGGGGAATACAGAGATGGAGTCCTTTGCCGCCGGAGACCTTGGGAAAGGATTTGAGTTTCAGTTCGCTGAGCATATCTCGTATCGTCAGCGATATGTGAAGGCAATCGAAAAGGCTTGCAGGCGGGCCGGGATCGAGGTCGAAAACAAGCATCGTGGGCCTTTCAAAATCATCCGTCGTTGCCAGTTGCGTGTGCAGTTCGATGCAGGCCAGATTCGCCACCCAGATCAGAGAAGCCAGGTCATCGACCAGACAGTAGTTTTTGTCACTTCTGGCGGCGGTTCTGATCCACTCAGGACGATGGGAAGGGCAGGCCTTCTGGTAGAAAGACGCGTTATTGACGCCGTTGGGGTAGCGTTTAAGGGTGAGCGGCCTGTCCTGCAAATGCGGGAGGATGTAAGGGGCGATGCGGCGGTAATAGTCAAGAACATGGGCTTTCGTGAAGTTGGCTTCTTGATAAAGGACCTTCTCCAGGTTCGTAAGCTGTATTCTTTTGTTGTCAATGGCTACCTCGACTTGCCCCACGTTAATCTCCTCGGTATACCCTCCGCTGATCCTCAATAGCCGCCCATTGAACCAGGCAACTCGGCTGCCTTTCAGTAATACGATGCAGGCGGCCCGGGGGTTTCGATTGAGGATTCTGCGACTTTGTGCAAAGAAGGGGGGCAGAGAGCACGCCTACGGCCAGGTTTTGGGGTGGCGGGGGGCGTTTCAGGGCGCGCTATGGCGTCGAGGGCGTCTGGCGTCTACGATGCAAGTGCTATAACGTCTTACTGCAAAAGCAGATACATGGCGGTCACGATGCTTATATCCGCCGCGGTGTGGGCGACCCAGCAGATCGCCAGCCCCCCGGTCGCCGCCCGTACGTACCGCAAAAACCAGGAGACGGCCGCCAGAAGCAGAAACGTCAGCAAAGACACCCAAACGGCAGCCATGAGCAGCATGCCCAGCAGGTGAAAGCCTGCAAAGGCGGCATCGATCCAGGACGGCCGGCGTGCATTGTCCACGAGGCAACCTCGCCACAAGATCTCCTCCAGTGCCGGATTGACAAAGATGATGGCCGCCGCAAACCACCAGAAAGCGGGGCCGCCGATGCCGCGTTCGGCCAGCCGGGCGGCAAAATCCACTTCAGGCAAAGCGGCGAGCGGCCACACGTACCACACGGCGATGCCTGTCGCGGCAAAGACCGCGGTCGCCGCTAATCCGAGCCGAGTGCGCCATCCGTGGACGAGCTGGCGCACGACCGTGGTCTGGCCTGTGAGCACAACATATGCGACGATGCCGCCGTGATAGATGCCGAGCGTGACCGGCGTGCTGTTGAATACGTAATACCCCAAGACAACCGCCACATAGGCGATCGCCGCGCCGGTGATCTGAACTGCAAGGCCGCGTCTCATTTCGCCCGCCTGTCGTGTGATAACTGCCGCCACCGCATCAGCACCCGCCTTAAAATCATGCATGACAATTCGTGACGGTTTTGACACTTTGTTACTTTGCGTATTTTGATCCGTCGTACGTTGGCGGTTTGGCTGTCAGCGTGTCAGGCGGGTGTAGGTTCTTAGGAGTTCTGCTACGCTCCATGCCTGGGCGAAGCAGCCGCGCGGGGTGTGGGGTTCGTCGCCGTCGAAGATTTCCGATACGCTGCAGATGCAGCCGCTGTCGGTAAAATGGTCGAGCAGGGGTTCGAGCATTTCGATGGCTTCGGCTTTTGCCGCGCGGTCGTTTCCGTTGACGCGCAGGAACGCATCGATGAACGGGCCCATCAGGTGGGACCAGACGGTGCCGTTGTGGTAGGCCCTGTCTCGCTGCATCTGCTCGCCGACGCAGCGGCCCATGTAGCGGGGGTCTTTGGGGCAAAGGGAGCGGAGCCCGCAGGGGGTCCAGAGGTCGCGTTTGACGGCGGCGACGACCTGCTTCTGCTGGTGATCGTTCAAGGGACTGTGCCGCAGCGCGACGGCATAGATCTGGTTGGGACGCATCGTCGCGTCGCGGGTTCCATCCGGAAAAACGCAATCGTAGAGGCAACCGGCGTCTTCGTTCCAGAAGAGCTCGGCGAATCGCGCACCGACGCGGTCGGCCCATCGGCGGAAGGTGTCGGCCTCGGGGCTGTTGATTCGGCGATAGTATTCGGCGAGATTGCAGAGGGCTTCGTACCAGAGGGCGTTGACCTCGACGGCTTTTCCGTATCTCGGCGTGAAGGCGATGCCGCCGCACTTGGCGTCCATCCAGGTCAACTGGGTGTCGGCGTCTCCGCCGGTAATGAGGCCGTCGGCGTCGGCATGTATGCCGAAGCGTGTTCCCTTGTCGTACGCGGCGATGATGCGGCGTATGGCGGGGAGGAGGCGTTTTTCGAATACGGCGGCGTCCGAAAAGGGGTCTGACCCCTTTAATTCAAAGGCGGAGTGGACGAACCAGAGGGAGGCGTCGATGCTGTTGTAGTGGGGCTCGCCGCCGTAGTCATCGAAGCGGTTGGGGATCATGCCCTGGCTTACGGCGGCGGCGAAGGTCTTCAGTACGGCGGCGGCTTCTTTGAGGCGGCCCGTACACAGCAGGAGTCCGGGCAGGGCGATGAAGGTGTCGCGGCCCCAGTCCAAAAACCACGGGTAGCCGGCAAGGATCGTACAGGAGTCCTTGCCGTTGATCTGTCTTTCGACGACGAACTGGCCGGCTGCGCGGTAGAGGGCCTCGAGCATCGGATCTCGCATTTTTTCGACACCGACGAGTTCCTGGTCGCGCAGGGCGAGGCTTTCGACGGCGATATCAAGGTCGACATCGACGTTCAACTGCGACTGGCCGCGGGGCCCGAGGCCGGCCCAGAGCACGATTGCGGACGTCGATTCCACGCGGCACTTGAACACACCCGGCGACCAGAGGTCCTCGGTGCAGTCCTGGCCGCGCTGTTTATCCTTGCGGTAGAAGAAGTTGTGCCACCACTGCGGATCGCTTTCGAACCACATCTGATCGCTGGCGAGAAAGAGTTCGCCGGTATCCTGCGTCGGGTTCCAGACGGCGAGCCCGTCGTCTCGCCACTCGGAGGTCAAGGGCGCGTGGGCCTTCTGCAAGGCGTGGAAATCGCGGACGGCGGCGAAGGGCCGGACGTCGAATTCACACCGCTCGCATACGTTGGAGAAACGGTATACGACGGCGGCCGTGTCCATTTCGGGCAGCAGATAGATGGATTTGGTCATTTGCAGGACGCCGAGGTCGTAGTCGAAGTGCACGCCCGTGTTATCCCTGCGAAAGCCGACCGCATAGCGGAGCCCGTGAAGGGCGAGTTTGCCGGTGAATTCAAAATTGCCGAGCTCCACCTCGACGCCGTGGACCCGCAGCACCTCGCGGCAGCAGGAAAGGGCGACGACGCGATTGGCGGGGGGGGTCAGTGCGCCGACGAGCAGGCCGTGATAGCGACGCGTGTTGCAGCCGGCGATCGTGCCGGCGGCGAATCCGCCGCGACTGTTGGTGAGAAGCCATTCACGCTCAAGCAGCGCATCGGGGCGTGTGTTTTGAACCTGAACGGGCACATCCTGCCCCTGGAGACGATCCCTCGAAGCCAGCATTCCAAATCCTTCCGTGTATCCTGCCGTTCACTGCGGGCCGGAGCCCGTTATGTTCCTGCGCCGGTCGCCGCCGGCCGCTGACCAAGACGCGTCCCGTGGGCCGGTCCGCCGCGGCCTCATGCCGACGTCAGGGCCGCGCTGCCGGAAGCGCTTGCGAGACAGCGTTTGCGAAGATCACTCAGCACGTTCATGTAATTAATATACGAGTCGTAGGGCGAGTCGTAGGGGTTAAAGTACTTGTGGACATCGCCATCGGAGAAATACTTGGTGCACATATAGTAAAAATGGTCGGAGGTCTGAAGCCGCCGCCAGTCGGCGGTCAGGTGCTCGTTCTGGGCCTGTTTGATGAGGCCTTCGAGGCGGTACACCTCGTGCAGTGCGTTGGACTGCATGGCGTTGCCCAGCCATGCGGAGAGATCGCGTTCGGTGTCGGCCCAACTGACGATATGCGGCACGTCGACGACCTCGACGGGCTGATAGCGTTCGACGACCTCGCTGGGCGTGAGGAAGTTGTTGTCCGGGTGCTTAAGCACTTCGTACGGCAGGTGCGAGAGGAAATCGAAAATGCCGGTATCTTCCCATTGATGTTCGCCGAACGTTTCATAGTCCATGAACAGGTTTACGACGTTGCCGTTGCCGTTGACGTGGTTGATCCACCGGGCGAATTTGTCGGCCATCAGCGGGAATTCCTTCCACTGCCGGTTGGAGAACCGGAAAGCGATGTCATCGCTGAGCCGGTAATTTTTCAGCAGGAGGCGGGTTCTGTCGCAGTCCGGCGGCTGGTATACGAAATTCGGGCTGCGGTCGGCGAGCACGTGATCGGCGCCTTCGGCGAGGATGCCGTCGAAACGGTCCATCGCGTTGATGGTCCGGGCGAGGTCGTTGTTATAGATCAACTCCGTATTGCGGAAGATGCGCGGCGTCTGGCCGAACAACTGCTCGATCATTTCGATGTGCTTGAGGATCTGGTCGGCGAACTCGGACCGCGAATACAGGTAGCTGAGGCTGTGATAGTAGGTCTCGGCGAGGAACTCCACGCAGCCGGTCTGGGCGAGGGCGTCGAAGGTGCTGATGACTTCCGGGCAGTATTTGTGGAACTGCTCCAGGAGAACGCCGGTGACGCTGAACGACACGCGAAACTGCCCGCCGAACTTGCGGATCAGCTTGAGCAGCAGGCGGTTGGTGGGCAGGTAACACTTGTTGGCTACTTTGCGACAGATCGAGGCGTTCTTAAACTCGTCGAAATAATGGGGGGTTCTGTCGAAAACCGTGTAGTGTCTCAGCCTGAACGGCTGATGCACCTGAAAGTAGAAGCACACCGATGACATGACGACTCCATCCTGAAAAAATTAATCACACATGCACCATGACGTCGCTGTAGACGCGGGCGCACCGTTCCGCGGCATCCTGCCACCGCAATCGTCGTACTTCGAAATTGCCGTGCTCTCGCAGCGTCAACTGGAGGGGCGGGTACTTGAGCACCGCGGCAATCTTATTTGCCATTTCATTGACGTCCCAGAAGTCGACCTTAAGGACGTGCGTGAGGACTTCGGCGACACCGCTCTGCTTGCTGATGAGGACGGGGACGTCGTGGTTGAGCGCCTCGAGCGGGGCGATGCCGAAGGGCTCGGATACGGAGGGCATGACGTAGAGATCGGCCATCTGGTAGACGCGTTCGACGTCGTCGCCGCGTAAAAAGCCGGTGAAGAGGACTTTGTGGCCGATGCCCATTTCGGCGGCCATCTCGATGGTCCGGTGCATCATGTCGCCGCTGCCGGCCATGACGAACTTGACGTTTTCCATCTCGTCGAGGACTTTCTTGGCGGCCATGAGGAAATATTCCGGGCCCTTCTGCATGGTGATGCGGCCCAGGAACAGTACGATTTTTTCTTCGCTTCCGATACCGGATCGCGGCATGAATGCGGCGTCGCCGTTGCCGTTGCGCTCCACTCCGTTGTAGACGACTTCGACCTTATCCCCGGTGATGCCATACCGGCTGATGATGATATTGCGGGTCAGGTGACTGACGGCGATGATCCTGTCTGCGGCGTGCATTCCGCGGCGTTCGATGTCGTAGATCATCTGGTTGACGTGTTCGCCGCTGCGGTCGAACTCGGTGGAATGCACATGAACGACGAGCGGGCGGCCCGTGACGGCGGCGACCGCGTTTCCGGCGGGGTAGGTCATCCAGTCGTGGGCGTGCACGACGTCAAAATCTTCTTCCATGGCGAGCTTGACGGCGGCGTTTGCATACCGGTGGACTTCGGTGAACATGTCGCCGGCGTAATGGGTAATTCCGGGCGCCTGGTCCTCGGCGCCGCCGGCGGCGGATTCGACCTGGCGTTTGGTTCGGATGACCGCCTCGAATTTTTCGTGATATTGCTGGGGAACGTCGTAGGGCGAAAGCATCGATTCAATGGCGAGGAACCGGACGTTTCGCATTTCGTCGTAGGCGTACTCGATTTCGGTGCCGCTGGGCGTCGGTTTCGGCGTGAGCATTCTGACGTGGGTGGCGTGGCTGGCTTCCACGGGTTTGGGCAGGGCAAACAGGACTTCGATGCCCAGGTTGCTCATCGCCTTGGTGAGACCGTAGCAGGCCGTTCCGAGGCCGCCGCTGATGAAAGGCGGGAATTCCCAGCCGAGCATGAATACTTTCATCGAGCACCCCCCCCCGCGACCGGACCTAATCCCTCAGACACTTTCAATTCCATTTTATTCTCGCATGAATGCAACTGCCATTACGCCGCGACTTCCGTGGCTCAATTATAAGCCTAAATTGGGCTTTGCGTCCAATAAATTTACAAAAAATTTTATTTGCACGCAAAGGAACTTCTAACAGGCTGTATATCGTCCGCCGCCTATGAATGCTTAACAAAATTCATTGTGCGGCGGGAAATTGGGAATTTTTGGGTGCGATAACAGGGCTGATACGGGTCATCTCGAACGGTGCAAAAACGGACAAAGCCGTCACCCTGAGCGGGACGGCTTTGCCGTATGCAATTCAATCTGCGGCTGAACCGCTCGAAGGCCGGGCTTAGAGGTCCTGGGGCTTTACGGTGCTGCGGCGATTCGCCTCCGTGCGGGCGGCGGCCTGGTCAAGAATACCATAGACGACGTCATTGAGCGCTGCGAGCGAATCCGCCGAGGTCATCATGCCTTTGCTCTTGATGTAGGCCTTGACCTTGCTTGCCACCACCAGGGGTTCTTTTGCCGCCGCGGCTTTCTTGGCTGCCTTCTTTTTCTTTGCCATCCTAAAACCTCCATGTAAAAAACAGAGTTCCTATAATATCCGGCCTCACGGGCCGAAGAACGCATAAATCGCGGGTATTCTCCGAGCATCCGAGCCCCTTTGCAATAGAAAAGTCGGCTAAAGTGCAAAAATTTTGCACTCTAAGGCCTTATAACGTGAAATCTCGTTATTTTTATGCTGTCGGAGGAGGGTTGGGCGGCAAGTTTTTCCTGCAATTTATATAAACCGGTCCGGCCCTATGGACGATAGGTCCCTTGGTTTTCGAGGCAGAGGTCCAGACCGCTCATAGAAAGTTACGGAGTAGGAAAAAATGTCCAATGATCGCAAGAAGAAGCCAGCCCGCCCGGCCGTGTTGAAGGAATTCGTCACGGTCGCTTTTGCAGAGGATATGGACCTGGCCCAGGAATACAAGAAGCTGCTCAACGAGGGTGATATTCCGGCTGCGATCAAGACGCAGCCCGACGCCGGGGCCGGTTTTCCGGGGATCGCGGTGATGGTGCCTGAGGACTATCTCGATGAGGCGCACGTGTTGATCGAGTCTCAGGGGGCCTACAGCGATTTCTACGACATGGTCTTCGGCGACCAGGACGACCTCGACGACGAGGAATACGAAGACGACCAGTTGTAAGTAAACTGGAACCGCTCCGTGCAACTGAGATGTACAGATTTTGAGAATGAACGGATGATGGAAATGACAGACGAAGACAATGGCGGCGCACTCAAACCCAGGTCCTTTGTCGAACGGCGGCAGAGCGTCGTGGACAGGCGGATCGGATTGAACCGGCGCCGCGGACCGGGGCACCGCCGCAGCGAAGAGCGCCGTGCCGCCGAAGAAGGGGAGATGACCGAGGCGCAGTTCGAGTTTCTGATGGCCATCGACCGCTACAAGAAGGAAAACCAGCGGCCGTTCCCTACGTGGACGGAGGTGCTGGAGGTGGTGAATGCCCTTGGCTACCGCAAGGTGGCCGAACCCGAAGACCTGGCGTCATTTCGCAAGGCCGACCGCACACCCGAACCGCTTAACGTGGGTCCGGAAAACTAAGGGCGACGCGGCGGGAGGACCGAGCGAAACCGTTCGGGGCCCCGGAGGCCAAAATTCCCCCCCCCTGCGAAAAGATGCTCCCAATTTTGGCCTCTGCCCAAATGGTTTTGCTCTGCAAAGTCGCCGTGGCAGGGTTTTGGGCTGCGGATGTCCGGAGAATGCGGCAGTCCCGGTTCATTGCACCGGCGTAGGACGCTGATTCGGGCGGCCCATGTGGGCCATCAGCAGGAACACTTTGCCAAGGGTCGCGGGGCTCAGTTTTTCCCTCAGCAGCTTTTTTGCCTCGGCCATACTTGTGCGCTGGGTCAAGTGGGTCACGAGGACGTATTCGTTTTCGAGGTCCTCGACCAGTTTTGCGAACTCATCAATATGCATGTGGCGCCCGGCGTCGGCCCGGCCGGCATGCTCGTCGATATAGAAGGTGCACTCGGCGATCAGGATTTTGCTGCGGGCGACATACGGCAGCTGACCGAAGTCCAGGTATTGCGTGTCGCCCAGGTACGAGACAAGGGGGATTTCCACGGGGTTATCAATGGCGATTCCCTGCTTCTTCAACTCGACGATCTGGGGGCCGGTCAATCCGGCATATTCGGGCTTGAGCTTTTTGCGCTTCTCGAGCACGGTGTAGCCTACGGAGCCGCGGCTGTGCTTGGTGGGGAAAACGCGTGCGAAGAGATTCGGCTTGATCGGGTATTCGTCGCCGGCGGTGACGGGCACGAGGTTGGCGGGCACGGCGTTTCCGTCCAGTTTGCCCCAGGCGTCGAGTATCTGCCGGATCGGTGCGATGAGGTTGGCCGGTGCGAGGACGGTTCCGGGTGACTGCCCGCAAAATTTGCGGTGCGACAGGTAATAGGCCAGACCGGCGGCGTGGTCCATGTGTCCGTGCGTCAGCAGGACGTGGTTGATGGGTACGATCTGGTCGGGGGCCTTGCCGATATCGAAACACACGTCGAGTTGGGGCATGGCGATTACGGTTTCCTCGCCGGCGACGGAATAGCCCATGATGTCCAGATCGTCAAGTGTCAAATTTGCCAAACGGTGACTCGGCATGGGTCATTTCCATGAATTAATAAGTGGGCCCCCGCACCCGGAGCGGCGATCATCCGAGGCCATGATAGGGAGGCGGCCTGGGGTTGTCAATGCTTTTGCCGGGCGGCGCGGGCGGCTGTGCGAGGGCGTTTGTCGTCAGGGGTGCTTGAAGACCATCTTCTGCACCTCTACGCCTTCGACCTTGGCCAGCTTTCTCGCCAGGCCGCCGCAGGTCTTGGCATCGCCGATCATCTCCAGAATGAGCAGGCCGTTGGGCGAACAGAAGTCCGTGCTTGTCTCGTGCAGGCCGAGCCGCGTCCGGATACTGCAGCCGTAGTCGGTCAGAAGCTGCTGGACCTGGCCTACGTGATGCACGCGATCGGTGATGTGCACGCCGAGAATAAAATGATTTTTCATCTTCATTTTTTTCATTCCTCAATCGAGAATGTCAACAGGCCTCCTGCGCTCCGGCCATGATATCGTCTGTTTACCCTGTTAGGGTTCAATAATCGAGAGTTTTTGCGGCGGCGTGCAGGTTGTGCCCGGGGGCGGGGTATGCTATGATATATCCCGTTGGGTCAGTTTGTTTTTCTATTGAAATGAGCCGGGCAGTGCTCAAAAACGGGAGCTATCGATGAAGCGGTTACAGGTTATTTCGGCGTTTTGGGTTCTGGTGATGGG
>JACZKQ010000171.1 GCA_014859965.1 Phycisphaerae bacterium
CTTCAATCGTCCTCACAACCCCAAAGCCGCCCCCGCCGGCCCACTCCCTTACCCGACTGAAAAACCCAACACAATCCCCCTCCGCCCATGAAACCAAACCCGCTCGCCGCAAATTCCCAAAAACCATGTCACAAAACACAACCCTTGACGTCTAATAATGCATAATCTAAAATGCCGGGATCTAATAGCGACAGGTACGCCATGACAAAAATGCAGATCATCGCCAAAGCCGTCCTCTCCGCCCTCGGCCTCCACCTCGCCCTCACCTTCGCCGCCAACATCGAAAACCTGATCGGCATGTCATACCACAACACCTCGCCTTGGCCGAACACGGTATCTCTGGCATGGTACACCGCAGTGATCGCCGCCATCGTCATTTTCGCCGTCTTCTACAACAACCGCCCCGCCCAATGGCTCGCGGGCGACGGCCCCGCCCTCTCCCGGCCGCAGCAACACCGCACGCTCGTCGCCGCCTACCGCCTCACCCTGCTCTTTCTCGGCCTGTTCTTGCTGGCAGGCTCGGTGGATACCATCCTCGCTATCCTGCCCATGCTCTGGCCCCCCACTATCCGCCAGATAATCCAGTGGCTGATCGGCACCGACGTGGCCCCGCCGCTGTTTGACCGCCCCGCCTCAAGATGGCTCGGCGTGATCGTCCAGGGCGTCAAAGCCGCGCTCGCCTGCTACCTCATCACAGGCGCGCCCCACTTCATACGCTGGCAGCTCAAGCACCCCATTGCCCAACTGAACCCAACCCCCGCACCCCCGGAGGAACCCAAATGAACCGTAACGACATGCAAGCCTTGGCCCGTCTCGTCATCGTCTCGCTCACAGCGTACATGTTGTTCAGCCAATTCATTGTGCTGTTCGCCATGCCGATCATCTTCCTGACCGATCGCACAGCCCTGCTTCAATTTGTTCCCTGGCTCCTGCACATCGCCGTACTTGTCGCGATCGCCGTGCTGCTCATCCGCCGCTCCGACCGAATCGCCCAATGGCTCACCCGCCCCGCCGACACGCAAACCGACCCGGCGCAAACACACGACCCCGCCTCCTGGCTGCCCGCCGCCTTCCGCATCACCTGCCTCCTCGGCGGCCTCGTCTTCCTCTATCGTTTCATCTTCATCGTCTCATCCACACTGAGCCTACTCATCAGTGTATGGGGTGCAGAGCAGCGACCCGAGCACATAAATGCCTGGTATCGCGGCCAGTGGAATACCCTCATTGGCGGCCTGTTCATCGTCCCCATCGCCGTCTACCTCCTCTGCGGCGCCCCCCGCTTCGTCCGCTGGCACGTCAAGAAAACCCTTGAACTCGCCGCCCAAAAACCCGACAATACCCCCATCGCCTGAACGCGCACAACCACCAACGAAAGGACCGGACCATGAGCAGAACCTTCAACACATACAAACTCAGCAGCATCCCGGCCCCCGTCGGCAACGACGCCGCCGCCCGCGCCGAAAGCATCGCACGCAACACACAGCAAAGCTTCAAACTCCTCGAAGCCAACCTCGCCAAAAGCCTCCTCCTCTGCGAGACCCTCTGGGAACTCCTCCGCGACGAGCACGGCTGGACCGACCACGACCTCTACAAAAAACTCGAAGAAATCGACCTCCGCGACGGCCTCCTCGACAACAAGAACCAGCGAAAGGCCGTCACATGCCCCGACTGCCGACGCGCCGTCTCACCAAGACACCCCGCCTGCCTCTACTGCGGCCGAGTCATAGACGCCTCACCCTTCACAGCAGGCTGAACATGAGGTCAGACCAGAGTTTCCTCCATGGCCACTAAATTCCCTCTCGAATTGTCGCTCTTCGAATGCTTCTTGTTATGCCTCTTGGCAAGGGCCGTCATCTGCAGCCCGAGCCTCGGCAGTCGGACGAGAAGGTGCGGCAGGAGTCTTGCGGGAACATGCCGGAACGCCTTGCGGCCCAGGCGGAGCATGTGACCGGTTGAGTAGAATTCCTTGTTGACGCGACGTCTGATCTGCCGGATCGTCCTCACGGAGCATTCGTCTGAATAGACCTTCCCGTTAGGTGCGATATGATACCCGGGATTGCTCGCAATAAGCTCTTCGAGGCCCGAATGAGGAACCATCCGAAGTGTCGAAAGCCCGATAGTGTCCAGGCCCAGTTCATGCGCAAAGCCCGCAATCCGCAGAATCTCTTCGACGCCCTCGCCAATGTTGCCCACAATGAAGTATCCGTGAAGCATCATCGAACTCTTTCTCAAAACCTCGAAGTATTCGCGGAGTCTGGCGGTATCGAATCCCTTGCCCATCGACTTGAGCGTCTTGTCGCACGCCGACTCGATGCCGAGCATGAGCACGAAAAAGCCCGCCTTCTCCATCTTGCGAATCACATCCGGCCGCCTGGCGATTTCTACGCGTGCGTTGACTATCATCTTCTTTCGAATCCCGCGCTCGACGATCAGGTCGCAGATTCGCGCGACACGCTCGACGTCATGTGTGAAGAGGTCATCGGTGAATCCGACGATAGGCGCCTCGATCTTTTCGAGTTCCTCGACGACCGATTCCGGAGAGCGCGCCGACCACGGCCGTTTCTGCCCGAAGGGATTGTTGCTGAAGTTGCAGAACTTGCACTTGAACGGGCATCCGCGGGAACCGGCCAGCAGATCCAGCCCGACATGCGTCCTGAATTTGCCCAGCGTGAATTCATATTTGTATCTGCGCCGGGTGCGGTTGGGATAGATCGTATCGCTGACGAGTCCAAGGTCTCTGCTGGGCTTGTGGACAATCCTGCCGTCCTGGCGGTAACTGACTCCCGCAATGCAGTCGATGGGCAGCCCGCTGCAGAAGTCCCCAACCGCCTCCTCGCCGTCCCCCCTTATCACCATATCCACGTTCGGACACTGCCTAAGCCACAGATCGGGATCATGGGTCGCGTGCCTCCCTCCCACGACCACCGTCGCGGACGCACCGACCGAGAGAATCTCGTCTCTGACGAAGTCCGGCTGGGCATCCCAGTTGACGGAAAAGCAGACGAGCCCGGTATCGGCCCGCATAAAGTCCCTGGTTCTTCCGCTTTCATGCCGAAGATCGACGATATCAATATGGGCGGCGTACGGCTCGATTGCGGCCGCAATGAGCTCGATGCCGAGCGGCGGCAAAAAACTGGCGTTCTTCACGTCGCAGCGATACGGATAAACGCAGAGAACATGGTCGAACATCACTTTTGCTATTGTCACAACTCGCCTTCCCCCAAATTTTGCCCCATTTTGCATGCTTTCTATGGTATTATCGGTTAAAATGAAACGCTGGCGTGAGCTAATTGCTAAAAACAGTACGCCAAGGCGTAGCTGCTATATATAACGCGATGAATCGCCCCCCCCGCCAGTAACC
>JACZKQ010000172.1 GCA_014859965.1 Phycisphaerae bacterium
CCGCCAGTCCCCCCCGAGGCCTTTCGCCCCCGACTGCGCCGGCGCATACCCCGAAACCGCCGAAAAAAGGAAGCAAACAGACAAAATGCGACAAATCTGATCTCTCTTCATAGCAAGCCCTCCTGCTGTAGCGTGATTTTAAGACCCCGTCCGACACACCCAAACCAGACCTGCGGCCGCGGGGTCCACCCCGCCGCAGGCCTGTGCAGCTCGCCTTGAACCAGTTCATGCTCGCTCTGCACACTTAAGCACAACCCCCGGAAAAAGTCAACACTCCGACCGTGCACGTCTGCCGATAAGTACTGGCTTTCTGTGCAGCCTTGTGCTATGCTGTTCTGAAATCGACCGTTTGGCGGCCGCAATCCATTACCAAAGGAGAAAGGGCACTAACATGAAGAACGAGTCCACTCGCCTGACCGGTTCCACTTCCCGCCGCGAATTCCTCAAGCAGAGCACAGGCGCCCTCGCCGGCGTCTCACTCGCTGCGATGGCCCCCGGCATCCACGCCGCCGAAGACAACACGATCAAGATCGCCCTCATAGGCTGCGGCGGCCGCGGCACCGGAGCAGCAGCCAACGCCCTGACGACCGCCGGCCCAACAAAACTCGTCGCCATGGCCGACGTCTTCCCCGACCGCCTCACAAGCAGTCTTGCAAACATCTCCCAGGCGTTCGCCAACCAGGTCGACGTCCCCGCCGACCGCCAATTCCTCGGAATGGACGCCTACAAAAAGGCCATCGATTGCGTCGCCCCCGGCGGCGTGGTCCTCCTGGCGACGCCCCCCGCATGGCGACCCATGCACCTCGAATACGCCGTCAGCAAAAACTGCCACGTCTTCATGGAAAAATCCTTCGCAGTCGACGCCCCCGGCATCCATCGCGTCATCAACGCCGGCAAGGAAGCCGACAAGCGCAGCCTCAAGATCGCCGGCGGACTCATGTCGCGCCACTATAAACCGCTCGAAGAAGCCGTCCAAAAACTCCACGACGGCATGATCGGCAATCTCATCACATGCTGGGCCTACCGCGAGCACGGCCCCGTCGGCTTTGTGCCCAAACAGCCCGGCGAGACCGAAATGGCCCACCAGATCCGCAACTACAACTGCTACACATGGCTCAACGGCAGCTTCATTCTCGACTGGCTCATCCACAACATCGACGTCTGCTGCTGGTGCAAAGACGCCTGGCCCGTCTCCGCCCAGGGCCAGGGCGGCCGAGAAGTCCGCACCGCACCCGACCAGTTGTTCGACCATTACGCCGTCGAGTACACCTTCCCCGACGGCACACGCATGTTCGCCCAGGGCCGACACATGGAAGGCTGCTGGGGATTCTTCGGCGACATCATCCACGGAACCACCGGCTCAGCCGTCCTCGGCGAAGGCATCAACCAGCCCTACATCTTCAAGGGCCACAACCAGACACCCGAGAACCGCATCTGGGAATACAAAGGACCGCGATCCAACGCCTACGACGTCGAGCACGAACGCCTCTTCGACGCCATACGAAACAACAAACCCTACAACGAAACCGACCGCTCCGCAAAAGCCGCCATGGCCGGCATCCTCGGCCGAATGGCCGCCGAGTCCGGCAAACTCATCACATGGGACCAGGCCATGGCCTCAAACGTCATCCTGGCGCCAAACCTCGAAAACGCCGCAATGAACACCGACCCCCCGGTAACCCCCGACACCAACGGCCACTACCCCGTAGCCATACCGGGAGTAACCAGCGTACTCTGAAACAAACTTGCCGCAAACAAAAGAGAACAAGCAGCCCGCCGCAATCACAACCGCTGCGCCTCCGGCGACCTCCGGAGAGCAAAACCGGTTGGGCAGAGGCAGGAGCATCTGTTCGCCGGGGGGAGGATTTTGGCCGCTGGGGCCCCCGACCGGTTTTGCTCGGCCCTGGCGGCGCCGCCTGCACTGCGAATTATGACGAGAATGCGTTTGACCTGCCTCACGGCACATAATAGTAATACACCAGCGAAGAGTAATTCGCCGGCGTATCATTCTGATTGCCATGCTCGGTCGAAATCCTGATCGACTCGCGAAAATGAATCTTCCCCGGCCAGAACCGGTACATCGTCGTCGACCCGTTGACCTGCCCGAACACATCCACCAGCCCCTCCGTCTTCGGCTGCCCGAACAGCGGCAGGCTGTAAGGATTCGTCAGCCAGAACGTCGACCAGCCGCCCTGGTACTCATCCTCGTGGCCCGTGCCGTGAAACCGCGGCTTGGCCTCGCCGTCGATGAAAATCCGCATGTCGCCCTCCCACCATCGCTTGCGGTCCGGCTTCACCGGCTCCACCGTCATCACCTGCCCGACCACCGCCCCGCGGCCCTTGAAGTCAAGCAGCACGTAATCCACCGGCTCCACAATGGGCCACGCCGTGTTGTACTTCGCCCCGAAATACCCGACCCGCGCGCCATTGCGCTCTTTGGGAAAGGCCTCGCTATGCGCAACCTCAAAGAAAAACTCCCCGCCCGATGCGTGACTCGTATTGGCAAGCGTCACCCGCACCCCCTTCCGGAACGGCATCGGCAGATAGCAGTAATACCACCCCGACCCGCTCATCCCCACAAACAAACTCCGCACGTCCGCCTCGCCAAGACCCGACCCAAAGAACGGCCCGATCGGCACGTTCACCGTCGGCGCCGCATCGCCGTCATAGTAAATCCGCAGGAAAATGTGATTCAGATTGTACGCATCCGGCGCATACAGCGGATTGATCCGGATCCGCCCGATCGTCCCCTCTCCCGTCAGCGAGACCAGCGTCTCCTCCGGCGCCTTGCCCCGCGACGCCGCTAATGTCACCGTCCCCCGCGTCGTCCGCATCTCGCACGCAGGCTTCGGATCCGCACCGCACCGCTCGAACAGACCGATCAATCCCGCATAGTCCTTCTCCGCCGTCCACGTCTTGACCTCGGCCTTCTCGTACAACTGATAATACATGTTGTAAAAGCCCACGGCCTTCTCGGTAGTCACCTTGAGCCGCCCCGCAAACGCAATCGGCGCCGAACAGCTGAACCCCCCGCTCGAAATAAACGCATGCGTCACTAACGGATACACAAAAGGCCGCAAAGCGCCGTTGAAAAACTCCCGCCCGTCGCAAACGATCCGCGGCGTCTTCTCATCGTCGAAATAAAACCGCATCTTCCCCCAGTGCAGATCCTGATCATCTCCCGTGAACCAGAAGTTGTAAATGCACCCCGGCCCCTTCTCGTCGAAAATCACGTGCTCGTCGTTGTCGTCCACATACAACTGCGAGTACGTCCCCCGAAACCCGTCGTCATTACCGCCCGTCCGATCGTAGCTCGAAACATAATACGACTCGACACCGGAATAAATATACGGCAGCAGCGACAAATCCTCATAAAACGCCTCCCCCGCCGGCTGACCCTGCACACCACCACCCGCAACAAGCATCGAAACAAAGACAAAAACCCTAATTCTTCCGCACATTCCAGCCTCCTTCCGAAACAGGATAATAACAAGCCCATCTTCGCGTCCCAACAAGCCCCCCGGGATGATACAACAAAAAGCCCGCGAATTCCACAGTTCTACTCAACCCTTCAGGGCTGGCGCATTCTCCGGACGCATCCCAAACCCGCCCTGCGGCCGTAAACGCGGGTTGTCAACATGGCCGTAGGGGCGACCTTCACGGTCGCCCGGCATGCCAACCGCCGCCGCCAACCCGCGTCGCCCGTTGGGCTCGGCTGCCTTCGCCTGTGTGTGTGAATCTATGCCGCCTATGCAGTCTATGGGATTCTGCATAGATTCTCCAATGTTCCTCCGCATCTATGCGTTTGGGGCTCAGAAAGGCAAAGACTGTAAAGATATAAGAAAACCCTCTTAGATATACCAAACTCAACCTCCTTGAGCACCGAAGCCCTTCCGTCGTGCAGGACTGTCACATTCTCCGGTCGTTCAAAGCCCAAACGCCGCCTGGGCGACTCATGAGGAGAGTGCGTTTGCCTGCCCAACCCTTCCCGGCACGCCTCAACATGAACCCGATTGTTCAGGAGTGATCAGGTTGGTATCGCCGCCCAATAACATGGACCTGACAAATGGCCGAAAGCCGCAACAACAAACCCCAAACCGCCACCCGCCTAACGCGCATCCGTCATACCTCCCTCATCCTCCCTCGTAACGGTAGACCTAAACCCGACCAAACAAACAGCACCAAAAACGGCGTCCAAATCACCTGCACCCCAACCGCCTT
The DNA here is from genome assembly GCA_014859965.1 of Phycisphaerae bacterium. Taxonomy (GTDB): domain Bacteria; phylum Planctomycetota; class Phycisphaerae; order Sedimentisphaerales; family Anaerohalosphaeraceae; genus JACZKQ01. The sequence goes on from JACZKQ010000172.1 coordinate 4,222, forward strand.
CTTCATCTGCATGCTACTCCCGCAATCTCAGCCCCCCACCCAAACATAAACCCCCTCTTCAACTCTGCGCACATACCAGTCAATTCTCGACTCA
>JACZKQ010000173.1 GCA_014859965.1 Phycisphaerae bacterium
CGTTGTTGAAAAGTGTCTGGACGTTGGTTATGAAATCGGCGTCGTCGGCGGTCTGGACGATGACGTCGAAGTAGACCCTCGCCTGCTTGTGGTAGTGCCAGACCAGGACAGCGTAGATCTGGCTCTGCTGCTCCAGATCGATGGTGATATGCTGCAGGAAGGGTCCAAGCTCCACGTAGCTGCCGTCGGCGGCCTCTTTGTCGCCGTCGGTGATCATGTCGATCTCGCCGATGATGGGCATGTCGTCGGTGCTCGTGACGACCTTGCCGGCGGCCAGGTTCACGCAGCCTGCCGGTGCGTAAAACGGCGGACGCGGCTTGCCTAAGGGCTTCTGAAGGTTCGCCACCGTGATGTTCGTCGGGGTTCCCACGAACATCGGCTTGGGCAGCTTCAGCGGCAGCGGCGCCATGCCGGGGGCCGGGGCGCCCTGCGGCTCATCGGCCATCGCTACGGCAGCGCCCGCCAGTGCATCGTCGTCCACTGCGATCTCCTCGTCCGGGACGGTTGCAGCGGCAACCACCGGCTCTGCAATCGCCGGCGCGGGCGCCGGGCTGATCCTCGGCGTGCCAACGGCCACCGGGGCGGGCACCTGCGGCGCCGGCGTTTCAGCCGTTTGCGGCGCCTGCGCGACAGAGACGTCCGCCTCTTTGTCCTGCATTACATAGTATCCCCGGCCGATGATCGCTGCAACAAGGATTACGGCCGCCGCCAATGTCACTTTTAAGAAATCACTTCCCATGGTTCTTCTCCTTATACAGATACCTTTTTCGTTGTACTCGTCATTGACTCTTGCCAGGACGGCTGCCTGGATCCGTTCTGTCGCGGCCTCGTGCGACGCCGCATACTCGGCCAGACGGCATCCGTCGGCCAACAGCGCCTCATAATACCCCCGGCACGCGGGGCACGCATCGAGATGCCCCCGCACCGTGTCAATTCGGCCCGGCGCCAGGGCCCCCTGCACCAGTTCGACGATCGATTCCATTTTGTCGCTGCAAGGCTCAGTCATGACAGTCTTCCTGCTCTCTCAGCATCTCTCGCAACAGCCGCCGCGCCCGGCTCAGGCGGCTCAGGACCGCGGCAGGGGTGATCTCCAGTTTTTCGGCCACGGCTTCCGTCCGCTCGCCGTCGAAATAGTACAGCACAATCGCCGACCGGTACTTCTCTTCGAGCCGCTGCATCGCTTGCTCAAGGCCGACGTGCTCGCCATCCGGCCGCGGGCTTTCGTGGTCCCGTATCCTCGCGTCCAGCGCCTCTCGGCCCACGTGCTGTCGTCGCACAAAGTCGACGCTGAGGTTTCTTGCGATCCGCCTTATCCACGGCCCGAAGCTTTCGCCCTTCCGGAGGCGCCGGACCGCCTCGAACCCTTTGACCAGTGCTTCCTGGGCCAGGTCCTCGGCATCGGCCGCATTGCCGACCACGCCCAGGCAGACTGCAAACACCTGCCGGGCGTAATGCGTCACCAACTCGGCATAGGCATCCCGTTCGCCTGCCCGACACCGAACAACCAGTTGTTCTTCACTGAAAACGTCCAATCAGGGCTCCGGCTTTACGTTCCACCATACTGACGATTAACCCACGCATATTCTGCCAGAAATCCCGTACTTTGGAAAGCTTTTTCCGCAAAATTGCCCGGTGAGGGCCCCGGCATATTGACATCGCCGAGATTGCCGCTACGCTGTGTTTCTTGTCCAGCAGGGTGTTATCCGCGAAACACGTGTAAGGAAAGTGCATGAATCAGACGCATATTGAGCTGATCGCCGCCGAACTGGCGATCAAGACGACCCAGGTGCACGCGACGGCCGCGCTCTTTGCCGACGGCGCAACGGTACCCTTTATCTCTCGATACCGCAAAGAGGCCACCGGGTCGCTCGACGAGGTCGCCGTTACGAAGATTCGGGATCGCTTGACGCAACTGGCGGAACTCGATCAGCGGCGGGAGGCGATACTTAAATCGCTTGAGGAACGAAACCTCCTTAGCGATGACCTGAAAGACAAGATCGTCGCGGCGCAGACCATGACGGAGGTGGAAGACATTTATCTGCCCTTCCGTCCCAAGCGCCGCACTCGCGCGACCATCGCAAAAGAAAAGGGCCTCGAGCCGCTGGCCGAACTGCTCTTTGCTCAGGACGTGCAGACCAACCCGGATCAGGAGGCCCTGGCGTTCGTCGATGCCGAAAAGGGTGTCGAATCCGCGGCCGATGCGCTTGCGGGCGCCTCGGACATCATCGCCGAGTGGGTCAATGAAAGCCTCGACGCCCGCAACGCCATTCGCAAGCTTTACTTCGACGAAGGCGCGTTCGTGTCCAAGGTCATCATGGACAAGGAGGCCGACGGGATCAAGTACAAGGACTATTACGATTGGACGGAACCGGTCCGCACCGCACCTTCGCACCGCGTGCTGGCGATGCGGCGAGGGGAAAAAGAAGGGTTTCTCCTGCTTCGGGTCACCGCACCGGAAGAGAAGGCGAACGACATCCTGCGGCGCATGTTCGTCAAGAACGACTCGGCGGCGGCCCGGTGCGTCGAGGCCGCCTGCGCGGACGGGTACAAGCGGCTGCTGTCGCCCTCGATGGAGACCGAGGTGCGGCTGGCGACCAAGCAGGCCGCGGACGAAGAAGCCGTTCGCGTCTTCGCCGAGAACCTCCGGCAACTCCTGTTAGCGGCGCCGTTAGGTGAGAAAAACGTTATGGCTGTGGACCCGGGCTTTCGCACCGGCTGCAAGCTTGTCTGTCTCGACCGCCAGGGCAAGCTGCTCTTCACGGATGTCATCTACCCGCACCAAGGCGAGCGCCAGGCGCAATCCGACGGCATCAAGGTCGCCGCCCTGTGCCAGCGTTTCCAGATCGAAGCCATCGCGGTCGGCAACGGCACCGCCGGCCGGGAAACCGAAGCCTTCTTCCGCACGCTCGGCCTGCCCGCCTCCATCACGATCGTCATGGTCAATGAAAGCGGCGCATCCATCTACTCGGCGTCGGATGTCGCTCGCGAGGAATTTCCGGATTACGACCTCACGGTTCGCGGGGCGGTCAGCATCGGCCGCCGCCTGACGGATCCCTTAGCCGAGCTCGTCAAGATCGACCCCAAGAGCATCGGCGTCGGGCAGTACCAGCATGACGTGGACCAGATGCTGCTCAAGCAGGGTCTCGACGACGTTGTCGTAAGCTGCGTGAACTCCGTCGGTGTGGAGGTCAATACCGCCAGTCGGCAACTGCTTACGTACGTCTCGGGCCTGGGACCGCAACTGGCCCGCAACATCGTCGAGTACCGCAACGCCAACGGGCCGTTCCGGGCTCGCGGCGACCTACTCAGCGTTCAGCGTCTCGGCGCCAAGGCCTTCGAGCAGGCGGCGGGGTTTCTGCGGATTCGCGGGGCCGCCAACCCGCTCGACGCCAGCGCGGTCCATCCGGAACGCTACCCGCTCGTCGATCGTATGGCCGCCGATGTGGGCTGCACGGTTGCCGACCTGGTGAAGGACGAGGCCCTGCGCAAGAAGATCGATATTCGCAAGTACGTCGCCGAGGACGTGGGCCTGCCTACGCTCAGCGACATCGTCACGGAACTGGCCAAGCCGGGCAGGGACCCCCGTCAGCAGTTCGAAGTCTTTCAGTTCGCCGAGGGCATCGACAGCATTGAAAAGCTCTGCGAAGGTATGAAACTGCCCGGAATCGTTACCAACATTACCAAGTTCGGGGCGTTTGTCGATGTGGGGGTACACCAGGATGGTCTGGTCCACATCAGCCAGCTCGCCAACCGCTACGTCGCGGATCCCGCGGACGTGGTCAAGGTCCACCAGAAGGTGAGCGTGACCGTCCTCGAAGTCGACCTCGCGCGCAAACGCATCGCCCTGTCGATGAAGGAGCCGGCGGCCGAAGAAGCTAAACCCAAAGCCGACGCCGCTCCCAGACGCTCCGGACCGGCCAAGCCGCAAAAACCTGCGGGGCCGCGCCCCGGCGACAAACCAAGGCCCGGGCAGAAACCTGCGCCCAAGAAGGATGAACCCTTCGGCATGCGGCTGTTCGACAATACGAATTTCAGTAAGAACTGACCCGGGGCATGATACCGCCTCTGGGCTTTCACGTCCTCTGCCTGTGTGGCCGGGGCAAATGCATTCTCCTCATAACTCGCTGGGCAGCCGGCGCCGCCGGGACCGAGCAAAACCGGTCGGGGCCCCAGAGGCCCCCCCCGGAGATGCTCCTGATTTTGGCCTCTGCCCAACCGGTTTTGCTCTCCATTGTCGCCGCAGGTTGGGTTTGGGATGCGAAATCCGGAAAATGCGCCTGCCCTACCGGTGTGGGAAAGAATGCCGAGTTTGCAGCCTTTGGGTTTCTGCAAAGATTCTCCAAAGATGGTCCACCATCTATGGGTTTTTCGCTCAAAAACTCAAAGGCTGCAAATATAGCAAATTTCCCCTTTAGATATACTATACGCATCTCCTGTCTCGGGCAGGGGCACACCGGCCTGCGCTCGCTGGTTTACCGAGGATTGCGGTATGCGTTGGCTCCTTTGCCCTTAAGCGGGGCATCTTGGATTCGCACTGTGCCCTTGTCGAGGTCGATCTGCTCCGGCGTTACTTTGATGTCGTAGAGTCCGGCCTCTTCGGCTGTGGGCAGGCTGGGTCTGCGGGCGTTGCCTACGGGGCACCAGGCGTTTCGGCGAAAGGTGAAGGTCTCTGGCGCGGTGCCCGGCCCCACGTTGATGAAGAACGGGATTCGGGAGTCGTACACGATGACGTTGTCTTCGAAGACGCCGCCGCGGCATGGCACAAAGCGTTCGTCGCGCGTCTCCTGGAGTATCCGCCCTATCCACTTTTCGGGCAGGATGATCGTGTTGTGATGGACGCGGCCGCCGTCGCTGGTCACCCATGCGACCGGGGTCATGCCGCCCACGAACCGGTTGCCCGCGATTGTGATGTCTTTTGCCTCGTAGTCGCCGACGGCCGGGCGAAAGTACGCCAGTCCGGTGCTGCCGCCGCAGTTGATGGCTCGCTCGCCGGCATCCTTGAACAGGCACCGCTCGACCAATACGGCGCGGCTGCCGCCCTTCATTTGAATGGCATTGGATTGTTCGAAGCCCTCGCGGCCCAGGAACGTACAACCGGTGACTACGCCGTCGCGGCAGCCGACCATGTCGATTGCCGAGCCGCCCCAGCCTTCGAAGCGGCAGTTCCGGACGATGAACCGGTCGACGCCGGACATCTTTAGCGCGTCGTGATTGCCCGTCGGCCCGGTTTCGAGGATGGTTACGTTTTCCAGCCGGATTCCCACCGACGGCGTTGCGAAGGAGCCGCCATCGTCGATGTTGATTCCGTTGGCGGCGTAGCCTTTCACCACCACGTTGGCGAGCGTCAGCCAGTTGCAGTCGGCCAGGTGCATCGCCTGCCCGCCGCCGCCGGAGAACACGGGCGGATTCTTCGCATCCGCACCCTTGATCACGATCGGCCGTTCCTTCGTGCCCGAGACCCCGGCAAAATACAACCCGCCGCGATACTCGCCCGGCGCAAGCAGGATGACATCCCCCGCTTCGGCCCGCCCCACCGCCGCCCGCAACGCGTCCGTATTCGCCACGGTATGCTCGGCGGCGACGGCAAGCCCGCCGATTGAGCACATCACCACAGTCGCACAAAGCACTCGTCTCATTGCCCGTTCCTCCGTATGTCATCACGCTGCTTCTTGAATCCCTCTTTCAACGGCTGCTGCCTGGCCGTGGTTGGCGTTAATGCACAGGCGCCCACGTCGAATGGCGCTGTCCGGACATGATACTCGAAGTCGTACGCCGGAACGTACGCCGCGTCCGCCCGGCCGATCAGAACCGATTGCTCGTGCGGGCGCAAATCTTCCGTCGTCCGGAACGCCTCCGCCAGGGTGCCTCCTGCGGCAAACTGTCTGCCGTCGAGCATCGCCCCGTTCAGGCCCCCGCTGACATAATTGCTGCTGACGAGCGCCTTGTCGAGGCCCGCCGCGTCGATTGCTGTCCGCCCCTCGCAGTAGACTGCGTTGTTGGCGAACACCATTGCCTCCGCCCCACCCCAGCGGATGCGTACGCCGCGCGGATGGTTCACGATGGTGTTGTTGATGATCTGGACGTTTCGCACGTGGGGCACCGCGGCGTGCGGGCCTGCCGTGATGCCGGTCGCCGTGCAGTCGATGATAATATTGTTGCGGATCACCGCATCGGAGACGACCTGTATGCCCTCCCCGGCCCGCATGATCAGGTTGCCCTCGACGACGTTGACCCCCCTGCCGCCGCCGTAGACGAAGATGCCGGGATACTGCGTGCCGATGGTCGTGTCGTGGATCACGTTGTCGCGGACGGTGTTGCCGTACGAGCCGAACTTGATCTCGATGCCGTCGTTGCCGCCGCCGCTGGTGCTGCGGGTGTGGTGAATCCAGTTGCCTTCGATGAGTGAGTTGGTCGTGATGTACTTGCCGTCGTGCGAGCCGATGTACATGCCCTCGCCCTCGGTCGGCCGCCGGGTGCTGAGGCCCGTGTGGTGGATGTGATTGCGGCGGATGATGAAGGCGTCGCACGAGCCGCTGTTCATCGTCAGGGCGTTGTTGCCCGTCTCGCGGATCTCGCAGTCTTCCAGCGTCACGTGGTCGCCGCGTATGAATCGTATGCCGCAACTGCCCCCGGCGAACACGATCCCCCGCACCACCATGTGCGAACAGTCCACGAACTCGATATTGTTGTGCCGGTCCATATCCTCCACTGGCCGGGTAAGCACCGGTCGAGCCCCCTGGGCCGCCCGAATCACAATCGGCGCCGCCGGAGTCCCCTTCACCGTAACCGCCCGCCGCCCGGTCTGAGAATATACCCCATCCCGCAAAACCAGCTCATCGCCGGGTTTTAAGGAGTTCGCCACCCGCTCAAACGGCTCCTCCTCAGCAAACACCCCCGGCCCGATCTCACGAATTGCCCCCCGGCAAGTACCCGGAAGGAACCATGCACTAAGCACCGCAAGAACCAGGCTCTTAATCAAGTGTCGATCTGTATCTTTAGACATGCTCTTTGACCACCTTTTTTAGCTCCTCATGCACTCGCTGAAAGACGTCCGCCCAGTCGCCACGGCTCTTTTGGCGGAAGAGCTGCATTGTGGGGTACCAGGGGCTGTCGGTGCGGTCTGTCATCCATCGCCAGTCGGCGGTGAAGGGGAGGACGACCCAGACGGGGCGGGCCATTGCGCCTGCGAGGTGGGCGGCGGCGGTGTCTACCGAGATGATCAGGTCGAGATTGATCATCGCGGCCGCCAGATCCGACATGTCCTCGAAATCCCCCGCGAGGTCAACAATCCGCCCGGCCGCGTCACATTGTGCCAACTGCTCGGCGGCGGGGCCCTTCTGCAGGCTGTAGGCCCGCACGCCTTCCATCCGAGCCAGCGGACCGAACCACTCCAGCGAACACGACCGCTCGGCATCCCGCCCGTGGTCGGGCGAGCCCGCCCAGACGATGCCGATCTTCAGCGCCGTGCCCCGCAGCCTCGGCCACCACACCTGCGCCTTGTCCACGTCGGCAAACACATAGGGCACGCGGGCCGGGATCGTCTCGGCCTGCGTGCCGAATATCCCCGGAAAATCCAGAGGCGACGCCATCCAGTCGAAATGCCCCGCGGGCTTGTCGGGGCCGGCGGCGATGAGCTCATCGATCCCCTCGCACTCTCTGAACAACGCGAACAACTGGCGGGGCGCCTCCAGCACCACCGTTCCGCCCCGCGCCTTGACCATCGGCAGGTAGCGTATAAACTGAATCGTATCGCCTAAGCCCTGCTCGTAATGCACCAGCAACCGCCGGCCGTCAAACTTGCGCCCATCCCATCGCGGCAGATCCATCTCGTGCGGATACGTCACGATGCCCAGCCGCTTGTCGTGCCGCCATGCGTACTGGCGCCAGCCCTCGTCGAACCGCCCACACGCCAGCAGCGCATGGGACAAGTTCCAGTGCGCCCACGCGAAGTCCGGCATCCATTCAATCGCTCGCTCGAACGCCTCAATCGCCCCTTCACAGTCGCCGGTCTCTCGCAGCGCATTGCCCAGATTGTAATGCCCCTGCGCAAACCCCTCGTCCAGTTCCACCGCCCGGCGAAAACAGGCCGCCGCCTCGGCAAGCCGTCCCAGCCCCTTTTCGCTGATGCCCAGGTTGTTCCAGCCCTCTGCGTAATCGGCGGCCGTCGCCACCACCTGGCGCAACTGGGCGGCTGCCGCGGCGAAATCCCCCCGCCGATTGAGCGCGGCGCCCAGGTGGTTCCTCGCCTCCGCATACCCTGCTTCCAGTTCCACCGCCCGCCGAAAGCTCGCCTCGGCCTCTTGGAACGCTCCCTTGCACTGGTGAACATAGCCCATCACATCGTGGGCCCGCGCCCAGTCGGGCCGAAGTTCCAGCGCCTGGGCGCACGCCCGCTCGGCCGACTGCGTGTCGCCTGCGGAAGTCAGCGCGATGGCCCTGTTCAGCCAGGCCTCGGCGAAATCGCCCTTCAGCGACACCGCCTGTCCGTAAGCCGCCACCGCCTCGTCAAACCGCCCCTGGGCCTCCAGTATCACCCCCAGCGTATTATGGATCGACGCCTCGCCCGCCGCCTGCCGGATCGCCCTGCGGACGGATTCTTCGGCCTGGGCATAGCGTCCCAACTGATAAGCCGCCTTGCCCACAAAGTGCAGCAGCCTCCAATCCTCCCTGCTTTGCAGCACACGCCGGCAGACCTCCACCACCCGCGAATAATCGCCTTGCTCATAAAGGGTTGCCGCCGTCCCGATCGCCTCGCCCATGTCCTGCATCGACAAAACCTCCCTGCAAAAGTCCTTTGCCACGAGTTTACCACACCGGCGTCCGCCACGCAACGGCCGATTACCCGTACAAAAAATCCGAAATTGCCGCCGCTGGCGCGAATTTTCTAATTGACAACCCGGCGTCGCTGCGTCTACTCTGTATGTGCAGCATGACGCGGATTAGACCCTCCTTGACGATTGCACCCCACCGGCGGCCTATCGGCAACGTAGAATGTTTGCTCGTAACCCTGTTGGAGGAATAGAAAATGTCACACCGAAACGTTCCCGCAATTGTTGCAGTCTGTGTCCTGTCCGTCGTCTCCATTGCCGGCGCAAACTGGTTCGAGAGCTTTGAGACGAATCCATCCGACCTCGCCTGGGACTGGCAATCCGTCGAAGCGATCACGTACGGCCAGTCCGCCACCTTCGCCGCCACCAGGCGGCAGGCTCCCGACGGCAACCACTACATCGCCATCACGGAATCCAAATCGGCCGCGCTGAAGGGGGCAGCCTTCGGCGTCGGGTTTGTCAGCGAACCTTTTACGGATGTCCGCATCGGCGCCGTGGTCAACGTCACCGGCGACGCCACGGCCAACTACCAGGGCTTCGGCGCACGGGCGAGCTATTTTGCCCACCCGCAGGCAGGCGGCGTTATTGCCGACGCCTACATCATGCACATCAACTGGGAAGCCGGTCCCGCCAACCTCAGCATCGACGTCGAGAAGGTTGTTCAAATCAAGAACATGATGCGTGTCGGCGGCGACTACCAGATCCGCGTGCCGGGTTATCTCCACCGGAGGAGCTATTACGCCCAGCTTGACATCGTCGGCGCCGACCCCACCTATGTGACCGGGGCGCTTTACGAATATGAAGGCGGCCCGCTGGTCGCCCGTCTCCGCACGCTCGTGGACACCGCCGGCAATGATTACTGGGAGGATCCCGCCGTCCGCGATGCGCCCTTCATGTCCGGCGTCAGCGGCGTCTTCGCCCAGAACGAACGCCCCGACCCGGCGGGCTTCAACGTCACGTTCGACAACATCTTCTCGGTTTCGGATGGCCCGGCCGCTGTCCCCCTGGCGCCGGCGGACGCCGCCGCGGACGTTTCTCTGAGCCCCACGCTGACCTGGGTCGAGGCCGCGTTCGCTGCCTCGCACGTGCTCTGGTTCGGCCCCGCCGGTGACATGCAGCCCATCCATCCGGAACCCGCTGCGCGAAGCTATGCGCCGGGTCCGCTCCGCACCGGCGTCACCTACCAGTGGCGCGTCGACCAGATCGGCCCCTCCGGTACGGTCGAAGGGCCCGTCTCAAGCTTCACTACGATACCCTTCATCGTCATTGAAGATTTCGAATCGTATCCCGACGACAACGCCCTTCGGCTCGCATGGGACCCCAACCTGCCAGGGGCAAGCATAGCCGACGCTAACGGTCTTAACTGCGTAGACGCTGCAGAGTTCCACGACGGGGCACAATCCATGCGGATCGACTACCAGAACCAGAAACCGCCCTACTACCGGCAGATGACACGCGCGTTTGCGCCCCAGGACTGGACCGCCGAGGGCATGGCGACCCTGATGCTTGCGTTCCGCGGCAAGCAGGATAACGCCGCTCAGTCGCTCACGCTCCATCTGGGCGACGCCGGCGGACATACGGCCTCACAAACCAACCCCGACTACGCCCGTCAGAGCGACCAGTGGCACGAATGGCACATCGACCTCGCCGCGTTCGCCAATGCCGGGGTCGATCTCACCGCCGTGAACAGGATCACCCTCACCCTTGGCGACGGCACGCCCTCGGGCCAGGGGGCGGAAGACGTCGATACCGTCTATATTGACGCGATCCGTCTCCAGCAGCCACAGTGCTATAATGCCGGGAGTCTCGACCTGCGCGGCGACGTCAACGGAGACTGCGCCGTCAATCTGCGGGACCTGGCCATCACGGCCGCCGGGTGGCTCAACTCCGGGCTGGCGAACACGCCCTGACAGCGCGCCCGAGGGCAGGTTTTGCGCCCGTGGGACGAACTGGAACGGCAAGTCGACCGGTCCCGGCCTGGGCGCCTTGCGGGTGTGGTCCTTACCCTGAGAGGGAAATCTAATAAGTGTGTAAACTCTTATATATTTACATAATAATGCAGACTTTCAGGCAAAGTCTGCGAAACTGTGGCGGAATCGCAGACTTGGCAGACTTGACAGACTTTTACACACACACGGGGCGAACGCATTGGCCCGCGCGGTATCGCTCTCCGGGGTCGCGTAGGACCTTTACGGTCGCCCGTCGGTGCGTGGGTGGGTGCATGTCACGATCCGTCGGCAAACCCGGGCGGGGGTGAACCCCGCCCCTACACCACGGGGAGGATTCCCGTGTTACGATGCCGCCAGGTTTTGTACTTGCAGCCTTGGCGCGCCGCCGAAATCGCTTGACATTCCGTTGCTAAATGTGGTACTATGGTGTATTGTTTGCGGCACGCTTCTTCGGTCCGTCTTCAGGGCTTAAACCCCACGCCCGACGGCGGCCGCGAAACCAAGGAGAAAAGACATGCGACAACGCGGCTTGACAATTCGACTGCTTGCGGCCTTATGCTTACTGGCGCTCACCGCCGGTTCGCTCAGCGCCTTCACGTACCAGGGTCGGCTGCACGATCAAGGCGATTCGGCCCAGGGCGATTACGACATGTATTTCAGCCTCTACGACTCGCCCGTCAAGGGCAAGCGCGTCGCCGAGACGATCGAACTGCCCGAAGTGCCCGTGACCCATGGCTACTTCACCGTGGAGCTCGAATTCGACGCCTCCGTCTTCAACGGCCAGCCCCGCTGGCTCCACATCGCCATCCGCCGCTCCGGGTCGGGCCTCAGCCCACAGGCCGTCCTGCCCCGGCAGAAGATATCCCCCACCCCGCAGGCACTCCATGCCGGCGTCGCCGACCGCATCGAGCCGCCGGCCTTCATCTCCAATTACATCGTCCGCATGTCGACGCAGGGCGAGGCAGACCGCTACTTTCACTATGTCGACGGCATCCGCAGCGAAACAGAGGTCATCGAGTACATGGACGGTGAAGACCAGGTCCTCCGAAAGCGTCCCGGCCGAACACGCTATGCGAACGTCGAACTGAAGACCTTCGCCTCGGCCGACCGGTTTCTGGATAGCTGGTATGGAGGCGTCAGGAACGGCATGACCGATCGCAAGACGATCCGTCTGGCGATCCTCAATCAGGACGGCTTCATTGTCGATCATTATGACATGGAGTACTGCTGGCCGAGGCTGATGCGGTATGATTACCAGCCTCGGAGCAACACCGTTGTGATGACCGTCGCCCTGGCGACCGAACTGATCACACGGCTCAGCATCCCGCCGAAGCAGCTGCCCGATTACTGGCAGCCCGGCCCGCAGCCGGTCGTGAAAGGCCCGTTTGCGGTCAAGCTGCCAACCGGCTATGCCGTCAGTTTTGCATCCATCGCCGCCGTCGGGGCCGAGACCGAGGTTACCGAGTACCTGGATGGCGAAGACCGCATACTGAGGAAGCGCCCCGGGCGGACCCGGTATTTCGACCCCACCTTCGCCCCGGCGCAGCGCAACACCATTCTGGATGCCTGGCGTCAAGGCGTGATCGACGGTAGAGTGGAACGCAAGACGGTCACCCTGTCGCTGAACAACTCGGCCGGTGCGCCTGTAATCCTATGTACTCTGTTCCACTGCTGGCCCAGTGCAACCCGAACCGAGCCCGCTGCGGCGGCCAATGCCTTCATCCAGAGCGTCACTTGGGCGACAGAACAGGTCGAAATAAGCGCACCCGAATAGGCCGGGACGCCCCCGCTACCGAAGGCCCAGGGCAATCGCATTCTCCTGATACGCCGCTGCGCAGAGGGCGCTGGGAGGGCCGAGCAAAACCGGTCGGGGCCCCAGAGGCCAAAATCCCCCCCCGGCGAACAGATGCTCCTGATTTTGGCCTCTGCCCAACCGGTTTTGCTCTCCATTCTCGCCGCATGCCGGGTTTAGGATGCGGGCATCCGGAGAATGCGATTGCCCTGGTCGGGGCCCCAGAGGCCAAAACCCCCCCCCCGGCGAACAGATGCTCCTGATTTTGGCCTCTGCCCAACCGGTTTTGCTCTCCATTGTCGCCGCAGGTTGGGTTTGGGATGCGGACATTCGGAGAATGCGCCTGCCCTGGGCTTGCGGGTGTGGTCCTTGACCTGAGAGGGAAATCTAATAAGTGTGTAAACTCTTATATATTTACATAATAATGCAGACTTTCAGGCAAAGTCTGCGAAACTGTGGCGGAATCGCAGACTTGGTAGATTTGACAGACTTTCACGCATAGACTGCTCAGGCTTCGGTCTTGTTGCCCACCAGATAGCCGATGATGAAGGTCACTGCGGTGCCGATGGGGAAGTGCCAGGGCCAGGCGAGGGTGATGTGGACGGGCCCGCCTTCCGGGGTGCGGCCGATCACGGCCATGCTGACGAGCATGACCAGGAGCACGCCGCAGCCGACGTAGAGTATCTTCCACGGGGCGAAGCGGAGGTGGCGAAAGGCCTGGACGAGGAGGATCATGCATGCGGCGAGCACGATGACCTGCGGAAAGGTCTGATGCCAGTTGAGGGCGAAAACCGTCAGCATCGACAGCGGCACGCCCCACATGAGGCCCAGGTCGTCGCGCTTCGTGGGAAGGAACGCCAGTAGGAATGCCCCTAACAGCGCCCCGTACGTGTAGGCCGCCATGGCGAGGGCAAACTGAATCAAATCGCCGTAACGCTGGGCGATTACGTCGCAATAGATGGCGAACGCCGTCAGGGCGAGCCCCCAGACGAGCACAATCACGCGCGATGCACGCACGTAATGCCCGTCCGACGCCTCGGGCCTGACGAACGGCTTGTAGAAGATGGCGATGGTGCTCTGCGACAGTGCCGCCAGGAGAGAATCCAGCGTGCTGATGGCGGTGGCGAAGATCGCGGCCATGAGCAGGCCCGACAGCATCGGCGGCATGACGTTGACGATGTAGACGGCGAAGACCTTCATCGCGTCGGCGCTGACGACCACCTGTTCCGGGGCGGTGAGCGGGACGTGCTTGTAATACACGAAGATGCCTGCCCCGACGAGCAGCAGCAGCCAGGTCAGGACCTGCGAGAAGCCGGACCAGATGATCGCCTTGCGTGCGGCGGCCTCATTCTTGCAGGTGAACATCCGCTGGACGAGGAGCTGGTCGGTGCCGTGCGACGCGAGGGTCAGGAAGCTGAAGCCGATGAGGCCGCACCAGAGGGTGTAGGCTTCCTTCGGGTTGAAGTTGAGGTTGACGGCCCGGAACTTGCCGGCGTGGTACGCCTCGGAAAACACCGTCCAGAGCCCGCCGTTGACCGCCGTTGCGGCGAACACCAGCGCGGCGACCGCTCCGAAGGTGAACAGCAGGAACTGAATGGCGTCGGTCCAGATGACCGTGGTGATGCCGCCCATGATGGTCCAGACGATGGAGACGGCGCCGATGATGAGGATGGAGGTGGTGGTGTCGGCGCCGGTGATGACCTGCAGGGCCTTGGCGGCGATGTAGACGCGTGCGCCCTGGGCGAGGATGCCGCCGATCATGAAGAGGCCCGTGGTGATGTGGCGGACGCGGGAGCCGAGCTGATTGCCCATGTAATCGTAGGGCGAATAGATCTCTCGCTTGTAGTAGACGGGGATGAAGAAGTATCCGATGACGAATCGGGCGAGGATCGTGCCGATGGCGAGCTGGATGTAGGTCATGTCGCCGCCCTGCGAGAAGACGATGGCCGGCGCGATGAGGAAGGTGGCGGCCGACAGTTCGGTTGCGATGATCGATCCGCAGACGGCGGGCCAGGGGAGGCGGCGGCCGCCGAGGAAGAAGTCTTTCATGGTGGCCTGCTTTCCGGCAAGCAGGCCGCCGAGGACGGTGGTGAAGATCAGGTAGAGGGCGATGACGAGCCAGTCGCGGAGCGTGAAGCCGCGGGCTATTTCGACCAGCGCCGCGTCTACGCGGGCGGTCTGGATCTTCTTTTCGAGCGACTGGATGGTCTTGTCGGCTTCATGGAGCAGGGTTTGATGGTGGTCGACGATTTGGAGGGACTTGAGGTACACGGCGCCCAGTTGGGGGTCGTCCTGGATGCGTGTGGAGAACTCGCGCCATCGCGTGTATGCCGCGAGGGCGTCACCGCGGGTCTCCTGTGCGGCGGCTAACTGGGGGCGGAGGGTATCCAGGCGTGCACGCAGGGCGTCGCTCTTTTCCGGCGGCAGCGAGGCGAGGAGGTCCTCGTCGGCAATCTGCACGGGTGCGGCAGCGGATGGGGCAGAGACGGCCGGTTCGGGGGCGGCGATGGACTCCCAGACGCCGCGG
>JACZKQ010000174.1 GCA_014859965.1 Phycisphaerae bacterium
GCGGAACCCAGAAACTGCCTACGCGAAATGTCACCTCTGCCTGACCTGTTTTCTTCGACCTGACCGTTCATGGATCATCTCCCAAAAAAAATGAAGGCCGCCATTTAGTCTCACCATAGAATTGTAGCACACGTCTGACCATGTTGCCAACTCATTTGCCAATCCTTATCCAAATGAGAACGCAAGAGGTCTTATATATACAAACAGGCTGCCCACGCGAGGCGGACAGCCTGTCTAATATGCGCATCCAGTCCGTGGATCAGTACACGCCCGGCAGGTTTGGACACTACCGCCGACGGCGAATCAGCGCCAAGGCGCCAAGCCCCAACAGCGAAAGCGTTGCCGGCTCGGGAATGGCACCCACCGAGTACATGTTCCGTCCGCCCGCATCGGTGGCGTCGTTTTGCTGATATAGTGTATAGGTGCCCGGCAGCACTTGCAGGACGAAGATACTCGACCAGTTGTCGATACTTCCATTTGCGCCCTCATCGATTTCTACATCCAGACCACTGTCAACAAAGCCCATGTCGAGCGCCCACTGCATTCCTGCAGCGGCAAGATCAGGATTCAGATCCGGCGATCCGCTCACGCTGCCATGCCCCACTCGATTGTCGATGAGCAGGCCCAACAGGCCGGCAGCGCTCACAGTGACATGCAACTGGTAATTGGGATTGTCTTTGTCATCATTGGCTACCATGACGTAGTCCGCGCCGAGCACATCAGCCGGGACCCCGCCATACACATGCACCCGATCCACAAAAATGGCCGCCCCGGGGCCAAGCGGAACGCTTGAAATCACAGGCGGCGTATCTCCGCTGTTGCCGTCGGGATTGCGGCGTTCGATGCCCGTGATGATTGCCGCCGAGGTGACGCCGCTTACGGCGACAAGCAACACCACTATTAAACACGCTTTCAGTTTCATACCATCCTCCTAAACCGAATTTACGCCCGCTCAGATCGAAAAACGTGCGGCGGCGGGCCTGACCGCGCGTGTCACGTTATCCACCAGGCACACTGCTGCGCCGCGCGCAGCAAATGCGCAATACGCCACCGGAAACATCCTGTAACTGAAAGTGATCTGAAGTGCACCCGCGTTTCTCCCCCCCTCGGCCCAAAGCCAGGAACAAAGTGCCATCCTCCAGAGCACACCTGCCTCCGTGAAAAGCCAGCCGACCAGTGCGGCCGCCGACTCACAGCCAGATACTATACCCGAATCCTCCTTCCATGTCAAGCACCTTCTGCAAAACAGCCGGTTCTGACGCCCAACCTCATGGAGCGTCCAACGCATAATTGCATGGACGGGGCGTATCTTCTATTCAACCACGTCTGATGAAACCTGCTCGCCCATGTTATTGCCCCACTTGGCCGCCCTTCGCATCGTGGCCCGGTACTTGGGACTGTGTGCCGGGTCGTCGTCGTAGTATTGCAGCAGGCCCCAACTGCCCCACTTGCTCCATTTACTTGTGGAGGAGAAATAGCAGAACATGTCGCCGCCGGCCTCTTGCCATGCATCGAAGTGTCTTTCGTAGATGCCCTCGATCCGCGGATGGGCGTTGGCGGCGTGCAGCAGTTTGGTGAGCTTTTCGTTGTTTTCGCCGCCGCCCACGCCGACGGCGTGCTGGCCGCCTTCGTAGGTCATGGGTTTAAGGCCATACTTGTCGGCCACCGCTTTGCTGCCCTTAATCCACGCGATCGACTCGGGCAGCGACTTGTTTTCAATATAGTCCAGCACCTGGTCGACCGTCCATTCGGCGACTTCGCCGGCGGAGGGCTTTCCCTGAGGGCTGATGTTGAAGCTGATGTACGGCGCGATCGCCAGTGCGTCGGCATGTTTGTAGGCGTCCTGCCATTCGACGACGCGCTCGGAAACGTAAGGATTGGCGGCCTGCGACGGGAGGACGCGGACGAGGCGGTCTGTTCCTCCGAAAACCTTTTCCCATATTTCGAATATCTGCACCGACCGGTACGCCGTGAAGCGCCACGCCCCTTCCCAGGTCTTTTCGGCAAAGCCGAGTTTCACCCCCTGTTCGCCTGCCCAGCGGCTCTGGGCGAACTGGCCGTTCCACACTTCGTTGGAGTATTCGACGTAGACCTTGAGGTCCGGATCGAGGTCCTTCTTGACCATGGCTGCGAAGTTGAGCACGAAGTCGTCATCCGCCAGGTGCGGCATGCAAAACCACGGATCGGCCTTGAGACGATTGCTCAGATCGATCATCCACTCCAGCGCGACGCCCTTGCTGCTGAATGTCGCATCGCTCGGTGTCGGGCGTTCAGCCCATGTGCTGATCTTCGAACCGTTGGTGTGCATGAAGTCCATGAAGCGCAGGCACGCCATGCCTTGCCACCGCTTCAGAAAGGCAGGATGCCACGGATTGGCTTTGTATGTTTCTTCGAAGCCGGGCATGATCACGCGGATGTTGCGAACGTAATCGGATGCGTCGGTTTCCATCAGGCGGAGGAAGATGGCGCCCTTGGATGAATCGACGTCGATTGCGCTTCGGCCCGGTTCGCTCTGCACTGCTCTTGCGGCGCCCCAGAAGTCGAGCTTGCCTTTGCCGTCATAGAGGACGGTGTAGCGGCCGCCGGGGTAGTGGCCGCCGTCGATCGTGCATAGCGGCGTCTCGGCCCAGCACCCCGGGTCGAGGCGTTTGACCCAGCCGTGTTCATCCATGTCCAGTTTAGGTCCCTGCCCCCAGGATTTGCCCTGGTGCTGACTGATCCACGGCCGCGACATGCGAAACACGTCGACAAACGGCAGCTCGGTGTTCCAGTCCGCCGGGCCTGCCAGGTTCATTCCCATAGAGGCAATGCCGTCGGCCGCAAGACATGGAAGCGAAACAAGCCCCGCACAGAGCATCACGCCGACCAACGCAAGTCTACCCATTTGCCATCTCCCATGAAGCTATGCGATCAAAAAAGCAGCCTGTCCAAATCGTTCGACTCGGACAGGCTGGATTGTACTGTGTTCAGGCTGTCCTACAACGACCAGCCGGGACGATAATGCGATTCGTGGCGGATGAACTCGTCCGCTTCCGGACAGTTCGTCGCCTTCATGTTCGGGCCGTCCCAGGTGATCTTCTTGCCGGCGCGGATCGCGACGTCGCCTAACAGGATGAACTCGGCAAGACATGCGCTGTAGCTGAAGTTGCTGCATGCCGCCGGGCCGCCCTTGCAGGCGTCGAGCCAGTTGCGGTGGTGGCCCTTGGACCTTGGAATGGTCTTGGGGGGCAGCTTGTCGCGCATCTCGCGGCGTTTCGTTTCGGGGATGATTCGGGGGGACCGGCTCCAGCCGCCGCCCATAAGCGTGGCCTTCTCGCCGATGAGGAAGATGCCGTTTCCGCCTTCGCCCATTTGCAGGTTTTCTTCTAGTTCCTTGGGACGCTCGGGCTGGAACTTGCCGTCATACCAGTAGACCTTGACCGGGGGCATGTTGCCGCGCTGGCCGAATTCCCACACGACCTTGTTGTTGGGGCCGATGACTTCCGAATCGAGGAACTCGCTGGTACCTTCGACGCTGATGGGGTGGCCGAGTTTCAGGGCGGCAAAAGCCGGCTCCAGATTATGCACGCCCATATCGCCGACGCAACCGGTGCCGAACGACCACCAGCCGCGCCAGTTGTAGGGACAATATTGCGGGCTGTACGGGCGCGACTTTAGTGGACCGAGCCACAGGTCCCAGTCGAGGCCGGCCTTTACGGGCGGCGTTTCTTTCGGACGGCCGCGGCCGCTCGCCCAACCGCCGGCATTGCTCCATGCGTGCACCTCGCGGACATCGCCGATGACGCCCGCCCACACCATCTCGCACGTCAGCGCGTTGCCTTCGTCGCTGCGGCCCTGGTTGCCCATCTGGGTCGCCACGCCCGCTTCTTCAGTGGCCTTGGCGAGGGCGCGGGCCTCGGATATCCGGTGGGTCAGCGGCTTTTCACAATAAACGTGTTTGCCGAGTTTAATCGCCGCCATTGAGGCCGCCGCGTGTACGTGGTCGGGCGTGGCGATCAGCACCGCATCAATGTTGCTCTTCTCTTTGTCGAACATCTTGCGGAAGTCCATGTATTCGGCGCACTTGAAGTTCGCATTGCCCTGCTGATAGTGCTTCTCCACCTCCGCTTTAACCGGCACCCGACCGGCAACGCCGCCATAATAGAAACGGCCGTAGTCATCCTGATCGTTCGGGTCCACAACCGCCACGATCCGCGCGTCATTTTGCCCGAACAGTCCGCGGGCATTTGTCCGGCCCTGGCCTCCGCAGCCGATGATCGCGATGTTGATTGTTTCGCTCGGAGCGACAAACTTGCCCCCGCCCAACACATGCCGCGGCACCAACGTAAACGCCGCCACCGCAGCCGTCGAACCCAGAAATCGTCTCCGCGAGATATTCTGATTTTTACTCATGTTCTTCCTCTCTAACGATAATTGCCATAATCTCAATCTGCTTTATGCCACCGCATGGTGCTCAAACCCCCAAATCCATGCGTGACTCCAAAGCCAAACTACCTACTTTACCCGAGTTGGCCAGAGATTTCAAGTATTCAGACGTTTCATCCTCCGGCAAAATTGCCGCGAGACAACATTGCAATCCGCCTCTCCAAAATGAAGCTTTTTGCTTATAAACACTTTGAAATAAAGAACTTACATACAATTGGCGGCGTCGCCAAGGGCGGACCACAGGGGAATGATGACATTTTATTTCCGGCCGGGTAGATTTCTGACCAGAAGTATTGTATATTGATGTTCCGGCCTAAATAACACGCGATTGACGGTTAGCATGGCATGAACGAGCTATTCACAATCGGACACTCCAACCACTCGCTGGAACGATTCCTCAAACTGCTCAGGTCACAGACCATTTCCACAGTTATCGACGTGCGGTCGAGCCCCTACAGCAAGTATTCGCCGCAATTCGGCAAGGACATTCTCGAAAAGGCCCTGCCAAACGCCGCCATCCGGTACGTTTTCCTCGGTCGCGAAATCGGCGCGCGCCGATCCGAAGCAAACTGTTATGTCGGAGGGCAGGCCAGATATGACCGTATCGCACAGTTGCCGGTTTTCCAGGAAGGACTCGCACAAGTCCTTGAGCAGGCCGCCAAGAACAGATGTGCCGTAATGTGCTCGGAAGGCGACCCCCTGACGTGCCACAGAACCATACTCATCTGCCGGGAGTTAAAAAAGATGCAGCCCGGGCTGCAGATCACACATATCCTGAGCGACGCAGCGACCGAGACCCACGACGCGGCCCAGCAGCGGCTGGTCAAAATGCACAAACTCCAGCGAGAGCTTTTCGGAGAACTGACGACCGAAGCCGCACTCATCAACAGGGCATTTGATTTGCAGGCTGAAAAACTCGCCTGCGCACAGGAAACGGAAGAAGCATGAAACTTTTCACTATCGGGTTCACAAAAAAGACGGCCGAGCAGTTTTTCACCCGCCTGCAGAAGGCAAAGATAAAACGCATCGTTGACGTTCGGCTCAACAATACCTCTCAGTTGGCAGGCTTCGCCAAAGCGGGCGACCTGAAGTACTTTCTTGAGGCAATTGCCCAAATTGAGTACCTGCACGTCCCTGAATGCGCACCGACACAGGAAGTTCTCGACGCCTTCAAGAAGGACAAAGGCGCGTGGGTTGACTATGAGCGAATGTTCGCGGAGTTGCTGACGGATCGCCGGATCGCCCAGTGGGCAGCGGGCATGCTGCGCGACGCCGACTGCCTCCTGTGCAGCGAAGATACGCCCGAACACTGCCATCGCCGGCTTGTGGCAGAGCACATCCAGAAACATATGGAGAATGTGGAGGTGATTCACTTGTGAGCCTCACGCGTATCGTCGTTCTGGCCAACTCATGGAAGCACCACGACTGGTGCATCGCAGGCATCGACCTCGACACCGGAAAGTGGGTCCGACCTGTCACTAATCTTAACGACGGGCGCGTCCCCAAAACGGCGATGAAGCTGGATGGCTACTTTCCAGCCCTCCTGGACGTCCTGGACATACCGCTGCATTCGACCGGCCCCAATTACGACTTTGAAAGCGAAAACCGCACGATCCTCTCCGGCCCATGGCGCCACAATGGCAGATTGCGTCCCGAGCACATGCACCAATACATCCAGCGGCCCGGGTACATCCTGCACAATCACAACAAGTACGTTACCCCCGAAGAAATGCGTCAGAAACCCTTTGAAGAACGCATCACCCTGCAATTGATACAAGTCGACAGGCTGCGCGTACGCGACACCCGCAGGAACGCCACCGACAAGCACAATTGGAAAGGAATCATCCCCACCGGCCAGCGAGACCTGGAGGTCAACATCACCGATCCCATCCTGCACGGCAAACTCGACAGGGGCGAAGGCCCGCCCACCACGCCGTGCCTGGTTACTATGAGCCTCGGCATGCCCTACAAGCCGCCCCACTGGCCCGCCGACGCCCTGCCCGCCCACTGGATACTTATTGCGGGGGTCATCGAAATCGCCCCAGGTCAACGTAGCCGTCCTGAGTAATTTCTTTCAAGCCCGGCAGTTGCATTCCCCATCACTATCGCTATACTGCCGATTCTTCATGTTCTAATTGGGAGCGTTTGCGTTATGGATTCCTTCAATTACAGCAACGGCCGGCTTTTTGCCGAGGGTGTGGATGTCGAGACCATCGCCGCCGAGGTGGGGACGCCGGTTTACATTTACAGCAAGGCCACGTTTCTGGACCACCTGCGGAAGATTCAGACCGCATATGCGGAGCTTGACACCACCGTCTGCTATTCCATCAAGGCCTGCGGCAATATCAACATCCTGCGCATCCTGGCTGAGGCGGGCAGCGGTTTCGATATCGTCTCCGGCGGCGAACTCTTCCGCGCCCGCCAGGCCGGGGCCGACACCCGCAAGATCGTCTACGCCGGAACCGGCAAAACCGACACCGAGATCATCGACGCTCTCAACGCCCCGATCGGCTACTTCAACATCGAATCCGAAGAGGAACTGGAAAACCTCATCCGCCTCGCCAAACAGACCGGCAAGAAGGCCAAAGCCGCCCTTCGCGTCAATCCCGACATCGATCCCGGCACGCACCGGCACATCACCACCGGCACCCGGGAAACAAAATTCGGCGTGGACATCGAACGCGCCCGCAAGGTCTTCGCCGACTACGGCAACAATGGCGCCGTCGACCTCTGCGCAATCCACGTCCACCTGGGCTCCGGCGGCAAGACCATCACCCCCTACGTCGAGGCCGTCCGCAAGATCCTGCCCGTGATCGACACGCTCCGCGAGGGCGGCCATACCATTGAAGCCCTCGACCTCGGCGGCGGCTATGGCGCCGATTACGAATCCGACACCGTTCCCTCCGCCGCCGATTACGCCGCGGGCATCGTCCCGATCCTCAAGGACAAAAACCTTAAGCTGATCCTCGAACCCGGCAAGGCCATCGTCGCCAATGCCGGCATCCTCCTGACGAGGACCCTTTACACCAAGACCGGCGGCGACAAGAAATTCGTCATCGTCGACGCCGGCATGAACGACCTCATCCGCCCGTCGCTCTACGAGGCCTTCCACTTCATCTGGCCCGCAGCCGTCCAGTCGGCATTCGTCCCGCCAAGACGCAGCAAAGACCCCGCCCTCGACGGCACGCAAACAGTCGATGTCGTCGGCCCCATTTGCGAAGGCGCCGACTTCTTCGCCAAGGACCGCCCCCTGCCCCCGGTCAAACGCGGAGACCTCATCGTCGTCTTCACCGCCGGCGCCTACGGCTTCACCATGGCAAGCAACTACAACGCCCGCCCAATGCCCGCCGAAGTCCTCGTCGACGGCGACACATGGAAGGTAATAAGAAAACGCCAGACCTACGAAGACCTCATCATGCATGAAAGATAAATGCGGGCCACGCGGCCGATGCCTTGCACTTTTGCGTCGAATATGCTTTGATTATTATGTAATCAAATCGTTTTTGATAGAAAGGCACTGCCATGTGTGAATCATGCGAAAATGGAGGTTTTAATCGTCGCGAATTCGTTGCCGCCACCGGTGCAATTGGCGCACTGGGTCTGATTCCGGCCTCGATCCTCGCCGCCGCCGAGCCGGCTTCTGGAATGGCCCGTATCGACAAAGCCCCCGCCCGCGTGAAGGTCGTCTTTTTGTACCCGCCTGCCGAGATCGTCAATGCCGGCAAGAATGAGGACAATTGGGCCCCCCACCGCTGGTTCACCTGGCCGGGCAATCAATTCCAGCCGGAGGCCCAGGAGCAGACGTTCACCCGCAAGATCAAACAGATGACCGAGCACATGGGGCTGAACGTTACGTTCGCCCCGAGACCCGTTTATCAAGACGCGGGAGTCCGCGAATTCATTGCCGAAACCAAAGCGTCTGGTTTCGACGCCGTTCTGGTCATCAATTTCTGGAATACCTTTGCGCAATGGTCATATCAAATCGCCACCGAATCGGCCCCGACGGCGATCGTCTATCAACCGGTCGGCTCGAACCACCAACTCCCGCCGGCAATTCTTCGAAACGCCGGAGGCATCTTCTACATTCATTCGATTGAAAACTGGGACGAGATCGAACGCGGATTGCGGGCGGTGCATACCAGGAAAATGCTCGCCCAAAGCCGCCTCCTGCGTGTCACGCCTAAACCTCCTCAACGGCAAACCGAACAGAAATTCGGCGTTGACGTTGTCAGCGCCGACGCCGCCGAGTTCAACGCACTCTTTGATGCGGTCAAAGCCGACGACGATTTGGTGCGTCAGGCAATGGCCTGGAAGCAAAGCGCCCTCGGTGTCATGGATGTGACCGACACGTACTTTGTAGAGGCCATGCGGTCGCATCGGGCCGTCGAACAGATCATGCAGCGGTACGGGGCCGACGCCATCACGATCAACTGCCTGATGCTCGAACACCGTAAGCCCTGCCTGAGTTTCGCGACGAACAACGGATCGCTGATTCCGTGCGGCTGCGAAAACGACTTCAACGCGACATTGACGATGATGCTCGGCCGCCTGCTGTTCGAACGCGCCGGTTTCCAGCACAATCCCGAATTCGACACCAGCCGCAATCAATATTTCGCATCCCATTGTACCTGTGCCACAAAGCTCAAAGGCCCGGCCGGCCCTTCGCAGAAGTATCTCGTCCGCCCGTTCTTCCACCAACTCCCCAAGACGGCCGCGCTCGACGTACAGTGGACCCCCGACGAGCCGGTTACCCTGGTCAAATACAACAGCGCCGACGAAACCATCACCTGCTGGACGGGCAAAGTCATATCTTCTCCCACAAGCCCCCCCACCGGCGGCTGCGCCACCCGCGTGCTGGTTGACATCGACAAGGTCGAAGACATCTGCGAAATCTACAGCGGCCCGCATCCCAT
Source organism: Phycisphaerae bacterium (assembly GCA_014859965.1). Classification (GTDB taxonomy): domain Bacteria; phylum Planctomycetota; class Phycisphaerae; order Sedimentisphaerales; family Anaerohalosphaeraceae; genus JACZKQ01. The sequence continues at coordinate 9,339 of JACZKQ010000174.1, forward strand.
CCTCTACTGCGCAGACCGCGCCATGGCACGCCGGGTGAAGGTGCTTTCGCACATGTATAACCTCAAGCTTGTCGGAAATATATAGCACCGCCGGCCCGGTTGCTGCGGGTTGTGCATTTCGAAGCGATCTGGTATAATAATGGCCGTCTGTAAGCGGTTGCTGAATCAGGGGCGAGGGGCGCCTTGTCCTGCATCATTGATGTTCGGAGAAAGAATATGGCTCGTAACAGTCGTTTGTCTCGACGGAGGTTTATGTCGGTTTCTGTTGCCGCCGCGGGGGGCGCGGGTCTTTTGGCGGGTTCGTCGGAGCATGCACAGGCCGCCGGCGGAGCCGGTAAGGACCGCTTCGGCTATTGCCTGAACACCGGGACGATTCGGGGGCAAAAACTCAGCTTGGTCGAGGAAATCGAGATTACCGCCAAGGCGGGATATGATGCCATCGAGCCATGGATTCACAAGATCCACGAATACCGCGATGCGGGCGGGTCGCTGAAGGATCTGAAGAAGCGGATCGCCGACCTGGGTATTACGGTGGAGAGCGCGATCGGCTTTGCACAGTGGATTGTGGACAATGATGCCCAGCGGGCCAAAGGACTGGAGCAGTTCCGGGTAGACATGGATGCAGTGGCACAGATCGGTGGCATACGGGTTGCCGCGCCGCCGTCGGGCGCCAACCGCGATCCCGGCCTGAACCTGAATCACGCGGCCGAACGCTATCGCGCGATTCTGGAGATCGGCGATTCCATGGGCGTCGTGCCGCAGTTGGAGACGTGGGGGCCGTCGGCGAATTTGCACCTGCTGGGCGAAGCGCTGTACGTGATAGCCGAAAGCAGGCATCCTAAGGCATGCCTGCTGCCGGATGTGTACCACACGTACAAAGGGGGGTCTGATTTCAACGCCTATAAGGCGATCAGCGGTCGGACGATTCAGGTATTTCACCTGAACGACTATCCGGCCGACCCGCCGCGGGCGACAATCGCCGACAAGGACCGGGTCATGCCCGGCGACGGCATTGCGCCCATACCCCAGATCCTTCGCGACGTGTACGACAACGGCTGCCGGGCGATGCTTTCTCTGGAGTTGTTCCACCCGGGCTACTGGCAGCAGGATGCGCTGGAAGTGGCGAAACTGGGCCTTGCAAAGATGAAGGCATGCGTGCTGCAGGCGCTGGCGTAGGGTCACTCCTGCATGCACCGCCGAACGCCATCATTCCAACGCTGAAAAGGCCCCGCCCCTCAGCGATAGAGGAGATAGCGCTGGCGGGTTTTCTGAAAACCCTGCATATCCTTTTGCCATTTGACGGCAAGGCTATCAATCGCGACGTTCTGGACAATGGCTTCGCGGACAGTTGAGGTTCCGCAGAGGCGGTCGAAATGAGATTGCCGCCATTCGAACTGGTCGGGGTACATGCGGTAAAGCGTGTTAACGATCTCCACCCCGAGGCGGAAGGGTTCCAGCACTGTGCGGTCGGCTATCTCGATGGCCGCCCCTTTACAGAGTGCGTTGGCGTGCTTTGAGGCCGTGGGGGTAAATGCCGCGGGGACAAATCTCACGCCGGGCAGGCGCAGTTTGTTAAGGGCTTCGACCAGTTTACCCTCGTCGATCCAGGGGGCGCCGAACTGGAGGAAGGGTTTGTTGGTTCCGCGGCCCTCGCTGAGGTTGGTTCCTTCCAGGAGGCACAGGCCCGGGTAGACGGCAGCCGTCTCCAGGTCCGGCATATTGGGCGACGGCTTGATGAATTCAAGTCCGGTCTCGTCGTACCATTGGCTGCGCCGCCAGTTGCCGACGGGCACCACCAGCAGCCGGGCCTTCTCTTTCAGCCAGTTCTCTCCGTTGAACATACGGGCGAGTTCGCCGACGGTCATGCCGTGGCGGACCGGGATGGGATAGAGCCCGACAAAAGTGGCGTGCTGTTTTTCGAGGATCGGCCCTTCGAGGGCGATGCCCCCGATGGGATTGGGACGGTCCATCACGATAAAGAGTTTACTGTTTTCCGCCGCGGCCTCCATGGCCAGGGCCATGGTCCAGATGTACGTGTAAAATCGCGATCCGACATCCTGAATATCAAAAATAAGCACGTCGACCTCGGCCAGCATCTCGGGGGTCGGCTTGGAAGTCTTGCCATAAAGGCTGAAGATGGGGATGCCGTACCGTTCGTCCGTGTTGTCGCCGATCTTTTTACCGGCATCGGCGAGGCCGTAGATTCCGTGTTCGGGGCCGAACAGCGCGGTCACCTTGACGCCGGGAAGGGCTTGAAACACCTCGACAATATGCCGGCCGTCGCTGTCAACGGCGGTATGATTACAGATGATGCCGACACGCTTGCCGTTGAGCAGCGAAGCATAGGTGCGGACTTTATCGAGGCCCACGGTCACCGCCGCGGGGCAGTCGGCCACAGCCAGCCAGATCAGTGCAACCGAGACTAATATTTTCCGGGCCATTTGCGCATCCTCCGATGAAAAGGTCCTCTTTTGGATTTATTCTACCATGCGGCGACCATTGGTGAAAGTGCCTGTGCGGGATTTTTGGACGCAATTTTCAGGGAGGAAATGGTGTAAATTCGCCCGGCCCGGCGGTATAATACCGGTTTGGATGCTTGGAGATATCAACGGAGGAATGTGAATGAATAAGATGCGAGTTGCCGCGTTTGTGCTGAGCGTATTGCTGGCCGGCATATGCGGATGCATGAATTCGGCCGAGCGGACCGCACGCCAAAAAATGGCGGCAATCGACGATGTTGCCGCCGAGCAGGTCGAAAAAGGCAATATTCCCGGGGCGGTCATCAGCGCTGGCGGCGCCGACAAAGTGTACTACCTGAAGGCCTTCGGCAGTGAGGTGGTCGAGCCTTGGCGGGAGCCGGCGGACACAGATACCATTTTCGATCTGGCGTCGCTGAGCAAGCCCGTGGCGACGGCGACCTCGGTGCTGATTTTGCGGGATCGCGGGCGGATCGACCTCGACGACCGGGCGGCGAAGTATCTGCCGGAGTTCGGCTGCAACGGCAAAGAGGAGGTTCTCATCCGGCATTTGCTGGCGCATACGTCGGGGCTGCCGGCCTATACGAGCGCCGATCCGCTGAAGAAGGCGTACGGCAGTCCGTGTCCGGAAAAGGTGATCGAGAAGATATGCAGCCTCAATGCGGCAAGCAAACCCGGCGAGGCGTTTCGCTACAGTTGCCTGGGCTATATTACGCTGGCGAAGATTGTGGAGGTTGTCTCCGGCGAACCTTTGGATGCTTTTGCACACAAGAATATCTTCCAGCCGTTGGGGATGAAACATACCATGTACAACCCGCCGGATGCGCTGAAGGAGAGGGTCGCGGCGACACAAATCATCGACGGGGCCCCTTTGCGGGGGACCGTGCATGATCCGCTGGCACGGCTGATGGGCGGCGTGTCGGGGAACGCGGGCGTGTTTTCGACGGCCGACAATCTTGCGGTCTATTGCCGCATGCTGCTCAACGGCGGCGTGTACAAAGGCAAGCGGATTCTGAGCCGCGAAGGGGTGGAATTGCTGACAGGCGTGCAATCTCACGGGCGGGCGTGCGGTTTTGACGTGAGTTCGAGCTATGCATGGCTCAAGGGCGACCATGCTTCGGCGCAGGCATTCTGCCACAGCGGCTACACGGGGACATCGATTGTCTGTGACCCGGAAAAGCAAGTCTTTCTGATAGTACTCACCAATCGTGCCCATCCGCACGACAAGGGCGCGAGCAAACCTCTCCGGACTCAAACGGCCAACATTGTGTTTGGCGCCTTTGGAAACCCACAAAAGCCGTGAACCAGCCTTGGGCAAACGCATTCTCCGGATGTCCGCATCCCAAACCCAACCTGCGGCGACAATGGAGAGCAAAACCGGTTGGGCAGAGGCCAAAATCAGGAGCATCTGTTCGCCGGGGGGGGATTTGGGCCTCTGGGGCCCCGACCGGTTTTGCTCGATCCTGGCGGTGCCGGCTGCCCGGCGAGTTATGAGGAGAATGCGTTTGCCCTGTGAAGTGCCGGTCTTTGCTTGCAAATCCGATGGTTTTCTGTTACTATATACCCGGTTTGGAGGCCGTTTTCTGGTCTTGCTTCTTGCTTCCGGGAGGGGACTATCCCTGATTCGCCGCGGATTTTTTCTTATTTTTCCAAATTCCGCGAAAAAGCGCATAACGTTTTCTCAAAATCCGGCACTTAGTTACAGTTTTGTTATGGAACGAGGCGACTACACGGAACTGGTGACAAAAGCCCAGGGCGGCGACGAAGAGAGTATGAATCGTCTGGCGACCATGGCCCAGGAGAGCCTGCGCCGATACGTCTTTCGGATTACGCTGGATGAGCCGCTGACTCAGGATATTGTGCAGGAGGTCATGCTGGAGATGGTCAAGGTGTTAGGGAAACTGAAGAGGGCTGACCGCTTTGTAGCTTGGCTGCACGGGATAGCCTTCAATCTCCTCCGGCGCCACTATGGAGACAAGTGGAGGGAGAGAGCCACGCCCGGTGGCGCTGAGGAGGCCGAATCGGTCCGCGGCGCCACCGGCGAGGAGGGGCTGGCAAACCTGATCAACGCCGAACTCAAGCAGATTATCTTCTCAGCCATGAATCACATCGAGCCGCGGCACCGGGCGGTGCTCACGATGCGCTGCTACGACGAAATGTCTTACAAAGAGATCGCCGAGCGGATGGGCACCAGGGAACTGACCGCGCGAGCCTTGTTCTTCCGTGCCAAGAGCGCCCTTGCAAAACAGTTGTCTCGCCGAGGATTGGGAAGGGGGTCTTTACTAACCGCGCTGGTGCTGTTCGGTAAGATGACGGCGGCCAGTGAGGCGGCGGCGGCCCAGGTTGCCGTCACAGCGGCTACCCTCAAGGTCGGTATTGCGGCCGGGGTGGTCGGCGCCGCTGGGGGCGAGGCTGCTGCTGTGACCTTGGCAGCGGCTGCGATGATTACCACGGCAACGGTGATAGCGGTGAGGCAGGAAGGCAATACCGGGCCTGCCGCCGTAATGGAGGCAAGCCGCCCAGTGGCGACTGCCCCCGCCGATGCGTCTGCTGGAGAAGTCCGCGAGTGCTGGTACTACTTCCCCGAAGGCGTCGACGGGCCGGTCATGATGAGAAATGTACACGTCGGGCGCGACGGCCGGCAGCGCTACAAGCAATGGCTGCAGAACAATAGCGGCAATTATTGTTATGATCCGCGCGGCGGCACCATCACATTGACCAATCACCGGATGTGGGAAAGCGACTATTCGGTCCGCCGACTGCCGACCGATTCGCCGGAACTGAGCGATTTCATCTCCCAGGTCCAGGGCGACTCGCCCATCATGGAGCACATCGGCAGCCGAGGCAGGGATCTGCTGGTTATCGCCACATCCGGCGGCGACGCATCGGGGACCACGTGGACGACGCGCCACTGCAACGCGCTGGAGGAAGACTATTTCAAGTGCGATTGGCCGAGACGGACGACCCTGGCGGACGCACGCGACGAGATGCACCGGCGCGGATGGACCTATTTCACCGTGCAGGGGCAATTGAGAGGCCAGACCGTCAGCGGGGTCGGCTATCTGCCCTTTGTGTACGAGGCCAGCCGGACGCGTCAGGCATGGCTGAGTCTGCATGTCGGCGACCGTCACATCGCCGGCGACACCGGCGGCCTGATTGTTCACGATGCAAATGGGCGGGTGATCGAGAAGAGCCCGGCGGCCAGGGGCGACGGCATATTCGCAGGATTGCCCCGGCCGTGGGCGGGGCTGCACACCATCGACACAATAAGACGCGACGCGGCCGCAAAACGCATCCGCTTCGAAACCCGCGTCGAAGGCCGCAGCGCAACGGTCGTGCTCCATTGCGGCGACCTGAAACTGCAGTACGCCGTCGACATGTTGGACGACCTGGTCAATGAAATAACGTTCACCGCGACCGACGGCACGCAGGTCGGAAACCTGACATTCTCCTACGATAAAGCCACCGAAAATGGCATCGTCCCGCCCCGCCTCGGCGCCCCCGCCCCAAGAGCCTCCTCAGAGGCAGGCGACGGCATTATGTGGCTCGTGAAACTTGTAGCAGACGCTAAGTCCGGAACAATGGAGAAATGAAATATCAGCCAAGAGGTTCGAATCTCGACTTTTTAGAACAGATTTGCTATACTGAGAAAGTCGGGCTCGCCGGTGTCGGCGAGTGTTAGATCCTCAAAATGGCTGATATGGAGTTGCAATGGTAGACAAAGCTGACAAAGGACATAGTGCCCTGTACAGGCTTCGCAAGCTGGTGCTTCGACCGCTGTGGAAACTGCGAGATTATATTTACCCACAGAAATACCGCCCTGAGCAATACTGGAAAGCACGACATCAAAAGCACGGATTTGCGGTTCGCGGCGTTGGAGACTGGACCCGTTCTGAAGAGGAAAACGTCCAAGAGTATTCTATGGAACGATCAGTTTTTCTGGATTTCTGCAGAAAGCACGGCATTGACTTCAGCAAGGTGAGCATGCTCGATGTGGGCTGTGGCACCGGCTTCTTTGCGGAGGCGTTTCGCGACAATGGCGGAACGGATTATCTGGGCATAGACATAACAGATGAATTGTTCGAAGGTCTTGCCGAGAGGCTACCCGGCTTCAGATTCAAGAAGATGGACGTGGGAAGGCAGAAGCTGGAAGGGAAATACGATCTCATAATAATGATCAGTGTGGCCCAGCACATCGTTGACGAGAAGTGCTTCACTTTTGCCATGCAGAACATCCGTGAACACTTGTCGGAAAGCGGCACGTTCATCGTTACCGTGTGGCAGACGGATGTTTATGTTCATCCGCAGCCTCATGTCGTGGGGAGACCGGTGAGTTATTTTCAAAGAGAATTTGAAGGCTATTGGTTCAGTGAGCCTGAACCATTCGGCACAAAGAATTTATACGCTGTGAGAAAACAATAAACAAACTGGTTCGATGGGTGGGGTGGAATTATGAAGATCAGGGCAGTGGGATGCATGGTGAGCGGTTGTTTGCTTGTGCTTGTTGCCTGTGGCAATTCGCTGGCAGGATGGTCGACGCCGCAATTCATCGCGGAGTTGAACCCTTCGGAAGACGAACGTGCGACCCACCCCTGCCTATCGAGGGACGGCTTGACGATGTACTTCAGTCGTTATGACCCAGCGTCCGGCTACAAGCGCCTCATGGAAGCCCGCAGGGATACGGCCGATGGCGTATTTACGCAGGAGCGGGTGCTGACAGAACTGGTGTCAACCGGGTTTGATCTGATTCTGCCGTGGATATCCGCAGATGGACTACGGCTTTACTACAATGAACTTGAAGCAAGCGACCTGGCTAAGCTCAAGATGGCACAGCGTGCAAGCCTTGGTGAGACGTGGTCGGCAGTACGCGTTTTCAATGAACTGCATGTAAACGGTGCCGATGCTGAACGGCCCAGCTTAACAGAAGATGAACTGCTTATCTTCTTCTCGTCCCGAAGGCCGGGTTCGGCGGGGACAGTGGACCTGTGGATGGCTTCACGTGCGTCAAGAGTAGCGAATTTCGGCAATCTGCGGCCGTTGTATGAAATTAACACCTTTGACTGGGATCGTTGGCCATGCATTATGCCCGATGGTTTGACCTTGTACTTTTCCTCAGCAAACCGAGGCAATGACACCGACATGCATTTATATAAGGCGACGCGAACCTCCCTTATTACGTCGTTTGAGAACGTCGAACTCGTCGTTATTCCGAGGCCCTCCCCTGAAGTAAGGCCCCATATCGGCTTCATCACAACTGATCAAAAGACTATGCTGTTTAATAGGGCTGGCGGCAGCATACACATTACGCATTGGATCGAGCAAACCGGCGTATTTCATGTGGATACGGTGAAAGGCAATAACAACAACGATGGTCAGAGTCGGGCCGGCGCGTTTAAGACAATCCAGGCCGGCGTCGATATGGCGGCCGAGGGAAGTACTGTGTTGGTGTGGCCCGGCGTCTATAATGAGCAGGTGAACTTCAGGGGCAAGGCCATTACCGTGCAAAGCGCAGCGGACCCGGCCGTAGTCCGGGCGACTTCCGGCTATGCGTTCTCGTTCTATTCGGGCGAGAGGGCCGACAGCGTCCTGAAGAACTTCGTGATCAGGGACAGTGAATACGCCATTTATCTGGCAAATGGTTCTGCGCCCACCTTAAAAAATCTGACGATTGTCAGCAATCAATACGGAATCAGCGCGTTTGACGGCGCAAATCCGGATGTCGCGAACTGTATCCTCTGGGGAAACACCTACGGCGATCTGTTCGATTGCCGGGCGAAATACAGTTGTATTCAGGATGGCGGCGAAGGAGACGGCAACATTCGGGCGTATCCGCTTTTTGCCGACCCGGCGGCGAGTGATTATCACCTCAAGAGCGAGCGCGGCCGATACGTCGCCCCGGATCCGACTCTGCCGGAATTCAGCGAACCCGTCAACCTGCCGGAGCTCAACGATGGCGCGAACAAGGCATATACGCCGTGCCTTTCAACGGATGGTCTGACTATGTACTTTGATCGTTACATCCCCGCCCGCGGCCACAGGTGCATCGTGGAGGCCTACAGGGACTTTCCCGACAGACCTTTTACGCAGCAGCGTGTCGTCATTGAACTGGCTGATGGCCGTGACTCCACTGCGCCTTGGATATCGCAGGACGAGTTGAGGCTTTACTACCGAGGGACATCGATCTCCGGCGGTTCAAGAATCAAAATGGCTCAACGGAGCAGCAAGAAAGGCAACTGGATATACGCCAAGGCCTTTGACGAGTTGCATGCAAACGATGCGTCTGCCGCCAAACCCTCGCTGACTTCCGATGAGCTGACAATTGTTTTTCATTCGAATCGCTCTGGCGGTGCGGGCGAGACCGACCTCTGGATGGCGACACGCACTTCCATTGAATCGCCTTTCGCGAATATCAGGCCGCTGTATGAGATCAATAGCGGCCGATCCGAAGCTTCACCATTCCTGCTGCCTAACGGTTTGGTTCTGTATTTCACCGGTATTGATTTGCCGGAGCGCCAAGGCTGGCATACTTACAGAGCAGAGCGGGCATCGGTACAAGATAACTTTGGAAACGTGCAACTCATTTTATATGGTAACTCATCTCTCTATTCTTCTGCTCCGAATGTAGCTGCCGACGAAAAAACGATTCATTTTGCCAGTGGCGGGGCTGAAGGCATTTACGTCGCCCGGGCCAGAGAAGGAAAATGGCTCTTGGATGCAGTTACAAGCCCCTGTATTGATGCAGGCGATCCGGGATCAAACCCGACTGGTGAACCTGTGCCAAACGGCGGCCGGATCAATATGGGCGCATACGGCGGGACGGCTTCGGCGAGCATGAGTGAATGGCCTCTCGACGGAGATTTCAACCGCAATGGCATCGTGGACCTGGCCGATTTCGCTGTCATGGCGCAGGATTGGATGACTGCATTGCCGTGGCATGGGCACTAAAAGCCGACACCGTTAAGATGTTGTAAGAATGGAGTTCGCTTTAAAGTATTCGGAGTATGGTGTATAATCGCATAGGCATCGAAAAAACCTGGTTTAACTAACTGAAGCGAAAGACTATCGGCAAACAGATACACATGACCGTAGGGAACCAACGGGGTGCAAGGGGATTTTCTGTCCTTGAATTGCTGGTGGTGGTGGCGGTCATCAGTGTGCTGGGGGCCATCCTGGTTCCGGCCCTCGGCAAGGCGAGGCGCCAGGTCCGCTCGCTCATTGGAGCGGTCAATCAAAAGCAGGTCGTCGGCGGCGTCACACTTTTTTCCATGGACAACAACGACAACTATCCTGAGTCGGTGGCGACCGTGGGCTTCGGGCCCGGCTGGAACTGGTCGGATCCGATGAAGATGACGGGCAACCACACGCGGAGCCCGGGTATGCACCGGTCGATGAGCGCGTATCTGCGGGGCTATATCGACGATGCCGCGGTGATGTTCTGTCCGAATGCCCCGCGCCAATATGAGTACCTCCAAGAGTCCTGGGAAGCCGGGGATGACTGGGATAATCCTGATACTTCGTTCCCAGCAGACCCGGTTACCGGGACTTATTGTTTCTATTGGAACTACACCGGGTACCTCACCGACAAGCCGTATCCGTTCAGAGGGCCGTCCGGTTCCGCCGACGGCCGGGGCAGAAGCACGCTGCTGGTGAGCGACTACTTCGGCTACGGGCACTGGCGAAGTCCCGGCTGTTACGGAAGCTGTGACAGAATCAACGGAGCATCGATTGTTCAGGAAACGTGGCTGCTGAGCGCCTACTGGTCGACCGACGGAACCAAAAACCGCTCCGAACTCGGCGCCAAACCGCGGGCCGGCTACACAGACGGACACGTGTCAACCTATACCGCCGACGAAACGATCACAATGCGAGTATCCATGCTCGCCGACGGATCGGTCCCGTTTGCCAGCGGCGCCAGCGCCGGCGACATTTACTTGCCCGCCGATTGCCTCAGGTAACCGGCTCTGCCTGGCTCATTCCGGTCGCAGTGTAAATGCGATCTTCTCGCCGAAGGCGGCGCGTCCGCTCGCAGCCATCCGTGCTTCAACCGCCGTTTCCTCCGTGACGGTCCCGAGCGTAAACTCATCAAACTCGGCGTCGTGCAGATAAGGCGTGTCCCTGCCGATGGGTCGCCGAAATGCCAGTTGCGAGTGTTCCGTAGAGGCGAGATAAACGGCTCCATCCCGGCCCGCGGCGTTTTCGGGCGTCAGCCACTTCGCCTCCTGCAGGTTGCCGACCGACGCCGCGGCGAGGACCGCCCGATCCGCCGCGACGCGGACCGTATCGCCGTTACGGACGTCGACCCACCTGCCCGCGACATCACGTACTCTAAAATAGTTGAACTCCGCATTGAGATACTTCGCCGGGTTTGTGCCGTTGTACGCCACGTTGCCGACGGCCGCAAGCGGGGTATCCGCCGAGGTGGTGCCGGTGCCCGCCGTGCGGACATTGATGTTGCCGCCCCGGCTTGCGGCGGCCGCGCAAGCGTCTTTGCCCGTGTTGAACGCCATATACCAGTACCCCCCGGGGTGGGCGTCGCGATCCGCAATGAATGGTATTCCACCGACCGGATACTCGCGCGCAGCCTTAATCCGGGCCGCATATTGGGCGAGCATAACGGCGGCGGGTCGAGGCGTTCCGTCAGGATTCATAATGCCGAAATCGCTCTTCTCATCGAAGCGATAGCCGCCGGGCCACCACCACGGGGCGGTGCCCTGGGCCCCCGCGGCCAGGACGACGCGATAGAAAATGTCGTGGTAGCTGCCCTGATCGGCGATGGCGAGCGGGTCGGGCCGCGCGGTATGTGCGTTCCAAACGCTCTTGCCGAATTCCGACCAGATGATCGGTTTGCCGCCGGTGGTGAAGCGAACGTACCGCGTGATAAAGGCCGCGGCATGATAACCGTCTTCGCTGTTCGGTATAGCATAGCCTTCCGGGCAGATGAAGTCGATGTGCTTGGCGGTCGCGGTAAAGGTGAAGTCGTGCGGCAGTGTGTTGCCCTGGCGGAAGCTGATGAGGTGGTTGGGCACGATCGCCCGCAATGATCGCGTCGCATCATTCCATTTCCGGCTCATCAGATCGTCCATAAAGCGGCGATACGCGGCCACCATGATCCGCCACGGCCCCTCTTCTCGCAATTGCTGGTCGGAAGGCGAGCTGATTCGGCCCTCCGTCCGCGGCGCGGCAAAGGCCCAGTCCTTTTCGGCATTCTCCACACTGCCGTAGCGTTCGACGATCCATCGCCGCCAGTCGCCGTCCCACCGCGGCCGCCATGATTCGGAGAAAACAAAGTTGCCCGGCTCCCAGATGGTGTCCCAGGCGAAGATGACGGGGTTCTGATCCAGACGGCCCGCGCGGATGTAGTCGCGCACGCGGTCTTCACGGAAGCCGAGCGGGCTGGCATTGTCGATGTATGCGTTGACTCGGATGCCGTGACCCCCGCATCGCCGCAGGAAGTCGAGCAGGTTGCGCAGGTGTTCCGGCCTGCCCGTCTGGATGCTGACCATGTTGACGCCCATCTTCCGCATCATCCAAAGGTCCTGATCCACCGCCTGCGGATCATACGCCCCGGGCGCCAGCCAATGCAGCCAGTAATCCCCCGCTTCCAGACCCGCTGCATACATGGGCCAATAATTGACCCCTACCGGATACCATTTGCTGCCATTGAAATAAAAATCCCCGTCCCGCACGCTCACGAAATCTTCCCTGGCCGCCTTGTGCTCGGACAAGAGCCCCATTTCATGCCAGATGGAATCCACCACTTTCCCTTGCCTCAGAAGCTCCGTCCTGACGGTGTACCGTGCATCTTTCATTTTCGAAGCGTGCCAGGGGAGCCTTATCGTTTTCGATTCGCCCGCGGCAACCGTCAGCTCGCGTTCCTCACGGAATACCACGCTCGCGCTCGGACTTTTTACGGTGATGCGAACCTTAGTCGTTGCTTCCGTCTTGGACGTGTTTATTACCTCGGCCCCAAACACGGGCGTTTCATGCGCCCAATACGAGAAATGCTCGGAACCCGCTTCCAGCAGAAAGACACCGTCCTGCATGCGCCTGGCGATCTCTACGACCGAGTAACTCAATGCCGCTCCGTTCATGTCCTGCGCATCAAGACCCGCCGAGGCCAGCACCGTTCCTTTGTATGGACTCTCATTGCAGACCTGCATCGATATCACACTCCCCCGTCTGCGACCGGAAACCATATCCATCGCGTCAGCCAACGGCATCCACCGCCACTTGGCCTTTCCCGAAAGCCCTCTGCCCATAAACCTGGGATGAGGCGATATGATACCACCGCGGATTACCCTCTCTGCCTGCCGGCCCAACACCTCCTGATCGTCTCGCACCTTGAGAGAAAACAAGCCCCCGACCGTACCGAAACGAGAAGGGCTCGCCTCATAAACCTTGTAAGAAGGGCTTATCGTCTCAATAACCGGCGGCTTTGTCTTTGCCCCTGCAAGCTCCGCAAATGGATTCGCCGCCGTCCCCAACTGATCGACCCAAAACGAATGAGCGCCGGCGCCCACCGCCGTCGTATGCGAGGATGCAAGCCCCAGGCAGATCACGCGGGCTTTTTCCGGATTCAGCCGATCCCCCGCATGTCCCCGTGTCCCTTGCGTCTTTGAGTCCGGCCAGTAGCTGAAATCCTCCGGTGACAACACATAGTGTTTCCATTGGGCCTGCAGATCGATCACTGCAAACCATCTCGAATCATCGCTCTCGCGTACCTCAACAGCCATCTGGCCGGTACCGGCATCGCCCCTGGCGCGGAGGCACAGGAGCGAATGGCCGGACACGAAAAAATCATCGATCGGCGGGCTGTACCACGTGTCCCAGTTGGTCAGATTGCCGCTGTGGACGCCCAGGCATCTGCCGCCCGAAGCCTCCGCGTCCTCGACGATCCGCAGTGTCCCATGCGCGGTGGTGTCGTTGGTCGCCCGGTGCCAGCCGTCCAACTCGCTCGAACGGTCAAACGGCAGCAAAATTCGGTCGGGTTTAACGCGCTGGAGTTCCTGACGGAGCAGGTTATCATCGAACCATCGGCCGTCGAACCGCCGTGTGAGGTTTTCAAAGGCCGGACCGCCGATAGTCATGAGCCGGCCTCCAGCCTCGATGTACGAAGTGAGCGCCGCCACCGCATCGGCAGGGTAGTACCGGGCGTTTGGGATGATCAGCATCATGAACCTGTCAATGCACAAGACGCCGGAGTCGCCGGCCTCTTCGGCTGTCAGGAACGTCACCGAGAATCCCGCATCAATGACGGCCGCCCTCAGGTCATTGGCCGCAGTGGGGTCAGCCTGCGGCAGATCGGCTTTGAATATCGCAATGGAGCCGGATAATTGGCCATCCGCGCCCGACGCTGTCCGGGCCCAAACAGAAGGTGCGGCAGCCCCCAGAAAGAAGCCGGCCAACAAAATGCGTGTGGAAAATGATCGATATGGGACCGATTTCATGCAGGACTCCTTGCTTTAAGCTGATCGTGACAACGCACTTAGCGTACGCCCTGCAAGGGTAAACGTCAAGTTCTAACAGACGTATGAGACGCAAGGCAGGGCCGGCCCGTGAGTTAGGTTATCGCGGCAGGGGAAAATCTGAAAGAGGTCTTGAATTTTCTTGCATGGGCCGCCCGATGATTGTAGAGTATGCCGTTTTGCCGGGAGTGTAGCTCAGTTGGTAGAGCAACGGCCTTTTAAGCCGTAGGTCCTGGGTTCGAGTCCCAGCGCTCTCATTTATTTGCAAACTTCTAACCTTCTGTTTTACAAGCACTTAGCGCTTCGGTATTTTCCATTTGCCAACCTGCACCGTCTATATAGATGCTTGCTGCGTTTCAAATGTCTCTCTTTACTTACTTACCCGGCCGGGGCTTATGCCACAATCCCGAATTACATAGATTAGTACAAAAGCGCGCAAAAATGAGCGAAAAGCAGCAAAAACCAGCGAAAAATCGCGCGATTTGCGCGCAAATTCAGCAAGAAACGACAAAAAACAGCAAAAAAACCACGCAAAAAGTACGCGTCTGGCGCGTTTTTTGACGGGTGAACAATATCGGGAATGCAGAATTGGAGAGTTTTAGGATATGGTGACGGGCAGTCTGGTGCGGGGTTCGGCGGCACAAAAGGCCGAGTCTTCTGTCGAGAACATCGTCGATTGGGAGAAGGTGAAAGGCATCTCAAAAAGAGAAAAATCGTCAGTTGCGTATTTCGGCACTGTTGCTGCATCGCCGGCGCGTGCTATAATCGTTGAGAGGGTACATGGGGTTAAGTGCAACTTTTTTTGAAGGGGATGATTATGGTGGGTCGGAAGGCTTTGCTGTGGTGTGTTCTTTGTTTGGCGGTTTTGGGTTTGCTGCGGGGTGAGGCGCTGGGGGAGGACAAGGAATGGGTGGTGCTGCATGACGGGGCGTCGCCGGCTTTTCAACGGTACAGCATTCCCTTGAAATTTAGTCCGTCGACTTCGACCTTTCTCAGCGGGCCCACTCGGAAGACGGCAAGCAAACGGGTCGAGGACGGCGGCGAGGGGGCGTATACGGATCGGCTGGATTTCGGCACGGGGGTGGACGGGCGCGATTACAGCGTTTTGCTGCGGGAGGCCGGCGAGGTGCAGTTCATCAGTCCGGAGGCGGGGCGTCTGTTCGCCGCGAAGATTCTGCGTGCAACGGGGAATGACGCACCGGAGACGGTTAAGGAAGGGTATCTTTTTCTCCAAAAAGAAGCGGAGTGCAAGGTCGAGGCATGCCCGGAAAATGTCGGCATTCCGTCGAAAGAGGCCGTGCCCGCGACGCTGCGGTTCACCGTCACCAGCAGTAATGCCGGCGGGTACGAGGGGAGCTTTCGCATGAGCATCGGCGGGAGCCTTTCGGGCTCGATTGTCACGGACAAGGCCGTGGTGAGCGTTTCGGTGACGTGCCGGGAATCCCTCGAACAGAAGGACCGGAGCGTGACCCTGTCGGTAAAACCCCACGACGACGCGATGATCGGCGGCACCGTCAACGCCAAGGTATCCGACGTGCTGGCGCTCGGTTCGACGAAACTGATTGTGGAAAAGGTCGCGGCGGACGGCTCCGAAATAGTGCTGGCGGCCGTGCATGGCGATCTCGTTCAGTCAAAGATGCAGGGTCGCATACCGGCCAACGTACCGGAGGTGGGCAAGCCGTTTCCGAATTTTGCACGGGTGGACCTGATCGGGCGGCGACTGGTGACGTTAGACGACCTCAGGAAGGAGGCCGGCGACGACGGATTTGTCGCACTGCTGTTCGGGGATTTGAAGCAGGTTCTGCCGGAGCATTACGGGGGAATGCCCCAGATGAAGCAACTGTCCCTCGACGAGCGCCTGGTGGGCGAGATGCTGAAGAAGGACGTCGAAGCGAAGGTCATCGTGGGCTTTGCATGCCAGGAACTGTCGCTGACGAATCTGTATGAAAAGTGGCTGGGGAGCGACCCGGGATTCTGCCTTATTTCGGATTTCAGCAACGCGCTGCAAGTGCAATTCAGCGGGAGCATGCCGCGGGGCTATTACGGGCCTCCGAGTCGGGGCGAGACCCTTCGGGGGCAGTTGGCGCTTCCGGAGGACAAGGTCATTGCCGCGCTGATCAGCGGGCGGGGGGAACTGGTCTACCTCGACGCGGATGCGGGCAAGGAGTTGGCGGGTTCGCTGATACAAATGAACAGGCTTATGAGAGAGCCGAAGCCAGAAGCGCAAGAGAAGCGGTAAGATCAAACGGGACGTGTATGATTTACGGAATCGCCGATGACGGCAATCGCATCCGGGCTGTTCGGGGGGTGCAGGCGGTGTGTCCTCATTGCCGCGCGGACCTGATCGCCAAGTGCGGCGCAATCGTTGTGCATCACTGGGCGCATCGGGAGGCGAAGGACTGTGTGTACGCGCGGGGTATGACGCAGTGGCATTACGACTGGCTGGTTCGGTATGAGGGGCTCGGGGAAGGCTGGGAGATCGAGCACTTCTTTGACGCGGCGGTTCGTTTCGATGCGTACAATGCGAAGACCCGGCAGGCGATTGAGTTTCAGCGGATCGTCGACGTGGAGTACATCGAGCACAAGACAGCCCTCTGCAGGGCGGCGGGCATCGCGCTCTTTTGGCTGATCGATCCGCAGGTGTTCAGCAACTTCGTCTATGCGCCGCGGTATGAGGACGCGGCGTGCGATACGCTGTTTTCGCCGAGGCGGTGCGGGCGGCGGATCATGCTGGTGCTGGAAAAATACAGCGGCTCCAGGGAGGTGCGTTTTCTGATCGACTTTACGGACGAGGGCCGCCTGCCGAGGTACTGCGCGGACGACTACCGGAGTCAGACGCGGAAGGCGTATCGAGCGAGAATCGGGGATGAAGCGCATCCGATGACGCCGGGGCTGTATCGCGTGCAGGGGGTTCGGTGCGGTCGCGATGCGTACTTCCGCGAGGAGTGCGTGCTGGAAGTGAGGCGGCAGGAGAGGAAGTACAATTTGTAGAGCGGGCGGTGCTGGTGAGGACCGAGCAAAACCGGTCGGGGCCCCAGTCAATCATGTCCATAACTGGACACCCGGCATAATGAAAAGTGCGTACTGCATGCTATTTTCAGAGCAGAGGCCAAAATCCCCCCCCCGGCGAAAAGATGCTCCCGATTTTGGCCTCTGCCCAACCGGTTTTGCTCTCCAGAGTCGCCGCAGGGAGGGTTTGGGATGCGAAGGTTGGAGAGTGCCCTGGCCCTGGGCGGGCAAGTGTGTGCTTTTGCATCCGGCATTTCGGTGTGGTATGATGATGGGGCGGCGCCGGCGCCGGAGGCATCGGGGCGTGCGCTGGAAACGGGAATATATGTGGAATGCACGCCGGGCGTGCATGGCTTTTGGAGGATGTCAGTATGCGGCGAGGTTTAATTTTCGTGGCGGCGGCGGTGGTGCTGTGCGGCGGATCGGCGTGGGGGCAGGCGGGTTCGGCGGGCGGATCGCCCGCGAAGGGTTTTGACTGGGCAAGCCTGGGTGATGCGGCACGGGTTGCGGCCGAGGTTCGGCAGGCGGCGGATGCGTTGGAGCGACTGGGCGCCGTTGTGGAGCGGATCGCTGCGACGGTTGCACAGGGCATGGCGGAAGTCAGCAGCAACCATGCGGCGATGAGCGCGGGGTTCGATCCGCTGGGGTACAAGGCGGCCTTCGCGGTGATCCGCGAGCAGCATCAGACGATCGAGGCGATGCAGAAGGCCGAGGTGCGGCGACTCAGGAAAGCGCTGCGCGAGGCGAAAGCGGCCGAGCGCGGGGTCAATCGCGGCAAGCGCAAGAGCGCGAAGCGCGGTGCGAGCGCCGGTTAACACTGGACGTCAGGGCAAACGCATTCTCCTCATAACCGCAGCGCAGGCGGCGCCGGGAGGACCGAGCAAAACCGTTCGGGGCCCCAGAGGCCAAAATCCCCCCCCCGGCGAAAAGATGCTCCAATTTTGGCCTCTGCCCAAACGGTTTTGCTCTCCAGGGTTGCCGCAGGTGCGGGTTTGAGATGCAGACGTCCGGAGAATGCGACAGCCCTGCTTTGGCCGCGGGGCGTGCATGGGGCGGCGGAACGCATAGCGCCCCGCCGCTGCGTTTTGCTTCGACGGGGCGCTGCTGCTCAGGGCGGCTGAAGGCCCTGCGGTCAGCCGATGACGAGGCGGTTGAGAATGATGCGGACGCCTCTTGTTCGTTCGGCGATGGTCTGCACGGCGCGGAACGCGGGCAGCGATGGGACGCTTCCGGTCAGTTTGACCTTGCCGTCCTCGACCTCGACATCGATGAGATCGCCGGGAATGTGCGCGTTGCGTTCGGAGGCCGCACGGATATCCTCGGCGATTGCGAGGTCTTCGAACGCTTCGGCGGGCAGAACGTTCAGCGAGTTGGTGACGCCCGCCACACCGCCGAGGCTCAAAGCGGCCTCTTCGGCGCGGACTTTTTTCCAATAGGCGTCGACGGTCCCGGCGAGCGTGACCCAGTTTCGTTCCACGTGGACCTGGATATCCGCTCCATCGCTGTTGGGCTGCCAGAGCAGCATGTTCTCGATATTCGATTTGATGTGCGCATCGGATGGGACGGCGCCGCCGCCGGGGAACTTGACGATCAAATCGTTTCGCACATACCGGACGCCGGGGAGCATCCAGGCGTTCTCTTCCGCGGCGCGGTATGCGGCATAGTCCGGAACGGTGCCGGCGAGAACGACCTCGCCGCCGGAAACCTCCACCGTCACGTCGGACACATCGACGGTATCGTCCCAATACAACTGGTCGATCAGGTCCTGCTTGATTTCTTCGTCGAATCTGGTTGCGATTGCCATTTTACACCCCCTGTAAATATGTGATTTCGCCTGCTCAGTTATCGGTTAGATGGAGGGCGGCGTTGAGGCATTTGCGAGCGTCGGCGAGTCCGTATAAAGCTGCGGCGGACGAGGGTGAATACAGGGTGGACGGGCGCGCGCCGGATGCCATGTGCAGGGCGAACGGATTCTGACCAAAACGCAGGTGGGCGCATGTCATCGCCCGTCGGCAAACCCGGGCGGGGGTAAACCCCGCCTCTACGCCTCGGGCAGGATGCCCGTGGCACGGGCGCTGCGAGAATTTATTCTCGTACACGGGCGCACGCCGATACCATGTGCGGGCGTGGTTGAAACGGCGGCGATGATGCGGTATAATAGAGGCTGTCGCGCGTGCGGCGTGCGGCTTATCAATTTGAGGAGATGCATTATGCGGCGGTATGTTCTTTGGGTAATCGCTTTTTCGTGTGCGTGCGGTGCGGCGTTTGGGGCGGGGTCGCTGGAGCAGGCGGGTTTCTTCATTCGCGTGGTGGATGAGACGACGGGACGCGGCGTGCCTTTGATTACGCTGAAGACGACGAATCATCTTTCGTGGGTGACGGACAGCGCGGGGGTTGCCGCGGTGATCGAGCCGGGTCTGATGGGCCAGCAGGTGTTCTTTCATGTTGCCGGTCACGGGTATACGTATCCGGCGGACGGGTTCGGGTATCGCGGTGCGCGGCTGGACGTTCGGCCGGGCGCGTGGGCCCAGGTGAAGGTCAAGCGAGTCAATATCGCCGAGCGGCTGTATCGGGTGACGGGCGAGGGGATTTACCATGACAGCGTGCTGGCGGGCCAGAAGACGCCGCTGGCGGCGCCGCTGCTGAACGGCCAGGTGATGGGGCAGGACTCGGTGCAGACCTGTTTGTATCGCGGCAAGCTGTACTTGTTCTGGGGCGACACGGCGAAGCCGTCGTATCCGTTGGGGC
>JACZKQ010000175.1 GCA_014859965.1 Phycisphaerae bacterium
GGTAGTCGTGGAGAAGTGCACCATCTGCCGCAACGCGACACAATCAAAAGGGGCCGAGTTTGGGGGCGGCGGCGGGATATGGATACTTGATGCAAAGGACGTGACATTCGACAACTGTCAGATCAGGGACAACAGCGCGGCATTGGCGGGCGGAGGGGCGATCCGCATGCACGTGTTTGACAAGGGTACAATGAGGAACTGCGTGATAGCCGGTAATAATGCTATCGACGGGGGCGGCGTGTACTTCGAAGGAGCACGAGAAGGACTGAGCATTACAAACTGCACATTTTCCAGCAATACCGCCGTTGAAAGGGGCGGGGCGATTTATGCGGTAAATGGTGACCTGACTCTCAGCAACACGATCCTGTGGGGAGATAAGGCAGCCACAGGGCCGGAACTTCACGTCATGCGAAAAATATCCATTGACCACTGCGATGTTGAGGGCGGTGAGGCGGCGGTCTCGCGCCGGGGCGATTCGGTGATCAACTGGGGCGGCAATAACATGAGCATCGATCCTGCCTTTGTCGATGGTGGGGCGGGAGACTATCGTATCGCAGGCGACTCCTGGTGCGTTGACAGAGGAACCAATGCACCGCCCGGCGGGTTGGCGGATGAAGACCTCGACGGAACGTCGCGGCTCAAGGATGGTAATCGCGACGGTAACGCGGTTGTTGATCTTGGGGCGTACGAAGCCGCCGCGCCTGATGAAGTGAGCATTTCTCTGTCGCATTTTGAAATTGTAGTGGAGACGGTTCAGGGGAGCGGACCGGTCGGGGCGGCATTTGATATTTGTAACGCGGGACCGGGTCTGATGAACTGGAGTGCCCAAGCTGATTTGGGCGGGTGGGGCACTTTGAGTTCTTCTGCGGGCCAGTGTGCGGGTACAAGCAGCACAGTTGATGTGCGTTTTGAAGATACTGCGCGGCCAGTGGGTACATACGTATGGCAGATCACCGTGAGCAGTCATGAGGCAGTAAACAGCCCGCGGATGCTCTCGGTGGTGCTGAAGGTAAAGGTTGCCGAAGTGAGGGTTCCGGACGATTTGGCAACGCTTCAGGATGCCATTGATCATGTGACAGAGGACGGGTGCGTGATTGTTGCCGACGGCGTATACCGCGGGGATGGCAACCGCGACCTGGACTTCAGAGGCAAGAATATCATCGTAAGAAGCGAAAATGGGCCGGAAAGCTGCATCATAGACTGTCAGGGCAGCCAAGAAGAGCCGCATCGCGCGTTCTATCTGCACACGGGCGAGACGCGGGATTCGGTTATTGAGGGCCTTACGATTATCAACGGGCACGGACGGGAAGAAGCCCTTCCCTTGCATTATGCTTCGCGCAAGGGAGGCGCCATCCGATGTGACGGGGCTTCGCCGACGATTGTGAACTGCATCTTTCGAAGTAATCATGCGGATTCTATGGGCGGCGCGATTCACGTGGCGAATGGCAGTCTGGCGAGAATCGACGCGTGCGTGTTTGAAGGCAACAGTTCAGAATGGGGCGGGGCCGTAACATGTGTCGACAGTGCGCCAGGGATCATCGACTGCCTGCTGCAGGACAATACGGCCGGGTATGGCGGTGCGATATGGCTGGAAAGGAGCTCCGCCGAGATTGCGGGCTGCCGTATTCTGGGCAACCGTGCGGATGGCGGGGGTGGTTTACTCCTGCGACGCAGCAGCCCCCGGATCACACATTGCGCGATCAATAACAACGTGGCCGAGTCCAGGGGTGGAGGCGCAATCGCGGTAGAGGAAAACGGCGGCATTGTGAGCGGCTGTATTTTTTCGGGAAATTCGGCGAACGGATCGAATGCGGGCGGCGGCGGCGCAATCAGCGGTGGGCACGGCGATATGATTATCGAGCATTGTATTATCATCGAGAATTCAGGGACGAAAGGAGGTGCAGTACGGGCCTTTTACGGCACGATTGTCAATTCTATACTGGCGGGCAATACGGCTTCGACTTACGGCGGGGCGATTGAGACTGGCAACGCCCGTGTTATTAACTGTACGGTTGTTGACAACAGCGCGGGGCGGGGCGGCGGCATAATGGGATGGGATGTGGCGGTTATAAATTGTATTGCGTGGGGCAATCGACCGAACCAGTTCGAAGGTTCACTTCAGGTTACATATAGTTGCGTCGAAGGCGGCTGGGCGGGCTCGGGGAACATTGGTGTCGCCCCCGAGTTCGTGAGTTGGGAGAATCGCGATTATCACTTGCGGTCGGAGGCGGGGCATTTCAACGGCAACGGGTGGGTCAGAGATTCGGTTACAAGCCCTTGTATTGATGCGGGGGAGCCGGTAAGCGACTGGCGCGGCGAGTTATGGCCGCATGGGGACCGAATTAATATGGGGGCGTACGGCGGAACGTCTGAAGCGAGCATGTCCAAATCGTTGATTGGCAACATCGCTGATCTGAATACAGATGACCGCGTGGATTACGACGACTTCTGCGCCTTAAGCGGCGTGTGGCGGTGCTCATCACCTTTGCTCAAGGAGGATGTGAATCGCGACGGTTACATTGACATCGAAGATGTTCTGATTTTTGCGGACAACTGGTTGTGGGGCGCAGGGCACGGTGCAGCTATAGGTCATTGGCCGTTCGATGAGGGCGCGGGGTTATTGGCGAGTGACACTTCAGGAAACGGGCGCGACGGCACTCTGCGAAACATGGACCCCGGATGGATTGCCGGCAAAGCAGGCGGGGCTCTGGCGTTTGACGGGGTGGACGATTATGTGGTGATCGAGGATTGGAAGGGGATTGGCGGGGGGCGGTCGCGGAGCTGTTGTGCATGGATCAAGACGTTTGACACGGCAGGGGAAATTATTTCATGGGGAATGCCGGCAGCGGGGGCGAGATGGAACCTAGTTACGGAAGGAAACGGACGGTTGCGTCTGGAAGTCGGGGGCGGGGCAATCGTGGGGAGCACTGTTGTTTGTGACGGACAGTGGCACCACGTGGCGGCGGTGCTTGACAATGATGGGACACCGAACGTGGGTGAGGTGCGGCTGTATGTGGATGGGGCCTTCGACTTGCCGAGTTCAGCGGGGAATCAGGTGGTGAACACCGTTACGGGAGCAACAGATTCGAGGGACGTGATGATTGGCGCGGGGGCGTCGACGGCGCGGTATTTTGAGGGGGTGATCGATGAAGTGAGGATTTATGATCGGGCGCTGCTCGCGGAGGAGGTGGCGGTACTGGCGGGGGGCGCGATTTCATCGCGTTAAATGCAGCAGCCACGCTTCGCGTACTGTTTTTATGGTGGGGAAGAACGGCCGCACTTCGTGAGAAAGAACCCTCGCGCGGGGAAGAACCCTCTCACTTTTGTGAGAAAGAACCCCCGCACTTTTGTGCGGGGGTTAAGGTGCGTTTTATCCGTGCTGATAGACGTTTGTTTTTAGGCCCGGGGGCTGGGCGAAGCCGCCTCGGCCGTTGGTTTCCCGGAAGTCGACGAGTATTTTGGCGACCTTTGCGGGGTCGTCTTCGACCGTGTAGACATTGAGGTCGTCGGGGGAGATGTATCCCTCCTGGTCGAGCATGGCATCTTTGACCCAGTCGAGCAGGCCTTTCCAGAAGTCGCTGCCCATGAGGATGACGGGGAAGTAGACCTGCTTGAGGGTCTGGATGAGCACGAGCGACTCGAAGAGTTCGTCCATGGTTCCGAATCCGCCGGGCATGACGACGAACCCGTTGGCGTATTTGAGGAACATGACCTTGCGGCAGAAGAAGTATTTGAACTGGAGGGTGAGATTCTGGTAGATGTTGGGCACCTGCTCCATGGGCAGTTCGATGTTGAGGCCGATGCTTCGGCCGCCGGCGTCTTTGGCGCCTTTGTTGGCGGCTTCCATGATGCCGCCGCCGCCGCCGGTGATGACCGCGAAGCCCTGCTTGGCGATCTGGTAGGCGGTTTCGTGGGCCAGGTCGTAGTAGCGATGGCCCTTGGGTGTTCTGGCGGATCCGAAGATCGAGACCGCCGGTCCCACGGAGGAGAGTTCTTCGAAACCTTCAACAAATTCGGCCATGATCCGGAAGATACGCCAGGGTTCTTCGGACGGCATGTTAATTGTGCCCATAGGTAAACCTCTACAATGAATCCATCAGTTGACATTATATCGGCCCATTCGGGGGCCGACTTGATTACCACAGCTCTGGGTTGTTCGCCGCCGGGCAGTGCGCCGCAATGGGGCATTTCGGGCAGTCCGGTTTTCGGGCCTTGCAGATCGTTCGGCCGTGCCAGATGAGCAGGTGACTGAACATGGTCCAGCCGCCCCACTTCTGCTTCGGCACCACCTCCATGAGGTCGAACTCCAGCTTGACGGGGTCGATGTTATCGGAGAGCCCGAGCCGGCGACTTAGGCGGATGACGTGCGTATCGCAGACTATTCCCTGTTGACCATACGCGTTTCCGAGAATGACGTTTGCGGTTTTTCGCCCGACACCCGGCAGACGCGTCAATTCTTCCAGTGTGCGGGGGACCTGGCCGTCGAACTCGTCGACGAGCATGCGGCAGCAGGCTTTGATGTTTTTGGTTTTGTTCCGATAAAAACCGGTCGAACGGATTTCTTCTTCAATGACGGCGGGGGCAACGTCCAGGAAGTCGGCGGGGGCGGGGTATTTTTTGAAGATGGGGGGCGTGACCATGTTGACGCGGACATCGGTGCACTGGGCCGATAGAATGGTGGCCAGGAGCAGGTGGAAGGGGCTGTCGTAGTTGAGGGCGATCTTTGCGTCCGGGTACGTCTTTTTCAGTATGGGAAAGATCGTCTCGATGCGCTGTTTGGCCTCGGCGGGATTTACTTTGAGCTTCTTCTTTTTAGTCATGGTCGCGACGGTCCCTTTATGGGTTACTGAATCTCCCGCGGGCGGGATGTGCGTAATGTATTGCATTTCGGCCGGGATTGCAAACAAAAGTCGCGCAGTTGAGCGGTTCACGGGGGGCGGCCGCCATTTGCCCGGGGCTTCTTCCTATTTTTCTTGTTGCCGTCTTAAAAAACGGGCATTAACATTCAGCGTTTTGCCCGCCGTGCCGAACTAATAGAAACGGGGGATATCTCAATTACGGTTAAAAAGAGGTTTCCGTATGAATCCTTTAAGCCGCCAGAAACTGGCTGCGACATTATTCGAGCGTTTCGAGGGCAATCCGATTCTGACGGCCGAGATGTGGCCTTATCCCATCAACTCGGTTTTCAATCCGGGTGCGATCCGGGTCAACGGCGAGGTCCTGCTGCTCAACCGCGTGGAGGACCTTCGCGGGTCGTCGCATCTGACGTGCGCCCGCAGCAAGGACGGGCTGACGAACTGGGTGGTGGATGAGTCGCCCAGCATGCGGGCCGACCCGAGCAATAAGGAAGAGCTTTACGGGCTCGAAGATCCTCGGATCGTGTGGCTGGAGGAGCAGCGTCAGTTCGCCATTACTTATGTATCGTTCAGCGAGGGCGGGCCGATTGTGTCGCTGGCGATCACGCGCAACTTCAAGACGTTTGCGCGTCTGGGCGGTCTGCTGCCGCCGGAGGACAAGGACGCGTGCCTGTTTCCGCGGCGGTTTAACGGACGTTTTGCGCTGATTCACAGGCCGGTCGTTCGCGGCGAGGCGCATATCTGGCTGAGTCTGTCGCCGGATCTGAAGCACTGGGGCGACCACCGCGTGCTGCTTAAGACGCGGATTGCGTTCTGGGACGGGGCACGTATCGGACTTGCGTGTCAGCCCATCGAACTGCCGGAGGGCTGGCTGATTCTTTATCACGGCGTTCGGGTCACGACGTCGAGTCAGCTTTATCGCACCGGCATGGCCCTGCTCGACAAGAACGAGCCGTGGCGTGTGCTTCGGCGGGGCGAGGAGTGGATTCTGGGTCCGAAAGAACCGTACGAACGCATCGGGGACGTAAACGACGTCACGTTTGTCAGCGGCGGCATCATCATGGAAGAGACGAACTCGCTTTATATTTACTATGGGGCGGCGGACGACAAGGTCGCGGTCGCCGTGGCGGATCTCGACCGGGTGCGCGAATACATCATGGGGTGCCCGCAGGTTGAGGGACCTTAGCGGGCGGGCGCACCCTACGGGTAAACGCATTCTCCTAAGCCCAACCGGCTTTGCTCTCCAGGGTCGCCGCAGGTGCGGGTTTGAGATACGGACGTCCGGAGAATGCGACAGCCTTGGCATTGTCACCAATCTTCGCCGCCGCTGAGGGGCGGGCTGCCGCTGACGGTCTGGATGCTTAGGGCGCGCTCGATGCGTGCGAGCCGGACGTTGAGGCTGTCGAGTTTGCGGTCGATGCTCGTCAACTGCCTCGCGGACTGCGACACGTCGCCGCTCACGGCGTTGAGGTTGCTTTGGACAAGTGACATATAATTATCCATCAGGCGCTCGTAGGCATCGAGCACCATGACCGTGTTGCTGGGGCTTTGATAGGACAGCGGCACGTCGGCATTGATTTCGTACCTGTTGTTGGCGGCGCCGCTCAGCGAGCCGAGCCAGAGCGCGGCCGCACATCCAATCAGCACCACCACCGCAGTTTTCGTCTTCTTTTTCTTTTCCATGTGAATCTCCTTCAATTCCAAACCCGGCGGTCGTGTCCGCCTGCTCACACGCGGCCGTGCGATCGACACCTGCCGCTGCTGATGTATCGGCGTTTCGCAAAAAATCGCTCAAATTAAAGGCTCGGGGGTTGCGTGGTTTTCTGTCGGCCGATAATTGCTTGAAAAACAGACAGGGGAGTGGTACATTGATGTCCCTACAACACGGGCAGGATGCCTGTGCCACGGAGGCTGGCGTTTTAGTTTCACATGCAGGCTGGTATTATGGCGGTACAGTTTATTCTTGGCAGAAGCGGGTCGGGCAAGACCGCGTTGTGCATGCGATCCATCACCGACGCCCTGCTCGGCGGGGATGATGATTGCGGCGGGCCGGGGCTGGCGCTGCTGGTGCCTGAGCAAGCGACGTGGCAGGCCGAGCGGATGATCCTTGCCGATCCCCGGATCAGCGGATTCAGCCGCCTGCGGGTTTTGTCGTTCAATCGTTTGATGTTTCATTTGCTCGGGGGTTCGGCACAAGGGGTGCGGCCGGAGATTTCGCGGGCGGGCCGGCAGATGGTTGTGCATAAGATATTGCGGGAAAATGTCGACCGGCTTAAGACTTTCGGTCCGACGGCCCATGCGCCCGGGCTGGCCGCGGAGCTGACCAAGACGATCATTGAACTCCATGAGTACGAACAGCAGCCCGAGGACGTCGCCGGACTTGCCGAAGGCGTTCGCCGCACGCGTCCGGAACATCCCGCGGCCGACAAGTTCGAGGATTTGGCGCTGGTGTACCGCAGTTATCTCGACTTTCTGGACAGCCGTGCGGACGTGTTCGCAAACGGCGATGCACGTTTGACGGTGGTGCGGCAGCATGTCGGCCGGGCGGACTGGCTGAAGGGGGGACGCCTGTGGGTCGACGGGTTTTCAAGCTTTACGGTGCAGCAGCGGCAACTGCTCATCGAACTGATGAAGGTTGCCGGGGAATCGGCGATTGCGCTGTGTGTGGATCCGGCGGGCTTCGACTGGCAACATCCCGAGGCGGACGCAATCGACCCGGCCGACCTCTTTAACAGCACGCAGCGCACCTACGCCGATCTGTTCGAGGCGGTAACGAAGTCCAAGCTTCAACTGCGTGAGCCCGTGATTCTGGGGACGCCGCTGCGGTTTGCATCGTCGCCGGCGCTGGGGCATGTCGAGAAGCACCTGTTCGCGTGCGCCGCATCGCAGAAAGCAAGCGCCGCTGACGCCGTCCGGATCGTCGCTGCTCCGAGTGCGCGAACGGAGATGAACTGGATTGCCGGCGAGATTCAACGACTGGTTCGCCGCGAGAACTGCCGCTTTCGCGACATTGCGGTGGTCGTTTCGGATATCGCCTCGTGTCAGCATTACATCGAAGCGGCGTTCCGTGAGCAGAGTATTCCTTTTTTCATCGACCGGCCGCGGCCGTTAACCGATCATCCCGTCATCGAGCTGATCACGTCGGCGTTGCAGGCGGCCCTCGGGGGCTTTGCGGCAGCCGACGTGACGGCGTTTCTCAAGACGCGTCTGACCGGCGTTGCCGCCGAGGAGATTGACCGGCTTGAAAACTACTGCCTGGCGCACGGCATCAACGGCGAGGACTGGCTCGCCGAAGACATGTGGCGATTCGCCCCGCCGCAGGAGGTTCGGTTCGACGCCGGGGACATTGACCGCATTCGACGGCGGGCGGTGGCGCCGCTGATACAGCTCAAAGACGCGCTTTCGCCGAATGGATCGGAGCAAGGGATTACGGCGGCGACGTTCACCCGCGCAGTGTGGGAGTGCCTCGAAAGGCTGCAACTGCCTGAGCAAATCGCCCGCTGGTGCGAGGATGATCCGGATGACAGCCAGGGCCATCGGCAGTTTTATGAGAAACTCGTCAGCCTCTTCGACGAATTGAACGCGGTGTTCGCCGATACACTCATGCCGGGGAAGGATTTCGCCGCCATTCTGACGCAGGCGGTCGCCGGTCTGGCGTTGAAGTTAATTCCGTCGCGGCTGGACCAGGTGCTGGTGGGGGCCATCGAGCGCAGCCGTCACCCGAACCTGGGCATCGTGTTCATTGCGGGCGCGACGCAGAAGGCGTTTCCCACGCCGGTTGTGTTTGACGCGATACTCACGGATGACGACCGCCACATTGCCGAAGACCATGATTTTGAACTCGCCGACCGGCTGTCGCGGCAACTCGCGTGCCGGCAGTACCTGGCGTATATCGCCTTTACGCGGCCGAGCCGCCGGCTGTACGTTAGTTACCCGACGATGGACGCCGAGGGCAAGCCGCTCGTGCGGTCGGGCTTTGTCGACCACCTGATGTCGCTGTTTTGCGATTTGCGGCCGGAGAGCTGCCTCGACGGCGGCTCGCAGATCGACGGCGTGTACAGTACGCAGCAATTGAAACGCCTGCTCTGTGAGGCGCTCGGCCGGGACGGGCATGAAGGGGGCCGGCGAGACGTCCTGCTGCAAGTGTATCAGCGGATGTGCAGCCACGGCGACACGCTGCTGGCGGACGCGGCGGGGAGCGTGCGCTTTGCGTTGCAGTACGATAATCGTGCGACACTCGACGCCGCGGCGTGTGAAAAACTGATCGGCAGGACGTTAGCAGGTTCGGTGACCCGGCTGGGTACGTTCGCCGCCTGTCCGTACAAGCATTTCGTCAGGTATATGCTGCACATCGACACCCGGACGCTGTTCCGGTTCGAGCCCGTCGATCTGGGCATGTTCTATCATCGCGTTCTGGAACGTCTGCACCGCGCGCTCGATGCGGCGGGCGAGGATCTGGCGAGCGTCGAGGCGGACGCACTGCTTGCGCTCTGCCGGGCGCAAATCGCCGCGATCGTGCAGGGCGACGCGTTTCTGGCGAACTTCCGGAGCCGGGGCGCGCACAACGCTTACATTCTCGATTCGGCGGCCCGCACGGTGGAGGCATGTGTCGCGGGACTGGCCGAAATGTCGCGGGCGGGCCGCTTCCGGCAGAAGGCCTCGGAACTGAGATTCGGTACGGGCGACGGCGACCTGCCGCCGTGCCGATTCGATGTGGCCGACGGGCGGACGGTGATGCTCCGCGGCAGCATAGATCGCGTCGACATCGCCGAGAGCGACGGCCGACAGATCGCCCTGGTATTCGATTACAAACGCCGCGAACAAGCCGTTTCATGGGCGCGGCTCTTTCATGGTCTGGATATGCAGC
The DNA here is from genome assembly GCA_014859965.1 of Phycisphaerae bacterium. Taxonomy (GTDB): domain Bacteria; phylum Planctomycetota; class Phycisphaerae; order Sedimentisphaerales; family Anaerohalosphaeraceae; genus JACZKQ01. The sequence goes on from JACZKQ010000175.1 coordinate 9,724, forward strand.
TTGCCGTTTACATGCTTGCACTTCAAGGGGCGTGTGTCGCGGGCCGGACGATCGACGCGGTCGCCGGGGCGTTCTTCGTGCCGATCGAGGCTGCACCCGGCGCCGAGGCGATAAGCGGCATTGACGCACAGATGGCGAAGTTCGCGTACAAGGTGAAGGGTATTGTCGACGGCCAATTCGCCGCGCTCCTGGACGATGCGCCTGAGCGTAACTGGAACCGCTACTACAATTTCGCATACGATAAGGACGGGGAACCCTACAGCTATTTCGCCAAGACCGGGGCATTGAGAACCCAGCAGTTCGACGCCGTGCTGGCGGCGGCAAAAGGCAAAATTCTCGACGTGGCCCAAAGCATCTTTGCAGGCGAGATCGCCATCCGGCCGTACCGCATGGCGAAGGCGTCGCCGTGCGGCCACTGCGACTACGCGCCGCTGTGCCGATTCGACTGGCAGATCAATACGTATAACGCACTGGAACCCCTCGACAAGAATGCATTTCTTGTAAAGATCGGGGGTACGCAATGACGGACGGGGGCCCGCGATGGACGGTGCAGCAGAAACTCGCGATTGAGGCGATGGATCGCGACGTGCTCGTCACCGCTTCGGCGGGTGCGGGCAAGACCGCCGTGCTGGCGCAGCGGTGCGTTCGCATACTGACGGACCCCGTGGTCGGCGTGGACGTTAATCGCATTCTCGTCATGACTTTTACCGAGGCCGCCGCCGAAGAAATGCGTTCGCGGATCGCCGGCAAGCTTCGCGAACGCTTCGCGGTCACGCGTGATGCGCGACTGCGGCATCAGCTGCTTATGATCGACGCGGCCGACATAAGCACCATCCACGCCTTCTGCAAGCGGCTCATCACGGAGCATTTCTACCGACTCGGCATCGACCCGGCGTTTCGCATTCTCGAACCGGACGAGCAGCTTTTGCTCAAATCGGACATACTGCGGCACATCGTCGAACAGGCATGGGCCGACCCGGTGCTGGCGCCCGGCCTGGCTGCGCTGCTCGACAGACGCAACATCGGCGAGGGCCGCGGCGACTTTTTGAACCATGTCATCTCGATCAGCAATTTTCTCGACAGCCTGCCCGCACGGAGCACCTTTTTCGAGCGGGCGAGGGCGCTGGCGGACATCGTCTTCTCGGTGTCGGACGAACTGGCCGGGGCCCAGCGGAAGATTATTCTCGGCAAGCTCGGCGAGTGCCAATCGATGCTGCGCTATGCGCAGCGGCTCGACCGGCAATTAGCCGGCGGCCACTGGTCGGACCAGATTCAGACGGACCTGCTGGGCCCGGTTGCTCTGTGCATCGACCGGCTCGAAGGAGGCGACGTCGCCGCCTGCGCGGACATTCTGCTCGACTTCCAAATGCCCAAGTTCAAGAACAAGCCGCGCGATCTGGCCGGCGAGACCGCCGACAAGGTCAAAGCCCCCGCGAAGAAGGCAATGGAGGCATTCAAGGACCTCCGGGACCTGGCCGTGATCAGCCCCGACTATGCGGAGATCGTGTGCGGCGCGTCACACCTTCAGACCAAGGTGCTCATCGAACTCGTCCAGCGGTTCGACCGGAGCTTTGCCGAGGCGAAGCGGCAGGCCAACTGTCTGGATTTCGCCGACCTGGAGCAACTGGCCCTGCGGCTGCTCACCGAGAACACGGACATCGCCCGCAAAGTGCGCGACCGCTTCAAGCATATTTTCGTGGACGAATACCAGGACATCAACGCGCTCCAGCAGGCGGTGATCGACCGAATTGCCTCGGGCGATAATGTTTTTGCCGTGGGCGATATCAAGCAAAGTATTTACGGATTCCGGCAGTCCAAGCCGGAAATTTTTCTTGCGCGGCTGACCGGGGCCGTCGAGGACCTCGACACGCAAGGCGGTGCATTTCGCGTGGACCTCGGGCACAACTTCCGTTCGCGCAAGGGCATTCTGGATTTCGCCAACGCGCTGTTTTCGCGCATCATGAAGTCCTCGATCGCGGCCATCGACTACGATGAGCGGGCGCTGCTCATGCCCGGTTTCGAATACCGGCCGCTTGATGCGGCGGCAGGCAGCCTCGTTGAAATGGCGATTCTCGACGAGGACGGCGGCGAGGAGGAAGGCGACACAGATACGGACAGCCTGACGCAGATCATCACCGCCTCGCAGAGGCAGGCGGCCTTCATTGCTTCGCGGATCCGAAGTATGGTCGGGGCCAATACGGGCGTAGCGGAATTTGAAATCTACGACCGGGCCGCCGACGCGTATCGGCCGGTGCAGTACGGCGATATCGTCATCCTCATGCGCAGCCTTGCCCACACGGCGAACGATTACGTCGAGATTCTGCGGCTCGCCGGCGTGCCCGTGAACAGCCAAAGCTGCGCGGGCTATTTTGCGGCGACCGAGATCACCGACTGCATCTGCCTGTTGAAGATCTTAGATAATCCGCGGCAGGACATAGAATTCGCCGCGGTTCTCAGGAGTCCTTTATTCAGGATCACCGACAGCCAGCTTGCGGAAATCAGTGCGCACACGGGCGTCGAGGACCGCACGGCGGGCTTCTGCGACCGCGTGACCCGGTACGCCGACGACGGGCCGGACGCGTCGCTTCGCCGGACGCTTCGCGAAACGCTGGATTGCCTCGCTCGATGGCGGATCGTCATCGCCCGGCAGAGCCTTGCCGACCTGTTCCAGGCTATTTTCGCCGAAACGGATTACGTGGCGTTCGTGTCGGCCCTGCCCAACGGCAAGCAGCGAAAAGCCAACCTCTACAAGCTTCACGACAGGGCTATCCAGTTCGCCGGTTTCGCCGCGAGCCGCACCGCGTCGCCGGGGCGTTTCGTGGAGTACATCGAGAAACTTTTGGAGCGGGGCGAAGACTGGGCTCCGGCGGCGGCGGAAACCTCCGCCGACAATGCCGTTCGGCTGATGAGCATCCACAAGAGCAAGGGGCTTGAATTTCCGGTGGTCTTCCTCGCTGAGACCAACCGCCGATTCAACCACAGGGACGCCTGGAGCGACTGTCTCGTGGACGATCCTGAAACGATCGGCCTGCGTATTATCGAGCCGCATTCCAAGGTGAAGCTCAGCAGCCTGGCCCACCAGGTGATCAGCGAGAAGAAGCACGCTATGACGATCGCCGAGGAAATGCGTCTGCTCTATGTTGCCGTCACCCGCGCTCGCGAAAGGCTGGTCGTGACGGCGTCGAGAACGGCCCGCCAATGCACGGGCATCCTGACCGACTGCGCGATCATGGGCGATGAGCCGCTCTGCGACTGGCAGATAAAATCCGCGCAGTGCCATTTTGACTGGCTGCTGTACGCCTTTGGGGGGCACCGTCGGCTGCTCGCACCCTTTGCAATCGAGGGCGGCGACGGTGAGATGTACGGCGATCTGTTCCGTGTCGCCGTTGTGGACCGTGATCGGCTCGACAGGCTCTCGACGGCAATCATTACGAAGAAACAGCATGCGGGCCAGACTTCGGCGGCGGACGTCCTGGGGCCTGTATCCGAAGAGGCGGCAGGCCTCGTCGAACAGATAACGGCCTCGGTTACCTGGAAATATCCGTGGGCGGACGTCACCGGCATTTGCGCCAAACAGTCGGTCAGCGAACTGACGCACCGCGACGACGAATGGGCGGCTTTGAATCTCTCGGCCGCGTTTCATCGGCGGCCGACGGTGTTGTCGGAGCCGCATAACGGCGCAAGGGGGGGCGTTGACCCTCGCGTCCTCGGCAGCGCGGCCCATCTGGTGCTGGAGAGCCTCGACCTGTCCGCGCCGGTCACGGTCGATACGATCAGGCAGACAGCCGCCCGCCTGGTCACCGCAGATCGCATGGCCGCTCACGTTGCGGCGGCGGTCGATCCCGACGCGATCCTGGGGTTCTTCAGCAGCGATCTGGGTCGGGTCGTCCTCGACAATCCGGCAGGCGTGCTGCGCGAATGGCCCTTTACGATTGCCGTTGACGCCTGCAAACTGGGGGCGGTCAGCACCGGGGAGTCCGTCATTGTGCAGGGGATTGTCGACATGCTCGTCGGCACGGACGCCGGGCTCATCGTGATCGATTTTAAGACCGACAGCGTGGACGCCGCAGGCATTGAAGAACGCACGAAACGCTACCGGACTCAGGTGGCATATTACGCCTATGCGGCACGGGCCATTCTCCGTCGGCCGGTCGTGTCGGCGTGGCTTTATTACCTTGCCTGCGGCCGGGCGGTGGCAATCGCCCTCTGAGGGGCGGGCGATTGCCGGCTGCGCCTCAATTTGCGTGAATACGTAATCCCTGGACTTGATATTCCCCGTTTGGCGGGTATAATCTGCAGTTCGTGGTATTCACACAATAAGATGTTCAAAGGAACCTATCTCGAAAGGGTGTAGTAAAATGGCCAATGCAATCGTCAGCCAGTCCGGCGGCCCCACCGGCGTCATCAATGCTTCTCTTGTCGGTGTCATCGAAGAAGCAAGCAAACACAAGGAAATTGACCGGCTGTTCGGCGGCGTGCATGCCGTCAGCGGGATCGTCAAAGAGCACTTCATCGACCTTAAGAAGCTCTCCATCGGCACGCTCGAACGCGTCGCCGGTTCGCCGTCTTCGGCACTTGGCTCCAGCCGCGATAAACCGAACGACGAATACTGCGGGCGCATTCTCGAGGTCTTCAAGAAACACGATATCCGCTATTTTTATTACATCGGCGGAAACGACTCTGCAAACACCTGCTACATCATCAACAATATGGCTGAGAATCAGGGTTACCAGCTTCGGGCGTTCCACGTGCCCAAGACGGTCGACAACGACCTGCGCGTGACCGATCACTGTCCGGGGTACGGGACCGCGGCGCGGTTCGTTGCCTGTGCGCTCATGGGCGACGACCTCGACAATCGGGCGCTGCCCGGGGTCAAGATCGACGTGATCATGGGCCGGCATGCCGGCTTTTTGACGGGCGCCGCAGCGCTTGGCAAACAGCGCGACGATGACGGCCCGCACCTGGTCTACATTCCCGAAAGGCCTTTCACGATGGACCAGTTCCTTGGGGACATCGACCGCGTCTATAAGAAGATCGGCCGCTGCGTGATCGCCATCAGCGAGGGCGCTTCCGGGCCCGACGGGAAGACCTACGCCGAGACTCTTGCGGAAAACGCCGAACGCGACGCCCACGGAAATGTTCAGCTTTCGGGAACCGGCGCGCTGGCCGACTACCTGGCCGGGCAGATCAAAGGCAAACTGGGCATTAAGCGCGTGCGGGCGGATACCTTCGGCTATCTGCAGCGGAGTTTTGCGGGCTTGCAGTCGCCGACGGACGTCGACGAGGCGCGGCGGTGCGGGCGGCAGGCGGTGCTTTATTCGATGAAGGAAGATAACGGCTCGGTGGCCATGAAGCGCCTGGGCAACGGGGCGAACTATGGCGTCGAACTCTTCCGGACCAATCTCAGCGAGGTCGCCGAGCACACCAAGAGCGTGCCGGACGAGTTCATCAACGCCGAGGGCAACGGGATGACCGACGCGTTCGTCGAATACGCAGCGCCGCTGGCCGGCGAGCTGCCGCGGACCGAATATCTGGGCAATTACCCGAAGGCATAAACGTTGGGTCAGGCGTGCCTGAACCTCCTGATTACAGGGCGCGGGCTTTGCTCCGCCGCCATCCGGCAAGGGCAGGCGCCGCCGCTGCCCTTGCCGGTTAAGGGTGGGACCGTATCCCACGATATAAGGATTGGGCTAACCACGCCCTGCTGATTATGGATGTTGGAGGAGCGCATGATAAAAACCAAAATCATCGCAACCATCGGCCCGGCGTGCAGCGCCAGCGATATGATCCGCGCGATGATCGACAACGGGGTGGACGTTTTTCGCCTCAACTTTTCGCACGGAACGCTCGACGATCATGACGCATTTCTGGAGGCTTTGAATGCCGCCCGTGCGGCGCACACCCACACGACCGCCGTTATCGGCGACCTGTGCGGCCCAAAGATCCGAACCGCCGATATCCGCCCGCAGGGGTACGTGCTTAAGATCGACGACGAAATCACCATTACCGCCGATGCGGCGGGAGAGCATACCCCGACGCACTTCGGCACGAACTATCCCAAATTCATTGATGACATTGTGGTCGGCCATCGTGTCTTCATCGACGACGGCGCAATTGCGCTGCGGGTCATCGAGAAACATGACGACAGAATCGTTTGCCGGGTGTTGGCCGGCGGGGCGCTGTACAGCCGCAAGGGCATCAACCTGCCTGACACCGAAATCTCCTCGCCCTCGATCACCGAACGGGACTGGGAATGCGTCCGGTGGGCGGTCGAACGCAAACTGGAATTTCTGGCGCTGAGTTTCGTCCGCACCGCAGACGAGATTCACCAGCTTAAGGACTATCTGGCCGCCGCCGGCTCCGACATCAAGGTCATCGCCAAGATCGAAAAGCCCCAGGCCATCGACCAAATCGAGGCCATCGTCAGGGCTTCGGATGTCATCCTCGTGGCGCGCGGCGATCTGGGCGTCGAGATGGACCTTGCCGAGGTCCCGCTCATTCAAAAGCGCATCACCCGGCTGTGCCGCCGCTTCGGTACGCCGGTGATTGTGGCGACGCAGATGCTCCAGAGCATGATCGACGCCCCTGTGCCCACGCGGGCCGAGGTTTCGGACGTGGCTAATGCGATTATGGACTTCACCGATTCCGTCATGCTCTCCGGCGAAACCGCGATTGGCAAGTACCCCATAGAGGCCGCCAAGGCCATCCGGCGAATCGCCCGCGTCACCGAAGCATGGCTCGACAGCGCCAACGACATCCGCCCGAAGATAGAAACGGCGGACGGACTGGCCACCACCGCAGCGATCGCCAGAACCGTCGCCCACCTGGTCGACGACATCGCCCCTCAGCTTGTCGCGGCATGGTCAGAGACCGGCGCCACCGCCCGGCTCCTCAGCAAGGTCCGCATCGACGTGCCCATCGCAGCCTTCAGCAGCAGCGACCGCGTCTGCAAACAGATGTGCCTCCATTATGGGGTTGTGCCGCGGCGGGCGCCCGTGCCGGAGAGCTTTGACGCGTTCACCGATGCCGTCGACCATATGGCGCTCGAACGACACTGGGTTCGCGGCGGCGATCGCATTGTTCTTGTCGCCGGCAGCCCTCTCAGTCACAGCGGGAATGCAATCATCGTGCACAACGTGCCGGGGCCTTAGCCCGGCGAAAGGATCGATCATGGCCAAACCGGATTTCACCATCGCACGCCTCGGGGACATGTCCATTGCCTCGCCCGTGACACTGTCGACGGTCACCGGCGACTACGTCGCCAACTACACCGAGGACGACGAACACATTTTATACGACATAAACGCAACCTCTTCGCAGACGTCCGTTGCGTTCGACCGGAGTCAACTGCTCGAAAAAGCCGGGCCGCGCCCGAAGATTCATTTCACGCCCGCCGAGACGCATGCGGGCATCGTCACCTGCGGCGGCCTGTGTCCCGGACTCAACGACGTCATTCGCGCGATCGTGATGTGCCTGGCGTACGATTACGGGGTGAGCAAGATCACGGGGTTTCGGTTCGGCTACCGCGGGCTCCTGCCGGAACTGGGGCATGAACCGGTAGCGCTTGCGCCGCACGTTGTCAAGGACATCCACAAACTCGGCGGCACGATCCTCGGCGCGGCGCGCGGATACGGGAAGCACACCGCGGAAATGGTGGATACGCTCGTCGCTCGCGGCGTGAACATCCTTTTCGCCATCGGCGGCGACGGCACACAACGCGGAGCCCTTGAGATCAGCCGCCGCATCAGCGAACGCGGGCTGGACATCGCGGTGATCGGCCTGCCCAAGACCATCGACAACGACCTGAGTTATGTGCAGCAGTCGTTCGGGTTTCAGACCTCCGTCGAAAAGGCGGTCGACGCCGTGCGGACCGCGCACACCGAAGCGTACGACGCCATCAACGGGATCGGTCTTGTGAAGGTCATGGGTCGACAGGCGGGCTTCATCGCCGCCGAGACCACCATGGCGGCAAGCGACGTCAACTTCGTTCTCGTGCCGGAGGTTCCGTTCGAGCTCGACGGCGACAACGGCTTTCTCGCCCATCTCGAACACCGTATCCGCCGCAGAGCCCACGCCGTTGTCCTTGTCTCCGAAGGGGCCGGCCAGGATCTGCTCGACGAGACCAATAAGACCGATGCCTCCGGAAATCTCCTCCTGTCCGACATCGGTCTGTTTCTTAAACTTCGGATCGGTGAGTTTTTCAGGAAAAAAGAAACCGAGGTCAATCTCAAGTATATCGACCCCAGCTATATCATCCGCGGGGCGCCGGCCAACGCATACGATTCGGTGTATTGCCAGCGGCTGGGGACGAACGCCGTGCATGCGGCGATGGCCGGCAAGACCGCCATGGTGATCAGCATGATGCACAACTATCTCGTGCACGTGCCGATGGCGATGACGGTCTCAACAAAAAACCGTATCGACCCCGACGGGTCACTCTGGCGCGACGTCATCACCGCAACGGGCCAGCCGATGCTGATGATCAATGGAAACAGCCGCTGATCCTTCGGCCGTATGCCAGCGGTTCCATCGTCGCCGCCGGGTCGCCGCCTTGACACCTCCTTGCCGGCAGAACGTGATCACCTCGCAATTCAAAACGCACCGTCAGCTGCTGCTCGGATGATTTGTTCAGCAGGCGGCGCGATTCAACTAAACAGCGCCTCGACGAATTCCTCGGGGTCGAACTCGGCGATGTCTTCGGGTCTTTCACCGAGGCCGATGAATTTAACGGGTATATCCAGCATGTCCTTGATCGCGATGACGATGCCGCCGCGGGCCGTGCCGTCGAGCTTGGCGAGGAAAATGCCCGTCACGTCGATCGCTTCCAGAAAAGTCTTGGCCTGGATAATCGCATTCTGCCCGGTGGTGGCGTCGAGCACGAGCAGCACCTCGTGCGGCGAGCCGGGGATCTTTCTGGCGGCCACGTTTCGGATCTTCGTCAACTGGTCCATCAAGTGCTTTTGGGTGTGGAGGCGCCCCGCCGTATCCATGATCAGGTAATCCACCTCGCGCGACATCGCCGCTTCGCAGGCATCATAGGCGACGGCTGCCGGGTCGGAGCCCATCTTGTGCTTGACGATCTGCACGCCGATGCGCTCGGCCCAGATCGAAAGCTGCTCGACCGCCGCGGCCCGGAACGTATCGCACGCCGCCACGATCACCTTCTTATTATTGCGGCTCAGCACGTACGCCAGCTTGGCGATGCTCGTCGTCTTGCCGGAGCCATTGATTCCGCCGACCAGAATCACTGTCGGCCCCGACGCCGCCGTCTTCAGGCGACGATCCTGCTCCGGCCAATATCCCTTCATGTGGTCCTTTAAAAACGGGATGATCTCCTCGCTGGTTGCAATCTTCTTGGCGCGATACGCCTGCCGCAAGTCCGAAACGAGTTTCTCCGTCGTCTCGACGCCGATGTCGTCGCTGATCAGCGTCTCCTCCAACTCGTCGAGCAGCGCCTCGTCGATCTTGCGCCCCATGGTCAAAACCGCCGACAGACTGGACGTAATGCGCGCGCGTGTCTTGCCCAGATGCTCTTTAAGGTACTGCACTGTTTTTGTGAAAATGCCCATATGCACTCCGCAAACTGTTTTCCTGCCGCCCCATCCGCGGCATGCTTACTTTTCGGCGCATCGAGATCGCCTCCTGCAGAGTTTCCCAGATTATCCCTTCTATTTCAAGCATGCGGCGGATTTTCGCCGGCGATCATGGCGGCCAGACCTGAATTAGCCGATTCGCCGATTCCCCGCCAACTTTAGGATTTTTCTTTGACAAAGCGCGCCCCCCTGTGTAACCTGACTTCTCGCACAGCCACGGAAGGCATGCCGGATCAGCCCACGCGGCTGGAACAAAAGTTCATGCAGGTTTCTAAGGTTTCTTTCGGGCTTGACGTACGTTTCATGGTGTTTTCAGGTACTTTGGAGAAGTGGGAGAAGGATTTGGCGCACGACACAGCGGAACTCTTCGTGCGGATTGTCGAAAGAGTCAGGGCCCTCGACCCGGTACATACCCGTAAATGGTTCGACGACCTGGTAGTCGCTCGCCTCGACGCCGGTATACTCGAAGTCGCCTGCCCTAACGAGGCTGCCGCGCAGTTTCTCGAAGATAACTGCCTGTCCGTCTTCACCCAGGCGGCCCAGCACGCCACGGGGCACCTGGTCGCGATTCGCTTTGTCGTCAATCAGGCCGCCGGGGCCACCCCGTCTTTGGCCGTCGACCCGTCCGCCGTCAGGCTTCATCCGGACTATACCTTCGAAAGCTTCGTCGTCGGCCCCTGCAACCGCCTCGCCCATGCAAGCTGCATCGCCGTGAGCCACTCCCCTGGAAATACATACAATCCCCTTTTCGTCTACGGCGCTGTCGGCCTGGGCAAGACTCACCTTCTTCATGCGGTCTGCCACGGCGTCAGAAAAGATACCCCGGACATCAGAATCCAGTTTCTCAGTTGTGAAGAATTTGTCAACCGCTTCATCACGGCCATCGAGCAGGGCCTCCTCGCCGAATTCCAGAGCCAGTTTAGAACTGTCGACGTCCTCGTCATCGATGACGTCCAGTTCCTCAGCGAACGCGAACAAAGCCAGGAAGAATTCTTTCACACATTCAATGCCATATACAACAACCACCGGCAGATCATTCTCACCGCCGATTGCGCCCCCGGCGAAATCCCCGCTATCGAAGAGCGGCTCATCAGCCGCTTCAAATGGGGACTCGTCGCGCGACTGGACGCACCCAGCTATGAAACCCGTGTCGCCATTGTCCAGAAGAAAGCACGCCTCCGCGGCATCGACATCGGCGATGAAGTCGCCGAATATATCGCCGGCAAGGTCATTGCCAACATCCGCGAACTCGAAGGGGCCCTGACCATCATCTACGCCACGGCCCAGGCCGCCGGCGAACCGATCAACCTGCAACTGGCCCGGCAGGCCCTCGGCCGTCAGCAGGCCGAAACCCGCAAGGGCGTATCGATCACCGAGATCATTGACGCGGTCACACGGTTTTACGACGTCCGCCTTGCCGACCTCCAGAGCAAGAGAAGAAGCCAGTCCATCGCATTACCGCGGCAGGTCTGCATGTACCTTGCCAGGAATCTCACCCGCCACAGCCTCGAAGAAATCGGCGGGCACCTCGGCGGCCGGGATCACTCGACCGTCCTCCACGCCTACGGCAAAATCGACGAACTCCGTCGGACCGACCCGCAGACCCGCGGCCAGATCGACCAGCTTATCGCCGCCATCCGACCCGAATAGGCGCTGTCGGAAAATGCCCCCTGATTGATAATCGCCCTGTGGTGCGCGTATAGGACCGTGCGAACACGCCTCGCGTGGGCTTGTATAATATAGTGGCAAAAGTTCGTTGGCATTAAGTTCGGGGGCGCCATGAACACCAGGGAAAAGTTCTTCGCGGCGGGTCTGCTTACCGGCATGGTGATATTGATGGCGGCCGGGATCCTTGCGTTCTTTGAGGAGCGCCGTCTGCTTGAAATGCAGCGGATTGCGGAGATCGAAGCCCTTAGCGAGCAACTGCTGGACGACTATGCGACTCATCTGCGGGACCTGCGGCGCGAGGGTTTCAATTTCATTTTATTGTCGGACGAGAGACGCCTCGATAATTTCAACCTTGCGGCGTCCAAGATAGAGGAAATAGGCGAATCGTTGAGAGGAAGGCCAGACGTTTTCGGCGACAAGGCAAGACTGGATGCGATTATAGCGAACGTTAGAACCTATGTAATTCTTTATCGGCAACTTATTGAAACGGCTGTAACCGACGGCTCCGAAGTCGCGCTGCGGCAGGCAGGAGAAACGATTTCGGCGGCAAGGCTGGACCATATCCTGGAATCGCTCCGCGATCTTGAGCAAGAAAACATCGTTGCGTTTGCAGACCGCAGCGCCGAGATCAGCAAAGCGGCCAGAACCACGATTTTGGCGATAGGATTTTTTATTATTCTCGCGATGGCCCTCATTGTTGTTTCGGTGGGAGTGATGCTGCACTATTATGTCGCCAACAAATCACTTCTGCGGGAAACCACCGCCTTGAACCAGAACCTTCAGGCAAGCCGCAAAGAAATTGAGTCGATCGTCAGCTTTGTTTCACATGACCTGCGAGCCCCGCTGATCAACGTAAACGGGTTCTCCGCCGCCATTGCCGACGACAACCACCGGCTTGTTGAACTGCTCGACCCGCTGGAGGCCGCCCCGGCCGCACGCAAAGAACTCGACGCGATACTGCGCGAACGCACGCCGGAAGCGCTCAATTTCATCAAAAACGCCGCCGCTTCGATGGAGACGCTGATAACGACCATGGTGAAAGTGGCGCGCGCCGGGCAGTTGCCGGTCCACCCCCGGCGGATCGACGTTAATGAGATGCTGCAAGGAATCGTCAGTACTTTCGAGTTCCGAATCAAGGAGGTCGGCGCGACCGTACAGATTGACCCGCTGCCGGACTGTACGGCCGATGCGGACCAGGTGCGGCAGGTATTCTCGAACCTCTTAGACAATGCCATCAAGTATAGAGCACCCTCAAGAGCCCTGCTGGTGCGCGTCACCGGAAAGATTGATGCGGGGCAGAGCATCTACTGCGTTGAGGACAACGGCGTCGGGATCGCCGAGGCGGACATCCGGAACGTATCGGAGATGTTCTACCAGGTCAAGAACATGAGCGCCGGCGGCGAAGGCATGGGTCTGGCGATCGCCAGAAAAATGGTTGAACGGAACGGCGGCGCTCTGGAGGTGCAGTCGGAACTGGAACACGGCAGCAGATTTATTGTGCGTCTTAACGCCGCGGATTAAAACCCTGTCGCCAGTGGGCCGCGGTCACTCGCCAACCGAACGAAACAAGGTGGGTCTCAAAAAAATCCCGGCCGCCGTCGGTCGGCAGCCGGGACTGAACCTCTGTCCTATCATTCCTGTCGCCGCTATTTCAGATTTACGACAACGTACTGGGCATACCGCTCGTTCCTGACCAGCAGCAGCACCTTGCCCGTCTTGGCCGATTCCTCTACGGCTTCGCTGAATTCTTTAACCGTAGCAATATCCCGACGGTTCACGCTGACAATCAGAATGCCCGGCGTAATGCCCGCCCGGTCCGCGGGGCTGCCTTGGCTGACTTCGGTAACGATAACGCCCCTTGCCTTGCCGAACCCCAGTCGCCTGGCAATCTCCTCTGTCAGTTCCTGTACCTGAACGCCTAAGGTTTTGGCGGCCTCCGACGAGCCGAGCATCGCCATCTCACCTTCTTCAAGAGAACCGATCTCGACCGTGAAGGCCTTTTCCTTGCCGTCGCGCAGCACCGTCAGATTAATCTTCGTGCCGGGTTTCAGAAGCGCGACCTCATTGCGGAACGACTGCCAGTCCTCGACGACTTTGCCATTAATCTTGCGAATAATGTCGCGCCGCTCCAGACCGGCCTTGTCCGCGGGAGACTCCGGAACAACCTCCGTGATAAGCACCCCCTTGTTGTCCTTCAAGCCGAAGACGTCCGCCAGTTCGGGCGAGATCTTCTCCGGATGCATGACGATGCCGATGTAGCCGCGTGTCACTTTGCCGGTCGCCTTAAGTTGGTCCTCAATGCTCTTGGCCATATTGATGGGAATCGCAAAGCCGATGCCCATGTACCCGCCGCTCTGGCTGAAAATCGCTGTGTTGATTCCCACGGCCTTGCCGTCGATGTTCAAGAGCGGTCCGCCCGAATTGCCCGGGTTAATCGCCGCATCCGTCTGGATAAAATCTTCGTATTCCGTAATGCCGACGCCCCGGCTCTTGGCACTGACCACCCCGACGGTCACCGTGGCCTGCAAACCAAACGGGCTGCCCACCGCGATGACCCACTCTCCGATGTCCAGCGCGTCACTGTCGCCCAGTTCGATTGCCGGAAGTCCCTCACCCTCGATCTTAATCAGCGCTACGTCAGATTTTGGATCTGTTCCGATAACCTTTGCGGAGTCGTATTCCTTACCGTCCTGAAGCGTTACCACGATCTTGTCGGCGTCGCCGACCACGTGATTGTTCGTCAGAATATACCCGTCGGGACTGATGATAAACCCGGAACCCTGACCCACTTGCGGACGCGGCCGAGGTGCGGGCTGGCGGTATCGCGGCCCGAAGAAACGCTCGAAAAACTCGTCGTCAAACGGAGACGGCTGGCCGGGCCGACCCGGTTGGCCGGGCTGGCTAACGGTCTTTTCCACACGAATCGATACAACCGCCGGGATCGCCTTTTTGGCGACCTCAGAGAACGCCTTTGACGTCTCACGCAGCGTTGCTATTCCGTCGTCCGCCACCGCGGGCGCCGCGGTCCACACGATTAGCGCGATACTCAACATTGCGATTGCCGCGTTAGAGCGTACTCTCAAGTTCATTTCGCATGCCTTTCACAGAAATTGACAAACCTGGCGTCGAACGAACTACCCGTCGACCGCTGTCTACTGTATCGTCCGGACGACCTCTTATCTCAAAGGATTTCATAACCCATCAGGATATCCGGTCTATACGTTACAGTCGCTTTTTTGTGCACTTTACTACACTGCAAATGGAATGCCATAGAGCCGTCTACCCCTAAGATACTGCCGTAAAACGACTTATGATGTTAATGGCGCACGCAGTTCCTGCTCCGAATGGCCGTTTTGCAGCCCCGAAGTGTCAAAGTGGCAGGATCGCACCCACTCCTGTCGGCTACTAACCCCCCTTAGGCTTAGGTCGTGCCCGCAGCCTTCTCAGCCGCGGCACCTGCGGCGGTCTGTTCCTGGCTCTTCTTCTGCTCTAATGCCAGCAGATCCGACACCGTCGGCTTCTCCAGTTCACGCCCGCTCAGTACGATTTCCACCTCTGCGGCATCCAGTGTCTCATATTTCAGAAGCGCCGCCGCCAGGTTCTGGACCCTTTCACGGCTGCCTTCAATGAGTTGCCGCGCCTTCAAATACGCTTCGTCGATCAAGCCCTTGATCTCTTTGTCGATCAGCTCCGACGTCTTCTCCGAATAATCTCGGCTGGTGCCCGGATAGTACATCTCGGTCATGCCGTCGCCGCCGTAGTCGATGGGCCCTAATTCGTCGCCCATGCCCCACGTCAGCACCATCCCACGTGCAATCGCCGTGGCCTGTTTAATGTCGGACTGCGCCCCGCTGCTGATATCGTCGCAGAACATCCACTCGGCGATACGGCCTCCGAAGCAGACCTGCAGCTGCGCCATACAATACCTCTTTGTATAGAACAGCCGATCCTTTTCCGGAAGCGCAAACGTCGCACCGCCCATCGGCCCCCTCGGAATAATACTCACTTTATGAAGCGGATCCGCCTCTTTCAGCCGCGACTGCACAAACGCGTGCCCCGCCTCGTGAAACGCCGTCAGGCTCCTGTCCTGCTCGTCGATCACGCGGCTCTTTTTGGCCCGTCCCCAGCGGACTTTATCCCGGGCTTCCTCCATGTCCGCCATTTCGACGTAGTCCTTGTTCGCCATGCTCGCACTGATCGCAGCTTCATTGATCAGGGCCTCCAACTCGGCGCCGCTGAACATCGGTGTTCCCCGCGCCAGCCGCTCGAAGTCCACATTCGGACCTATGCGAATCGACCGGGCATGTATCTTCAGAATCTCCACGCGCCCCTTCAGATCCGGAAGCGGCACGACCACCTGCCGGTCGAAGCGGCCGGGACGCGTCAGCGCATGGTCCAGAATATCCTTGCGGTTGGTCGCCGCTATCACGATCACCTGGTCGTTCGTATCAAACCCGTCCATTTCCACCAGAATCGCGTTCAGCGTCTGCTCGCGTTCATCATGGCCTCCGCTGACAAAACCGGGGCCGCGTTTGCGCCCGATCGCGTCGATTTCGTCGAGGAATATGATGCACGGCGAGTTTTCCTTGGCCTGCTTGAACAGATCGCGCACCCTGCTGGCGCCGACACCCACGAACATTTCCACGAAATCGCTGCCGGAAATGCTGAAAAACGGCACCTCGGACTCACCGGCGATCGCCTTGGCCAGCAGCGTCTTGCCGCACCCTGGAGGGCCGACCAGCAGCACGCCCCGGGGTATCCGGCCGCCGATTTTTTTAAATTTCTTCGGGTTCTTCAAAAACTCGATGGTCTCGGCTACCTCTTCCTTCGCCTCGTCGATGCCTGCAACGTCCGCAAACGTAACCCGCTGCTCGCGACCCTGCACCTTGTGGCGGCTGCGTCCGAAACTCATCAACATACCCCCGCCGCCCGTTCGCATGTTGCGAATGAATATGAAATACACAAACGCCACCAGCAGGACGATCGGAAGCAAATTCCACAGCAGAGGCACCCAGAATTCCTGCCGCGCGAAATTCACCTCGATGCCTTTGTCGGCAAGGCGGTTCAGAAAGTCCGCCGGCATCATATCGGGATCATAACTCACCTCGAAGGTCTCGGGAGCTCCGGCCTCACGGGCCGCCAGGCCCTGCTCGTTAAATTTGCCCAGGATCTGTCCGCGCGAGGGCTGTATGTCCACTCTCTCGACATACCCCTTGTCCACGAGGTCCATGAACTGCGGCAACAGCGGGATCACCTCCGCCCTGCGCCATTTGTTCATTATCAGCATCGCCGTCATCAGCACCAGACCGATCACAAGCCAGCCCAACGGGTTCCGGTTGTAACGCGGCATACCTTTTCGCGGGGCGCCCTTGGCGTCTTTTGGAATCTGGGAATTCTGCTTTAAATCATTATTCATAAGTTTCGCTTTGCATTCCAGCGTTTAACAGCTAATCATTACAAACCGGCCCACGGTCAATCGCCGCGAGGACCACAATCAGGAAGCACATTCGAAGAAGAGGCGGCTACAAACCGTCGCACGAGGTCACCCCACAAACCCGACTCGCCTGCTCCGAACACCGTCCGGAACTGCTGGGTCTTCAGTCACCTCCAAAGTCTCCTCGCTCATGCCTCATGAGACACAAGGCTACCAGGTTTCTTCCATTAACTCGACTACGCGCTGCGCTGCACGGTTGGCCGCCACAGCCGCCGAATAGTCAAAATCCTGCCCCAGTTCGGGTGAGTACGTCGACGATGCCGCGACCGTTTCGCTGTTAATCAGCAACTCCCCTGTCCTCAGGTTCTTCCAGCTCACAATTACGTAAAACTGCACCTCTTGTTCAAGCGGTTTTCCCGTCTCGCGGTCCAGTGCCAGCACACCCGAGCCGATCCCTGTAATCTGCCCGCTGAGCACACTATCGGCAAAATCACGGTCCGACACAATCTTATATGGTGTTTCGGCCTCGATCCGCTTGCATACGGCGTCGGTCAGCGTGTATTCGTAGCCCCTGCGGAAACTGAGTGAGTCGAACATCTCGACATAAACCGTCCCCACGTCCCGTGGATAGAGCCAGTCGTTCGTATAACCCGACAAGCCGCCGCGCCCGCAGCCGATCAGCGGCATGCAGCACACAGCCGCTAAGAAGACGACGCACAGTCTCGTTTTCGTTACCAATCCCTTCACCTGACTACCCCGATTAGTCCCTCTTGATTTATCGACCCGACCGCCGCCGCTTGAGTCCATGCCGGCCGGCAAAAAATCCGGGCCCCGGCTATTTGCGATTGCCCGATAAGAACCCAAGGCCGAACCAACTGTCCACGACCACATTGCCCGCTTTGAACAGGCGACGCCCCAACTTCTTGCTCTCGCCGGGCACGATCTCGGTCAAACCCGAACCCCAGGCCAGTATGCGCGCCTGCGCCATTTCCGCCGCCGCGGTGTCCGGCCAATTCCTGATTACCTCATCGTAGTAGAGCTTCGCGGCGTCCACGCTCCCTGTGCGATCGTAATACTCGCCGATTGCATACTGTTTATAGGCCAACTGCTCGTCAATCAGCTTGAGTTTCTCTTCGATGTCGTTGTCTACTGCCATTTCCGGATACCGAAGTCTGTAATTTCTGTAGTACGTCCGGGCGCTGGCCAGACTCGTCGGGTCGTAATCCGGGCTCCGGTACGCCGAGTGCAGCGACTGCGCCATTTCAAGAAGCGCCGTGCGACCCATCTCGCCCGTTGGCCATCGGCTCGAAATCTCCGACCACACCTCGTATGCGTCCAGGTGATCCCCTTTTTTCGAATAGCCCCGCGCCAATGTCACGAGGGAACGCTGGGCAATCGGCGCTTCTCCCGCGCGGTCGGCAATCCGCCGCAAAATCGTTTCGCCCTCGTCGAATGCCGACAATTTCAGCACTTTCAGCACCGGACGCTTTTCACCGTTCACAAAGCTCTGTCCGACCGAAAATTCCCGCTCCATCGCCGTCTCGTAGAGCCAGCTCGACGGATAACCCGTTAACAGCTCCTCGTATTTGCGGACCGCCTCCACCCATTTGCCTTCAGCATAGAGAAGTTCCGCCGCAACAAACAAGTCGAAATCGCCGCCGGCAAGTTCCGGACGCTCCGCCTTCAGTCGCCCCAGTTCGGCCATAGCTCCCGCCGAATCGCCCATACCGACGAGCTGCTTGAACCTGGCGACCGCCATGACGTATTGCCCCTCCGGCGATGCCGACACATTCTGCCAATCGGTCCCATTCTTCAAAATCAGTGTGTCGGCGTGCAGCAGGCCACCGCACAAAACCGCCGCGGCCGCAACCTGCACCAGCAAACGCACCTGTCCCATAGACCGCATCTGTCTACCTCACAATAGAAATATTTTCAGGCCAATGCGGCATTATACCCCATCCGGCGCGCCTTGCAACCTTCCTTTGGCCCACATTTCTTGCCAATCTGGCATTAGGGCGCATACGAATCGCGTAAAAGTGGAAAAGGAAGGTCATAATATGACTTGCTTACTCCGGGCGCATCTTCTTGAGCAATTCCTTGCGGTGCAGCGCCCGAATCCGCGCATTGGCGAAACGCCGCTGCTCCTCGGCCGTTTCCGGAGTCAGGGGCGGCACGGGCGTCGGCTCTCTCTGTGCATCCAGCGCCACAAACGTCAGGTGGGCGGATGTAGCTATTACCTGCTCGCCTGTGTAGGGGTTTTCCCGGATCACCTTTACTCCCACTTCCATCGACGTACGGCTCACGTAATTGACGCAGGCCTTGACCACGACGTGGTCCCCTACCCGGATCGGCGCTTTGAAGGCGATCGAATCCATGCCGGCCGTAACCGCCACCGTCCCACAGTGCCGCTGGGCCGCCATACCCGCCACCATGTCCATCCACGAGACGATCACACCGCCGAATGCCGTCCCGTAAGGGTTCGCTTCGTGCGGCATGAGCAGAAACCGCGACTCCACCGCACTTTCACTCGGTGCCTTGCCCTGTAATGCTTCCATGTTCAGTCCACTTTGTGTCCATATAGCCCTCGGGCGTGACACGAAACTTGTACCCGCCCACGTCGCTGAAGTAAATTCTTCCCAAGCTCGCGTCAAGCCAGGCCTGCCACGCCTCCGGCGTCGGGAACCGCTCGATCGTGTACCTTTCCAACAGGACCCGCGCCGCGCGTGCCTTGGGCTTGTCCGACAGCATGCCCACCAGCGCCTCCAGGGTCTCCACCCGGCGATTGGACGGTAAGCCAAGTGCTTGCAGTTCTTCGTCGACCACGAACGTCTTGTCCTTGTAGATGAACTCGTAGCCGTCGAGATAATACTGCACGAGACCGTCAGGGTCGCCCTTGAACCGCTCCATGAGAGCCGGGGGAAAGGTCGCGTCGAAAAAGCTCCTGTCCCGAATTTTCGTGATGAGCGCCGCCAACCGCAGCGCATCATCCCGATGGCTCGATTCTCGCCGCACCAGGATACCCTTGCCCTCGAAGCGGCTGATGTGGACCACACAATTCAGGAACAGCCTCCGCCCCGCCTCCGTCATTTTGGACGGCGCTGCCGAATAGCCCCATTGCAGCACATTGCCGTGCCGGCCGATCCCCACCGCTCCGTACTCCTTGCCGAAGTTCAGCCCCTCGACAAGCACCTCGGCATCCGGCGAATCCTCAAACCCGTACTTGCGCCCAACCACGCCGCCGGAAGTTTTGCCCGTGTCCTGAACCTTCCATACCGCTATTTGTGCTGGAATCTCGGGCTCGTTGGCCAGGCGGCGGTCTGCGTAATTATCCGGGGCATCCACCATCTCAGTGTCCGGCTTAACCGGCCATGGTCCATTAAACACCGCATGTTCAAACGACCCAACATGGGCCGCATCACCCATGCAGTTTCACAAGTATCCCGTCTTGAGGTTCAATCGACTGCACAACATCGCACCCGGCACGCCGACGGTCACCGTCGCCCGAACATAATCCTGCGGCAGATCGGGCTTCGGCGAACTCAGATCAAGGCCGTCATAGTCGAGAATGACTACGTCATAACCATCCGCCTGCTCCGGGCGAAATGCCGCATAGTCCCCGCGTCCTACTTCCGCGAAATGCTCTGCCAGAAAATCGGCAAAGTCCTTCGCCCGGTCTGTTTCCGGCATTCCCGCATAGAACACCTTCAATGCCATTATTTTCCGGGCCGGTTCGCTTGCAGCAACTTCTGTCGAGTCCGGGCGATCAGCCGGGCCGACGCTCTCAGCGGCTTCGGCCGCCGTCACGGGCCGACTCGGCACCTCTGCCGAAGCAGGCTGCGGCCGAGACGCCTCGCCGCCGCCATCGCCAACCTTCTTGCGGCATCCCAACAGCGCCGCCATACAAACCGCACATAAGAGCGCTGCCGGCAGTATCTTTTTCATAAATCCTAACTCCAGAGTAACGGAAGAAAGTTCAGACATACTCCCCTCTATCGGCCACGGCACGCCCGGCCCGACACAAAAGGCACGTGGAATGAGCCGCCGCCCATGGACAACCTGGAAATTACACACTCTCGCTCACGCAAGCCCGGCTCAAAGCCGCCACGGGCTCCGCATCGGCCGCGACAGCATTCCATTGGCCTCGGCGTCGCCCTTGACCTCCTCGGCCTTGGGGTCCCACAGAATCCTGCGACCGCCCAACTGCAGCGAGATATTGATCAGGTGGCATATTGTCGCCGTGTGGTGTCCTACTTCCACAGGGGCCATCGGCGCCTGGCGCGTCTTGATCGCATCCAGGAAGTTGCGATGGTGGCCCACCGTCCGGCCGAGCTGCTTTTCGTCGGGCCCGATCTTTTCCGCCAGGAGCGACTTAGGCTCAGCTTCGAGGTCGCCGCCGTGGACGTGGATGAAGACCCAGCCCTTGTCGCCGATGAACTTGACGCCGCGCGGCTCGTCGTGCGTGCCGATCATCCTGACGCCGTTGGCGTAGCGGCACTCGAATGTGTAATCGTAGAACGTGTCATACAGCCGGCTGTTGCCGCGCTTGCCCTGCGCCTGGTATTCGACGGGCGTCGTGTCGTCGGTGCCGCAGCCCAACTGGGCCTGGTCGATGACGTGGGCGCCGCGGTCGGTCATCTCGCCGCCGCCGTAGTTCATGACGAACCGCCACTTGCCGTGACATCGCCCGACGGTATACGGCTCGACGGGCGTATGCCCCAGCCACATATCGTAGTCGAAGCCCTCGGGGATCGGCATGGTGGAGTGCATGTTCGTGTCGCGGTCGTTGAGCGATGCGATCTGCCCCGCGGCGACGGGCAGGTTGATCTGCACCGTGTGCAGCTTGCCGATGCGGCCGTTCTGCACGAGTTCGGCGGCGAATCGCGCCTTGGCGTTGGACCGCTCGTGGCTGCCCGTCTGCAGGACACGGCCGTAACGCTTGACCGCCTTGACGAGCGCGATGCCTTCGGCCACGGTGTTGACGAGTGTCTTTTCGCAGTAGATATCCGCCCCGGCCCGCGCCGCGGCGATCGACGTCAGGGCGTGCCAATGGTCGGGCGTGGCGATCATGACGGCGTCGAGCTTCGCCTTGGCGAGCATCTCGCGGAAATCCGAGTACTCGGCGCAATCGGTGTTGCCGTATTTCTGGTTGACGATGTCCCGAGCCTTGCCGCGACGCGACGCATCGACGTCGCACAGGGCGGCCATCTGAACCTCAGCCTCGCCCAGAAACGCCTTCATATTGCCCGTGCCGCGCCCGCCGGTGCCGATGCAGCCCATGACGATCCGGTTGCTCGGCGCCAAAGCCCCGAAAACGGTTGACGGGACCACAACTGGAAACGCCAGAGCCCCGCCCGCCAGAACCGAACCCTTCAAAAACTGTCGCCTGCTCGTCTTGAACTGTGCCATCGGTATGCCCTTTCCTCGCAAAACAGAGTTCCCGCGCGGCCGCCGCCGCACCGTCCCCTTATCATACCACCAATCTCATCTAAAGGCAACTCTCGTTAAATAGCATAAGGCCGCACTTCGAGGATCCCGGGTCCTCACGCGGACGGCAAGACTACTTCTTTGCTATGTCCAGTTCGAGGACTGCGTAGCCGTCGATCTCGAAGTGCTCGACTGTGAGTTCGACCTGCTTGTCTTCGGTCAGTGTCAGTGCTGCCGTGTCGCGTGTGGGGACGTGCCAGGTCCAGTTGTCGATGAGGGGTTTGCCGTCGACGATGACCCGGACGCCGTCGTCGCTGAGGGTTGAGAATTCCCATGTGCCGGCGGTCAGGGGCAGTTCTGTGCGGGCGATCATGCCGAAGCGGTCGCCGCCGAGGCCGGCGGCCTTGACCGCCTGCTCGACGTTCTGGTCGCCTGGCCCGCCGTAGCCGTAGTTGAATCGTAGTTGGTCGACCTTTGTTGCGGCCGCGGTCGGGCCCTGGGCGAGCTTTCGCCATGCGGCCGCATCCTGGCGCGGGTCGGTCGATGCATCCCACTTAAAGAAGGTCGCCTGCCAAGTTGCGTGGATGAGCATGCCGCGCAGCGTTTCGTTCACGGCTGTGCCGGTTACATGCAGGGTGTAATCGTGTGCGCCGGGGCGGGTCGCCGAGACGGTGTATGTGGGGACTCCTTCCTTGTTGGCTGTAAGTTTTCCTCTCACCGCTGATCCGTGCACATTGACTTTTACGTCCGCAGGCATCTTGTGGAACTCGCAAGTGATAGAATCGCCGTGTCGGCTGATCTCGCGGATGAGCGGCGAAGCGTGGTCCCAGGGGCCCCACTCGGTCATAATGATTTTGTCGCGGCCGCGGAGGTGGGGCCGTGCGCCGACGGGGCGTTTCCTGCCGTAGACGGGGTACTTCGGGGCAGTGATCGCTCCGGCGGCCGAGCTTTGATGGGTCACGGTCACACTGTCTTCCTTGTCCATTTGGCGTTTGACGTCGATCAGGTGATTATCGGCGATCGTTGCTTCGCTGGGGCCGCGCAGATGAAACGCCAGTGTGTCGCCTTCGAAGCGATTGCGTGCGATCAGGTTGTCCGTTGAGGCGGTTCCGTTGGCGAGCGCCCAGGGCCGTTTGCCGAAATCACCCTCTTCGTCCCACCACAGGTGCACGCCACAGGCGTTATTGCGGAAGGTGTTGTCTGTGATGAGGCTGCCGCGACCGTGCTCGATGTTGACGCCGCCGCGTTCCAGGCCGTAGGCCATGCCGCCGTTGGCCTCGAAGGTGTTGAATGCAATCGTCGTGTCCTGCGAATAGCCGCCCCAGACGCCGCAGATGGCGTTGTCGACGAGGCGATTGCCGTAGAACAGGTTGCCGAAAGAGAACGTCATCTCTATGCCGTGGGCGGCGCAGTGAGAGAAGTCGTTGGCGATGAGCCGGTTATCGTTGTTGCCGCGGCGCTTGTACCATGCGGCGTCGTGCGTGCCCGTTTCGCCCAAGGCTTCGCGGCCGGCGAAGCCGAAGAAGCCGTCGCCGCCGTGCGTGGCGGAGTTCTCGGCGATGACGTTGCCGATGTTCTGCTCGAACATGAGGATGCCGGCGGAGTCCTGGCCGCGGTTGTAGACGTTGTGGCTGTAGCCGCGGATGCAGAAGTCGCAGGCGTTGCGCGTGATGATGTTTCGTTCGCAGCGCCACATGGCGATGCCCCAGCCGCTGTTGAAGGAGAAATCATTGTCGTAAACGCGGCTGTCGATCACGCGGTCGAGGCACAAGGCGTTCTGGCCCTGCCGCACCGTGCAGTCTCGCACCGTAATGCGGCTTGCGTCCTCGATGTAGATCGCGGCGGCATAATTGTTCAGCCATTCGTTGGCATCATTGTTATGCGGAAACAGCCAGTCGGCCCCATCCTCGGCGGCCGGCGTACTGCGCAAATGTGCTCGGCGATTATCCGACGCGTCGATCCCCTCCAACGTCAGCCCATCGGCACCCGTGGCCCACAGTCCGCACCAGTAGCCGCGAATCCGGGCACCTCGAATCGTCACGTTTTTGCCGCCGTCGATACGAATGCCGTAACCGCGATACGCATCGGGCCGCACGCCTTCGGCCGCTCCGCATAAGACAGACCCCGGCGCAAACTCCACCTCAATGCCGTCGCCGCGAACGTGAATCACCCCATTGCCGTTGGCGTCCGTGAGAATCAGTCGCGCCGGAATCACCACCCGGCACGACTTGTCGATGACCGTGTCATCGGCTTGAACGACCACCTCCGGTAAACTCGCGGCTGAGACCGCCGCGGATGCCATCACCGCCCATAGCACTGCACATTTCATCATCTCGCAATCCTCTCAATTTCCGCTTCCGCGGCGTTTCATCAGGTACTGCACGAAGGACCAGAGGCCTGCGAATTTGTACTGGTCGTCGATGTAGTGCTGGATGACGTAGAATGCAAAGTAGTAGAACCGGGCGGCGCACCACATGGCGATCGCCACAAGCAAGGCGACCTTCACAGTCGGCCGTTCAAGAACAATCAACACGGCCGCCAATACGGCCCCCAGCAGGAACAGAAATCCCTTCAGATAGATCAGCCGGGCGTCCTTCAAATCCGCCATTGTTTACTTCCTCAGTAAGATCTAATGCGACATTGCAGTAGAATATTATACCTGACGTGGGACTAGATACAACGTGCGGGGGATAAAAAAAAGGCCGGAGGGTGGCTCCGGCCTTTGGTATTTGCTCTTGTGCAGCGGCTTACAGTGCGGTCTTGATCTCTTCGAGGCTCACACCGAGGAGCGCTTGGGCGATCTTGTCGAGGTCCGCTTCGGCGCCTTGCAGGTGGAACGTGCGATGCACATGCGACAGCGATTCGCCGGGCTTTAGCGCCGCGGCGGGCGAGGACGTCTCGAGTTCGTAGAAGGGGCCCATCGGCTTTGCGCCGGGCGTGGCGGGGCCGTCGTTGTAGGAATTGACGACGTCGCCAGCATACGGCGCCTCCTGCATCTCCCACATGGAATTGACGTAGTCGGTTGCGCCTGCGGGCTTGGTGTACTGCACGAGCGTCAGCACCTTGCCTGCGGCGTCATAGCTGCCGGCGACGGACTTGGCTCTCGCGGGCGACAGGCCGATCTTGCTGCGGTACTTGCCGTCGCCGCTGAAGAAGAGCACGTCGTCCTTGACAATGAGCCGGTCGGCGGGCACCTTGCCGAAGTAGGCGTCGTTGACCTTGGGGCCCAGTTCGCTGTCCGCCCCGGCCTGGAAGGGAATCACAATCGTCGTCGCATCGGACGGAATGAACATGCCCAGGATCCATATCGACAACAGGCCCGTCTCTTTTTTCCAGGCCTCGGTTCCCGTGTTGGTGATCTTGTTGTCGGTCTCGTATGCCACGGCCTTCACGGATGCCGGCACCTCCACCCCGAGCGCCGCCGTCATCGCCTTGGCGTCCAGCAGCCTCACCGCCCGGTCGATCTGCAGGTTGAAGGTCGTCCCCGAATAGTTCGTCAACTGCGTAGTCTTCTTGAACGTCGCCTCGGTCGCGCTCTTCGATGTAACATCGAACGGCTCGGTGTCGATCACCGCCGGCGTCTGCCAGTCCTCGAACTTGAACTCCTTGCCCTTGGCGAAGAAGATCGCAAACTGCCCGCCCTCGGGCCCCATCCAGAACCGGTCTTCACCGCCAAAGGCGTTCATGTGCGGCCCGGTCTCGCCCGACGCGATCAGCTCGCGGTTGATCCATCCGAAGCTTGCCCCCGCGGCGCCGTCGGCGCTGCTGGTCATCACCCGCCCCTGGTAGGCCGGCACGACCGCAACCTGAGCAGGCCCCGACGAAAGCACCAGCACGTCCGTGTGCGCCTTTAGAAACGCCAGATCGTCGCCGAACGTTCCGGAGACCGGCGCCGGCGATGCCGTCTTCTTACTTCGGTTCGCCTCACAGCCCGCCATTGCACCCACCGCCACAAGCGCGCACACCAGTCCCACGTACCTCATGATGCGTCTCCTTTCCAGACATGCAATAAAACTCTGTCATTCTCTTCTCCATTGTTGCAGTCGGGCGGCGGCCTGGCCGCCCTTTAAAAGGCAAGGCATGCCTTGCCCCTACAGCGCCCTCTTTTCCTTCAACCACGCATACCACGCATCCATGCCCAGCCCGGTCCGGGCCGAGACCTGGAAAATCGCAATGTCCTTGTGCAGCGTGCGCACATGCTCGATCACCCGCTCCAGATCGAAATCCACGTGCTCTTTCAAATCCATCTTATTGATCAGCAGCACGTCGGCCTTGGCGAATGTCCCCGGGTACTTGATCGGTTTGTCGTCGCCTTCCGGCAGCGACAGCACCACGACCCGCGCCTGCTCGCCGAGGTCGAACGCCGACGGGCACACGAGATTCCCCACGTTCTCCACGAACAGCACGTCCAGTTCCGCCGTCGCCATCGACCCGAGCGCCCGCGTCACCTGCTCCGCCGAAAGGTGGCACGCCCCCTGCGTCTCGATCTGCACAGCGGGGGCGCCCGTCTCGCGAATCTTCCTTGCGTCGGTATCCGTTCGAATGTCGCCTTCGATGACGCCGATCCGCACCTGTCCCTGCAGGTCGCGAATCGTCCGCGAAAGGAGCGTCGTCTTACCCGAACCCGGCGAGGAAATCACGTTGATGCAGAGCGTCTTGTGACTGGCGAACAGCGCACGGTTCTGCAGTGCGCACTCTTCGTTCTTGCTCAGAATCTTTTTATTCAGTGAAACCTTCACGCGCTACGTGTCCTCGAATTCAATCTCTTCCAGCAGCAGCGGCGCATCCGGGTTCATTTTGAAATCCGCACCGCCGCACCCAGGGCACGCTGGAGAGTATATATCAAACTCGAACGTATGGCCACAACTTTCGCACGTCGCCCGAAGCGGAACATGCCGCACCTCCAACCGCATCCCCTCGCAGGCAGTGCCCCTGGCCGCGATTTCGAACGCAAAATTCACTGCCTCGTCGTTAATCGGGTTCAGCTCGCCGCACGAGATGCGCGCCCGCAGCGGCCGAAGGCCCCGCTCCGCCGCTTCCTGGATAATCGCCTCCAGAATGCTCTGTGCGATCATGGCCTCATGCATCAGCAGATCCTCGGCAATTCGCGCCCGTACGGCATCTGCACGACCCGCCGCCCGCCGATTACGGTAGCCATCTCCACGATCGCCTCGTCGTCCGCCGCCTCCAGCACCCGGCCGATCACCGCCGCCTGCCGACCCAGCGCATGCGCCCTGCATGTCTCCAGAACCGCCGCGGCCGATGCCTGCGACACCACGATTATGACCTTGCCTTCGTTGGCGATGTCCAGCACGTCGAAGCCCAACATGTCGGCCGCCGCCTGCACCGCTGCGTTTACAGGCAACTGCGTCTCGACCAGTTCGATATCGTGCCGCGCCCCCGCCGCGATCTCATTGAGCACGGCCGCCACGCCGCCGCGCGTCGCATCCCGCATGAACCGCACGCCGTCGGTTCCCTCCAGTATCGCACACGTCAAAGGCGACAGCGCCGCACAGTCGCTCTGTATGGGCGAATCGAATTCGATGCCCTTGCGCTGCGACATGATCGCCATACCGTGATCGCCGATGGCGCCGTTGATAATGATCGCATCCCCCGCCTCAATGTGCTTCATCGACAGGTCCGCAATCCGGGTTCCGATCCCGGCCGTATTAATGAAAATGCCGTCCGCCGCCCCGCGCTCCACAACCTTCGTATCGCCGGCGACAATCTCCACCCCCGCTTCTCGCGCCGCTTCGGCTGCACTGTCGAGGATCTTCTCCAGCAGCGCCATCTCGAAGCCTTCCTCGATGATCAGCGCCAGACTCAGCGCCACCGGACGCGCCCCGGCCACTGCCAGGTCGTTCACCGTTCCGCAGACGGCGAGTTTGCCGATATCCCCACCGTGAAAAAACAAAGGCTTGACTACGAAACTGTCCGTGGTGAAAAGAACGCTTGTATCCCCCACCTTTACTGCCGCCGCATCCGCCAACTGCCCCAGTGTCGCGTTGGCAAACC
The DNA here is from genome assembly GCA_014859965.1 of Phycisphaerae bacterium. Taxonomy (GTDB): domain Bacteria; phylum Planctomycetota; class Phycisphaerae; order Sedimentisphaerales; family Anaerohalosphaeraceae; genus JACZKQ01. Next base: position 37,858 of record JACZKQ010000175.1, read on the forward strand.
GCGGCAGGATTTTCGTTGCAATCAGGCTCCCCATCAGCCGCCCGCCGCCGCCGTGCGCCAGCAGGATCCGTTTGTCCCGCTCCTCATCCATTCCGACGCCTTCGTCGTCCGTATTTATACCAGGCCGCACAGGCCCCCTCGCTGCTGACCATGCACGGGCCCACCGGCGTATCCGGCGTGCACCGCGTTTCGAACATGCCGCATTCCATCGGCTGCGCCAGGCCGCACAGCACCTCGCCGCATCGGCACCCCTGGGGCTCTTCGGCCGGGATCTCCTCGATGCCGAAACGCCGCATCGCGTCGAACTGCTCGTAAGCCTCCTTCAGCCGCAGCGTCCCCCCCGGAATCCGCCCCAGCCCCCGCCAGAAACCGTCGTACGGCTCGAAGTAGGTATCCATCAGAGCCTGAGCCGTCTTGTTGCCTTCACGACTGACCACCCCCTCGTAAATGGACACCACCTCCGGCGCATCGTTGGCCACCTGTCGGCAAATCTCGGCGATCCCTTCGATGACCTGCATCGGCTCAAAGCCCGCCACCACGCACGGCCGGCCAAACTCCTCCACGATCGGAATATATGCGTCCGACCCGATAATCACACTCACGTGCCCGGGGCACAGAAACGCGTCGATCTGGTTGTTCTTGTCCGACAGGAGCGCCCGCATCGCCGGGATCACCAGTTTGTGCCCGCTCAGCACACAGAAATTCTTCAGGTCGCGTTTGGCCGCCTCACCCACCGCGACCGCCGTCGCCGGCGTCGTCGTCTCGAACCCGACCGCCACGAAAACCACCGTCTTGTCCGGGTGCCGCTCGGCCAGCGTCATTGCGTCTTCGCTGCTCAAAACCACGCGAACGTCCGCCTCATGCTTCGTCTCCAGAGAGCCCGATTTGCCGGGCACCCGAACCATGTCGCCGTAGGTTGCAATGATGCAATCCTCCCGCTCGGCTAATTCCAGCACCACGTCGATAAACCCCTGATCCGTCACGCACACCGGGCAGCCCGGCCCGCTCAGAAGCTTCAACCCCTCCGGCAGCGTCGGCCGAATCCCATTGCGAAAAATCGACACCGTATGCGTCCCGCAAACCTCCATCACATTGATCGGTCTGCCCAGGCGCAGACACGCTGCATCCATCAATCTTTGGGCTTTCATTATCCTGTTAAGCATCGCGGTCTAATCTACCTCTGAACCTTTTTCCTGTTCCTTCTGAAACGCATCGAACTCGGCTATAAGCTGCCACGTCTTCTGGGCCTCCACCTCCTCGATCGTGGCGATTGCAAACCCGGCATGAATCAGAACGATATCCCCCAATTGCACTCCCGGGGTCAGTGTCGTGCGGCACTTCCATCGATTGCCCATCGCATCGACAGCCGCCCGGTCGTCTTCCAACTCCACTATTCTCGCAGGCACAGCCAAACACATGCCTCACACTCCTAACCAAAACATCAACTCGCAGCTTCATCCGGATTTTCATCCGCGGCCTGCGGATACTGTTCGCTTCACATCCTGAAATCAAACGAGACCGCAGTGCAGCATCCTCGCTGCGATCGCGGCCTGTCCCAGAGCGATCCCGCCGTCATTGGCGGGCATAGTGTGCTTGTATAATACGCGAAATCCGCTCGTTTTCAACATACTTATGACGCGATTCGCCAGATAGCGGTTGCAAAAGACGCCGCCGCTCAGTGCAACCGTACACAAATCGCACTTCTCGCGAGCTGCTATCGCCAATCCCGCCAGCCCTTCCGCCAAGCCATTGTGGAACTTCACCGAGATAACTCCGGCAGGCGCCGCCCCCCGAACGTCCGCGACCAACTCACATATCATCTTACGAATGTCCAGCACTGAGGTTCCATCCGAATCCGTCTCCACGGCGGTCGAATACGCGGCCGTCACGGCACAATCGGCCGCGCTTTCAAACCGCATCGGCAATTCCGCCTCGAACCGGTTGCAGCGACCCATCCCCGCCAAAGCCGCGGCCGCATCGAAAACACGTCCCATACTCGATGTTGCAGCCGTATTGACGCCCAGGGCCAACTGCTGCGCGATCAGCCGCACCCGCCCGGCGTCCGGCTCGACCCGCGCGATCAGATCTTCGTACTCTTCAAGATAGGACTTCTCCCCTGCAAGCATGCAAAGCAGTCCCATCGCCGGCCGAATCGCCTCCTTCGCCGCCGAATCGCCGCCCGGCAGCGGGAAATAAGCCAGATGCCCCACCCTCTCGAATTCCGTCAACGAAGCCGTCAGGCATTCGCAGCCCCATATCGCCCCGTCCGTGCCCCAGCCGGTCCCGTCGGCCACCAGCCCGATCACCCGCTCCATGCACCCATACTCCGCCAGCGCCGACGCCACGTGCGCCCAGTGGTGCTGCACCTCGACCACCGGTTTGCCCATAGCCTTTGCATACTGCGTCGACAAGTAGCCCGGATGCAGGTCGCACGCCACCACCTTCGGCTCAATCTCGAACAGCCCCGCCAGATGTTTGACCGACGAAATGTAGTGTCGATACACCCGCGCATCGGCAAGATCGCCGATGTGCTCACTCATGATCAACTGGCTGCCCTTGGCAAAGCAGAACGTGTTCTTCAAGTCCGCCCCCGCCGCAAACACGTCCTCCGGGCAGACGTCCTCCATCAGAACCGGAGTCGGCACATACCCGCGGCTCCTCCGCAGAAACGCCGGCCCGCCGTCGACGATCTGCACCACCGAATCGTCCACCTGCCGATAGATGTCCCTGTCGTGGTTCAGGAACGCATCCGCCACGTCGCCCAGCCGCGCGGCCGCCTCCGCATTGTCGCAGATCAGCGGCTCATCCGACAGATTCGCGCTCGTCATCACCAGTACCTCGATCCCCTCCTCGGCGAACAACAGGTGATGCAGCGGCGCATAGCAGAGCATGAATCCTAATGTCGCCGTCCCCTCCGCCACCGAAGACGCAATCGCCGGCCCGCCAGCCTCCGCCGGCCCCTTGCGATCCAGCAGCACAACGGGCGCCTCTGCACTCTTCAGGAGCGCCTCGCCGGCGGCATCCACCCGCACGTACCGGCTGATCACCTCCACCGACGCCGCCATCATCGCAAACGGCTTGTGCTCGCGCCGCTTCCGCTGGCGCAGCCGAACTACCGCCTGCTCCTGCAATGCGTCCACCGCGAGGTGAAACCCGCCCAGGCCTTTGATCGCAACAATCTTCCCCTCCCGCAGCATCGCCGCCGTCCGCGCAATCGCCGCGTTGCCGTCGCCTTCGATCACGCACCCCGCAGCATCCGCCAGCCACACCCGCGGCCCGCACGTCGGACACGCCACCGGCTGCGCATGGAACCGCCGGTCGCGGACATCCGCGTACTGAGCCGCACAGCGCTCGCACATCTTAAACGCCGCCATGGTCGTGTTCGGCCGATCGTAAGGAATCGTCCGCACGATCGAATACCGCGGCCCGCAGTTCGTGCAGTTAATGAACGGATAACGATACCGAAAATCGTCGGGGTTATTCAGTTCCGCCAGACACTCCCGGCAAGTCGCCATGTCCGGCGTCACCTGCGAAGACGCCTGCCCCCGCGCGTCGCTCGCCTCAATCGCAAAACCCGCCTCACCCTCAACCGCCTCGACGTCGCTCACCTGGCACGACGCAATCGCCATCAGCGGCGGCGGCCGCAACTCACCTTGCCCGTGCTGAAGACATGCACCGAACCGCTCCACATCCGCCGCCTCCCCCTGCACCTCGATCGTCACGCCGCGGACATCATTGCGGACCGTGCCCGACAACCCTAACAAGGAAGCCGCCCGATAGATGAATGGCCGACACCCCACCCCCTGCACGCGGCCCGTTATTTGAATACGCTTTCTCTTCTGCATCACTGACCCAAATTGCATACGGAAAACAGCATTAAAGCTGCAAATAGAGAATAACCAAATCCACCAACTCCTGCAATAGCTATCACGCTCGCCGCCCCTGACAGTGCGGCCCAAAATGTGCCTGACCGCACTTCCGTGATTGACGCCAGGCGCCGCCGGTGGTATTATCAGTGTGGAAACTAATATTCCTTTGATATGGAGGAAACCATGAAGACACGCCGCAACGGCAGCACTGCCGCACCCAAATCGTCCTCTCGCCGCACGTTTCTGGCCCAAACCGGCCGCGTCATGGCCGCCGGCGCCGTCGTTCAGATGCTGTCGCCGCACATCTACGCCGCCGAAAACAATACGATAAAGCTCGCCTTGATAGGCTGCGGCGGCCGAGGCACCGGGGCCGTCGCCGACGCATTCGCCGCCGCGGGCGGACCCGTCAAACTCCATGCCATGGCTGACGTGTTCCCAGACCGCCTCAGCGGCAGCCACGGCCATCTCGCCGCGGCATACCCCGACAGGGTCGACGTCCCCGCCGACCGCCGCTTCGTCGGATTCGACGGCTACAAGAAGGCCATCGACACGCTCGGCCCAAACGACATCGCGATCCTCGCCACCCACGCCGCCTTTCGCCCCGTCCACTTCGAGCACGCGGTCAATCGCGGCGTCAACGTCTTCATGGAAAAATCCTTCGCCGCCGACTCCCCGGCCGCCCGCCGACTGCTCAAGAGCGTCGAAGTCTCCGAAAAGAAGAACCTCAAGGTCGGCGTCGGCTTCATGTGGCGCCACTCCGCCGCCCGTCAGCAGCTCATTCAGCGCATCCACGACGGGGCCATCGGCGACCTGCACACCCTCCGCATCTATCGCGTCCACGGCCCGGCCCATTGCCCGCCGCTGCCCAAAGGCGCAAATGAAACCGAATTCCAGGTCCGTCACGCCACCAGCTTCAACTGGGCGTCGTCCGGCTTCTTCATCGACTGGCACTGCCACAATGTCGACGTCGCCTGCTGGACCAAGAACGCCTGGCCCATCTCGGCCCAGGCGATGGGCGGCCGATGCTACCCCGAATCCGGAAGCCAGTTCGACCACTACACGATCGAATACACCTTTGCCGACGGCGCCAAGCTCTTCTCCTTCTCGCGGCACATGACCGGCTGCTGGGAGACCTACTCCGATTACGCCCACGGCTCAAAAGGCTCCGCCGTCATTATGGCCACCCTGGGTGAACCCAAATCCAAACTGTACAAGAGCCAGAGAATGGTCCCGGAGGAGATGATCTGGCAGTATGGCGACCGCGACCCCAACCCATACCACGCCGAATGGCAGGTGCTCCTCGACGCCGTCCGCAACAACACCCCCCACAACGAATCGCGCCGCGCCGTCGACGCCAGCATCGCCGCGCTCATGGGCCGCATGGCCACACACACCGGCCGCTTCGTCACCTGGGACCAGGCCTTCAACTCACAGTTCCAGTTCGTCGCCGACATAGACAGCCTGACCTTCGACACCCCGGCGCCCATTAAGGCGGGCCCCGACGGCCGCTACGACCCACCACAACCCGGAATCACCGTCGAAATATAGCGGCCCCACGAAAACATGTTTTTCGGTCTCGCTGTGAGCATGCGCTCTCCCGGACGGCCGCATTGCCGGTGCGCCTCTGCAATCGACTTGTTTATGCCAGTCCGCTGCAGCCGTCGTACGGCCCGAACGGGTACGGATGCGGCTGGTGCATCGCGTGCTGCTTTTCCTCGCGCTCGAACACCGACAGGGATGCGTCGGCGATGTCCTTGAGCCGCTGCGTCTCGGTCGCCGTGATCGGCCGGTAGCCCTTGCCCGCCTCGATGCTCTTCTCGAACAGGTCCACAAACGACGGTGAGATCGCCGCAGCCACCTGCGCCTGGGACAGCGCCCAGCGAACCGCCATATCGATCTCCGCCTGGCTCTCCGTCGGCTGATACCACCATTGCCGCGACCGCTGGGCCCCTTGCGCCCACGACCCGCGCGACATCGCCTTCATCGCAAACACGGCCGCCTTCTTTTTGGCCGCCAGTTCCAGCACCGCCTTGCCGAAACCGATCCTGTAGTACTCAACGAAGTTGATTGGAAACATGACCGTTTCGAAGTCAAACCCATTCAGCGCGTCCAAAGCCCCGCGCGTCGTATGCGCCGAAAAACCGAACCACCGCACCTTGCCCTCCTCTTTGGCCTTCAGGAATGTCTCGATTGCTCCGCCCGGCCCCAGCGCCTGCTTGACCTCTTCGGCGCTGCGAAGGTGGTGCATCTGGTACAAGTCGAAATGATCCGTCTTGAGCCGCTTCAGCGACCGCTCCAACTCCTCCCGCGCCCCGTCCTTGTCGCGCATCTTGGTCTTGCATGCCAGAAAGATACTGTCGCGCGGAACGCCCTCCAGCGCCACCCCCATGCGCTCTTCGCACTTACCGTTGCCGTAAGCCGGCGCCACGTCGAAGTAATTCACTCCGCGGTCCAGCGCAACCCGCGCCGCCCGCGTACACGCCGCCTGATCGTCGTGCACCATGCAGAGCCCCGGGAAGCCCACAACCGAAACCTGCACCCCCGTGCGACCGAGCACCCGCCGCGGCAGCCCCGAGGCGTGCTTGATAATATCCGCTTCTCCCTCCGCTTGCGCCCCAAATGCCGTCCCCGCGCCCAGCGCACACGTGCCCAGAACCGTACCCGTAAGTTTCAAGAATGAACGTCTTTCCATTGAAGGCCTCCCTTTCTGACGCATTTCAAATTACCCGACCGCCTCGTCAACCAACTTCATCATACACCCAACGCCCGCCAAAATCAAGCTCCTGAAACCATGCACAGGGCAGGCGCATTCTCCGGACACTGCATCCCAAACCCTGCGTGCGGCGACTTGGGAGAGCAAAACCGTTTGGGCAGAGGCCAAAATTGGGAGCATCTTTTCGCCGGGGGGGGGAATTTTGGCCTCTGGGGCCCCGAACGGTTTTGCTCGGTCCTGGCGGCGCTGCCTGCGCAGCGAGTTGGAAGATTGCGTTTGCCCTGGTGCTCGGGCGATGCCGCTTTTGGCTTGCTTTGTCAGCGGATCCGGATATCATGACCCGACAAGCGGCGGCATGGGTAAGCTGTATGTGGAACATAGTCGCCGCGGTCCTGTAAGGTTTTCTTGTGATCTCATTCAAAGAACAATCCGGCTTCAGCGTCGACGACGTCCTCGGCCCCGGCGGCCTTATCGCCGACGCCCGGCCGGACTTCGAAGCGCGCCCCCAGCAGATCCAGATGGCTCAAGCCGTCCACACCGCCCTCGGCGCCCCCCACCACCTCGCCGTCGAAGCGGGCACCGGCGTCGGCAAGAGCTTCGCCTATCTGGTCCCCGCTATCGACTTCGTTGCCCGCAAACAGGGCAAAGTCCTCATCAGCACATACACCATCACCCTGCAGCAGCAGCTTATCAATAAGGACATCCCCTTCCTCGCCGACGCCGTACGAACGCCCTTCACCGCCCAACTCGCCAAAGGCCGCGGCAATTATGTCTGCCGCCGCCGGCTCGAATACGCCCTCCGCCGCCAAAAGGGTCTGTTCGGCGAAGACGCGCTCGAACTCCTCCGCATCAGCGAATGGGCGAGGAATACCGAAGACGGCTCGCTCAGCGATCTCGACTTTCTCCCCTCGCCCGACGTCTGGGACGCCGTGCGAAGCGAACACGGAAACTGCGCCGGCCGCAAGTGCAAGTTCTTCGGCGACTGCTTCTACTGGCGCGCCCGCCGCGGCCTGCAGACCGCCGACATCATCGTCGCCAATCACGCCCTGCTCTTTAACGACCTCATCCTCAAGGAGACCTCTCCCGGCATCCTGCCGCCCTACAACCGCATCGTCATCGACGAAGCCCACAACATCGAACACGTCGCCGAAGAGAACTTCGGCCTGGACATCAGCAATTTCACGATCACCTATCTCCTCCGCGCCCTCTACAACCCGCGCACCCGCAAAGGCGCGCTCGCCTTCGGCGAGACCGACCGCGCCCGCGACCTCCTCAAGGCCTCCGACTCCGCCGCCAAGGTCTTCTTCGCCCAGGTCCAGGCATGGTACGACCACGCCAAGGGCGACACCGCCGGCCGGGTCCAGCCTAATTTCGTCGACGATAACATCAGCGACGCCCTCCGCGCGCTCCGCCTCGAACTGGCCGCACTCGCCAAAAAAACCGACGACGAAGACGACCAGCTCGAACTCATCCGCTACGCCGACCGCTGCCAGGGCCTCGAAGAAGACCTCAAAGACTTCCTCGCCCAGGAACAGCAAGGCAACGTCTACTGGGTCGAGGTCTCCGAGGGCCGCCGCCTGCGCACCGCCCTCCGCAGCGCACCGCTGGACGTCGCCCCGCACGTCAAACGCTGCCTCTTCGAGCCGTACGAATCCGTCGTCACCACCAGCGCCACCCTCAGCTGCGACGGCCCGGACCCCAAGGCGGGCTTTGCCTTCTTCGCCGAACGCATCGGCCTGGAAACCTTCGAAGCCCTCAAGGTCGGCTCCCCCTTCGATTACGCCAGCCAGGTCACCCTCTACCTCGAAGCCGACCTGCCCGAACCCAACCATCCCGACTTCGCCCCGCAGGCCGCCGAGGCCATCAAGAAATATCTGCTCAAAACAGAAGGGCGGGCCTTCGTCCTCTTCACCAGCTACTCCATGCTCAAGAACATGGCCGAGCGGCTCGAAGACTTCCTCGCCGACAATCGCATGCCGCTCCTCCAGCAGGGCGGCGGCCTCGACCGCTCCGTCCTCCTCGACGAGTTCAAAACGAACGAACGCTGCGTCCTCTTCGGCACCGACAGCTTCTGGCAGGGCGTCGACGTCCCCGGCGAGGCCCTCTCCAACGTCATCATCGTCCGACTCCCCTTCGCCGTCCCCAACCACCCCCTCGTCCAGGGCCGCATCGAACTCCTCCGCGCCCAAGGCAAAAACCCCTTCTTCGACTACCAGCTCCCCACCGCCATCATCAAATTCAAACAAGGCTTCGGCCGACTCATCCGGACAAAAACCGACACCGGAATAGTCGCCGTCCTCGACAGCCGAATAGCCCAAAAACGCTACGGCCAACAATTCCTCAACGCCATCCCCAAGTGCAAAACAGAACTGATCACCGACCGCCCCGACCCCGACCTCTGACCTCTGACCCCCAACGGACCATCCGCGCGCCGCAGTGGCCCCCTTGCGGCCGCCCGCCAATGATTATGACTGACTACCTTGACAGATTAGCCGACGTTGAGTATCTTAGTAATCAGTTGGACGTGGAACGATTCGTCATGGATAACCTCGGCAACCGGACGGGTGATCATACCAGCACCTTAGAAACTACAAGCACGGAAAGGTCATATATGGATACACGTACTGGTACCTTGATTGCCTTTGGCTTCATTTCTGCATTGTGTTCGCGGGGTTGTGAGGAGAACGCTGGTGGATTTAAGCACAATGAGGAACCGGCCCAAGACCAATCATTCAGCGGCGAGGGCTGTGACGTCGCAAATGGCATTGTTGCACTGACTTATCCTTCAAAGAGAGGACTACGCATAGATTATCAAGGCGCAGGCACAACATACAATATTCGCGGTGACAGCCTTGTAGCTCCCTTGGATTTGAAGGAGTGGCGAGAGTTTAGGGTGGGCAACGACCGCGGCGCATTGATTATCTTGGATCAAATGACACGTACATCCTTGATTGTCATGTACACGGTCTTTGCCGAAAGGGAAAGAACGATTGAACTGAGTGATGCAAACGATGTTGCTACGGCATGGGTATTGCGACATGCTATGGCTGACGATGAAAACGTCGTCCATGCCGCTTGGACTGCATTTCTAACTGAGCCCTCAGCATCGACAATCGCGTTCAAGCTTGAGGGTCAATGCAAGCTCACTATGCGCGACGGCTTGGTCTCAGAGATTGTCTGCAAGGAGCTACAGACCTTTGGTACGGTGCCACCCGATCTTCTGTTGCTTCAAAGACAGAAGGAATGGGCTAAGCGGGATTTGGTGACTGCAAAGGAAAAACTGGACAAGGATCCAGATTCAAGCATCTACAAATCAAGCGTCGAGCAGGCAAGATCTCGCCTTGAGGCAATTTGCAGCATGCTGGATTCACCGCAACTTCTTCCCGCAAAATACCTGAACGTTCGTTGTACATTAAAGTTGGTCAGAGAAAAAACTTTTTTTGAAATTGAGCTTATGTAGCAGTATCGCATCGTTGCTGGCAAGCAGAATTAAAGGTACGCGGTACCTTTTAGCGCCTGTCATTGGTGAAACAAGTTACAGTGTTCGGTGGAAGTATAAGCCCAGTGACCCGATCATCTATTCGAAACAATAGCCGAGAAAGGAGTAGCATGTGAGCCATAGCGGTGGGTTGTTAAGAAGAAATGCGCAAAGAACGTTGTATATCTCTTTGTTTACTAGCATTTCTGTCTGGGTAGCTGTTTGTTTTGTCCCTACGTTGGTATTTGTAGAAGACAATGTGTATTTGTGTCTCTTGTTTTTCATATCCTTGGCTTTGTTTTCAGTTTCGTATCTTTATGCTGAAAATAGGAAATTCCGAGGAGGTATGATTCTAACGTGGGTTACTATCCTAATTTGTGTTTTTTATGTCATCTACGCAATCTTAGCATTTAGGGGCAAATATTCGAGTGCTCTTTCCTAAAGGAGGTGGTACGATAAAAACAGAATTAAAGGTACGCGGTACCTTTTAGGGCCGTGTCTCACAGATTCGAAGAGAATGAGGAGTACGAATCATGGCCGTAGACTTCGAAAACAAACTTATTCCGTTGTATCGGTGCGCGGTGACTATGCTCGCGGCAATGGCTGATGCCGTAGGGGGGGATCGCAGGCGGACAGTACAGGTCAAACCTTTTACGTTTACTACGCCAATATCATAATGCATGAGGTTATGTGGCTTGGTATGCTTGGCAGAGCAGATGACCAGCGTGCAAAGCCGGGAACTCTGCCCAGTAACACAGCTGTTCAGACACAGATGACTCTTACCGCGGCGGAGTGCAGTCAGATTAGAGACAAATTAAAGGTTCGGTGAAATGAGAAAAGCTGTATTGTGGGCGTTAATTGTTCTGTGCGTGTTGGATCTCTATGTGCTAAGCTTTTTCTTCTGCTTTCGGAGAATAAGTGTAATGACAGAATTTTACATAGGTCCCTATGTAGGGACAGGACCTACGGGCGTAAGTATCATCGTGCCTCGCGGCAGTGCGGCGATGAGGTCTATGCTATTCATCTGTTATTACCCTGTTCACTCGTTTTTTAAAGTTAAAGGGTGGCTTTACGCTGTGCCGGACATTGAGATATTGATGGGGGGCCGAACATGAAAGCAAGACCTGCTTTAGGCACATATGGTCTTCGTGGGCTGATCCTATTAAACTGTTACATTTTGAGTTTTATATTGATTAGTGAACCCTCGGAGGACAACAGAGCACGTGATGAGTACTGGGGCACGATTGTGCTTGAGGACAAGGTAGTGTACCCAAGCGGGACCTTATTATGTTGTTCTCAAAGCTCACGCTTGAATGAATTGTGCTATTGGGTGTATTGGCCCCTCCACAGCTTTCTAAGTTGGAGAGAACTCATATACTTCGTCAGGCCGTCACCTGGCGATGTCTCGGGGTGAAGTGGTGGTGTCACACAAGCAGGCACGTTTTGGGCGTAGATCAGTCCATGTGGCTCTCGACTCAGGACGATCTGGATCGTTTGACCGATGTGGAGTATCACGAGACCTTGTGATGGAACGAACAGGTAAAATTGAAGGTGTCCGGTACTTTTTTGAAGAAGAGAAAGGTAACTGTCTTGTCACCATCGACAAGGACGGCTGCAAGTACTCCAACCAGTATGAGAACCGCGTGGTTCAGATCAAGGATTGGTCAAGCAATGACGTGGCCGAGTATGCCTGTGACGCCTTAGGCCGGCGGATTCGCATGATTGACAAGGCGGCCGAGCCGTGGAAGCGGGGTCTGACCCCGTTAATTACCTTCCGGATTGGAAAGACAATGCCACCGATAAAGACTTCTGGAAAGATCTGCTTATGTGGCAGTAGGGAGTACATATGAAGCCAGGGTGTGCTGTTCGCAAGAGGTTGATTCTATGCATTGTTGCGGCATCGCTGCTAATCACAGTCGTAGCGGGTTGGGGCATGAAGATATTGGTAGGGCATTTTCTGCTAGTATCCAAAAGGATAGATGCACTGGTTTTGACGGAGTCCTGTCGCACGCAGTTGGAGCAGCTTGGCAGCTTGTTGGACGATTACGCCATCCTGCATGATGGACAATATCCTGCGGAATTATACGCTCCTGTAATTAGTCCCGAGTTGCTTCAGCGGAAGTCACAGCTTCTGAAACTTCTGAGTTGTCCGGCAAAGAAAGCTCCCGACGATTTCGGCGTGAACTCGTACTGTTACAGGGGTGAAGGTCTGTCAGTTTCGAGCAACAAGCGGTTGGTACTGGTGCATGACAGACATGGAAATCACGGGCAGAGGCGAAATGTACTCTTCACCCAACCAAGGACAGAATACCGAGTGGGAGATCGCCGGGTTGAAGAGCGTGAGTATCTGGCAGCGTGTATCGAGATGCTTCGCAACTTCGACAAAACGATTCTTGTAGAATTCGCTGAGTGCCGGGAAGACATAAGCATGCCTGCTGCCCAGCACTGGGGCGATCGGGTACTAGTCCCCCTTGCCGAAAGCAGCGATGATGAGGTGTGCAGGTTCTGTACGACTCTTATAGAGTTTCTTCATGAAGGCAGACTTAGCCCGCGCAGCATCTCTATATGGAAACTCCTCGATCACGACGTTCAAGAGCGCGCATTGGCAGCAATTGAAGTTCGGGTGGAGAGTTACGCAGAGGAGCGATTCCTTCAAGTTATCGCTGTGGACAACCAAGCACGGGTCACTTTAAACCTCTCCCCTATTGCGGCGGATTAAGGTAAATGAAGAGACTATGAAAGCCAGATGCCCGGTAGCGAGTGATTGGCTATACTCGCCGTGACGAACTTGCCGCGGGGACGGCAGTTACATCGTAAAAGCTTTGGCAGAATGAAGGGTACGCGGTACCTTTTAGGGCCTGTGTAATGAGTACACTTAGGATGATCAGTCCGGTCACGCATGACCATGCGGAGTCCGGCCCAATGACCGAACCGTCGCCTACTTCAGAACCGCCTTGTCGATCTTGAAGTATCCCAGGGCATTGACCATCCCAAAAAAGTCCGCCGGATCCCCGTTGCCCGTCGCCAGCAGGATATGCCCCACGCCGTATCCGCCCGGCGCCCGCGTCGCGTCCAGCCCGACCCACTTGTCGCCCACATACGCCTGCGACCAGGCATGCCCGCCGAACACGTTCTTTCGCCCCACAAACTCCTCCACGTACACCAGCCCGAACGCCACCCGCGCCGGAATCCCCACCGCCCGGCACATCGCCGCCGCCAACACCGCGTGCTCCGTACAGTCGCCCTGCCGGCTCACCGCCACCTCGGCCGCCGACGCATACCCCACCGACAAATCCTTCGTGCTGATATACCCCGCCACGAACGACTCGATCTTCCGCACCGCCTCCGCCGCATCCTTGCAGTCGCCCACGGCCGCCCGCGCCAGCTCCACCACCTTCTCGTGGTCGCTTTCCAGGTACCGCGTCGGCTGCATCGCCGCCAGCACCGCCGCATCCGTCCCCGCATACGGGAACGCTACGGCCGCCGCTGCCGCCGCCGGGGAAACCTCCACCAGCACCTTGCCCCCCGGCCCCGCCTTGACCGTCTGGCTGTCGTCGCCGGCGATCGCCAGCTTCGCCCCGTTCAGCGGCGAAAGCGTATACTGTGCCCACTTCTTCGACCGAACGTCCTTCAGCTCCGCCGGACTGTCCACCAGCATCTTCTTAAGGAAATCCACCTCGTCGTTGTCGCTCATCGCAAATTCGCGGTCGCACGCGACGATCTCCATGTTCAACCCCATCGTCGGCACCTGCGTCTTCATCGCCCGAAACGCACTATTCACATAGCTCGTCGTCGTCATCGTCCCCGTCGGCATCCCCATCTCCACCTGCACCTTCGTCAGCTTCAGCACCCGCCCGAACAGGTCCACCTCCGCGATGCCCCCCACCTCCACCGTCGCCTTCATACCCGCCATGATCGACGGGCTGAACACCGTCGCCTGGTACGTCGTCCCCTCCTGCATCCCCTGCTCCATCTGCAAAAGCCGAAGCCCCTCCGCCATCACCGCCCCCTCCGGCCAGGCAATCGTCTGCTTCTTCGTCGTCCCCATCGCCTCAATCACCACCTCCGCCTGGCCGTCCACGACCGTGCCGCGCGTCTTCTGCCCCATCCCGCTGATATTCTGCTCCACCTCGAACCCGATCGGCCTGCCCCCCACCGTCTCGATGCTCTTCTCCAGCGTCGTCACCGTAATCGATACCGCCCCGCGCGACATCGTCAGCGTCATATCTTCCGTCGTCGTCACAACCCCGTCGGCCACGGCGCGAGTCTGCACCACGTGCCCGATCTTCTTGCCGTCGACCAGTATCGCGTAATATTCAACCTCCGCCCCGTCGCCAAACGCCAAACCAGCAGAACAACCCAACAAACAGAACGACAAAAACCAAATCGAAAAAATCTTCATGTTACATCCCAATAGAAAACCCCCATAGCAAATCCCATCCATACATTCGGCGCATTATACCCGCCCCGCCACGCAAAGTCAAAACCCGTCACGACAGAATTGCAGCCATATACGACCCTGTACCCCCACACAACTGCGAAACGCCGTTTTCCCCGCCGTTTTCCAGCAGTCGCCCGCCCCTCTTTTCAGCAAACAGTAAACCGACCCCTCAGTCCAGCGTAAGTTCCGGCAGTTCCACCCGCCCGCTCGCCCGCCAATCCTCGAACCGGTCCCGCAGCCGCTGGCTCGTCTCCGCCCGCTCCTCATCCCCCATCGCCTCCCATCGCACCCGCATCTCCTGCATCCGGGCCCGCTCGGCCGCCTGGGCCTCCGGCGGCATGGTCGCCCACCGCGCCATCAGCATCCCAAACCCCTGCCGCAGCCGCCCCTGCTCCTCCGCCGTAAGATTCAAATCCGCCCAGATACGTCGCCATCGCGGCTGCTCACCGCCCCCGGCCGCCCGCCCAAACAACGCCGACATCTGCTCTGCGTCCATCATCATCGCCGGCGCCTCCTCAACCGGCACGGCCGCAACCTCCGGCGCCTCTTCGACAAGCATCTCCGCCGCTTCCTCTTTGGCCGCCTCCTCCTCCAGCCAAGCCATAAACGCATCATACTCCGCGTCCGACATCTCCTGCGGCGCTGCAACGTCCAACGTCTTCACCGCCTCCACCGGCTCAGGCCCCGCTTCAACCGTCACAGCGACCGGCGCCGCAGGCCGATCCTCCACCCCCTCGCCGCCCAGAATGTAAACACCAACCGCCGCCGCGCCGGCCAAAACAACAACCCCGATCGCCGCAAAAATACGCACTTGCTTGCCCATCTTAACACTCCCGTAACATAGCCGACAAAAAACTCCCCTCCAGTATACACCCGCCCCGCCAAAAAAGTTACACTAACCTGCCGCCCACCCAGATATCTGGACCGCCCGCGCCTGTCTCGCCTCTGATTTCCATCGGCCGCCGCCCCTTGAACCCGAAAATTAAAAAACACTAAAGATCCCCGCCCCGATGCCGATGTATCCACCGGTTTCAGACTTGGGGGCAAAGCGAAACACGAAAAAACCGTCCGGCCCGCAAGGTAAGAGAAACAAACGGCTTCAAGCAAACGATAAGAAGCAGCAGGGACGCAAACGAAATGTGCTGCCCTTGGGATGTGCAGGGGAGACAGGTATGTAATAAGCCGCCGCGTGAGTAACGCCCGAGCCAGTCGGATTTCGGTCCGAAACGCTTCGGCAATACCCCCGGCGCAGCATACCAAAACAAACCACGCACAAACCCCCCGAGGGCAGCATCTTTTTTCATCTTGCTGCCTCCCCCATTTACCCCCGCTTTCAGCGGGGGCGTCCCTAGCACCTTCACCGCCGCCCACATACATACCCCCCTTCACACTCTCACCTTTCACTGCACCGGTCCCACCCTCCTCCGAATACTTCCACAACGCCTTATCCACCGTCCGCAGGTCAAGTCCGTACTTCTCCGCAATCCCCCGCACCCTCGCACAGTATGCCATCCAGAAATCGAACGAATAGTTCGCTGGCTTCTGCCACCCAAGCGACTCGATCACCCTGAAGTCCATGATCGGATAGCTCTCCGGCAAAGCGAAATGCAGCACCGTCGACGCCACCGGCCATGACACCCCTCGGAGGACGAATAGCCCGCATATCCGCGATTTCTCGCTCTCCGCCGAAAGGCAGAACCGTGTTATCTCTCTCACCGTCTGCTCGTCGTTATAGTCGCTCTCATAAAACGACGAGGAAATATGCAACTTCTCCGTTTTTCTACAGCCACCTACATCGACCCACCTCCCCAGCGACCGCCACGCCCTCTACACAGCTATACGAAAATCCTATTGAATACGTACTACAAACTCACCGCTACGGGCCACACATACATCATTCTTTACGATGAAGCATTCAATCCACTGCAAACCTGTATATGTGGTTGACTCCATGCGTACGTTGCTTCCTGCGAAAATCTGACCACGTAGCTGTCCCACGCTTTCTGCTTCATATCCAGTGTTAACAACTTGCCAGTAGATATCATAGGGATACGGCGCATTGGTCTTAGCTTCAAATTTCAAAGAGTATTTCTTCCCAATATTATGGAACCCATTTCGGGAACTTAGCGTCCTGAAGCCGCTTCTCGTGGCTTCGCCATCAATTGTCACAGTGTAACAATTCTCAATCGGCCATATGGGGCGCTCTCGGTGTGGGACATTAAAACAACTAATAGCAGCTGCCTTGGGTATCGGTTGTGATTTGGGTTTTATCTTTGTAATCTTAAAGTTCTTCTCTAACATACCGGGGATTTCTTCGGGGGTTGCCTTTTGGAAAACGTACCCGAAGGTACTATCAAGATTTCCAGCCCACTCAAAAAACGCCTTGGCACCAACGTCTTCATCTTCATTCCAGCGGTCAGCGAAATTCTCTCCTTTTTCCTCTGGGTCTCCTGGATTGTGCGGATTGACTGGATTTGGAATATACCATTTATTACCAACTCGCTGAATGAGTTCTAGCTTGGACATGTCTTTGCTGAGAAATTGTATCGGCTCAAGTAATACAGCATGTGCAGTGAACCGGCTAATAACATAATCCAGAGTTGAATACACACTTCTAAGGCGGTCCGCATTACCCATGTATAACTTGGCTGCCAATGTAGTAATAATCATTGAAATTGGTTTATGCGGCTCCCATTTGTGGCCAGCAAAATATATATCTCGATGTCGTTTTAAGATTTGAATGACCCGCTGTAGCGGGGTACGAATTAATTCATCTGGGACATTTTCATTCGAGGCATATATGTCCCTGTTTTTCTCATATAACGCTTGTTTCTGCTCTTTTTCCACAAAAACAAAGCCGGGCCGATTTATATCCAGAAACCATTTCGCATAGCCTTTCGGATTGCCCGACCTCCAGTTATATTGGGAAGTCTTACCATCTTCATCGCGGTTCGTGATTGCGATAGTTGTATTGGCATATTGTTCGACATAGGGATTCTCGCGTGAGATATATTCAGCCATTAGCTGATCATGCAAACAAGGCAAAACGTCCATATGAAAACCGATATCATTTGAATCGGGAGCATACTTAAGTACCCAGCAACGACGTTTATCATCCGCCTCTTGCATACTATGTTTCTTGGCGTAACTTTTAACTTCACCGCCGATATCATTTTTAAGCTCACTTGGCTCGGTGCGTTCTTTTTGCTGCTCTAATCTACAAACAACATCAATATCATAATCACTGTCTTTTCCTTCTGCATAAGGCCGAATAACGGTTCCTAAACTGAACGAACCTTGGATATAAACATCGGGTAGCAGGTTAGTACCTGGGTAATTGCCATCTTCGAGGTGTTCTTTTAACGAATTGAATCGATCCATTGCTTCTTTATATTTGCTTGGAGGTATGTCAAGCTCTTTTATGTTATCAATAACTAGCCCGTTGATGTCTCGTTGTCTTTCGGTCAGCAAGTCTCTTCTCCCATGTATTGATAGCTCGGTATATATTTAGGAGCGACATGTCCCCCAAAAAGTTCTTTGAATCGTGGACAGAAGTGGCGACTTTCGTGTGCGGCCTTGCCGAGCAGAGCTTCTGTCGACAGTTTGTCCAAAGCAAACAGTCCATCTGGAACTTTGGGGTCAAGCCGTTCCACTCGGTCTCTACCGATAAGATGCTGTGCCTGAGTATAAGCCCCGACACTCTGCCCGCGCATTATAATATTCACCGCCGCTCTACACCATTTCAAGCAGCCAGCCGTATCAAGCTGCGAGGGATACGCTTTGACTTCATTTGTAGTGCCCAGATTCAGAAGATAAATGTGTTCTAATGGGACATCAAGTAGGCTTACCGCTTCGGTGATTCCCACAATGCTCGGGTTGTTGGCCCAAACTCCACCGTCAATCAACCTAACATTATCAACGCCGGCAAATGCCGGGAAATAAGTAGGTGCGGCACAGGTTGCCCTGGCGACTTTCCAAACTGGCACTTTGTAATCCCGTCTTAGTCTCTCATGGTGAGGTGTCTTAAAAAGATAAACTGAATCATCGCCAATATTGTATGAGGGTATTACAAGCCGTTTTTGGCTATCTGCAAGGCGCTTATTTTTAAAGCATTCCTGCAAAGCACTTTCCAAGGGTGCAGATCCATATTTACTTTTGATCAGATGCTTCACCGAGGACAGGCAACTAGGACTGAAGATCTCCGGACCTTTGCAAACATAAAACTCTACGAGTTCTCGCGCTTTCATGCCTAATGCGAGGCCAAGAGCGATTATACCTCCCGTTGAAGTGCCGGTTATGAGATCAAAGTGATCGCTGATATTAACGTGCAGGTCTTCTTCTAGAAATGCTAAAACCGCAGCGGAGAACAATCCTTTAATCCCGCCGCCATCCAACGCCAGTATTTGAAAGCGATTATTCATAAATCCTTTTTCCGCCCACACACAGTTCCCATCGCCAGCACTTCAAATTGTAGTTTCGACGTTTTCCATTCATACACCGCCTTGCACCAAGACCTTCTCAAATTCTCTCTCGCGCAGCGTCGCGGAGCCCCCCACCGCACAACCTCACAGCTAATCCGCTTCTTGCGGCCGCCTGTAATTGGTGTATTTTCAAAAACTGGAAGCAAAGGGTTAACTGGCGGGGGTCTCACTGTTAGTAGATTTTCCCATGCGTGATTAAAAAAGAGCAACTACACGGCTCAACTTTCATGTTGCCTCACCGCCTCCGCCACGCGATTCTCCCGCTCATACAAACGTCTGCAACTGCCCTCATCCAACCTTCGACTTACCCGCATCATCGCACTTAATCGAATTGCCGAGTCGACGTCTGCCCATAACCGACGAATAAAAGCAAATCCGACTTCCGAGTCCCGCGGTCACTATCATACCCCCCGCCCGAACATTGTGCAAGCCTTTTCCGAGTAACATATACCCTAAAAGATTACGCGCAGCGCGGTTGCTATATATAGCACCTACTGCAGCGACCTGGCGCCGCCTGCCCCGCGCCCTATTAACAGAACGTTTTGCTTGGCAATCGCCAACCCCCCCCTTGACAATGCGCCCGAAGAGTATAAGAATACAATAAGTGTAGCATCCGGAGTGCAGATGCAAAAAGACAAGAAACCAGCCCGATCCCGATACGAAGGCAAGTACGTCGCCACCGCCTCGTTCAACGACCGCAAAGTCCTCGCCTGCGGCCGCGACCCTGTCGCCGTCCGCGCCCGCGCCCAAGGCAAAGGCATCGCCTCACCCGTGATCACCTACGTGCCAAGAGGGGACGCCTTCAACATCTTCTGATGCCCAACCCCGGATTTACGACATTCCCCGCCTGAACAACCGATGCAAAACGGTGTCGTTTCGCGTCGTTTCTGCCCCAAAGTGCCCCCCTTTTTGCTCCAAAACGCACACTTTTTCGCCGTGTTTTGCACCGTTTTGCATGGTTTCTTCCCGTTCTAAGCCAAATTCACGTCTCCAAAAGCCAATAAAACCGCCGCCGCTCACCCCCCCCCGCAAAAAAAACCTTCAAAAAACCCAGCCCGCGATTTGACAAACGCCGAACAATGGTGTATTATATACATACCTAACATGGAGTAGCCAAACGTTAACTATTTATCAGGAGGGAAAACCCATGGCAACCGAAAAACAGATCCTCGCCAACCGCCGAAACGCCCAGAAGTCCACCGGCCCGCGCACCCGGAAAGGCAAGGCCGCCGTCGCCCAAAACGCCTTCAAACACGGCCTTTTCACCGAAAAAGTGCTCATCAAAGGAGAAGACCCCGCCGATTTCGACCGTCACCGCCGCACCCTCCTCGCCGGCCTAAAGCCCCTCGGCCCGCTCGAAACCCTCCTCGCCGAACGCGTCGTCGCCCTCTCCTGGCGCCTCCTCCGCACCGGCCGCATCCAGGCCGAAGCCATTGACACCCTCAACCCGGACCTCAACCCCCCAATCCCTTGCTACGCCCCCGGCAGATACCCCATACCCGAATTCGACCCCGCAAAGGCCCCGCCGCTCGGCCGCACCATAGTCAGAGACTTCATGCGCGACAACGTCCTCGACCGCCTCCTCGCCTACGAACACAAAATGGAGCAAAGCCTCTACAAAGCCTGCGTCGAACTCGAAAAGCTCCAGCTCCGTCGAGACCGTCAAACCGCCGCCCCCGGCGAAACCTACCGAAAAACCCTCCCCCTCCACATCGAAAGGATCTGCGAAGACCCCCATTTGGAAAAACAAACCCAATTCCAGCAATCGCCCGAAGCAGTAAGTGCTTGAAATTAAAAGACTTCAGAGGATAAATGGGAGGGAATGGCAGCACAAGAACCCAAAAACAAACCCAATCAAACCCAATAAACCCAATCCCGCACCGCAAGCGAACGTCGGGAGACCGTATACAGGCATGATGACATCCGCTTTCAGGGTGACCTACGCAATATCCACCAGCCCCAGCTTGCCCCCAAATTTCCGCACCAGCGCCCTCCGGATATTCCCATGTTCCGGCCGAGTCAGCAGCGGATCCTTTTTCACCAAAGCAAACGCATCCCGCCGCGCCAGCGAAAGCAAATCGAAATCCTCGACAATATTGGCGATTTTCAGGTCCGGCAGCCCATGCTGGCGAGTACTGAAAAGCTCCCCCGGCCCCCGAAGCTTCAAATCGTGCTCGGCAATCTTAAAACCGTCATTGCTCCGCGTCATAATCTCCAAACGACTCCTGGCCGTCTCATCCTCAGTTTCCGAAAACAAGAGGCAATACGACTTGCTCTGCCCGCGCCCGATCCGCCCCCGCAGCTGGTGCAGTTGCGCCAGCCCAAAATTGTTAGCATTCTCGATCACCATGATCGTCGCGTTCGGCACATCCACACCCACCTCGATCACCACCGTCGAAACCAGCGCATCGACCTTTCCAGCCCGAAACGCCGTCATTACCGCCTCTTTTTCCTCCGAAGACATCTGCCCGTGCAGCAATGCGACGCGAAATTCGCTGAAAACCGCCGAAAGTCGCACAAATTCCGTCGTCGCGGCCTTAATTTCGCCGTTTCCGGGGTCCGTATCGATACGCGGATACACAAAATACGCCTGTTTTTTCGCCCGCAGCCGCTGCCGGATAAACTCCAGCGCCGCCCCCCGATCATGCGGCTGCACCCACCGAGTAACCACATCGCCCCGCCCCGGCGGACTGTGCCGAATAATCGAAGCGTCCAAATCTCCAAAAGCCGTCATCGCCAGCGTCCGCGGAATCGGCGTCGCCGTCATTACAAGGCAATGCGGGCTCTTTTCCTTGCGCAACTGGGCCCGCTGGTGGACGCCGAATTTGTGCTGCTCGTCAATGATCACCACACCCAGATTGGCAAAATCGATGTCCCCCTGCAAAAGCGCCACCGTCCCCACGACGATGGCGACCTCGCCCGTCTTAATGCGATCCAGCACCTCCGTGCGTTTCTTGCCCGTCAGCCCGCCGGTAATCAGGACCCGCTCGACCCGGCTGCCGCGCAGAAACCGCTCGATGCTGAGCATGTGCTGGTTGGCGAGGATTTCCGTCGGCGCCATGATGGCCGCCTGGGTCTTGTTGGCGACCGCCAGAAGCGCCGCGTACAAAGCCACGACCGTTTTGCCGGAACCGACGTCGCCCTGCAGGAGCCGGTTCATCGGGATCGGCCGGGCCATATCGGCGGCGATCTCGGCGATCACCTTGTCCTGGTCGCCGGTCAGCAGGAACGGAAACCGCTTGCGAATGCGGCTGTCGATGGCGTCTGTGCAGGCCATCGGCGTGGCCGGGGCGGCGTGCTGCACGTGGTGGCGTTTCACGGCGAGGCCCAACTGCATCAGGAAGAGCTCATCGTATTTGAGCGTCCTTTTAGCCGCGGCAAGCGCCTTTTCGTCGTCGGGCCCGTGGATCTGTGCAAACGCCTTGGCTCGCGGCAGGAGCTCATTCTTTTTTAGGAACGGCTCATCGAAGAATTCGTCCACAAGCTGAGAGGCCTCGCCGACGATCGGCTGAACGATTCTCTTGATCTGGCCGCTGGAAAGCTGCGCCGTGGCCGGGTAGACGGGTCCGCTGAAATACTCCGCCCCGGCCTCGCTTTCGGCCTCCAGGATCGTGAACTTCGGGTTGGCCATCTGCCGATGGTGCTTGTATTCGTTCAGCCTGCCGGAGACCATGATCACCTTGCCCGGTTCGAGCTGGCCCTGCAGATATCCGCCGTGGAACCAGACCGCCTCCCACATGCCGGTTTCGTCGGCGAGCGCGGCCTTGAAGACAGGCGTCTTGCGAAACTTCTGGAAGTCGGTCTGCTGTATGATTCCGACCAGGCACACGTCCTGGCCGACCTGCGCATCGGCGACCTTGACGGGATCGGGCATGAAGACCCAGTTGCGCGGGAAATACTCCAGCAGGTCGCCCAGCGTTTCCACGCCCAGTTTGGCGAACGCCTCGGCCCGGGCGGGCCCGACGCCCTTGACGAATTGCACCGGCGTCGACAAATCCAGATTGTTCTGTTGCTCGGCAGACATAAACACCCATCACGGCATGAAAACTCATGTTAGCGAGCCGGCATGATCGCCTCGCGGCCGGCATTTTTCAAGAGAAAAGCCGCCAGGACGCCGTTTGCGATTCTTTCGCTGCGGATTTTGATTGTTTGCGGGTTTTGATGGTGTTTACTTTAGACTAAAATCGCTGCATGCTGCGTCCTATTGTCGTGTTGATCGCAGGCGAAGCAGGCGGCCGGGAAGGCCGGGAAAGTGCACTGAATGTCGGAAGATCGACAACTGGTTAAGGATCTCAAGCGCGGGCAGGCCGCGGCGCTGCGGCGGATCTATCTGAAGTACAAGGATGATCTGCTCACCGTCGCGCGGTCGCTGGTCGGCGATGTCAATACGGCCGAAGACTGCCTGCAGGACGTCTTCGTGTCGCTGGCCTCAGACGGCTGCCGGATCCGCAGCAATCTGAAAGGCTACCTGCTCACTTCTGTGGTCAACCGGGCCCGGGATCATCTGCGGAGACGGGCGGCGGCGTTCACGCTGCAGAGTAACATGCAAAGCCAGCGTCCGGCCGCAAGGGACCGCTTGCACACGGCGTCGGACGAGCGGATCGACGCCGCGATGCGGGCGCTGGAGGTGCTGCCCTCCGAGCAGCGGGAAGTCATCGTTCTGCACCTGCAGGGCGAGATGAAGTTTCGGCAAATCGCCGCGATGCTGCACCTGTCGATCAACACCGTGCAAAGCCGGTATCGGTACGGCATGGAAAGACTGCGGCAGCTTATGACGCAGAAGGAGGCGATATGACGCCCTCGGAAATTGAAAATGCGATTCGCAGTGCACGAGCGACGACCCGCGCGGAAACCGACGCGCGTATAATCGCCGCGGCCGAAGCGGCAATGGAAAACTTAAATCAACAAGAATCCACATCTGTTCGCAGGCGTGGAATACTAAGGAGACTAATCATGAACCACAGAATTACCAAACTCGCCGTCGCGGCAGGCGTTACGGCCGCGGCCATGTTGTGCATTCATCATTTCGGCGGCTCGATCGACGGGACAAGCGTCGCCTGGTCGCAGGTGGTCGAAGAGATGAACCAGTATACACGGTACAAATGCCGCCAGCGCGTGGTGCGTAAAGAAGGCCCGCACATACCGGCCATGCAGGTTTATCATCTTAACCTTCAGCAGCGGCGGCAGGAGGTCGAGGACGGGTCGATTCATGTCATCGACATGCGCGGCGCCGATGCGATCACCGTGGAGCTTTACCCGGACAAGAAGAAGGCGACGGTGACGAGACTGGTCGGGTTCGGGCCGCGAAGCGACCCGCACATCATCGAGATGGTCAAGCGATTCGAGCAGGAATCGACCGAACGGCTGGGCACGAAGGAATTGAACGGCAAGACCCTGCAGGGCTTTCGGCACCAGCCGAATGAACACAATGATTTCACCGTGTGGGTCGATCCGGTGACGAAGCTGCCAGTCGAGATCGAGCTGAGGCACACGAATCGCGGGCAGACTATTTACCTGGACCAGTTCGGGTTCGATTTCGAGCTGCCGCCGGGTGCGTTCAGCACGGACGTGCCGGAGGGATATGAGGTGAAGACCATTCTTCAGGATTACCGGCCGGTCGAGACTAAAACGATCACCGCCCAGGACATGCGCACCGGCCTCAACCATGCGGCCTACACCGTCGGCGATCTCGCATGGGCGAAGGAGGTTCGCCTGCTGCAGACTACCGACCCGCTCACGCGGCAGGGCGCCGTCTACCTGACAGCCATCGCCACCGACGACGGCAACCTCATCATCCTTGATCAATCGAACACCCAAATCGACTTTAAAGAAGCTTTGATGGCATGGATCAACAAGGAAAGACTCACCCTCGCAGCACCCAACGGCACAAAACTCTACACCCACCCCAACGGCGCCGAGTACGCCCGCCTCTACCTCGAAAGCCTCGCCAAGGCATCGCCCGACATGTTCGACACAAAGGACCTCAGCAAGGAACGCTTCACCCGAATGATCCTAATGCCGGACGAAACCATTCTGGGCCTTGCAGCCAACAAACATATGAGCGATGAGCGCCTGCAGGAACTTGTGGAGGCGCTGAAGGAGATCAGGGAGAAGTGATCCTGCACCGCGGGCATCGCGACAGCGGCACATGCAGATCGTGCCAAATCGATAGACCCTCGGATCGCCGTCCGGGGGTCTTTTTTGTTTTGAGGGGGCAAATGACACAGCGGTGATGCCGACGGCAAGCTTCGTGGAGAGGGTCCAGGACGCCGTTTGCGGGGTATTACGCTGCGGGTGCTGATAGAGGCGGCTATATTTGCCTATACGTGTCGGGCCAATGAGAATAATATGCATCGAAAACTGTTTGCATCTCGCTTCGGCTCTCCTTATAATGAGTATACTTACGATGATCTGGACCGTTTGAACAGGCGCGGCCGGATACTGAGGCGTTTGTGATAAATATGTGTGGCAACAGACCGGCATTCAGACGTTGCAGGAGGAGAGTCATATGTCGAAGGCCGGGGTCTGACCCCTTTGATTATAATGACCTTTTAATTTGCTTCTGTTTGAAAGGTTCAGTTAATGATAGACGTTTTTGGAAAGAGAATGATCGCCATGCGGTGGTTGGGCGTGATCTGTTTTATGCTTGTATGTACAGGGTGCCGCAAGGACAAAACGCCTGAAGAGTCGCGAAAAGAAATGATTGAGAAATGGGGCGGCTATGCGAATGCGGGCCAGTGTTGGTTTTTGTTTAAGTTTCAAGAACCTGTGAATGGTGAGATTGCATATGCGTTTCAGTCTGCGGTCGGTAACCCTCCCCCTGGGAACTCTTATAACAAGTACGTCGGACTGGAAAGTTTACTCAGTGGTCTTGATGCAATCCAGAAGCCTTGTACGTTGGTTCTAAATCACTTCTTAGCATCTCAATACCCCCGAGGAACTGACGAACTGGCTGAGCTTTCTCAGGCGGAAGTGGATGAATTGGAAGCACTGCTGAAAGCCAAGAAAATTGATGATGTCAACGTGCAGTATTGGGTTGTTGGAGAAAGATGAGGGGGACACAGAACGCGAGGGTGCTTTTGTGATGGACGGGTGGTGATGCGGGCGACTTGAAGTGTGGGTGCGGGCAGTTGGAGACGTTTGTATGGGCGGGAGAGTGTGGCGGAGGTGGAGAGGCGAGAAGGAAGTCGACTCTTGTGACTGCTCCGGAGAGGGCATTTGTGCGAGGGTGATCTGTGGACGAGAAACGTCTACGCAAAAAATAGACGCAGTAAAAAAGCCGCAGGAGACAACCAATGAAGGTACGAAGGGCAGTCATCGCGCTGCTCATTATGGGTATACTTGCTGCCTACATGGGGTTGATGCTTTGGAAGGGTGGGCCCGGCGTGGTCAGAAACCATCTCCGACTTGCGTACGGCTGTCTCCGCAGTTTCATAGAAAGCGAAGGTCGGTTTCCGCTGAGCGAAGATGAACTGATCGAAAAGGGGTATTATGACCGATCTACATCGCCCGGTCGGATCAAGCTGCCGCCCGGCTATATGGATTCGGAGAAGGTTGACAGCGCCGAGGAGCAGTGGTTCCTGTGCGGCCACTTCTCGAACTTCGACATTCAATACGGTATTCGACTGGACGACCTGTATGTGCGTTATGGTTCTTTGTGGAGCAGAAAGTCAAGCGGGAGAATACGCCTGATTGACGGGCCTTTTGCTTCCGTCGTGCCGTATGAAGAGTTATCTTTGGAACTTTACCGACTGATGCTGGCAGAAGCGAATAAAGAGTCGCTGGAGTAGACCATCGATGGCGGCAGGCCGGGGCGCGAGGGTGCTTTTGTGATGGACGGGTGGTGATGCGGCGACTTGAAGTGTGGGTGCGGGCAGTTGGAGACGTTTGTATGAGCGGGCGAGTTGTGCGGCGGAGGTGGAGAGGCAGCGTGGTGTTTGGGCCCTGTAGCTGCACTCCATGCATTGCGACTGGAAAAGTCTGGAAATAATGAGACCCGGTCCCTTTATTTAAGGACAAGCATGCGGGTTAGAACTCTCTTTTTGGCGACCGTGATTTTTACGGTGGTGGTTTTGCTTGGCACGGTTGGGCGGCTGCTGTACCGCAGGAGTCTGACTCTGGCGGATGCGATAGTGCGCGGCGACGTGGCGATGGTGCGTGAGAAGGTGCGAGATGTGGAAGACATTAATGCATACGTCGGGCAGCATACCTATTTGACGCTTGCATTTCGCTGGCGGGCCGGACCACGAGAGGGGACGGCCAGCGAGCGTGAGAGACAGAGAGCGAGGCAGTTGACGTACGATGTGGCGGCGATTCTTATAGAGCACGGAGCTGATGTTGATGCGCCGAGCAAGTTTTTTAACGGGTCCAGTCCTCTGCATATGTCGGTGTATCTCGACATGATTGATGTGACAGAATTGCTGCTTGCGTCGGGCGCTTCGGTGCGAAGTGTGGACGATCAAGGTTTTACTTCGTTAATGATGGCGTCTGCGATTGGCAGGCGAGAGTTTGTGGATCTCCTGCTACAAAAAGGAAGTTGCGAGGTTATAAATGCGAGGGATGACAAGGGTAATACGGCTCTGCACCTGGCCGTCGACCCGGTAACAGTCGAACTACTGCTTGTGCATGGAGCAGATCCTAACATCGCCAACAAAAAGGGAGCAACGCCGGCTGATCTAATCAGGAAGCGAGAGGGTCAAGGCAGTAGACATACTGGCGACGAGCGGGAGAGTTGCGTGGCGGAGGTGGAGAGGCGAGAATGAAGTCGACTTCTTTACCTGCTCGTGAGAGAGGGCATTTGTACGAGGCGGTCTGTGGACGGGAAACGTCTACAACAAAATGGACGCAGTCCCTTTAATTAAAGAAGGGGTTGCGGCTACGAGGGATTGGGGCAATGTTAGTAGTATATAAGCCTGGACTTAATGGGCTGGTTGTGTTATAATTATAACCTGAAAGCGGAGACCGCACAAGGTGCATTTGGGTGTATGCGTGCCGCTGTTGATAGCTGATCATAAGGAGGATGGCATGCTTTGGAGAAGTGTTCTGGTATTATTTGTTTTGGGGCTTTCGGTCTGTGCGGCCGGCGGGGGCGCAGGTTTTCTGAGGCCGGACATCAACGATGACGGGGTGGTTGATCTGGCCGATCTGAAACTGCTGGGTGAGGGATGGCTTGGGGATGACTGTGAGTCGAGCAACGACTGGTGCACGCGGGGCGACTTGAACAAGGACGGCAGAGTCGACGGATCGGATCTGGCTTTGATGGCGGAGACGTGGGGGACGGAGGAGGCGCCGATTGAGGAAGGCTTCGAGAGCGGAGATTTCACTTATCTCGACTGGCGGCACAGCGGGGATGCAAGCTGGGTCGTGGTGTCGGACGTCAGGCACGCAGGCGTTTATTCGGCGAGGTCAGGCGTCATCGGTCACAAACAACAGAGCACACTCGAATTGACGCTGGAGACTTCCTTTACGGAGATCAGTTTCTACTGCAAGACATCAAGCGAGGGCGGCGATCACCTTCGGTTCTACATAAATGACGTTGAAGTCGGCGCATGGTCGGGCGACAGGGACTGGGTCAGATCGCCGTTTTTCATGACGCCGGGACGGCATACCTTCAAGTGGTCTTACACTAAGGACTTCACCGGAAGCCAAGGGCTGGACTGCGCATGGATAGACAGGATCGTTATGCGACGAATCGACCCTGTAGAGATGATCGAGATTGCCGGGGGCACGTTCGAGATGGGCGACAGTTTGGGCGAGGGGCCGGTGCATGAGTTGCCGGTCCATACGGTTACGCTGTCCTCGTTCCACTTGAGCGCGCATCTGATTACGAAATCTCAGTATTGTCAGTTCCTGAACCGGGCCCTTAGAGAGGGCCAGATTACAATGAGCGGCGATGTGGCCTACAAGGCCGGATCAGGCACAAGCTACCCGTATATCGATACCTACTGGCAGTACAGATTTTACAATACATTCAGGCTTTGGAATCCGTTGGGGCAGGACCAAAGCAATCATCCTGTCGAGCGTGTAACCTGGTATGGGGCGGCGGCATACTGCAACTGGCTTAGCGAGCAGGAGGGCAGGGAACCGTGTTATGATCTGTCTACGTGGGAATGCGACTTTGGCAAGAACGGCTACCGTTTGCCTACGGAGGCGCAATGGGAGTATGCGGCGCGCGGCGGGCTTGCGGGGAAGCGATTTCCGTGGGGGGATTTGATTACGCACAACGAAGCCAACTACACAAGCGACGCAATTTACAGCTACGATATCAGCGCCACCCGCGGCGCGCATCCGGAATGGCAGTCGACTTCGCCCGTCGGCAGATTCGCACCTAACGGATACGGGCTTTACGACATGGCGGGAAATATGTGGGAGTGGTGCAACGACTGGTACCTGGATACGTATTACAGTGTCAGTGCATTGAGCAATCCCAGAGGCCCGGCGACCGGAAGCCAGCGTGTTGTACGCGGCGGTGCTTTTCGGCTGCGGGCTAACGGTTGTCGGGTGGCGAACCGGAGGTTCGATTCACCGGGCGCCATGCTGCCTTTCGGGGCAGGTTTTCGGATTTGCCGTTGACCGCGGGGCTGAGAGAAATGGGGTACGAGTGCCGCTTAATGACAAGCTGGTTGGGCAAGAAAGCGCGGAGCGATGAAGCTTGTGTGCCGTTTCGGCGACCGGTATATGTTGATTGGCGGCCATTTGATTTCTCGTGACATGCGGGCGATCTGAAGACGGACCGGCAGGCGTATGTGTATTTTTATGGATTTCCGCCTGCGCGGAAATGACAGATTGGAAATGGGACCGGGTCTCTTTAGTTTTGCATGCGGCGTATTTGATTTGCATCGGACAGTTCGGTGATTGCCGACTGCATGCGGCGGGCTATGCGGGGCATGGTTCGGTGCTGATTGGGCGGGTTCCACCATATGTTGCCTTCGATGAGGCATGGGCCGTCGGGGGTGATTGCGATGTCCCAGCCGATGGTTCGCACGGGCAGGGCCATTGCGGCGGCGCGGGCGGCGAGGTCGCGGACCTGCGGCCAACAGGGGATTACGAAGCCCTTAAAGGGATTGCCCGATACGGGGTGATTGTCCATAATGACGATGCCTTTTCCGTCGCCATCGAGGTAGGATGCCTCGCCGAGCGAACCTTCCGCGGGATCGATCAACACTTCCAGATTGCCTTTGAGATTCTCCAGATGCGTGTCGATGACGATGCGCGTGTCGATGATGGTCTTGAGGAAGGCCGAGAGTATCTCGACGCGGTCGTGGGCGCCGACGAGTGTGATGATACGAACGGTCTGGAGCGCGGCCACTCCGGTGAACGACGTGATAAGCGGGTGGTTTTCGACGACTTCCTGCATAAGCGAGCCGACGGGGCTCGACCCGGCCAGCAGCCGCAGAAAAGCATCGGGCGCGTAGTATACGCCGTCGTGATCCTGAAAGCCGCCGTTGATGCGGGTCATGATCTTGAATCCAGCGCCCAGTGAACCTTCGGCGGGCTTGAGGGCGAAACGCTGAGGCAGGGCATCCGCAATGGCGGTGACGTCGCTTGAAGGCACCAGGGCTTCGTTGCGGCAGGCGTGCGTCGTTTTCGCCGATGCGCTGAAGACGCCGTACAACTTCGGTACGGGCAGTTCGTGGCTGCGGCATGTCCGGTGAAAGAGCACTTTGTTTTTGAAGAGGCCGGCGAGTATGGACGGGTTGAGGGCTTCCTGCATGCGCGTGGTATGTTTGCGGCTGACGAAGGCGTGCAGTGCGGCGGTGTCGAACTGAGGGTCGAACATGCCGAGCCTGAAGGCTTCGACGGGCTCATAACCGAATTGGCGCGCAAACTGAAGAAATCGCCAGGACGTGTACAAGGCGGACCAGCGACACCCCTGGCTCCTGACGGCAAGGCCGACGGCGGTCAAAGCACGTTTGGATTTTCTGCTCGTTCTCTTGAAACCCAATCCGATCTCCTGTTGATGAAGGGGAGTCTTGTATGGACAGCAATAGTCCGTGAGATTATACGCACTTGCGGGCGGTTTTGAAGTCCGAAGCGAATTTGCCGAAATTTTTTTAATTCTGGTGCATTGGATTGTCGGATGTGATAGAAAACCTGCAAAAACCTCAAGACTGGTCGAGCAGTTGGACAATGATGGGCACCAATATTCTATATGTGGCAAGAGGCGGTCCGATTTCCGGCAGTCAGCGGCAGCTCCTGAATCTGATACGGCGTATGGATCGCAAGAAATACGTGCCGTTGGTGGTTTGTTCGGAGGGGGGCGGGTTCGCCGATTGTCTTGCCGAAATGGGGATTGCGACGCATGTTTATCCTGTGTTGTTCGGGTGGCGCAAGGCGCGGCACGTTGTCCATCGCTATCAACTTGTTGCTGCGCTTTGGCGGCAGTTGTCGGGGCGGGACATCGGGCTGATCCATTGCTCTTATCAGTGGTATGCGCCCTACTGCCGTTATCTTTCTCGGCGGCTGAAATGTCCGTACCTGGTTCATATCCGTGGTCCGGTGGATAGGTCGGCGGTTCGGAAGTACGGGTTCGTGGAAGCCGACCGGCTGATCGCCATATCGCCGCGAAGCGGGCGGAATCTTGTCGACGCGGGTATAGAGCCGGAGAAAGTTTCGATTGTTTACGACAGCGTCGATACGAATGTCTTTCGCCCTGTGCCGAGAGGCTCGGGGGGTTTTAACGGAACCGGTGATTTTGTATTCGGGCTCGCCGGGCGCATCGCGCCGGACAAACACCAACTGGCATTTGTCCGGGCGGCGCGGATCGTCGCTTCGAGACATTCCAACGTCAGGTTTGTGCTGGTCGGGCAGGCGTGCGACAGAGAGTACAGTCAGGAAGTTGAAAAACAGATTAAAGAGTTTGATCTCAGCGATCGCGTTATTCTGTACGGACGAAGCGAACAGATGCCGAATGTTTTGAGCGACTGCGACGTGTTGGTGAGTCTTTCTGGCGGATCGATAATGTATGAGGCGCTGGCGTGCGGCGTGCCGGTGCTTTCGGCGGGGTACACGCGGAAAGAGGATTCGGTGCATGTTATCCATGATCACAACGCAATGCTCGTGGAGAGTCGGGAACCTGAAGATGTTGCCTGTGCGATGGAAAGGCTGCTGGTCGACGGTTGTTATACGAGCCGACTCGCGGCGAACACGCGGGCGCATATTCTCGATCATTTGAACGACGGCATCATGGCGGCTCAGACGCAGGCTGTGTATGAGTCGCTTCTTAAGGGGGGCGGGCCGGGAGCAGGGAAAGGAAATCAGACGGGTGGGCAGTGAACTGCGGATGGACGGCGTGGACCTGGAGAACAGGCTGATTCCGGCTCCGATGGCGGGAATGCTGCGGCTTTCGCTGCGGATGGCCTGTCGCCGGCCTGGATGCGCGATGACGTGCGTGAAGTTCTTTCGCTGTTACTGGCAGACATCGCGGCGGATTGATTCGCCCGACTCTCTCACGTTCTACAGGCGTCGAGTCGGGCGTTTTTGAAGATGCGCAATTATATGCAACAGCTCGAGAGCGGACAGGTCTCTTTGAGCTGGAAGCCTGCAAATGAAGGAAGCGGGGAATGCAAAGGAAGAAACCAGGCGGCGGCGTTGCCGGCATGATCCGGGCGCCGTTCAAATCGCTCGAAGAGCTTGTTCGGGTACGCGTCCTGAGGCAGGTCAAGGCGAAGTTTCTTTATCTTGAGATCACCCATCGCTGCAATCTTGCCTGCATTTCGTGCTATACCGGCGCGGGCAGGGAAAAGGACGACGTCCTGACGCTGGCGGAGCAGAAATCCGTGATACGTCAAGGCAGGGCCATGGGGGTCAGGAGCGTATCGCTGAGCGGCAGCGGGGAACCGCTGATGTGCAGGCATGTTTTCGAGCTGCTGGATTATGTCGTCGATCTGGGGATGTCGGCTGTGATCTTCACGAACGGGACGCTTATCGACGAGGCGACGGCCGGACGATTGATGTCGCGGAACGTTTTTACGTTTTTCAAACTGTACAGCCTGGAACCGGATGTGTTCGACGGTATGGTCGGGCGGCGGAATACGTATGAGTGGACCGAGCACCGATACAAGGTCCAGGGAGAGGAGCGGGTGCGAATGGTCCCGGCCGGGCTGAAAGCCTTGCTGGAGGCGCAGCGATCCGTGGGGCGGTCGGATCTGGTCAAGGCGGAAACGCTTGTAACGAAGATGAATATTGGGGGCGTTCCTGCGATTGCGCGTTTTTGCAGGGACTGCGATATCGGGTTCTTCATGGAAACTCCGGTGTTCAAAGGCAGGGCGATCGAAAATTATGATCGCGTGGCGGTGAGTGCTGAAGGTTATGCGAAGCTTTATGAGGCGTTGGCCGCAATCTTCGGAAAGGATTATATGCTGGAACTGAAGAACACCGGCTGTCTGGTGGAAAGAAACCCGGTTGTCTGGACGGATGGGCGGATCGGGTTCTGCAGCAGTCGTGCGGCAGATGTGGGGAACGTGCGAGATGAACCGCTCAAGAGTCTTTTCTTGAAAGCAAGGCGAATGAAACACAAAGAAGAGCGCATGATCAAGACGAGGGCGGAGGGTCGCTATTTCCGGACATGCCCTTCCAGGCAGCTTTGCGAGATCAGGCATGGTTTGCCGTGCGATTATTGATGGGGGAATGCGGTCGAAGCGGCGGGGTTCGGGGCGGAAAAGGGGTCTGACCCCTTTAATTCAGACTGACCCCTTTAATTCAGACGTCAGCGGCGGTAGAGATTAAGCCTGTCTCTTTAGTTTGCCATGCGGACGGTCCATACGGGCATTTTGCGGGTTTCTTTTTGGAAGGTGATCCCGAAGTATTCGAGGTACCATTTTTCGGCCAGGCGGGCGCCGGCTTCGCCTTTGAAGTTGGGGATAACATGGCTGACGTTAGTCTTGGGGTCTATGCCGGTGTTGTTTTCGACGATCACATCCTGGTGTTGGCCGAGGTGTCGCAGAAGGTCGTCCGTAGTGAAGATATATGAGGCGGAGAGGGTTCCCACACCAAACGACCCCGGCACCGGACATTTGATTTCGCTCAATGGCTTGAGCGGACGGCCGTCGTGTAAGGCGATCCAGACGGCGCAGTCGGCCTGGCTGTCGACGATCTGCACGCCAACTTTCGCCAGGAGCGCCTGCACTTTTTCTTTTGTGCTTACCGCACCTCGGGTGATTACGTCGTATTGAACGAATATGTCGTCGAAGCTGCCGTCGAATCGTATTCGGCCAGCGGATGGGCTGTGGTACGATTTAGCCAGGTGCGTGACGCTGGTTGCGATCTCCATGTGCCAGTAATCCGAAAGGCCGGGGAACTGGCTCATGCTGATGCCGTCCTTGTATGTTCCTGCGCGGATTTCCATTTGTCCGGGCTGGAGAGGATTGGCCTGGTAGTAAGCGGTCAACTCCCCTTTGGACAGGTGTTCCTTGACGGGGTATGCATCCTGCGCGGCGCCGCTGAGATCCTGCGGGGCGTGCACTTTGTCCGGCAGCTCGTTTACGATCCTGGCATCCCGCGGAGCGCCTGCCTGGTAGATATTTGTCGGCCCGGCCGCGGGGTAGTCGAACGTTCCATCCAGCACTTCGACGAACTTTCCGTCCTCCATGTAACCCTGCAATTTCATTGTGCGCAGCAGTCGGGTGTTGCAGTCGACGCCGAATATCCATTGCTCAAGGGCTTCGCCGCGGGGCACGCTGATCGTAATGATTTCGATTTTCTGGTCATTGCGCCGCTCGACTCGTCGGTCCATCGATGCGCCTTCAACATCGCTGAGCACGGTAACTATCTTGGCGAGGATTTCATGGGGTGAGCCGCCAGAAGCCATGACGTTGGTGTCATCAGTGAGCCTGGAGATTGTGATCTGCCGAACGGCGGGGCTATAGACGTGCGCCTGCTTTTTCTTGCTGTTTGTGAGGCGTATCTCTCCGCCGGGGCGTATTTCTACGTTAATGCCTAAATCAAATGACTGCCAGAACTCGGTTCGTCCGTTTTGGTTGTATTCGTTTTCCGTGGGCCAGGTCACGTTTGCCGTTCCGTGCATCCAGGGGACTCTTTTCATGGCCTCGGTTATTTGTGCGAGGACTTCGGTTGCACCGTCGATGGAGCCGGTGAAATGGTGCACGGTGAGCAGGGCTGCGAAGACGACGGCGGCGGCCACGCCGAGTCTTGCTGTTTTGCTGTTCATGATCGCTCTCCAGATGTGCGGCCGGTCGGAAGCGGGCCGCGTTTTGTTTGCGTTGTCCAGTGCAGCGGAGGCATCGGCAAGCGTTCTGTTGTCCATTTCGGCGCCGGTGCGGTCCTGCAACTGTTTTATAGACTGTTCTATTTTGTCTGTCGGTCTCATGGGTTGGCCTGTCCGTTTAACAGCGACCGAAGTTTTTGGATTCCGTAGCGATATCGCCCTTGCACGGTGTTTATGGATGCATCCTGCATCGCTGCTATCTGTTTGAATGTCAGATTGGCGCGCACGTGCAGGACGACGACTTCTCGCTGCTCGAACGGCAAGGCCGCCAGGGCGCGGCGGAGGAGGACCTGGTTTTCGGTCCTCGCCGCGACGGCGTCGGGTGTTTCGCAGTCGAGGCGCTCGGCGGCGAACTCGGCGAGTTTTTCACCGTGGCGCTTTGCGGCTCGAAGGCGATCGTACGCCAGATTGCGGACGCTTGACACCAGATAGCCGCGGAGGTTTTTGCGAAGCTGCAGGGTCGGTGCGGCCGCGGCGAAGGCGACGAATACATCGTGCACCGCATCTTCGGCGGCGGATCTGTCATTCAAAAGAGCGTTTGCCAACGTCAGCAGATCGTCCTTGTGGGATTCGTAGATGCGGCGCAGGGAATCCGTGCAGCCGTTTTTGACCTTCCAGATGAGTCTCTTGTCGTCGAGCACTTACGTTTCCACAGGGTGCTAATGGCCATTCACCAAGATGACGAACGGGGCGTGTGATTTAGTATATGAGAAAATGTCGGAGGCGGAAACGGGATTATTCGGGGAAGGCGTGTTTGCCGATTAGCTTTACGAAGCGGCAGGGGCAGATGATTCTGCTTCGGTGTTCGTCGCCGGATTTTTCGTGGACCATGAGGTCCTGTGCGGCTTCGTCGCCGACGGGTGCGGAGAGGATGGCTTCGTCGTTCATCTGTTCGAGGAGCGTTTGGGGTATTTCGGGCATGGCGGCGGTGACGATGATGCGGTCGAAGCGGCGGTCTTCGGGCCAGCCCTTGCTGCCGTCGCCGACGAAGTAGTCGACGTTGTCGATGCCGAGCCGCCCGAGGACGGCCTGTGCGGCTTCGGTGAGCTGAGGGAGGCGGTCGATGGTGTAGACGCGGCGGGCGAGCTTTGCGAGGATGGCGGTCTGATATCCGCAGCCGGTGCCCAGTTCGAGGACGTCGCAGTCGGGGGTGACTTCGAGGACGGCGGTCATGAGGGCGACGATGTAGGGCTGGGAGATCGTCTGGCCCATGCCGATGGGCAGCGGGCGGTCGGCGTAGGCCTCGGGGGCGTATGCGGCGGGCACGAAGGCCTCGCGGGGCAGCTCGCCCATTACGGCGAGCACACGCTCATCGGCGATGCCGCGGGCTTTGAGCTGCATCTGGACCATCGCCGCCCGTTCCATCGCAAACCTGGCTTGTTCGTTGACTGTTACCATTTTAATTTTTCTTGACCCTGCCGCCCAAAAGTCGATATATTATATAGAGCGACTGCTTGCGGCCGTCTTTGGACGACCCACCCGTAAGGGGCAGCCGCTTTTTTCATGGGACAAAATGATTCTTCACCCACTCAAGAATATCGCCGGTTTTTGAGCCCACTCCCGTCGAGATCAGCGCCCGGATATGCTCGAATGTGTGCTGATCCTGAGCACTGACGTGACATTTCTGCCCATACTCCTCATATTTGCGGATATAATACGCCGCCAAGTCTACAAGCTGGAGCGCAAAACACTTTGACGAATCGGCAAAAAAACCCTTCTCAATTAGCCGCGTCGTCTTAACAATCGCGTCCTGATCGAGCCTCAGCGTTCGGAGCGATTTCTCGGCATCGACCAAAGACTCTTTCTGTTCATCAAAGATCAGCATGCCGAGTTCGTTGGGGCCCTTTTCGTGCAGGTAATGGTTTACTTCCATGCAAACGAAGGGCAGGGCCATGA
Source organism: Phycisphaerae bacterium (assembly GCA_014859965.1). Taxonomy (GTDB): domain Bacteria; phylum Planctomycetota; class Phycisphaerae; order Sedimentisphaerales; family Anaerohalosphaeraceae; genus JACZKQ01. Next base: position 74,961 of record JACZKQ010000175.1, read on the forward strand.
TGTACGGATTGATTTTTATGCCGGGTCCGTATTTGTCCTCACAGAAAGAAGCGAACCTGCTCTTGATAATGCGTCTGTAAATGACAGGAATTTTGTGTTTCACAAGCAAGGCAAGCATCCTGTCGCGTATCTGCAATCGGCGAGACAACTCTATACCTTTGAACGCCTTGCGGCCTGCCTTCACGTCAGTTGCATGAATCTCAATGGCGCTCAACTGGTCTGCTTGAAAATAGTCGCCTAAGATATGATAGAATTGCTCCTCCATTGCAAACCAGTCGGTCGACTTCAGCACTAACGCTGCAAGAACGAAAATCGGTTGCTGCGCATCGCGCAGGTTCAAGCCTGTGTTCCCTGACTCGTCAACGTAGACAAGGTTCATTCGTCTTCCATGAGCTCTGAATACCTCTCAGTTCAATTTGCACGAATAGTATAGCATAGCTGACCGGAAGTGTCCCAGAAATTTCTAAGATGCTCGTTGGTCGAAATTGATTGACTCGGGTGCAGGCCGGGGGATAATGGGTCTTATGAATGAACGAACGAGAGAGCTTGTGAAGGCGGACAAAGAGTATGTGTGGCATCCGTTTACGCAGATGGCGGGGTGGCTGTCGTCGGAGCCGGTGGTGATCGAATCGGGCGAGGGTTTTTATCTGGTCGATACGGAGGGGCGGCGTTACATCGACGGGGTGAGTTCGCTGTGGTGCAACGTGCATGGGCACCGGGTTGGGCACATCGACGCGGCCATTCGGGGGCAGCTTGACAGGATCGCGCACAGCACGCTGTTGGGGCTGGGGCAGACGCGGGCGGCGGAGCTTGCGGCGAAGCTGGTGAAGATCGCGCCGGAGGGGCTGACGAAGGTCTTCTACAGCGACAGCGGGGCGACGGCGGTGGAGATCGCGCTGAAGATGGCGTATCAGTATCACCGGAACACGGGGCGGCCGAAGCGGCAGAAGTTCATTGCGCTGGAGGGTTCGTATCACGGCGACACCATCGGTTCGGTGAGCGTCGGCGGCATCAGCCTGTTTCACGGGATTTTTCGGTCGCTGCTGTTCGAGACGTTTTTCGTGCCCAGCCCGCACCCGTACCGGTTCGAGGGCACGGAGGGCGAGTGCCTGGCGCACAGTCTGGATAAGATCGATCACATGCTGAGGGCGCACAGTGAGGAGATCGCCGGGGTGATCGTCGAGCCGCTGGTGCAGGGGGCGTGCGGGCTGATTATGCATCCGGCGGGGTTTCTCGGCGGCGTGCGGGAGCTGACGCATAAGCACGGTGTGCTGATGATCGTCGATGAGGTCGCGACGGGGTTCGGCCGGACGGGCAGGATGTTCGCGTGCGAGCACGAGGGGGTGCGGCCCGACCTGATGTGCATGGCGAAGGGGATTACGGGCGGGTATCTGCCGTTAGCGGCGACGCTGGCGACGGAGCAGATATTCGACGGCTTTCTGGGGGATGTGTCGGAGCATAAGACCTTTTACCATGGGCATACCTACACGGGCAACGCGCTGGCGTGTGCGGCGGCGATTGCTTCTCTGGAGCTGTTCGAGCAGGGGCGGGTGATCGAATCGCTGGCCGAGAAGGCCGAGGTGATCCGGCGGGCGATCAGCGCGATGGCCGGGCTGGATTACGTGGGCGACGTGCGGCAGTGCGGTTTGATGGCGGCTGTCGAGATTGTCAGGGACAAGGCGACAAAGGAATCGTTTGCGGGCGAGGCGGCGGTGGGTGCGAAGGTGTGTGCGGCAATGCGCGGCAAGGGCGCGATACTGCGGCCGCTGGGCGATGTTATCGTGATCATGCCGCCGGTGGCGATCTATATGGCGACGCTGGAAAAGCTGCTGGCCATTATCAGCGACACACTTGAAAACGACCTGCCCCGGATTGTGAAGGGGGCATGATGGCGATGGCATTTGACATACCTCGGCACAGGGGTTTGTTTATTACGGGCACCGATACGGGAGTGGGCAAGACGCTTGTGGCGGGGGCGATCGCGCGGATATGGCGGCGGCAGGGGCATCGTGTGGGCGTGTTCAAGCCTGTCGCAACCGGGTGCCGGCGCGAACGGGAGGGTCTGGTCAGCGCGGATGCGGAGTTTCTGGCGTGGTGCGCCGATTGCGACTATCCGCTGTCGGTGGTGACGCCGATCACGTATGCGACGGGCGCGGCGCCGGCGGCGTGCGAGAAGGCCGAACGGCGAAGTGTGGACCTGGAGCACATCGTGAATACGTATCGGTATGTCTGCGGTCAGTGCGACATGATCGTCGTCGAGGGCATCGGCGGCGTTCGCGTGCCGATTTCGCAGGGCGTCGACGTGCTCGATCTGGCGGCTGGCATGAAGCTGCCGGTCGTGATCGTGGCACGGCCGGGGCTGGGGACGATCAATCACACGCTGCTGACGGTCGATGCCGTTCGGTCGGCGGGGCTTCATGTTGCGGGCGTGGTTGTCAGCGGTTACGATCTGGACACCGCCGACGTTGCGGAGGAGACGGCGCCGGCGATCATCGCCGAATACGGCAAGGTGGACATCCTGGCGCTGCTGCCGCGCGATTCGGAATCGGATGTCGAGCGGGGCCGCCTTGGGCCGGGGACGGTCGAGGTGCTCGATCAGGTGGACTGGGCGCGGCTGGCCCGGTGAGGCAAGTCGGGGGAAGATCAGCCGCCGTAGTGGATCTGGCGTAGGTCGGTGAGGCGCTTGCCTGCGGGGGTGGTGCAGGTGGCCTCCAGGATGAATGTGTTGCCGGATCCGGGGAGGAAGTCCATGTCGAGGGTGAACTGGTAGGTGCGCAGGTAATCCTGCCAGAAGCCGTTGTTGGCTTCGGGATCGGTCAGGTCGATGTCGGGCCAGATCATCAGGCGTTTGCCGCGGGGCTCGGAGGATCTCGGAACGAACTCGTACAGCTCGAAACGGAAGCGTCCCGGGGCCTTGATGCGGCTGTCGTATGCGTCGAACACGTCGACGCAGGCGGTGAGCGCGGCGTCGCCGCGGTCGGCGGGGCGCAGGGCAATCTGTGTCAGTCCGTTGATGCGGATGCGCGCGCCGCCAAAGGCGGAAGGCTGCACGGCCGCAGCCGTTTGCGACGGCTCGGCGGGCTGATCCGCGGCGTTGCAGCCGAACAGCGCGGCTGCGGCAAGCACGGCGATAAAACGAACGGCCTTCATGATACGGTCCCTCTATTCATTGGCCCTGTACAGGTCTATAAATCCTCGTCCAGCAGATGGCCGAAGCGGATTTTCTTTGTGCGCAGGTAGTCGACGTTGTGTTCGCCCGGCGCGGCCTTCAGCGGTATTTGCTCGACGACTTTTATGCCGTAGACTTCCAGTCGGCTCACCTTTTTTGGGTTGTTGGTGAGGATGCGGACCTGGCTGAGGCCGAGGTCCCGCAGGATTTGTGCGCCGATGCCGTAGTCGCGCTTGTCGGCGAGAAAGCCGAGGCGAATGTTGGCGTCGACGGTGTCGAGTCCCTGTTCCTGGAGCTTGTAGGCGCGGATTTTATTGGCCAGTCCGATGCCGCGTCCTTCCTGCCGCAGGTAGATGAGGGCGCCGCAGCCGGCCTGCTCGATGAGTTTCATGGCGTCTATGAGCTGAGTGCCGCATTCGCATCGCTGCGAGTGGAACAGGTCGCCGGTCATGCATTCGGAGTGGACGCGCACGAGGACGGGTTTGGTCTGCTGAACGACATTGCCGTTTTTGTCGAGGTCGCCGACGCCGCCCTTGCAGAGGGCCAGGTGCGGTTCGGGAAAATCCGTGCTCTCGTAGCCGATGAGCATGAACTCGCCGTAGTCGGTGGGCAGCCGCACGGTCTGGATGCGTTTGATGTGCTGCTCGCGCTGGAGGCGGTATTCGATGAGCTTGGCGTTGGAGGTGATCTTCAGGTCGTGTTTCTGGCAGTATTCGAGCAACTGGGGCACACGGGCCATGGAGCCGTCGTCGTTGATGATCTCGCAGATGACGGCGGCGGGCTTGAGGGCCGCCAGCCGCATGAGATCGACGGCGCCTTCGGTCTGGCCGGCTCGTACGAGCACGCCGCCGGTGCGGGCCCGCAGCGGGAAGATGTGTCCGGGGCGAGCCAGATCAGCGGGTTTGGCGCCATCGGCGACCGCCACCCGTATCGTGTGGGCGCGGTCGGCGGCGCTGATACCGGTGGTGATATCCTCGCGGGCGTCGATGCTGACGGTAAAGGCGGTTCCGAGCCGCGCCGTGTTTTCGGACGATTGCGGGTGGAGCCCCAGACTGTCGCACCGCTCCTCGGTGAGGGGCAGGCAGATGAGCCCCCTGCCGTAGCGGGCCATGAAGTTGACGGTTTCCGGCGTGATCAGCTCGGCGGCGGCGACGAGATCGCCCTCGTTCTCGCGATCTTCGTCGTCGACGAGCACGATCATTTTGCCTTGTCGCAGATCTTCCAGTACTTCGGTTATTTCGCTGAATTCAACCATTTTTGCAGATGCCGTATATTATAACTCAGGTTTCGCGAAGCGGGGTTTGCCCGCTCTGCCGCGGCAGTTTGCGCGGAGGCCGGTTTACCCGATTATCCGGCGCCGGCGGGGCACGTCCCACTTACGCCTGAACACTTGTAGTCGCTTCAAACTGTTCAATATAGCGTATTCCTCGGCGGATGTAAATAATTGTCGCCGCTACTGCAATCGCAGCGGCGGACCACCAGAGGAATCCCATCAGGTATATCCAAGGCGGAAATACCGGGTGGACGTCCGGAGCGATCAGAATGGCCGTGACCATGGCAAGCTGAAGCGCCGTGCCTAACTTGCCCACGGATACCGGTACGATGCGGAGGTTCGAGGTGATCAGATAAATAATGACGCAGCCCAGGGACAGCAAGAGGTCCTTTCCGATAATCAGCACAACGACCGTGGGCGGCAGCATGTAGCCTTCGACGGCGGTTTCCGGGATTGCCAGCAGGATGGCGGCGCAGGTGATGAGCAATTTGTCGGCCAGGGGGTCCAAAAAGGCGCCGAGTCGGGAGGTCTGTTTTTTTATCCTTGCGATGTAGCCGTCGATGGCGTCGCTGGCGGCCATGACGACAAAGATCGCCAGAGCGGCATAGCGGAGGGCGGGCGTTTCATGCATGTTGAGCATGCAAATGACGAAGGGTGCGATCAGCAGAATTCGCAGGATCGTGATTTCGTTTGCAAGCGTCAGTCTCATAGCCTCCCCCCGTGTATCGGCGCTTATCGCAGAGTCAATATGGTTATTTCCGGTCTTGCGTTGAAGCGTGCCCTGCCGATTCGGCCGAGCCCGCGATTGACGTAGAGTTTTCGTCCGCCGACCTCATACATTCCCGAGTGAAACGCGCGGAGCTTTCGGCTGAGCCCGTTGGTCAGGCTCCAGCTCGACTGTGCGCCGTGCGTATGGCCGCTCATGACGACGCCGACCGGCCGGTCGTGGAGTTTGTCGATCGTGCGGGGATTGTGCGACAGGACGATGGCGTCTTCTTTGGCGGGTACGCCGGCGAAGGCGCGGGCCGGATCGAAGTCGCCGACCCAGAGATCGCCCATGCCGACGAGCCACAGCACGTGGCCTTCGATATCGACGGCAGTCGACTCATTGCGCAGGACCCGCACACCGCCGTCGTTCATCGCGCCGACCATGCCTTCGAGCACGCCGTCACGACAAGCGGCGGTGGAATGGAGCATGCCGTAGTCATGATTCCCGAGGGAGGCATAGACGCCATGGACGCTCTTGATGCCGCCGACGAGGCCGGCTACCTGTCGCCGGAAGGTGCCGTGGCGGTCGTGGGTAATGTAGTCGCCCGTGAGCACGACAATATCGGGCTCCAGTGTGTTGACCCTGTCGAGGCAGTGCTTAAGGTAACGCGGGCTGACGGTACGTCCGAGATGCAGGTCGCTGATGTGGACAATCCGTGTCCCCTTGAGCTTTGCGGGGATGCGGTTCATTCGGAGATCGACGGAACGCGTTTGCAGCCACTCCTGGCTGCCGCCGGCGTGGGTGTGATCGACCGCGAAAGACGTGCAAAAGCCCATTGTGCCCATAGCGGCGCCGTGCAAATACCGGCCGTGGCGGAGCCATGTGCTCTTTTTGCTTTTCATTTTGATCGGTTCTTGCATATTTGAGCCGCCGTTGGGCGGATTCCTTGTAACTAATACTATCTGCACAAGCGGTCAGTTCGACAAGGCCGGTCCAACCACTCCAGTGCATTATTCGGGCAAGTTTTAACATTTTACTGAAAGGCGGTCGGTTTCACAATCCGCCCGGCGGGCCATATGCCGTTTTGACGTTCGGCCGGCTCACACTATCGGTCTTGCAGAAGACCGATGCCACATTCTTCGACCTACGTCCACAACTTCTTGATAGTTCTTTGCAATCGGTCGTTCACGGCCTGTGGGCGTCCGGAGAGGCAACGGCGTTCAGATGCTTCGGCCGCCGTCGATGCTGAGGATCTGGCCGGTGACGTAGTCGTTTTTCAGGAGGAAGATGACGGCCTCGGTGATTTCGGCGGGTTCGGCCATGCGTTTCATGGGAACCTGCTTCAGTTGGCGTGCCTTTTCATCGTCGCTGAAGTGCTTGGGCCAGCTCACCAGGCCCGGCGCGACGGCATTGACGGTGATCGCCGGCAGCAGTTCTTTGGCCAGCGATTTGGTGACGCTGACCAGCCCTGCCTTCGAGGCGCAGTACACCGTGTAGCCGGCCCACGGTCGGATCCCGCCGACGTCGACGAGGTTGATGATTTTGCCGGCGGGCGGCGGCGCGTCGGCGACTTCTTCGCGGATGATTTGGGCGAAGCCGCGGGCGGCGAGCATCGGTGCGATCAGGTTGATGGCGAGGGTCTTTTGGGCGGCGTCGAAAGCGACCGTTTCGATGGGCTCACGGGCGAAAACGGCGGCGGAGTTAATGAGGACCCGCACCGGGCCGAGAGACCGCGCCTGCTCCATGAGCGAGGCGATTTCGTCGGGGCGGGTGAGGTCGGCGGGCAGGGCGATTGCGCTGCGGCCCGTGGCGCGGATCTGCTCGACGAGTCGATCGGCACGGGCCTTGTTGGCGTGGTAGTGGCACACACAGTCGCAGCCGGCATCGGCCACCGCCAGTGCGATAGCGCTGCCCAGGCCGCCGGTGGAACCGGTCACAACCGCCGTGATACCTTCAAGCTTCATAGGCACATCCTAAACCTTTGGGGGGCAATTGACAAGCCCTCTGAGAGGAGTCGGCGATAATCGACGATTAAATTTGCTTGAACCGCAGCTTCGGGCCGCTTATAATCGGTTTGGGCGCGGATGTGCCCAAAGGAGACGTTATGGCCGTTCTGAATGTTAATATCGATCATGTCGCCACTATCCGGCAGGCCCGGCGGGCGGACGAACCGGACCCGGTGTGGGCGGCGGTGCAATGCGAACTGGCCGGGGCGAACGGGATTACCGTACACCTGCGGCAGGACCGGCGGCACATCAACGACCGTGACGTGCAGGTGCTCAAACAGACGGTGGCCTGCAAGTTCAATCTCGAGATGTGTCTTTCCGAACCGATGGTGAAGATCGCCGAGCGGGTCGTGCCGGACCAGGTGACGCTCGTACCGGAAAAACGCGAAGAATTGACGACCGAAGGAGGGCTGGATTGCGTCCGGTATAAGGCGCGTCTGGCCCAGGTGGTCAAACGGATGCATAAGAAAGGCATTCTCGTCAGCAGCTTCATCACGCCGGATGAGGCGCAGATTCTGGCCAGCGCCGAGGCGGGGTGCGACGCGATTGAGCTGCACACGGGCGCCTACGCAAACGCCGCCAACGACCGTACGGTGGAGAAGACGCTCAACGCCCTGCGCGACGGGCGGGATATCGCCACGGCTGCGGGGCTGATCGTGCATGCCGGCCACGGGCTGACGTATCGTAATATCGGCCCGGTGGCGGCCATCGAGGGGTTGTGGGAGTTTAATATCGGCCACAGCATTGTCGCACGCGCGGTCCTTGTGGGCATGCGGGCGGCTACGCAGGAAATGATACAACTGATTACATCCTGATACCCGAGCAAGAGGAAGATCATGTTCAGCGGATCCATGGTAGCGTTAGTGACACCTTTCCATGAAGGGCAGGTGGACTATAAGACTCTCGACGAATTGGTGGACTTTCACCTGGCAAGCGGCACCGACGGCATCGTGCCGACCGGCACCACGGGCGAATCGCCGACGTTGAGCCACGACGAACATAAGAAGGTGATCGAGCGGGTCGTTCGTGCAGTCAACGGGGCGGTTCCGGTGATCGCGGGCACGGGCTCCAACAGCACTGCCGAGGCCATTGAGCTGACCGCTTACGCGCGGAAGGTCGGCGCGGCCGGGTCGCTTCAGGTGGCGCCTTATTACAACAAGCCGATGCAGGAGGGGTTCTATCTGCACTTCAAGGCGATTGCCGACGAGGTGCACATTCCGCTGGTGCTCTATAACATTCCGGGCCGATGCGGCGGAGCGGGACTGACGGCCGAGACGGTGGCGCGCCTGAGCGAGGTGGAGAACATCGTCGCCATTAAGGAGGCGACGGGCAGTCTGGACATGGCCAGTGAAATCGCGATGCTTTGCGATATCACGATTCTGTCCGGCGACGATTCGCTGACGCTGCCGCTGGCTTCCATCGGGGCGCAGGGCGTCATCAGTGTGGTGGCCAACATCATTCCCGCTGACGTCAAGGCGATGACCGATCTGATCCTCGAAGGCGACCTTGTGTCGGCGCGGAAATGGCATCGCAAGCTGTTCGCCCTGTCCAAGAGTCTGCTGTCGATGGCGACGAATCCGATTCCGATCAAGGCGGCGATGGCGATGCTCAAAATGATACCCGAGGAGATGCGTCTGCCGCTGACGCTGCTGGCCGAGGATAAGAAGGATGCACTTGAGAAGATCCTTTCGGAGTACGGCCTGTTCGGTTGAGGCGGCGGGGTTGAGGTTTCTGCTGGAAGGGCATCGCAATGAGTCTGATCGGCGGTTACTTCTGCCGGAGCGGTAAACGGCCGGATGACGTCGTTCGGCGGAAACTGCACGACTTCGCAATCCTTGGGGGCGATTCGCCCGATGCGTATGAGCATACGGTTCGGCCCTTCCGGTTCGGACACATTTTGGCCAAACACAAGCGGCAAGGGCCCGTTCAGGTGCGGGGCGCCGAAGCGGGCGACATTTCACTTTTGACGCTCGGGTTTCATGACCTGGATTACGAAGCCGTCGGGGCGAACTGTGCGGTTCGCATCGAAGAGAGCGAAGGCGAGTTCGTGTCACTGCTGCTGGACCGCAAGGCGGACGCTGTTCATATCATCAATGACCGGTTTTCCGCACGTCCGTTCTACTGGCTTCAAGAGGGCGACGTCACGGCGTTTTCGAGCAATTTACTTTTTCTCGTCGACCTTCTCGATTTGAGGTGTAAGGCGGATGTGCTGGGGTGGCTGGAGATTTTCAGTTACAGTCATACGCTGGCGGAACGGACCCATGTCGAAGGTATCCGGCGGCTGCTGCCGGCACGTCATCTGACGATTTCGAAGGCGGGCGCGGATTGCCGGGCTTACTGGCGGCTAAAACATGAGACACAGCACGGCCTCGATCCTGTTGAACACGCCGAGCGGACATTTGATGCGATGCGCAGGAGCACCGCCGCACGGGCGCGGTTGTCCGGCGCGGGATTCGTCAGTCTCAGCGGCGGACTGGACAGCCGACTTGTGGCGGGGGCGCTGCCCGCCGAGTCGAACTTCTACCTGTACACTTTTGGTTCGGATGAGAAGACCGACTCGGCTGACGTGCAGGCGGCGCAGCAGATTGCCCGGATCCTTGGACGGGAGCATTGTGTCGAGCGATTGGACCAGCGGCATATCTCGTCGGTGGCCGAAGATGCAACTCGTCTTACGGGAGGGTTGACGACGCTTCAGCATCCGGCGAAGACGTTTGGGAATCTCAGGGAGATGGTCGCCGGGCCGGGCTTCAAGATGGGAGGCGGGCCGGGAGACTCGCTGGCGGGGGCATTCGCCTCGGGGTCCATTCATAATATAAGTCGCGCGATGCGAGACCGGCAGATTGGTAAATTCATATTTCATCGGAAGAAGCTTTCGGCCGGAGTTTTGCGACATATCTGGCGGCGCGAGGTGGTCGAGGCGCATTATCCGCTGCTCGACGACTGCATGGAGGCGTGTTTTTCGGAGCTCTCCGGCGAGACCGCCGCCCATTGCCTGTCGGCGTGGGCGATGGTGTTTCGGCAGCCTGCCTTTACGTTTTCGAGTCCCATTCATAACCATCCCGATGTGACCGAGGCATCGCCGCACCTGGGCTACGATTATGTGGACTGCATGCTTCAACTGCCGGCAGAGTGGATCTACCAGAAGAACTTTTACAAGTTTATGATCCGGCACTGCCTGCCTGAACTGGGCGACGTTGTGTATGCCAATACCGGCAAGACACTGCCGACCGAAATTCAGCGGTACGCAGTGCCCCCGCGAAAGAGAATCTGCGCTGCTATAGAGCGATGCATTCCGGCCGTGCCGCTGGAGGCTTACCGGCAATCGCGAGCGAAACCGTCTTCGCAAGAGACTCCTGAATATTTGCTTCTGCGGCGGGACAAAACGCTGCTGCAGCATGTCAGGGAGATGCTGCACTCGTTTTCTGCTCTCCGGGAGATGCTCGACGTTGCAGGCTGCGACGCGTTTCTCAGATCGTTCGAAGAAGGCAGCGACTCGCCGCTTCAGCCGGCGTACCAGGCGGAAATCGCAGGTGGGCTTGCAACCATGTGCTACTGGCAGAAATGCATCGCCCGGTAATCGCGTCGGCACGGGGTGCTTACTGGAGGGTGATGGAGCAGGCGGCTTTGCCTTGTTTTTCCAGGTACTGCTGGTGATATTCCTCGGCGGGGTAGAACTCGGAGGCTTTCTTTATTTCGGTTGCGATGGGTCTGGCGAATTTTCCGGAGGCGGTCAGGGCCTGGCGGGACGCGACGGCGGCGGCGTACTGTGTTTCGTCCTGCACGAAGACGGCGGAGCGATACTGACTGCCGACGTCGGGACCCTGGCGGTTGACCGTGGTCGGATCATGCGTTTTCCAGAATACGTCCAGCAATTGGTCGTAAGAGACTTTTTCGGGATCGTATTCGACCCGCACTGTTTCGGCGTGGCCGGTCCTGCCGCCGCAGACCTGGCGGTAAGTCGGGTTGGCCGTGCGGCCTCCCATATAGCCGACGGCGGTCGCGGTGACTCCCTCGACTCGTCTAAAGGCCGCCTCGACGCCCCAGAAGCAACCCGCGGCAAAATACGCTTTTTCGCGTGGACGGGTTGGAGTTTGCGACTCGTGCGCCGATCTTTCGTTTTGTTGAGGTTTGTTCATCTCCACGGCCCTGTCAAATTCATCACAGCCGGGCACGGCCACGGCGAGCACCGGCATTAAAAAGCCAAGAACAGCAATCATTGTCAAGACGTTCATGCTTGTCCCTTCGCTGCACTCCTGATTTTACGCCAGCGGCGCATTTTCTGTTCTGCCTGCAAATTGACTAAATCAAGTACGGCAGCGAGAACCTCAGTCCCGTGGCGATGGGCAAAATTGTTTGATTCAGCAGATCGGCGGCCTCCGATTCGGGGCAAAGGTGCAAGCCCGCCACTTCATGGTCGGTGAAGCGGATGTGGTCCAGTGCTTCTGTTGGGATTTGGGCGGTGTAGACGATCCGCCATTCGGCATCCACGAAGTACGAGTTTTCACGGCCGGAGGTCACCTGGTATTCGGCGACCTTTCTGAGGGAACCGGCCAGATGCCCGGGCGCCAGGCCGATCTCCTGATACATTTCGTCGAGGATGGCGGCGTCGGGATGTTGGCCCGCCTTGAGATGGCCGCCGACGGTGATGTCGAGACGGCCGGGCAGATCGCTCTTGTGCCAGCTTCGGACCTGCAGGAGGAATACGGGCCCCATGCCGGGACTGGCCCACTTGAGCATGGCCTGGGCCACCCGGTGACGAAGGCCGAGCAGATGCACCAGCCAGCGCGGCGCCCCAACACCGGTGGGCCGCCCTTGGGCGTCCACAATGTCAAGCGATTCGGGGGGTTCGCCCGCCAGATGGGATATTTGGTAGGCGGCGAGTTCGCTTGTCAGGCACTCCACCTGAGACTGGGTCAGACGGCTGCCTGAATCTGCCTGGCGCCGGAGTTTGCGCAGCTTTGCGTCCATGACGTCGCCCTCCCCATGCATTTTCACGAGCGCACCGGCGCAGGCTTCTCCGCCGGTCCTTCCAGTCTGTACTTTCTCTGAGCCATGAGGTACGTCTGGATCAGGGCGCTGGTCATGCGGCTGACGGTGTGATGTTTGCGAAGGTATTCCTGGCCCGCCTTGGCGATGTTTCGCGTTTTTTCGCGGTCGGCCAAAAGGGCTCCGAGGCACTCATACACACTCAATTCATCGCTGCTATCAAAGAAGACGGCGGTCTGACCGTCTATGAGCATATCGTCGGAACTTTCATCGCAAGCCGCGACCGTCATGCCGACGCTCATGGCCTCCAGCAGGCGCGAGTTGAAATTGCTGCAGGCCCGGGGCTGAATGAACACGTCGGCGCCGGCGAAAACCGCGCGCAGCGGCTGAATTTCGGGCACGAGGGAGACGACTTGCGAAAGGCCGAGCATGCGGATGCGCTCGTGCAGTTTGCCTTCCGCCCGACCGTCGCCGATGATGGCCAGGACACATTCGCGGCCGTCGAGTATCAGATGCCGCACGGCCTTGAGGAGGGGCTCGAATTGATCGGCGTCGTCGAGCCGCTGGGCCACGACGAACGATGCCGTACCGTGCGATTGAGCGAAACATGCACAGTCGTCTTCCACGTAGGTTCCCAGGTTAATGTGCCGGATGCGCAGACTGTAGCGCGGATAGGTCTTGTTCAAATGCTGTACGAGGGTGCGGGATGAGGCCACAAGGGCTGCGCAGTCGGTCGCGTGGATTCGCGGTTTGAACAGCCGCCCCGCCGGGCGATTGAATGTCACAATATAGGGAATGCCGAGCTGACTGGACAGGTATTGCGCCAGATGCGCGCGTCCGCAACCGAAGGAGTGAAGCACGGTTGGCTTGAATTTTTCCAGGCGCTCCAGGAGGACCATCCTGTTCTGCCGCCAGAACATGGGCAGGCGGATGAGCGGATAGGTCGCCACTTCCGCCGACGAGCACAGCATGCTGGTCAGTTGCGGGTGGGGCGGGCAGACGACCGCGGCGGAATACGACTCGTCGGCGAGCCCTACAAGAAAATGGCTCAGGCTGGCCGAGTAGTCTCTCAAACTTCGCCAGTCGACCAATATGGCAGGCCGGATCGCTTCTTTCGTCCCGGCGGGCGTCGTTTCAGGATTTGTTAGTAAATCGTGCATAGACGAACACAGGTCCTGCTGTTAAATCGGTTTACGGTTGTCCGGCCGTCGTTGCGGATGGCCGGTTGTATTGTATCGCCGGAATGCGGCGTCGACCACTCGAAAACGCCGCCGCAGGCCACCCCTTTTCGCAGATATCACATTGTCCTGTGAAAACAGTTGGCCGTTTGGGCAGTAGAGAATGATCTTTTTTTGGCCGGCTCAGCGGCCCATGTCGCCGAGCATTTCGTCGAGTTTTTCGAGCTGCCCCGGCTTAAGATGGTAGCTGTGCTCGTCATCGGGGAAGGTTTCGGCCGCGACCTCTGTTGCGTATCGCCCCACCGCGTCCTCGATGGCCTGCCCGAGTTCGGCGTACCTTTTTGAGAATTTGGGAAGACTGTCCGGGCTGAGTCCGAGGATATCGCTGATTATCAATATCTGCCCGTCACAATCGCAGCCGGACCCGCAACTGATGACCGGAACCTCGGTTCGGCGGGTTATTATGGCGGCGACCTCGCGTGCGACCCCTTCGAGCAGCAGGCACCTGGCGCCCGCTTCGACCAGCCGCTCGGTGAAAACGATCAATTCGAGGCCCACTTGAGCCGTTGTTCCTTCGGCACGCAGCTTTCCGACCTTATCGAGGCTCTGCGGGCGGATGCCGATGTGCGCCATGACCCCCATGTCCGCATCGCTAACTGCTTTGATTACATCGAGTTGCGCCGCTGTGCATTCGATTTTAATCATCTGTGCGCCGGCTTCCTGAACAAAACGGCCGGCGTTTTTCACAGCTTCGTAAACGCCCACGTTGTAGGAGAGAAACGGCATGTCAGCGACCAGAAACAACTGCGGGGCCGCCCGCCGAACCGCGGCGGTGATGGTCACCATATAGTCCATCGTGGCCGGCAGGGTGGAATCGTGCCCCAGCATGACCTGGGCGGCGGAATCACCTACGAGAATCATCTGTACCCCGGCCTGAGCAACCCGTCGGGCGGTCGTGTAGTCGTAGCAGCTTACGGCCGCGATTTTGCGTGCCTGGCGTTTCGCCTCAATCAGGTCCGAGATTGTTATTCGCCTGGTCATTTCCATAGATCACCAAAAAGAAAACACAAAATACACCCGATGCCGACGAATGGCAAGACTAAAAGGTATTTAGGCTAATTATCGGACCCTGAGCCATTATATTCGTCACAACAGGAACATTTTCACAAAAATACTTGACTACCCGCAAAAAAAAAGTAGTCTTTCTAATAATCTTTACTAAAGTACACCTACGCGTTGATCGATAAGTATATACAGACGACGATGCGGTTATGTTGTGACTTGACTTTTTAATACAGGCTTTTCATCACCCTCCTCCGAAGCCAGATTCTGCTTAGTATTGGGATCTGGCTTTATTTTTGCGCCCACACCGGAAAGCAGACGGCCTTGCGTCTGCAACGCAAGGCCGCACAGCCACTAACCAGGATGGTGTATTCAGTCAATCGTTATGGGCTCGAAGACCTTCTTGATGATCTCATATTCGGGACGCGTGAACTTCGGGAATTGCAGGTGTTCCCGCTCCTTGAGTTCGTTGAACTTTTTCATCTGTTCGTCGCTCAGAGGGCCGCCGCTGTAAATGTGCGGTGAAAGGAAGACGACCAGTTCGCTGTTTTCAACCGTGATGCTGTCGTTCGAGAACAGAAAGCCGACCAGCGGCAGATCGCCCAGCAAGGGCACCTTATCAATCTGGTTGCGTTGTTTTTTGCTGCGCAAGCCCCCCATGACGACCACCTGGCCGTCGTTCATCAGCAGGGTCGTCTTGGCTCTTCGAGTGTCGACAATCGGTACGCTGTTCTGATTACTTTGCCCGAATACTCCGGTGTTCACACTCTGTTCGGGCTCGACGGTGATCTTGATCTGGCCGTCGTCGGTAATATGGGCCAGGACGGTCAGCGTGACACCCACCTCTTTGAACTGCGTGGATGTCAGGCTGCCTCCGGCGGAGGTGTCAGACTGTTCCTGGTAAGGAATTTCTTCAACCGTCTGGATCATGGCCTGCTGGCCGCTGAGCACCATGACGGTGGGGCTGGCGAGGATTTCTACATTGCGGACACGCTGGAGGGCGTGGATGGTCGGTTTAATGCCGTCGTGGATGAATGAGAAATCCATTCCCTTTGTACCCGCCGTCGCCAGCGTGCTCACCAAGGACTGGGTGTAGTTTTCTGAATTGCCGCGGCCGGTGATATGCTCCCAGTTGACGCCTATCTCGGTGTCGTCTTTGAGTTGTACGTCGACGATGACCACTTCGATAACGATCTGCGGGGGGGTGCGATCGGCCCGGCGGATTGCTGCAACGACCTGCTGGATGTGCGTGACGGCGTCGGCGATGATAATGGTATTGCTCGCCGCATCGACGGAGACGTGCCCATAGGGCGACAAGAGCCGGCTGACCACCGGTTCCAAGCTGGCGGCCTGGAGGAACTTGAGCATGACGGTTTCAATGGAGATCGGCGGTATTTCCTCGGCGACTACGGGCGCCTGCGGGTCCGATTCGGATCGGGTAACCCGTTGTACGATGTTCCGCTTGACCTCCACGATAGGCCGGACCACCGAGAAAGGATCCTCTTTGCCGATGCTTTCAAGCATGTTTTCATCCGCCCGAGTCTGCGCCTGCACCGCAACGATCGGCAGACACAACACCCCAAACACAATCATGCACAGTTCTGAGGTAGTCGTCTTATTCATCCGCCCGGAACTCCTTGTCTTCAATCAAATATATCGTAATGCTCATCTGGCAGGACAACTCGCCGCTTACCAGGTCACTGCTGTCGATATGAAAATCCTTGATGAGAATGCGCTGCGCGTAGTTGTTCAGTCGGCGGAGAAACCGGATAATGTCCGGATAGAGGCCCGTAAAACTGATCGCCGAGCGCTTGAGGGTAATACTGCAGGAATCATTGTGATCGCCTTTGTACGCGATTGATTCGGAGGCCAAAAAGACGAGTCTGTCTACGGTGCAACTGCACTGACGCGCGATGGGCTCCAGATCCAGGAAGAACTCGTTGGCCTGCTTGACGGTGAAGAAGCCATTCTGGATTTGTGCAATTTCGGCATTCAGATCCTTGATGGCGCGGTCCTTTGAGACCATCTGCGTTTTGATGGTTTTGGTCATTTGGCCGGCGTCTCCGATCATGACATTGTAGAGATTCGCAGCCCGGAGATAGCAGGTCTGCGGACTGACGGTCCAGTTGTAGGCCGCCATGCCGACGACCAGGATACTCGAAAGCGTCAGGAGCGTCTTGGACGTGGGATTCAGCTTTATGGTTTTATAATTCGCCATGGACTCACATTTTCTGATTAGGACTGAGCATACATGCAATCGAGTACGCAACGAGGCCGTTGACCTGGGGGTTTTTCTGGGTTTGGGCCACGATAGCCGACTCGAAATAACCCGAGCGTTCGAGCATCTCTGCAAACACATGGATCGACTTAAACGAAAGTGCGTTGCCTTCGATCACAAGATTACCCGTGTCCATCGTGGAGAGGCTCGTTATATATAACGTGGTAGGAATGTTTTTTCGGATGTCATCGAGGATTTCGGGCCAATCGAACGTCTGATTGTCCTTAAAGATTTTCGCCATGCGCGCTTTCTTGTCGGACAGATAGGCGATCTGATTATTGACGCGGCGCTGATGGGAGAGGAGCTGCTCGATGCTGTCTTTGGGACTGTCCTGCTTTCGGCGCTCCATGATTTCCTGGGTGCGTCCCAGATGTATCCGTACAAACCCCGCGATGAGAAAGATAAACAGCATCACGACCGCGGCCAGATTGGCGGTCATAAGCATGAATTTTTTGGCGGCCCTGGCCTCCTCGGCCTCCTGAGGGATGAGATTTATCGCAAAATTCGTGGGTCCGGCCTTAAGGCCCCGCATCGCCAGGCCGGCCGCGGTCATCGCACAGGCGTCGATCTTTTCATTTTTTGCGATCCGCGTACACGTGTAAATATCCTGGGGCGAACAGACGCCGGCGTCGCGTCCGAAGCTCTTCTGGAGCACGAACTCCACGTCGCCGGCGGCGAGGACCGGGCTTTCGACAACGGCAAGGATCTCCCACTTGTCGCCTGCAGCGGCGACCTCGATATCGTAGTACTGGATGACGGCGTTGATTTCCTGTTCACACCGCCGCATGTAGCGGTCGTTATCGTTGATTTCATCAGCCAGATTCACGTACCGCACGAAATCGAGTTCGTCTTTTCTGTATACGCAGAGGGTGATTTCGGAGCCGTGCAAAAGCGCGACGAGGACGTTGGTGTCAAATCGGTTGGTGATTTTGTTGGCGTATATCGCGCGCATGGCCGACATGACGGGCAGTTCGACGGACGTGGGCTCGACGCCGGCGAGGCTCAGCGTCTTGAGGAGGTCGCCGATCTTTTCGCGGTCGGTGGCGCCGACGAGAATGCGCTCCATTCCGTCTCGCGAGGCGCGTTTGAGGCGGCAGTAGTCCTGTTGGGGCTCTTTTCCGGCCAAGACCGGACTGTGGCGGATTTCGCTGCGAATGAACTGGTTCATGTTGCCGGGCATTTCTTCGGGCAGACTCACGATCTGCATCAGAATCGGCCGCGCCACCAGCGAGACAGCCGCCTGCCGAAGCCCGATTTTTTTCTTCTTGAGCAGTCTGCGCACGGCGGTCGCCAGGAGGGTCGGATTAGTGATATTGCCGTCGGTGACGGCGCCTTTCGGAATCGGCGCATCGCCCGCCTTGAGCAGCTTGAGCCCGTTCTTCGTCTGCTTGACGAGGGCGGCACTGATCCGATGCTCGGATATGTCTATACCCAACGCAGTCTTTGGGTTCAGCATTACTCGTTTATCCTCAGGTTATCAATACGTATGGAATAGGGACTGGTCCTGCCCACCGTGATGTCTGCGGCGGCTCTAGCCATGTACCCCTGCGACGTCGCAGCCGTCGATTCGAGCGTCCGTGTCGGCAATTCACCGGAGACAGTGACCGTATAGGCGTGCCCGGCGAACGGTTTGCCTGCAAATCCCGTTGTCCAGTCGTCGTCGAGGCGAATCTGGGCAAGTGCGTCGTTCAGGCCCGCCTCCGCGACGGCGATGGCCTGTGCGGCATAGATATGGTTCTGCATCAATTGAATCTCTTCGGTGTTCATCTGGAGCATACCGCAGACCAGCGCCGAGAGGAGGGCGATAACAAATATGGCGATGAGCATCACACTGCCTTTACGCCTTTCGGCGCCCGGACGCCGGCTGCCGCGCGACAGTGAGCGCGGCGCTGGGGCAGTTCGGGCCGACACCGTGAAATGCTCGGATTTCTCTTCCATCAGATCGGTCTTTCTCATCACAAACACACCATGTGTGCAACAGGGTATCGGCATATTGGGACGCAACGGTTACATGGGTTTGAAAGATTACGCAAGTATCAATCCGCCTTGGCGGCCGGCAGAGTTGGTCCGGCAGCGGCATACAATGTGATTTATTAGCGGACATTGCGCGCCGCGCCGGCCGGTTATCCGGCGGCGCCCGGTGCGGGGTCTTATAACAAAGGAGGAGGATACATGCTGTGAAGTCCGGTTTGGATGCGTTCGGCACATGCGGCAGCCTCGTCTTTCAGGGGCGCACGTCCCCCACGTTCAACAGAAGGCCCCACCCCGCATTGACCTGGTCCTCGTGGACGCACAGGTAGTTGTAGTCGTCGATTTTCGCCAAGTCCGGTTTCAGTGCTTTCCAGGAGGACAGCACGGTCTTGTTTTCGCCGCGGATGTTCCACGTCAGCGGATCGACGATCAGCACCGTCGCCCACAGCCTGCTCATATATCCCTGGTAGGCACAGAGATAGCGCGTGTTGTCGGTCAATTGAATCACCGCCGGAATCTTGCCCAGCGACCCGTCGAACTGGAACGGAGCGGCCCGAGTGACTGATCCGTGGGGCCCGACCGCAAGCACTACGGCCATTCCCGTCGCCGTATTTCCTGAATAAGTACACAAGAAACGGGTGGCATCAATCCGGGCCAGTGCGGGGCTCTCGCCGTAGCCCAGTCCGAGGCCGCGAGACATCTCCGGCGGCGTCCCTGCGTCTAATGCAATCGTCAGGTCCGCCATATTCACAGTGAGTACCACTGCCGATACCAGGCCGGCCCAGCCTTGATAGACGCAGAGGAAGCGTCCCGCACCGATGCTTTGCATCGCCGGGGTCTGCCCGTTTGATGTATCGAACTCGTACGGGTCTTCGGGGTACGACTGCACCATCATGGCCACGGGGTCCACCTTCAGGATGACCGCAAAACCGTCATTGCCGGAGCCGGTATAGGCACAGAGGAAGTGCACGTCATCGATACGCGCCAGCGACGAAACAAAACAATCCTTGTATTCAAATTCCAGCGGCTCTCCCCTGTCGACCGTCCACGTCAGGGGGTTTACGCGAAGGATCACCGCGTAGCCGTCGCCCTGCGGTCCTTTGTAAACACAGAGAAAGCGGGTCGCATCGATTTGAGCCAGCGAAGGATTGATGCCGTTGGCCTGGTCGTACTCGAAGGGGGTTTCATGGCGTACCGTCTGAGTCGCGGTGTCGACGGTGAGGACCACGGCAAAGCCGTCGTCGCCCTGCCCCGTGAAGGCGCACAGGTAATGCGTCGCATCGATTTTCGCCAGCGCCGGCATGTTGCCGGTGGTAATTCCGAAACTCGCTGACGGGCCCGGGATGATGCCGCTGGGGCGGTTGCTGCGGAGATACACCAGCGATTCGAAGGGCTTGTCCGGTCCCGTATCGGAGGAATTGACCAGGGCGGTTCGGATGCGCACGACGCGAATGCGATCGACGTCGGTGATCGGCGTGTCCAGGTCATAGGCGTTGTAGCAGGTGAATTGCAGGCGGCTGACCGGCCCTGCAAGTTCTGAAAGGCTGCCCAGGGGGCCGAACACGACGGTGCCGGCGCTTACTTCGTATCGGTACAGGCCGCCGGGGGCCTCATATTCGATGTAGCCGCCGGTTTGCGCCGGCTCGCTCACAGCAACAATCCGAAGGGCTTTGGATAAATTTCTGTTGAAGTGGTCGGTGAGTATCCGCCCGTTCTGCAATGCTTCGGCGCCGCCCTGCCGCGAAGCCCAACTGTTGTTGATGTTGCGGAACTGCACCAGCAGCGCGGCGAATACAACGGCCATGATCGCGATGGCGATGACCATCTCCAGGAGGGTCAGCGCGGAGTGTTTGAACGGGCGTCGTACGCTGCCTTTATGCCGCCCGTGCCGACTTGTTTGCGCCATGCCCGCCATGGTTCACCACCTCTTGGCAACTAATGTTTGAAGCGTCACCAGTGTTTCGCCGGCGTTCAGTGCGCCGTTGCCGTCGGCATCAAAGCCGGCGGTCACGGATATACGGCGCAGGTTGGGACTGATCGCCGTGTCCGAAACCGTTCGCAGGTAAGGACCGTCGGCGGACGTGTTGGCCTCGGCAAAATTGGTCGCATAGTTATATACGGATCTCGCCTTGATTTCTTCCAGGCGCGCGTGGGCGATGTTGAGGCAGCGTGTCTTGCGCTCGATCAGAGCCGCGTGAAAATGGACGGTGGTGAGGGCTTTGAGGATCGGCACGATGGCGGTGATGAGCAGGGCCGAAGCTACGACTACTTCGGTGAGTGTGAACCCGCCGGCGCGTGGGCAGCGCCGAGGCGCCCTGCGGCGTCTGACGGAACCCCATCGGATGGATGGATTTACTGTTCGACACATTTGACCATGCCTGTTGCCGGAATGACCGTGATAACGAAGCGTCTGCCGCGCGCCGCCAGTTCGATTGTGGCGCCGCCTCCTGTGATCAGGTTTCCGGCGGGGCCGAAGTTGAAGTTCCTGCCGTCGGCGGTGCAGGAAACGCCTGGATCGAACACATGCGAATCGACTTTGGCGGAGCTCTTGCGGTCCCGCAATTCATAGCCCTTGTACGGGCCCGAGCCTGTCAGCGTCAATCCGTATCCGACGGTGTTGGTCGCGGCGGCGCTGATCGCAAGTCGGCGTGT
Organism: Phycisphaerae bacterium; assembly: GCA_014859965.1. Classification (GTDB taxonomy): domain Bacteria; phylum Planctomycetota; class Phycisphaerae; order Sedimentisphaerales; family Anaerohalosphaeraceae; genus JACZKQ01. Next base: position 96,245 of record JACZKQ010000175.1, read on the forward strand.
GCGGCGCAGGTCCGTCACGACCTTGCGGGCGGCCGTGTCCACCTTTTGCTTGTCAATGACGCCGAGATTGATCCGGGGCACGGTGATCGTCGCCATGACGCCGACGAAGATCGCCAGGATCAGCATCTCCACCAGCGAAAAGGCTGCGCACGGCTTTTTCATGAACACCCTCAAAGAATAAGGATGGCTACAGCCGCAAACTGCACGCCATCCTTATAGCTATAGTTCTGAGCAGCGCCGCTTGAATGCTGCGGACAGTGCTATTAGTGACTGCAGGCCACTCGTTTGGTGGTGGCGTTCATAGTGTATGAAGTGGCCACTCCGCTCAGCGGACATACGGGCGCGCCGTCCGGAAAATATGTAGTACTGCCCGTCACATCGCCTATGGCGGCAGGGTAGCTGCCGTTTTCGGCATTGTACATTTCAATGGCCGAATTGATCACGTCGATATTCGTGTCGCAGGCATTCTGCTTTGCGTTGTGGGCACTCTGCGAGATGCGGGGAATGGCGATCGCCGAGAGCGCCGCAAGGATCAGGACGACAATGAGCAACTCAATCAGGGTGACGCCTTCTCTCTTCATTCTTCTTACCATCTTTAAGTCCTCTCTTTCAATAATTGCCAGGATTGGTGTTTTTGTATCGTCCAAACCGGGGGACGACTTCTGTGATTTTTTGTACAATTTGTTCACCAGGATCATTTATTTGACATGCCCCATATAGTCGAACATCGGCAGGTAGACACCCATCAGAATCGACCCGACGATTGCGCCCATGAATACCGAGAGCACCGGTTCGATCTTTGTCAGCAGCGATTTGATCGCCCGGTCGATATGGCTGTCCAGAAACTGCACGCCTTTGCCCAGCATCTCCGGGAGAATGCCCGCCTCTTCACCGGCCGCGGTCAACTGAATGATCATCGGGGGGAAGATCGCGTGCCTGGCCATCGGCTGCGCCAGCGAATTGCCCACGAGAATTTCTTCCTGGAGATCTTCGGCGACTTTGACCATGACGTGATTGTCGGCCACGCGCTTTGCCAGTTCGATGGCCTCGACCACCGTGACGCCGGCCTGGGCCATCATGGAAAACGTCCGAATGAAACGGCTCACCACAACCATGCGATTCAGCTTGCCGAACACCGGCAGTCTCAGCTTCAGGGCATCGATGAATGCCCTGACGCCGGGCATTCTATAAATTTTTCGCCCCGCAAAGAAAAGGAATCCGCACGCGGGTACGGTGTACATCCAGTAATGCCGCACCAGCTCGCTGACGAGGATCAGCATGAGTGTCGGGCCGGGAAGGGCGACGTGCAGTTGATCGTATAATTTCTGGAAGACGGGGATCACAAAAATGACCAGCGCCCCAACGATGAGGCAGCACATGACGCACACCACGATGGGATAGGCGAAGGCGCTGCGGACTTTGTTGCGCAGTTCAGCCTGCTTTTCGAGGTAATCGGCCGCCATCTGGAGCGTTTCGCCGAGCCGACCGCCTTTTTCACCGGCATCGACCATACCGAGGAAGAACTCCGAGAATGTCGCGGCGTGGGGCTCGAACGCCTCCCTGAGACTCGAACCCGTTTCCACGTGTTCGCGAATATCCTTGAGCACGGCTCTGAGCGCCCCCTTCTCGGACTGCTCTTCCAGCGTTTCAAGACAGCGAATAATCGAGAGCCCTGCCGCATACATGCCGGCAAATTCGAATGCGAAGGCCACGACGTCGGCTCTTTTAACCCGGCCCGAGCGGCGCGGGCCGGCCCCTTTGTGCCGTTGCGCCTTGACGAGACTGTAGCCCATCTTGGACAGTTCCTGGCGCAGGTCGCTGGTGTTTTCCACATCCGTATACACGCCGGAAAACTCACTGCCCCCCGCGTCCTTTGCGATGTACTCAAATACGGCCATTAGTCTTCTCTCACATTCACAACGCGAACCAGTTCCTGGAGCGTGGTTTCGCCCCCGAGCACCTTCTGGGTGCCCTGCATCTTCAGCGTCTTCATGCCCTGGGATACGGCGCACGCCTTCAACTGATCGTCCGGGGCGCCTTGCACGATCAGGTTGCGAAGCTGGGGCATGACTTCTAGAATTTCATAAATTCCCTGGCGTCCGCGGTATCCCGTTCCCCTGCACGCCTCGCACCCCTGGCCTTTGTTCAGTTTCGCGCCGCGGTACATCGCCCGCAACTGCGCGTCGGGGTCTGCGGCGGGCTGCGGTCCGCCGGGCAGCACAAAGCCGTCGGAACCGAACACAGTCTCCAGTTCGGTTTCGGTGACGACGTACGGCGTTTTACATTTCGGACATATCGTACGAATCAATCGCTGTGCGACGACGCCCAGAAGCGCTGAGGCGACCTGGAAAGGCGCCACACCGAGATTGACAAGACGCGCGACCGCCCCCGCCGCGTCGTTGGTGTGCAGCGTGCTCAGCACCAGGTGACCGGTCAGGGCGGCGCTAATGGCGATCTCGGCGGTTTCCAGATCGCGGATTTCGCCGATCAGCACGATGTCCGGGTCCTGCCGAAGAATGCTTCGCAGGCTGGATGCAAAGGTCATGCCGATGTCGGACTTGACCTGGACCTGTGTGATCCCGTTGATCCGGTACTCCACCGGGTCCTCGACCGTCACGATGTTTTTTTCGGGCGTGTTCAGGGCGGCGATCATGGAATACAGGGTGGTCGTTTTTCCGCTGCCGGTGGGACCGGTCAGAAGCACCATGCCGTAGGGTTTCGTGATCAGCGAGGTGATCTTTTTGAAATCGTCGCGGGACTGGACGATCTGATCGAGGGATTCGAGACCGGCCGTCGCGTCGAGCACGCGGATCACGATTTTCTCACCGCCGGTCGCCGGAAGGGAAGACACGCGGAGGTCGTAGCTCTTGCCGTTATGGGCTGCGGTGATATGGCCGTCCTGGGGAATCCGCTTTTCCGAGATGTCCATGTTGGCGAGTATTTTGATATGCGAAATCACCTCGCGCTGCGCCGAAACGGGCACGTCGATGGCATTGATCAGAATGCCGTCGACACGGTAGCGGACCCGCATATCCGGTTCTTGCGGCTCAAGATGAATGTCGCTGCAGCGGGCGTCGATGCCGCCGGTAATAATCGAATCGACCAGACGCACGACGGGGGCGTCGGCCACCTTGGCGGACCTGCCGCGCGCCTTGCGGCCCTTGGCGTCCGGGTCGGCGGAGTTCTTCAGGCGCATCGCCACGATGTCCTGCCGGGTGACGCTTTCCACGTCGAAGTGATTGTTGATCGCCTGCGAGACCGCTTCGGCCGCCGCGGCAAGGGGAATGACGCGATAGCCGGTTTTCGTGGTGATCGTATCCCGGGCCGACAGATTCAGCGGCGAGCTCATCGCCACGTACAGGGTGTCTTTTTCAATGCGCACAGGGATCAGGTGATGCTGGCGCGCGATATCGTAAGAGACCAGCCGCACCGCCACCGGATCGATCATGTCGGCCGTCAGGTCGATGAATTCAATGCCGTTGCTGACCGCCGTCAAACGGGTAAGCTGATCCTGATCCAGAAGATTGCGGCTCTTCAGGAGGCTCAGCAGACTTTTGCCCGACGACGCCTGCGCTTCCAGAAGGCTCTGGATACTCTGCTCGTCGAGGAGCTTCGCCTCAACAAGCACCGACATTACAGGATCCTTGTATTCCATTTGGCCCGTGTTCTCCGATGAACATGCGCACGGTATGCACGAAAATGTGAGACTGCTATCGACGGCGATCACCGAAAACTTAATAAATAAATACCCGAAGGCGGGCAGGTCCGGCCGAACGCGGTCATGCGGATGCGGCTGCCGCCGTTATGGGACGAACTGCAGCAGCGCGTCCTGCTGCGGCAAAAACTAATTAAGAGCTCGGCTTGGATTATCGATATGAGGCGTACCGCTCAGGCAGGATACAGGTGCGGGACTGAATTGCCAATCCGTGATGGAAGAAAAGCAATGGCCGAAACAACCGCCCACACATCGCTTCAGATCGCCGCAGAGTCCGGCGGGACGCTGCGCGCCGATTCACTGCTCGCACGGATCGCCATGCACAACCTGACCGACGAAAACCTCAACAGCGTTCTTGGCGCTTTCATAGGCGTTATTATAGATCACTTCGGCGCCGACGGCGGCTGCGTCGTGCTGAAGGACGCCGAGGGCGCGCTCTGGCGCTGCGCACCGGAGGCGGATGCAAACGGCGAGGGCGGGCCCGCGTTCATCGAGGCAATCGTAGAGCATGCCATGCGGACGGCGGACATCGTTGTTCTGGATGATGCCGCCGCGGATTATCCGCCGAAGGCGGCCTTTCAAGGTGGCGACGTTCATTCGGTTTTGTGCGCACCGATCGCGTCCGGCGACGCCGTGCTCGGCGCGGTTTACTTGAGCAGCGCTCAAACGGGGCTCTGGAGCCGGCCGCACGCGGATATTGCAGGGTTTCTTGCCGGCCATGCGGCGTTGGCGCTGGACAACCTTCGCATGCGAAAGGCGTGCGAAGAGAATAAACGCCTCGTCGCCGCCGGTCGGGCGACGCTCAATCTGTCGCATTCGGTGAAGAACATTCTGCAGATGATCACCGGGGCGGCGGAAGTCGTCGATTTCGGCCTCCGAACAAATCAGATTCACCGGGTCAAGCGAAGCTGGGATATCCTCAAGCCGAACATCGACCGAATGAAAAAGTACACCCTGGAGATGCTCGACTACAGCAAGGAAAGGCCGCTGAACCTGGGTTCCTGCGACTTCAACCGGGTGGTTCAGGGCGCCGTCGAAACGCTTAAGTCGCAGCTCAAGGTGAAATGCTCCAGGATTAATATTCGCATCGATCAGAGAATACCTGCCGTCGCACTGGATGGCGACCGCATTCATGAGATGGCGCTCAACCTGATTCTCAACGCGATAGACGTGGTCGACAGCACCGAGGGCCTTGTCAGCGTCGAAACCAAATACGATCCCGCGTGCCGAACCATAAAGCTCGCCGTCACCGACAATGGGCCCGGCATCAGCGACGCCATGAAGGAAAAGATTTTTACGCCCTTCGAGAGCGGCAAGAAAAAGCTGGGCACCGGCCTGGGCATGGCAATCGCCAAGCAGATCGTCGAGCAGCATCACGGCGAGATCGTCGTCGACACGCAGCTTCTTCGAGGCACGACCTTCACGGTCTCTTTGCCCGCCGACATGCCGCCCGCCGTTTGAATCGGTTCGGCGTCAGTCCGGCGTCGTTTCCCCATTCCGCAATTGCTCGACGATGCTCTCCAGCACGCGTATCGCGTCCAGATTGGCGTAGCTCCGTGCATTGTCGAGCGCGCCGGGCACTTCATCGTAGCGGCCCGCGGCGATCAGCTCATAGCTTAACAAGAGATACAGGTCCGCGGCGTCGGGTTGGCTTTGGGCGGTGTTCTCAAGATCGGCGATCCGCTCAGCCAGGGCATCGGCATCCGGATACAGATCCTCACCAAACAACACACCTTGCGTCTGCATGTCCACGGCGTTGAGAGACCGCCGCAGCACGCCCGCCGCCTGGTCGTACTGCCCATTGGCGACAAGCGCCTGCGCGTAGGCAAAACCAAGGACGGGACTGTCGGGTTGGGCGGCGACGGCTTCTTCGGCCTGTCTGAGCGCTTCAGCGTAATCGCCGCGTCGGAACGGCTCGGATATCTGCTCCAGATGCTCGTTCACCCGGGCCTGTTCGGCCTGACGTTCCTGCTGGAAGGCTTCGTATTCTTCTCTGGAACTGTCGTCCGGCTGCTCGTAGCGCGTCTCGCCGGGCTGCCGGTACGTCTCGCCGGGTTCATTGTACGGCCGGTCATAGGGTCTATTGTAACGGTCGTAATAGAAGTTGTCGTAGTAAGGCGCGCCGCCATAGTACGGATAGCCAGGATAGGTGTACCTGCTGTAATACGGGTAGTAATATGGATAGTAGGAAAACGGGACGAAGTAGAATACGCTGCCGAAATCCCGCTTATGCAGGTGTCCGAATCTGTGGCCCTTGCTGAAATGGCGCCCCCGATAACCGTGCCCGAAATGCCGACGTGTGTCTGTATGACCGCGTGTGAACGTACGTGCCTTGGCGCTGCCGCGAGGCAAGGTGAAATCTCGCACGTCAAGGGTTGGGACGCGGCCTCGCGGAATGTCTCGTGCCGGCGCATTTCTTATGCCGGGGTGGTGGAAGCGGGTGTTCGCATCGCGCCGATGGCCGGCGCCGCTGGAACCGCGTTTGAAATCACGTGTGCGCCCGGGGCTTTCCCGGTAGTGCCTTGTGCCGGATCGGTCGCTGCCGCGACGCGGACCGGCGTGTGCGCCTGAATGCGGCGCTTGAATGCCCCTCTGCCGAGCGCCGTGGGACGGGACCCTGCCGCGCGTCACACCGGCAGGTCTGCTTGTACGTGACCCAGGGGACGCGCTTCCGTGCCGAGCGCCGCGAGATGACGCCCCGCGTGTCGTACCCGCAGGTCCACCCGGACGAGACCCGGGAGACCGCACGCTTCCATGCCGAGCGCCGTGGGATGGCGCCCCGCGCATTGGGCCAGCAGGAGACCTTGGAGACTGCACACTTCCAGGTCGAGCAC
>JACZKQ010000176.1 GCA_014859965.1 Phycisphaerae bacterium
TCGTTTTCGGACAATCCTTCTGGTATGATGCCGCCCGGCCTAAGAGCCGAGGTGCAGCCTTCGCGGGCCGGAAATCAAACTGCCGTCGCGTTTCGCCGACGGCCGGGGCAGATTCGTCGAGGTGTGAGTGTCACTGAAAAATATATTCTGTCAGGAGCGGGCCATCGGGGCCTTGCAGCGTGCGATGAACGCCGGCCGCCTGGCCCACGCGTATATCTTCGCCGGACCTGCCGGCGTCGGCAAGCGCACGACCGCCCAGGCATGGGCAAAGATGCTGTTGTGCCGCGAGCGGCGGCAGGAGAAGGCCACTGACCTCAGTTTCAACGATAGTTGCGGCCGGTGCGAATCGTGCCGCGTCTTCGAAGGCGGCGGCCATCCGGATTATCACCTGATCGAAAAAGAGCTGCGGCCGTTCACGATGGACGACAAGGGCAAAGAGGCCAAACAGGACCTGCCGATCGCGGTCGTCCGCGAATTCCTCATCGACAAAGTCGCCCACCGCCCCGTCATGAGCGAATGCACCGTGTACGTCCTCCGTGAGGCCGAACGCCTGAACGCCTCCAGCCAGAATGCCCTCTTAAAGGTACTGGAAGAGCCGCCGAAGCACTGTTTCATCATCCTGCTGTGCAGCCGGGCCGACCGCCTGCTGCCGACAACCCAGTCGCGCTGCCAGATCGTGCGGTTCGGCCCGGTCGACGAACCGCACATCGTCGCGGCCCTAACGGAAAAGGGGGTCGACAAAACCCAGGCACAATACTGGGCGAGGCTCAGCGAGGGAAGCATGGGCGAAGCCCTTGGCTGGGCGACCCTGGCCCCGAAGGGGTCCAGTTGTTACGAGATCAAGCGGCAACTGGTCGATTCGCTCGCCAAACACCGCCTGGAGGATTCGCTGGAACTCGCCGCGTGGATGGGCGACGCCGCCTCCCGTATAAGTGGGGCATGGTCGGATATCGAGCCGCAGACCAGCAAGACCGACCTCGGCCGGCGGGCGGCAAAAGGCCTGTTGCGGATGGTGGTTGCCGTCTACTCGGATGTCATGAAACTGCATGCCGGCCAGGGCGACCAGATCGTCAATGCCGACCAGACAGGTCCGATCGAAGCCCTCGCCAGGCGAATTGATGCCGAACAAAGTGCCGAAAAAATCGCAAAGGTGTATGAGAACATCCGGTGGGTGGAGGCGAGCGTCAACGAAAAGTTGATTTTCGAGGAATTGTTGTTAAATCTCGCCGGTTCCCGTATAATTTCAGCGTAGAATCAACGGAAAGTCGCGGATTTTCAGTAAAAATCTGCTATAACCGCGACGAAACCCGCGGTAACGCTATAAAATATTAAGAAAGATCAGCGATATACGATGGTGCAGCCTGAAGGACCTAAGCCCAAGGGGCAAAAAAGCAAGAAACTGATGCTCGTCCGGTACGGCCGAATGGGCTTTCTCGGCTGGTTCGAGCATAACGAGTCGGATTTATCCAAAGTAAACGCCCGCGTGGTCATAAAAACGCGCCGCGGCCTGGAAATGGGCACCCTGGTAGGGCAATACAGCTACCGCGGAGGCCAGTTCAAGATGAATCCGGGCCAGGTCGAGCAGTACTTCAACGGCCCAGGCAAGGATTTCCCCCTCGCAGAGGGCGGCACATTCGTACGCTTCGCCACCCCAGAAGACATCATGGAAGAAAAGCACCTCGAAGCCAGCGCCAAAGAAGAAGGCAAGTGCTGCGACCGCTTCATCCGAGAAATGAACCTACCAATGAAGGTAGTCGACAGCGAACACCTCTTCGGAGGCGAGCGCATCGTAATCTACTTCACAAGCAACGGCCGAGTAGACTTCCGCGACCTGGTCCGAAAAATAGCCCGAGAATACCAGACCCGCATTGAATTGAGGCAAATTGGGTCTCGGGATGAGGCTAAGCTGGTTAGTGATTTTGAGAGCTGCGGGCAGGAGTGCTGCTGTCGGCGGTTTTTGAAGATACTTGAGCCGGTGAATATGCGGATGGCGAAGCTTCAGAAGGCTACTTTGGATCCTTCTAAGATTTCGGGGCATTGCGGGCGGCTGAAGTGCTGCCTGCGTTATGAGGACGATACTTATCGTGATCTTAAGACGCGTTTGCCGCGGAAGAATGCCCTTGTCAAGACGGCACATGGTGAAGGCCGGGTTGTGGGGGTTCAGATTCTGACTCAGTTGGTGATTTTGCAGGACGCCCGTGGTGATCGGGAGGCGTATCACCTCGACGAAATCGAGTCTATTGACGGCAAGCGCGTCGAGAGGGCTGCAAAGAAAGAAGAGGTTTACGCCGAGCCGGAAGAGGACTTCTTTTGTGACAATGATCATGTGTGTGCGTGCGGCAACTCCGCTTCGCCTTTCCGGCGGGAGGGGGGTCCTCAAGTCGATGCGCAGCCGCAAGCGGCGGGGGATGACAGGCCGGACGACGACACGCCCGAGGACGACGGTCCGCCGGACAGTTCGGCTCGGGACAACGCGCCGCGCGACAATGCGCCGCGGGACAATGCGCCGCGGGACAA
>JACZKQ010000177.1 GCA_014859965.1 Phycisphaerae bacterium
CTGCTCCGCCGCCGCCTCGACCGTCACCCCCCCGCCGGTCCCGCAATTCACCTCGTTCCACAACTCCCACGCAAAGATCGTCGGCCGGTCCCCATACCGCCCCGCATACCAGTCCAGCTTCCGCCGAAACTGCTCCCGCGACTTCTCCCCCTCAAAGAAATCGCTCACATCCTTTGCCGGCCCGCCCAGCGACACATGATGAATATTCTTGTTCGCCCAGCTCTGCCGCTCGCTGAAGAAATGCCGAAAATGCTCGATCGTAAACTTGACGCGAATACCGTAACGGTCCGCCATATCCAGCACCGCATCCAAACGCCCCGCCTTCTTCGCGTCATACTCCCCGCTCTTTTCATGTTCCACGTCGAAAAAGTCGTTGCTCGCCCAGATGCGAATGAAGTTCCCGCCGTTCTCCGAAAGCAGCTTCATCCACCGCTCCATCCGCGCCAGCGCCTCCGCCTCGTCCCGCCCCCACGGCGCAATCATATTCAGCCCGACCGGAATGTAAGCCGTCCCATCCGACAACTCAAAATACCGCCCATCCCGCGGACTCACCCGAACAAAAGCATCCGCCCCAAACGCGCCGCAACTGCACAGCGTGATCGCAAAAAAAACAAAAGACACATTCCTCTTCATGACCCTTCCTTTCGATGAATAAACGTGGCCGCAAGCGCCCCAGTATACCAGAACACGTGCAGGTCCGCAATAAATGGCAAAACTGCACCAGGAATCCGCCACGTCATCAACGGCCAGCGCCTCGACGTCATCCAGGGCCAAAAAGCAACCGTAAACAATTCTAACACTGCGCGTGTGGACATCTTTTATGCGGGTGCGTGGCTTTAGCGCCATCCTTGTGCTGATTGCCTTTACGGTTAACTCGCCGTTTAGCCCGCATCGGTGAAACCTCTGACAACCGATAGCAGATTCCCATGCGTTTGCCTAATTACCTTGGTCACGATTTCCCCATGTGCTATTTGACTTCACCAGTCAAGAAGGTAAGGATCAAGTAGACTCATACGGAGCGATCAGTGTCTCCCTTTGTGACTGCGCTTTCAAGCAAGTAATTGCTCTGCGGTGCCCCTGCGCTCGGGCGCCGGGCATCCGGTCAGGTTCGCAAGCACTTAAAGACGGATGAACAAACAACGGCGGCAAAACCTGGTTTTTAACCAATCAGCAGGATGGCGGAAAAGGAGATAACATGAAAGACAGTCGTTTACGGTATTCACGGTGCGCGGCGGCTTTGATTGTGCTGTCGCTGGCGGGTTTATGCACGGGCCAGGTGAGCGTGGCGCCGGCAAGCTTCAACTTCGGCGAGGTGGCCGAAGGCAGTGTATCGAACCCTCAGGTGTTCAGGATTATAAACGCAGGCCGATGGCCCGTGGCCATCACGTCCGTTGCTTTGACAGGACGGGACGCGGCTGATTTCGTGCTCGTTCCGCCGGGTGTGACGATCATTGGGGCGGGTCGCGAGACGCAGTTTTCGGTGACGTTTGCTCCACTCCTGACAGGGATCAAATCGGCCGCAGTGGAAGTCTCGATTCTGGGCATACCCACGATCTCGGTGGCGATCAGCGCCACCAGCGGACTGCCGCTATCGCTTCGGAGCGTTCCGGTTCCGGAGCCTGACGGACTTGACGAAATCGTGCGCGACCGTACAGCAGCGATCCAACTGGGCAAGGCGCTGTTCTGGGATATGCAGGTGGGCAGCGACGGCATACAATCCTGCGCAAGCTGTCATTTTCATGCCGGAGCGGACAACCGGCCGCGCAACGCGATCTCAACCGGCCTGCTCGATCGACGTTATGCCGGCATCCCGGGCGACCTGAATTATACTTCCGGAGATACGGCATGGGGCAATTCCACCATCCCGGGCATTCGCGGGTTCAGAAACTTTAAAGCGGATCACATCCTGACAGCGGCGGACTTTCCCTTGCACCTGCGGCGGTCTCCGGCGGATGAACAAGCATCTGTCCTCTTTCGCTACACCAATGATGTGGTTTCATCCCAGGGCGTGCTGCTTCACCAGTACATGGGTGTTCAGCCGGGGTATTCAGTTGACGATGGGACCGCATTAGCGGACACCCTGTTTCAGACGGGCGGCATGAACGTCCGGCGTGTCGAGCCCCGTCATACCCCCAGTGTCATCAACGCGGTGTTCAATTTTGCCAACTTCTGGGACGGGCGGGCCAACCACATCTTTAACGGGGTCAACCCGTTCGGCCCGCTGGACCGCAGCTCGGGTGTGTTTGTGACGGGCCCGACCAGTGGGCTGGAGATCATGCAATTGCGGCTGAATAACTCCAGCCTTGCATCGCAGGCGGTGGGCCCTCCGGGCAGCGACTTCGAGATGTCGTATCGGGGGCGGACGCTTCCCGACATCGGGCGCAAGCTCCTGGTCCTGCGGCCGCTGCAATACCAGGTGGTCCATCCCGCCGACAGTGTCCTCGCCCCATTGCGCGGCCCGCAGCAGAGGGGGCTGAACACCACATATTACGCGCTGGTTCAAAAGGCCTTCCAACCCAGGTTTTGGGAACGTATCAACAAGCTCGTACGCTACGAAGGTGACACATCGCAGATTGTGGACTACACCGAATGCCCCCCGGCATATAACGAATTCTTTCAGGTGGAGGCGAACTTCGCCCTGTTCTTCGGCCTTGCTGTTCAGATGTACCAGGCGACTCTGGTTTCGGATGACACCCCGTTCGACCGGTACCTCGGCGCGCAGGGCGCGGGGATCGACGGCAACCCCGATGCCCTGACGGAGCAGCAGAAAAGAGGTCTGGAGATATTCCTGGGCCCGGGCAAGTGCATCAATTGCCATAGCGGTCCAGAGTTAACAAATGCCTCGGTCCAAAACGCGCAGAATGGCGCCAACCTGATCGAGTTTATGCCGATGGCGGACGGTGATGCATTTTATGACAATGGCTTCTATAACATCGGTTTGCGTACGCCCCTGGAGGAGCCCGCGCGAGCCGGCACGGCGCCGTTTATCAACCCGCTGACCAATGAGCCGTTTCCTCTGTCTTTTACAAAGCTGGCCATGCTCAAGCGGGATGGACTGCTTCCGAACGATGTCGCCATGTTTGTGCCCGACCTGCCGGCGCCGCAGGACTTCAACCGGACGGCGATTGATGGAGCGACGAAGACGCCCGGCCTTCGGAATATTGAGTTGATGGGGCCGTATTTCAGCAACGGCTATGCGGGGACACTGATGCAAACCGTTAATTTCTATGTTCGAGGCGCCAACTTTCCGCGTGAAAATATTGCAAATTTGGCCCCCGATATCGTAGAACTTCGAGGATTGCAGGGCAATACGAAGGATAAGGAGGCGCTCGTTGCGTTTATGATGGCGTTGACGGACGAACGTGTCCGGCAGGAGCAGGCGCCGTTCGATCACCCGCAGTTATTCCTGCCTGTGCATGGAGTGGCGCCCGACCTCAACGGGGCCCTTTCGGCGGCATACATGTACACGGAATTGCCGGCGGTCGGTGCGTCCGGGCGGCCCGCAGAAGGGCTGCCGCCGCTGGGAACGTTTCTGGGGCTGGACCCGATGCAAGGAGACCAGGAAGTCACAAATACGATGCTCAGCGACTTCAATGCCGATGGCGTCGTAAATAACAGGGATTTTGGAGAAATGGCGGCCGCATGGAACCGGCAGGGCCCCGACGAAATGGACATAAGCGGACCGAATGGTGTTCCGGACGGACGGGTGGATTGGTATGACCTGGCGATGTTCGCTTCGGCATGGCTAAATTAGCTGCCATGTTAATTAAAGGCTCCTTGTTAATTAAGGGCTCCTGACCCCGTTTTCCATAGATCGCCGCCGCCGCACCTCGTCAGGAGCCTTTCTCCTCGGGTTAATCAAAGGCGTCCAAAACTTACTGCCGTCTTCCTTTGGCTGCTTTGCGTCAGCTCGCCCCCGGCCGGCCGCGTCGAATATCCGCGTCCTGCCGAAGGAGTCACACGCATACCGCTCGACCACCTCGCCCTGCGAAAGCACGCTTTTCCATTGTGAAACAGCAAAACCGACCCAAGACCATCATAATAATACCAGTAAACATCGCGAAAACGGTACCGCGCACCTTAGTTCACTTTTTTTTTCGCACACGGCAGGAGAAAGCCGCCTGCCTGTACCGCCCACCCGGAATAGTCGAAACAACCAGCTAATCCGAAACACTTAACCGATATCGCAGTCAGAAAGCTGAAACGATTTGGCCAAATTAATCATAATAGGCCTGTACCTATCGTCTTCCCCAGAAGCGCATGTGTAGCATATCGGCAGAGGGCGATGCACCAGAAATCGCTGTCGCATTTTCTGTAGCCATTTAAACAGCCCCGGTGAAACGTAACTATGCAGGTAAACGCCGTCAAGGCCTCGATAGAAGTGTTCTGCAATATACCGGAGAAAACTGAACTTCCGGCCGCTGTCATCTATCTGGCCGTCCAAAAAATACTCTGAAATCAGCAGCACTTGCAGATAACCCAACTGATAAACACGCGCCGCACAATAGAACTGCTCTTTCTTGTCACAAAAGAACCGATGACCGCGCCCAAAACGTTTGTATAGGTAATCGTCCGGGTGTGTTCACATAACTGTGTAAACGGTCTTAACGATTTCACTTCACTGTTGCCATTATAGCTCGCTTGGGTTACTCTGTCCAGATCGCTCTGAAGGATAGGGCTCTGCTGGAGAGCAACCTGAGCATCAGGGCGAT
>JACZKQ010000178.1 GCA_014859965.1 Phycisphaerae bacterium
GTCCCAGCCCATCGGCCCGGCCTCCAGCAACCTGGCATACCCATTGCAACACAGGCAACCGGCTTCGGAGCGCCACGTTGGCAGTACTGAAAATGAGGGTGAACAGCGGCAGCAAGGAGTAATGGACCATGATGGACGAAACAGTGTTCGAGCAGAAACTCAGCGAACTGGTCAGCGAAATCGGGACAATGCCGGACAGCCAGCAGAAAAAGCTTATGACGCTGGCCAAAAAGACGCGAGAAACGCACAAGCAGCTCAAAAAGAGCGTCACGCATCTGCACGAGTCGCTGGACTATCTGCGGGTGAGTATCAAATACCTGCTTTTCGACCTCGAGGCCACGCGCCGCGAAAACACGTATCTCAAGAAGCTTCTGGAGGACAACACGAAGTAATTTCCTGCCGCTCATACACGCGCAGCGAGCGTTTTCCTGAGAGACGTTCCGTCGGGAGCGTCTCTTTCTTTTTTGACTCCGCTATTCGCCCGTTTCTCGCATATTCGCCCTGTTTTTGTGTACCCGCGGGTGCTGAAAAAAAGCACGCTATTTGGTCGACCTCCATGAAGTCCGGCAGTTATTATGTCGATAGTACGAGTGTGAAATTCGGTGGCTTTCAGGGCGTGAATACGACCGCGATGAGGCGAACAATTATCAACATCGGGCATATAGGTGACTGTGTATGTCCAAGAGGAAGCCAACACCAGTGTGGGCCAATTGATTTGACAGGCCCGGAAGGTGTGGTAAACTTATATGTTTCGGACGGGTGGATTTTAGTATATAAGAGGGACTATTATGTTTGAGCGTTTTACAGACCGGGCACGCAAGGTTATGGCGCTGGCGAATCAGGAAGCGCAGCGTTTTAACCACGAGTATATCGGGACCGAACACATCCTGCTCGGACTGGTTAAGGAGGGCAGCGGGGTCGGCGCCAATGTTCTGAAGAACCTGGACGTCGATATTAAGAAGCTGCGCCTGGAGATAGAAAAGCTGGTCAAGAGCGGGCCGGATATGGTGACGATGGGCAAGCTGCCCCAGACGCCGAAGGCCAAGAAGGTCATCGAATACGCCATCGAGGAGGCCCGGGCGCTGAACCACAATTACGTGGGCACCGAGCATATCCTGTTGGGCCTGCTGCGGGAAGCCGAGGGCATCGCCGCACAGGTGCTGATGAACCTGGGGCTGAAGCTGGAAGACGTGCGTCAGGAGGTCCTGAACCTGCTGGGCGCGGGCGTCGACACGAGCAGCTATCAGAACATGGGCATGAAAATGACTCCGGCAGCCGGGCAGAAAGGCGCCAAGAGCAAAACGCCGGCCCTGGACAGCTTCGGTCGCGATCTTACGGAACTGGCCGTAAAGGAAGATTTGGATCCGGTGATCGGGCGGACCGACGAAATAGAGCGTCTGGTGCAGATCCTGTGCCGGCGGACCAAGAATAACCCGGTGCTCCTGGGCGAAGCAGGCGTCGGCAAGACCGCCATCGTGGAAGGCCTGGCCCAGCGGATCATCAATCACCAGGTGCCGGAGCTGCTGAAGAACCGCCGTCTGGTGGTGCTCGACCTTGCGATGATGGTGGCGGGAACCAAGTACCGCGGCCAGTTCGAGGAGCGCATCAAGGCCGTGATCAATGAGGTGCGCCGCGCCGGCAACGTGATTCTGTTTGTCGACGAGCTGCACACATTGGTTGGGGCGGGCGGCGCCGAGGGCGCCATCGACGCGTCCAATGTCCTCAAACCGGCATTGGCCCGCGGCGAGGTGCAGTGTATCGGCGCGACGACCTATGACGAATACCGCAAATACATCGAGAAGGACGCGGCGCTGGAGCGGCGTTTCCAGACGATTCCGGTGGACCCGCCCTCGAAGGATGAGACGGTCGAGATCCTCAAGGGGCTTCGGGACCGTTACGAGCAGCACCACAAGGTGACGTTCACCAACGAGGCGCTGTACCAGGCGGTCGAGTTGTCCTCGCGATATATCTCCGGGCGCTGTCTGCCGGACAAGGCGATCGACGTGATCGACGAGTCGGGCGCGCGGGTGCGTCTGAAAAACATGACACCGCCGCCGAATCTGGCGGATATCGAGGGGAAGATCGAGAAGCTGCAGCACGAGAAGGACGAGGCGGTCAAGAACGCCGACTACGAGCGTGCGGCGGCCCTGCGGGACGAGGCCCAGCAGCTCCTGGACGAGAAGTCGCGGGTGCAGCAGGAATGGCACGAACGCAGCGATGAGGTCACCGGCGAGGTGGACGCGGAAGTGATCGCCGAGGTCGTCAGCAAGATGACCGGCGTGCCGCTGACACGGCTGGAGAAGCAGGAGGCTCAGCGGCTGCTGGAACTGGAATCCGAGCTGCACAGGACGGTCGTTTCGCAGGACGAAGCGATTCACGCGGTGTCCAAGGCCGTTCGGCGAAGCCGCAGCGGGCTCAAGGACCCGAACCGGCCGATGGGCAGTTTCATCTTCATCGGACCGAGCGGTGTGGGCAAGACATTGCTGGCGCGGGCCTTGGCGGAGTTCATGTTCGGAGACGCGGACGCGCTCATTCAGATCGATATGAGCGAGTACATGGAGAAGCACAACGTCAGCCGGCTGGTCGGCGCGCCTCCCGGATACGTGGGTTACGAAGAAGGCGGCCAGCTTACCGAGCGGATACGGCGTCGGCCGTACGCGGTGCTGCTGCTGGACGAAATCGAGAAGGCGCATTCGGACGTTTACAACATGCTGCTGCAGATCATGGAAGAGGGACGGCTGACCGACTCGTTCGGGCGGCACGTCGACTTCAAGAACGTGATCCTGATCATGACCAGCAACATCGGCGCCGACCTGATCAAGAACCAGTCGGGCTTCGGGTTCGGCAAGCGGACCGAAGAGGCCAACTACGAGAAAATGAAGGAGATGCTCAACAAGGAAATCGAGCGTCACTTCCGGCCGGAGTTCTTGAACCGGCTCGATGCACAGATTGTGTTCCAGGCACTGAATCGGCACGATTTGACGACGATCGTCGAGTACGAGCTGAACAAGGTGTTCAAGCGGCTGATCGAGCATGGGCTGCACCTGGAGCTGGAAGATGCATCGAAGGAGTTCCTGATTGAGAAGGGGTATAACCCCGAGTTCGGGGCCCGGCCGCTGCGGCGGGCGATCGAGCATTATATCGAGGATCCGCTGTCGGAGAGTCTGCTGCGAGGCGAGTTCCGGGACAAGAGCATAATTCGAATCAGCGTGCTGGACGAAGAGCACCTGAAGTTCGAGGGCGTCAAAGCGGACGCGAAGCTGGACGAGGAAAGTGTTGTCGTCCACTCCGAAGGCCAGCCGCAAGAGGCGAAGGAATAACCACTTTACTTTGAGTGAGTACCAAGGCAGGGACACGATTCGTGTTCCTGCCTTTTTTCATGCGCCGGGCACGCGGCTTTGACGGCAAAGGCCGGGCCGTTTATTGGGGTCCTGCTGTGTCGCCAAAGCGTTTTCCGCTGTTTCCTCGCGTATTTTCTTGCATTTTTCGTAAATTTCTGTGAGCCGCCCGGAATTGGTGTTGACATCTTGTACAAACGTACGATATCTTTATTGTACAAGTGTACAAGGAGAAATGTCATGGTGCAGAACGATTTGACGCCGCTGAGTCCCGCCGAGACGGAGATCTTGCGGCTGGTGTGGGAATTGTCGAAAGCGACCGTTCAGAATGTGGTCGACCGTTTGCCGCCGGAGCGGCAGATTGGGTATGCGACGGTGCAGACGATGCTTCGGCGGTTAGAGAAGAAGGGCTATGTGAGGCACGGCCGGGAGGGCAAGGCCCATGTGTTCATGCCGGCGGTGCGGCGGGAGGAGGTGATCGGTTCGGCGGTGGGGTCGTTTGTGGATCGTCTGTTCGGGGGAGATGCGCTGCCGCTGATGCATTACCTGGCGCGGCACGGGCGGATCAGCGAGGGGGATATCGAAAAACTTAAGCAGATCGTGAACGATCATTCGGACGAGGAGAAAGGGGAATGACCATGGAGACGCTGTTGTTTGAGGCGGCCGATTATCTGTGGGCGCAGAGTCTGCACGTGGCGGTGCTGTTTGCTGCGGTGGCGGCGGTTTGTTGGGGATTGCGGCGGCGGAGTGCGCATGTGCGGTATATGTTGTGGCTGCTGATTGTGGCGAAGTGCCTTGGGCCATCGGTGGTTACGGTGTCGCTGGGTTTACTGCCGGGGCAGGCGGAACCGGCGGCGGCGCCCCAGGCGGCGATTATGCCGATGGTCGATATGCCGGTGAGTATGCAGCCGGTGTATGCCGCACCTTTGCCGGAGATGGTTGCAACACCCGCTGCCGAGGGCCTGTTTGCGCGGTTTTCGCGGGTGCGGCCAGGGGCGTGGGCGGCGGTCGTGTGGCTGGCGGGAGCGGCGCTGTTTACGGCGGCGGTGCTGATCAAGGCGATGCGGATTCACCGGCGGATCAGGCGGCTGCGGGAGCCGGCTGGGGCGGCTGTCGAAGGCGAACTGGACGCGCTGCTGGAGTCGCGGGCCGTGCGGCCGAAGCTGTGGGCGCTTGCGGGGACGGGTCAGCCGTTTGTTTGGGGGGTGGTGAGGGGCAGCATTTATGTGCCGGCGGATTTCGGGCGGACGACGGACGGAGGGCGGCGGCGGGAGATTCTGGCGCATGAACTGGCGCACGTGCGGCGGTGCGATGCGCTGGTGAATGCACTGCAGACGGCGGCGCAGGCGGTGTTCTGGTTTCATCCCCTGGTGTGGATTGCCAACCGGGCTATCCGGGCCGAGCGGGAGAAATGCTGCGATGAGGCGGCGATTGCGAAGCTGGCGGCATCGCCGCGGGATTACAGCAGCGCAATCGTCAGTGCGCTCGTGACGGAGTTCAAGTCGACGCTGCCGACGCCGTCGTTAGCAATTGCGGGACCGCTGAAGAATGTGGAGGACAGAATCAAGACGATCATGCGGCCCGGGCGGACATTCCATGCGCGGCCGAAGCTGCTGACGGTATTGCTGATTGTGCTGCTGGCAGGACTGATCGTCCCGACGACCATCGCATTGACAGCAAGACAGCCGGCGCCGCGCATTGGTAAGTCCGAGGTGATGGCGCTCGTCGAGCAGTTTTTTGAAAACAACTGGAAGGATATGACCGAGCGGGACTCGCTGGCTTGGGGCAAGCTTGCGTTCAACAAAGATGGCAATGTATCGATTCGCTACAAGTTCGAGTATGCCACAGGGGGTGAGGGCAAGAAGGTTGCGGAGAAGGAGTTTGTGTTCGACTCGCACGGCGGGTTTATTTCGGCGGATGACGTGAAGGCGGAGTCGCCTGTGCGGATCCAGACTTCCGCCGGATATTACCAGGGGCAGGTGCAGATTGATTTGAAGTTGTTTTCAGTGGACTCCGGCGATGCTTTTCTAAAAGAGCGTTTAGGCTTGGAGCCTGTCGATACGTTTTGGATTCTGGATGACCAGCAGAGGCAGAGGCTTGAGAATCCGCAACTGCTGCCGCCGGTGAAACGCTGGATCGCAGCACCCAGAGTGCGGGTGAAGGATTGCGAGACTGCGAAGATCAGGACGCAACAGGGTCTTGTGGGTGGGGATGCCGAGGCAGACGCGTCGGAAATCGACATCGAGGTAACGCCGCATTGCACCGGGCAGGCCGTGCTGCTGGAGTTGTCTGTTTCGGTGACATCCTTCAGTCGGGATGATTCGGGCAAGCCGATGAACAGTGTGAGGTCCATTGCGACGCGCGTTACGGTTGGCGAGGGGAAATCCACGCTGGTGGAGTTAGCGGGCGCGGGCACGTCCAAAGAGGCTGAAGTCATATATGCGCTTGTTACGCCGGTGTTTCTGGCGAGTGAAGGAGTACCGCCGGCCGGGCCTGCAGACAAGCCGTTTTCGGTTTACGGACGCATAACGGATGTTGCGGGTGCGCCGGTGGCGGGGGTGGAGGTTCGGGCGAGCTGCGGGATGGGGACGCTGATGCCGACGGGGCGGACGGTGACGGATGCCGAGGGGCTGTACGTGCTGCACTTTGGGCCGGGGATGCGGATGTCGAGCAGGGAGGGGCACCGGTTTAATACGGGCTTTCAGGCGGCGACGATTCATGCGGCGAAGGACGGCCTCTACGAGGTGAACCTGTGCCAGCATGCGAATCTGGCGATGAGCGATATGGACGATCCGTCGGA
The DNA here is from genome assembly GCA_014859965.1 of Phycisphaerae bacterium. Taxonomy (GTDB): domain Bacteria; phylum Planctomycetota; class Phycisphaerae; order Sedimentisphaerales; family Anaerohalosphaeraceae; genus JACZKQ01. The sequence goes on from JACZKQ010000178.1 coordinate 6,139, forward strand.
GCATACGTGGTACAAGAATTACAAGGGCGTTGTTTTGCCGAATGCGCCTTACAATCTGGACTTTGTGATGGCGCCTGCAGCGGAGCTTCGCGGCCGACTGACGGATAAGGACGGCAAGCCGATCGCGGGCCGGGAGTTTTGGCTCGACGGGGATGCACTGTACCCGTCTTCGAGCGTGTTTGCGAATATCAAGACGGATGCGGATGGGTGGTTCGCGGTCGCGCGCGTGCCGCTGAAGAAGTTCTGGTTCAGCATTCAGCATGAAAATGCGGAAGTGATAACCGGGGAGATCACGTTTGATCGGCCGGGGCGTTATGAGGTCGAGCTTGTATACGAGAAACGCAACGGAGGCGGGGCTTTGAGGCTGGTTCAGCAGACCTATGGGCCGCCCGTTCCGATGCCGGCGGGGATAGTGGGGACGTGGTTCTTTAACAATGCGGCGGGCGACGACGAGCAGATGGCGGTTTTTGCGGATGGGCGGGTGGTGGTGCTTTACTCGAACGGGCATCGCGACGAGACACGCATTGGAGAAGGAACTGTCAAACTGGACGAGTACGGCGGGGCCACACCGACGATAGAGTACTTTGCCGACGAGGATATCGTCTTGCATCGCTTCACCGATCCGAATACGGGTGCAATACATAACAAGTTTTGGACGCGCATCGACATGGCGCCAAGGACGCAACTGCTGCGATCTCTGACCGGGGAGAAGGCGCAGGTTGCGATTGAGACGCGGCTCCTGTTGGCGGGAAAGGGATTTGTGGAAGCGGCGGGGCTGGGGCCGAAAGGCGCAGATGATCGCAGCGGGCTTCCGGAGATGACGCTTCCGACGGGGACGGAGGTGAACCTGTACAGCGGGCCGGTTGACGGACTGAAACGCAGCGATCTGACAACACGGGCATGGATGCTGGACGCCGGGCAGGTGGAAACACTGATAAGGGCCACGATGCGCGATGCGGGCAGTTCGATGCTTACCGCCCCCAAGGTGATGGTTTTCGCCAACGAGCCTGCGGAGATACGAATAGCCGAGGACATGGGTTACATTGAGGGTTACGAGGCGGCGGCGACGGCCGGGGGCGAACCGCAGGCGATCATCGGAACGCTGGAGACGGGCGTTGGCATCGTTGTCACGTGTGCGCCGGCGGCTGACGATGCGGAGTGTTTGACGGATTTGGCATTGCGGCATACGGAGGTCGCGGGTTCGGAAAGACGGTCCTCTGGCGGACGCAGTTACGAGATGCCGGTGATTGCGCGCTATGAGTTGACGTGCAAGAGCGTTTCGATACCGGCCGGCAAGACGCTGGTCCTGTGCGGCCGCCGCGTCCCGGGGGCGGATACGACGGCGGTGGACGACGGCGGCGCGTACATGGTGATCCTGATTAAACCGACGATTGCGGCGAATACGGGTGCGCGGAAGTGATGAAGGCGCAGGCGTCGCCGGGAGGACAGAGCAAAACCGTTCGGGCTATGCGGTCGGATGGTTGGCGGGGGGTTTGATTTTGGCTATGTTGTTTTCGATGGTGATTCGGTTTTCGGCGAAGAGGCGGATGGCCTCGGGGTAGGCGATGCACTCCTGTTCGAAGACGCGTTCGGCGAGGGTGTCGGGGTCGTCGTCGGGCTCGACATTGCAGCAGCGCTGGACGAGGATGGGGCCCTTGTCGTATTCGCTGGTGCAGAAGTGGACGGTGCAGCCGCTGACTTTGCAGCCGGCGTTCAGGACGGCCTCGTGGACGTGATGGCCCCACATGCCCCGGCCGCCGAATGCCGGCAGGAGCGCGGGGTGGATGTTCATGACGCGGTTTTCGTACTCGGCGGGGATGTGCCAGAGGCAGAGCCAGCCCGCCTGGATGACGAGGTCCACCTTGGCGGCGTCGAGGACTTCGCGGATGCGGGCGCTGAAGGCGGCGATGTCGGGGAGATCTTTTTTGCGAACGACGGCGGGTTCGAGGCCGAGACTGCGGGCGCGTTCGACGCCTTTGACGTCGGAGCGGGAGCTGACGACGGCGACGATTTCGGCGTTGAGCCGGCCGGCGAGGATTTCCTGCTGAATGTTGAGCATGGTTCGGCCGCCGCCGCTGAGGAGGATGCCGAGGCGGAGCTTCTTGGCTGCGGGCGCGGGCGGAGAAAAGGCACCAGGAGCCGTTAATTCAAACAGCGGGGCGTCGTGTGAAGGGGGTGCGGGGCGAGAAAAGGTACCAGGTACCTTTAGTTCGACGTCGGCTTTGGCGTCCATGGCGCGGTTGGCGAGTTTGTCGGCGTGAAGGTTTTTTTCGCGCGGGACGTGGATGATGCGCCACTTCTGGAAGCCGGGCAGGAGCTGCATGCATTCGGCGAAGATCGGCTTAAGGTTTTCGCTTTTGACTTTGTACCGGCCGCTGATCTGGCGGGTCATGAGTTCGCTGTCGGTGTAGACGGTGACGAACTTTGCTCCGAGGTCGCGTGCGGCGGCCAGGCCGTGGGCGAGGCCGGCGTATTCGGCGACGTTGTTTGTGGCGTTTCCGAGAAAGACGCCCTTGCCGGCGATGCACCGGCCGCTGGGGTCGGAGATGACGTAGGCGCCGGCGGCGGGTCCGGGATTGCCGCGGCTGCCGCCGTCGGTATGGATCACTATGTTGTCGTGCACGATTTTGGTCTCCGGATCGAAACTGCTTTGCTGCGTCGGCCAGGGGTGCACTTCATCGACCTGGGCGACACGCCGGGACGGAGGCTACTCATGATCTTCGGAGAGGATGAGTATGCGGGTGCAGTTGGGGCATCGGATGATCTCGTCCCTGGTCATGAGCCGGTTGATAATGTCGGCAGGTACGCCCATAAAACATCCGCCGCAACTGTAGATGTCGACTTTCTCCTGCTGCTTGCCGCCGATCGCGAGGGCTTCGCCGTCGTAGGTGTCGGCGACGCGTTTGAATACATCCAGGACTTCCGACGGGACGTTCTTTGCCGCGGCGTCCCACTCGACCTGAATCTTTTCGACTTCGGCTTCGTACTCGGTCGCTTTGGCGTCGCTTTCTTTTCGGACGTCGTCGCTGCGGCTTTTCTGCTCATCGATCTGGGCCTGAATCTCGGCGCAGGCGGCCGTGTCGGTTTCGATGTTTTTGAGCAGGTCGAGCAATTGATTTTCGATCTTGGAATTGTCGGCCTTGGAGGTGTTCAGCTCGGTCAGGATGGCGGAGTAATCTTTGTTCGACTTGGCCAGATTCAGGTGCGCCCTGAGCCTTGCTATGGTCTCGTCGCGCTGCTTGAGTTCGAGTTCGAGGCGGTCGGCCTGAATCCGGGTCATTTTGATTTCCTCCTTCTTGGCCTCGAGGCCGCTCTGGAGGGTGCGCAACTGGTTTTCCTGGAAGATGACGGTTCGCCTGCATCGGGCGAGCTTTGTTTTGACGGCACGAAGCCGATTCTCAATACTTTGCAACTTGATTAACGCATTTAATACCGGTCCCATTAAGGCTCCTTATACTGTTCGCGATTCTCCCCGCTCCCTCACGCGCCTATTATGTTTGCGGACTGGGGAATCTTCAACAAAAATCTACTGGGATTTCACAGTGCGCACCAGAAAAGCGGTGATTGGGCGGACGCCGTGTGTTCAGTAACGAGGATTTTGGCGGTTGGGGGTTTTGTTGGGCGGGGAAGTTGTTATACTCGGGAGATGGATATGATGACACTTTTCAAGCGACTGATTGCCGCGCGGCCGACGGCGGCATACGGCGAACTGGAGGCGGCGCGCGTGCTGGCGGATTATTTCGAAGCCAACGGGCTGCCGTGCCGGATCGATACCTGGGACGAGAAACGCGCCAATGTGACGGTCCGAACGGGGTCGGGGGGGACGCGGCCGGGGCTGTTGTTCGCGGCGCATTTGGACGTGGTTCCGCCGGGGGAAGCGGCCTGGCGGTATGCGCCCTTCGAGGCGACGGAAGCGGACGGCAGGATGTATGGGCGCGGCACGGCG
>JACZKQ010000179.1 GCA_014859965.1 Phycisphaerae bacterium
CCGGGGCCCCGGCCGGTTTTGCTCGGTCCTGGCGCCGCCGGCTGCCCAGCGAGTTATGAGGAGAATGCGTTTGCCCTGTTGTGTTTACGGAGCGAAGGCTGCGGCCAGTGAACAGGCAGCAGGGCACTTCGGACCTTCGGAATAATCGCTTGCCTGCCCTTCAGTCAGTCCTTATTATATGATCTTCGTGAAAATCACCGGTTGATCCGTAACATTGAAGGAATTGGAGAGCCATGACAATGAACTTTGAGGGCAAGACCGTCCTTGTGACAGGGGCCGCCGGCGCCATCGGCAAAGGCATCGCCGAAGGCTTCCTGCAGGGTAAGGCCAAGGTCTATATCACCGACATCGACCCCAAGGCCGTGAACGCGGCCGTCACCGAACTTGCCCGCGGTGGTTTCTGCCACGGCATGGCCGCAGACGTTACCCGGCCCGAAGATGTCCAAATGGTCGTCGCCGCCGCGGCAAAGGCATTCGACAACCGCATCGACATTCTTGTCAATGTTGCGGGCATCGTTGCCCAGGGACCCGTGGAGGATATTCCCGTCGAAGAATGGGACCGCATCTTTGCCGTCAACTGCAAGGGGACTTTCCTTTTCGTTAAGCATGTCGTGCCCATGATGAAGACCCACGGCTTCGGCCGCATCGTCAATTTTTCAAGCAAATCAGGCAAGACCGGCTCTGCGCTCATGACGCATTATTCGGGGGCAAAGGCGGCGGTCATCGGCATGACCCAGGCGCTCGCCTTCGAACTGGCCGACTTCGGCATCAACGTCAACTGCCTCTGTCCGGGCATCACCGAAAACACGGGCGTGTGGAACAATGTATCCTCCGGATACGTCAAGAACATGAACCTGCCCATGGACGAGGTCGTCAAGAAGTTCACCGCGAAGGTGCCGCTGAAGCGGCTCGCAAAGATTCGCGACGTTGTGGCCGTCACGTTGTTTCTCGCGTCCGAGGGCGCCGATTACATGACCGGCCAGGCCATTAACGTCACCGGCGGAAGAGAAATGCACTAAGCACGAGTGAACGGACGCGGCAGCCGCCGACCACCGGCCGCCGTGGACGGAAACTAAACAGCAACTGAAAAAGGCTCAACAATGATGTACACAAGACAACAAGTCGCCAGGACAATCGACCACGCCGTCCTGAAACCGTTTGCAACCGTGCAGGAAGTCATCGACAACGCAAAAATGTGCGCACGGGAACACGTCGCCAGCATGTGCGTTCGCCCGTGCGACGTGGCCGTGGCGGCCGAGCAGCTGGCCGGCAGCGACGTCGTCGTGTCGGTCGTCGCAGGCTTTCCGCACGGCAGCAACTGCCCTCAGACCAAGGCCGCCGAAGCACGCCTTGCCATTGAGCAGGGCGCCCGCGAGATCGACATGGTCTGGAACATAGGCCGCTTCCTGAGTGGTGATTACGATTACGTCCGGAAGGATATCGAGGCCGTCGTCGCCGAGGCTCGCCGCCGCGGCGTGCTCGTCAAGGTCATCATGGAGACCTGCTGGCTCAGCCCCGAACAGATCGCCAAAGGCTGTACGATCTGCGAAGCCGCCGGGGCCGACTTCGTGAAGACCTCCACCGGCTTCGGCGACGGACCCGCCACGCCCGAGGCGATTGACGTCATGCTGCGCACGGTCGGCGGCCGGCTCGGCGTCAAGGCCAGCGGCGGCATAAGAACATGGGAAACCGCCGTCGGCTATCTCGAACAGGGATGCAAACGCCTTGGTGTCGCTGCAACGGAACAGGTCCTCAGCGGAGCGCCGGATGACGCAAAAGATGAAAGCTATTAGGTACTACGCGCCGCACGACGTCCGTGTCGAATCCATCGACGTGCCCGCCTGCGGCGCCGACGAGATCCGCATACGCATCGACGCCTGCGCAGTCTGCGGCACCGATCTCAAGGCGTGGCGGCATGGCAACCCGCGCATCAAAGCGCCGATCGTTATGGGCCACGAATTCACCGGTATTGTCGAGACGGTGGGCAGCGGCGTGGGCGGCTTCTCGCTCGGCGAGCGCATCGTCATGGCCACGTCGATCAGTTGCGGGCGGTGTGATTATTGCCGCAAGGGATGGAGCAATCTGTGTGCCGATGTGGCGCCGATGGGCTTCAGCTTTCCCGGCGGCATGGCCGAATATACGACCCTGCCCGCCCGCGCAATCGCCAACGGCCACGTGGTAAAAGCGCCCGCCCACATCAAACCCGAACATGCCGCGCTCGCCGAGCCCCTGAGTTGTGCGGTCAACTGTGCCGCCAACTGCAATATCCGGCCGGGCGATGTGGTCGTAGTCGTCGGCGCAGGCCCCATGGGCATCATGAACGCCTGTGTGGCGAAAATGGCCGGCGCCGCCAAAGTCATTCTCGCCGAAATCAACCCGCAGCGTCTCGCACAGGCGGAGGCCTTCGCTTTTGACGTGCTCATCAATCCCGCCCGCGACGATCTGCCGAAAATTGTAAAGGACCACACCGGCGGACTGGGCGCCGATGTGGCAATCGTGGCGGCGCCCGCCGCTCAGCCGCAGGCCGCGGCCCTGGAACTGGTTCGCAAACGCGGCACAGTCTGCCTCTTTGCCTCGCTGCCCGCCGACCGCTGCATGCTGGAAATCAACAGCCGCCTAATTCACTACGGCGAGATCACGCTGACCGGTACCAGCGATTCGACCCCCGGGCACGTAGCCGCCGCCGTCGACCTGATCGCCTCCGGCAAACTGCCCGCCGACAAGCTGGCGACGCACACAATGAAGCTGGAGCAGATCGTCCAAGCCTTCGAACTGATGGAAAGCGGCGAAGCGCTGCGCGTCGTACTGAAGCCCTGACGTAACCGCCAATCACGTTACAAAGGAGAACGAGTGGAGCTGAATCTTAAGGACAAGGTCGCCCTGGTCACCGGCGGGTCGCGCGGACTCGGCAGAACGATCTGTACATCGCTGGCCGCCGAAGGCGTTCACGTCGCCGTCAATTGCACCAGCAGCCGCGAACTCGCCGAGCAGGTAGCCGGCGAAATCCGCGATAACTACAACGTCAAAGCCGCCGTAGTGGTGGCCGATGTCAGCGCCGAAGAGCAGGTCGAAGACATGTTCACCCAAGTCGACGAAGCCTTCGGCCGCTGCGACATCCTTGTCAACAATGCCGCCACCTGCCCGACCAGCCCCGTTGTCGATATGACCGCCGAACAATGGCGGCACACCATCGATGTGAACCTCAACGGCACGTTCTTCTGCAGCCGCGCATTCGTCCGGCGCCTCCTGGCGGCGGGCCGCCCCGGCCGCATCGTCAACATCGTCTCGCAGGCCGCCTTCCGCGGCAGCACCACCGGCCACTCTCCCTATGACGCCAGCAAAGGCGGCATCGTCTCGTTCACCGTCGCGCTCGCCCGCGAAGTCGCCGACAAAGGCATCGCCGTTAACGCTGTCGCCCCCGGCATGATCCGAACCGAAATGGTCGAACGCGTTCTGACGAACAATCTCGAAAAGTATCTCGACCGCATCCCCCTTCGCCGAATCGCCGGCCCCGAGGAAATCGCCGATGTCGTCGCCTTCCTCGCCTCCGAGCGGGCAAGTTACATGACCGGCGCAACTGTCGACGTCAGCGGCGGAATGCTCATGCGGTAAAGCCGAAGCGGCACGGGCATCTTGTCCGTGATGCCGCCCGTGTGTACGATGCACGCGGGTAGCCTGAAAATAAAACAGTAAATAAGGAGCGTCGCGATGGATCCGAATCTGGTTCTCGGCTTTGCGTTCATTCTCCTGGGGGCAATCTGCGGCGGTTCATTCGGCCTGCCCAGCAAGTTCGTCGCAAAAACCACCCCATGGGAAAACCTCTGGGGCCCGTTCTTTTTCTTTGCGACCCTTCTCATTCCGGTGACCCTCGGCCCGCTTGTCGTCAAAGGCCTGTTCGCGACCGCCTCGGCGGCAGGCTTTAATGTGATCCTCTGGCCGCTTGTGTTCGGTCTGCTCTGGGGTTTCGGTTCCATGACCCTGGGATTGAGCTTTGCGTTCATCGGGCTCTCCCTCGCCTATGCCATCAACTACGGCGCCCAGATCGCCTTCGGCTCCATCGTCCCGATGGCCATCCACCACCCCGAGACGATCCTCACGCCGCAGGGATTCGTCGTCATGGCGGGCGTCGCCGCCTGCCTTCTTGGCGTCGTGGTCAGCGGGCGCGCCGGAATCCTCAAGACCGCAAGCCTGCAAAAGAGCCAACCTGCCGCCGCCGACGGCATGGATAAACAGCCCCGCATATTCACAGGCCAGGCCATAGCCTTCATTTCCGGCCTGCTCTGTGCCTGTTATGCCGTGGCATTCAGCTTCGGCGGGCCGGTCATGGACATCTCGCAAAACCAGTTCGGCAATCCGGCCTGGTCTTCTACGTTCATGGTCACCGCCCTGATCCTCTGGGGCGGCTCACTCTCCGCCTGCGGCTACTGCATCTACAAGCTCTGCCGCAACCGAACATGGAAAAACTTCGCCTCCCCCGGAATCGGCAAAACGCTCCTGCTGGCCCTCATAATGGCCTGCCTGCACGACGGGGCGATCCTCTTCTGGGGTCTCGGCGTGCCCAAACTCGGCCGGCTTGGCGTTTCGGTGGGCTACGCCTCCTTTATGTCATTTGCCATAATTGTTGGTAACGTTAATGGCTTTCTCACGGGCGAATGGAAAGGGGCCGGCCGTAATAGTGTAAACTGGATCATCGCCGGCATTATCATTCTCATTATCGGCGTCTGCATCCTCGCCGTAAGCAACACCATGGCCGCCGGCTGATGCAAATAGTTTGGGCTTGCCACGGGCCTTGTCCTGCGGTATCTTTGTTGCTGAAAACGGTGACAAAATGACGATGACTCCTCTGTCATCTCCGCATAAGCGGAAATCCAGAGACCCAAACGAGTGTAAATGCGCATTTGTAATAGTGAACTGCATCTTTTTGGAAGGAGGTCATTATGGAGCGAATGAAGACAGCACGTCTGCCCCTTTGTTTGGCGGCGGTCCTCGCGGCTGCTGCTGCGGTCACCCTGAGCGGCTGCGGCATGCCGGCGGCCCCGCATCAGCCCACCATCGCAGTCAACCTGACCGAACGCTACAACACCCCCGACGGCATGGTCCTCGACGCAAACGGCGACATTCTGCTCAACGTGCCCAATTTCAACAACCCCGACTATCCCGCGGTGCTCGTCAAGATCGACAAAAATAACCGCCTCACCGAGTTGTTTGCCTTTCCGCCGCATCCTGAGACGGGCAGGGCCTGCCCCCTGGGCATCGACGTCGGCCCGGACGGCAACTATTACGTCGCCGATAATCAATCCTTCGTCACGCCCGGCCACAAGTCGCGCCTCCTGCGGCTCAACGTCAAGAACGGCCAGGTCGTCGGCTGCGACATCCTCGTGACCGGTTTCATGCAGGCCAATGCCGTCAGTTGCCACGGCGACAGCGTCTACGTCACCGAGACATCGCTCGACACCGAGGCCTCTCCCATGCCCAGCGGCGTCTACCGCTTCCGCTACGCCGAATTCACCGGCGAGCCCATCGTCCTCGAAAAGGGCGGCGCCGACAAACACCTCCTCGTTAAGTTCTTCACCGACAATGAAGACTGGCGCGTCGGCGCAAACGGCATGGGCTTCGATGCCGACGGTAACCTTTACGTCTGCAACTTCGGCGAAGCGAGCCTGCTGAAGTTCACCTTCGGCGAAGACGGCAACATCGCCTCGCATGAAGTCGTCGCAAAGGGCCAGGGCATGGAAAGCACCGACGGCCTCAAGATTCACCCCGTCACAGGCGAGATATTCATCGCCGACTTCGTGGCCAACGCCGTCCACAAGGTCGACCCCAAAACCGGCGCCGTGACGACAATCTGGCGGAATGAGAACAACTCCGGCGGCATCGGCGGCCTGCTGGACCGGCCCTCGGAAGTATGCATCCGGGGCAACAAGGTCTACGTCGCCAACATCGACCTGCCTATGGCCGGCAACGAATTCGACGCCCCGCATACAATCTCGGTGATCACACTCGAATAAAAAACGGTTCCGGCCGCGAACCGACTAATACAACCTGTCAAGGAGTAAAGTATGGATCAGCAGATGTCATTGAACGTAAGGATACGCCTCAGCGCCATGATGTTCCTGCAGTATATGATGCTGCCGGTTTGGTGGTTTCCCCTGGCGACCTACCTGGAAAACGTGGGACTGGACGCCTGGAAGCCGCTCGTGATGAGCACCATGGCGCTTGGCTGCCTGTCGTCCCCGCTGATTGGCATGTTTGCCGACCGTCACTTTGCCAGCCAGTACGTGCTCGCGGCCCTGAACCTGATCTCGGGCATCCTGCTGTTGGTCGCCGCCCAGGCCGCCGCGGGCACGGCTGTGTTCGTTGCCCTGTTGCTGGCCATGTTGGCCTACATGCCGACCTGGGGCCTGACCAGCGCCATCAGCATGACCCACGCCCCGGCCGAAAAATTCCCGCAAATACGTGTCTTCGGCTCCATCGGATGGGTGGCGGCCGGCATCTTCAGCATTGTCGCCTTCTATCTGTTAGGTGAGAAAAAAATCGACGGCACGAAAATTGTCTTCTACTGCGGTGCGGCCGTCTCCTTTGTCGGCGCCGCATTCGCTTTCATGATACCGCATACGCCCCCGCCCGCCAAAGGACAAAAGGCCTCCATCGTCGACGTGCTCGGCTTGCGGTCCTTTTCCCTGTTCAAGTACCCCGACTTCGCCCTCTACGTCGCAGCCTCGATTCTGGTCACTGTGGGCTTCAGCATTTACTGGTCTTACTTTTCGCTCTACCTCACCGACAAAGGCGTGTCGCTCCTGACATTCACGCAGAACCTCGGCCAGGCAGTCGAAATCCTGCTGATGCTCATCGTTCCGATTGCCATAGTCAAAATAGGTTTGAAGTGGGCCATGGTCGTCGGTCTTCTTGCCCAGTTGGTTCGTTATGGTGCACTGCTGATCGGTGAAGCCGCAGGCGCCGAAATGGCGCCGGCTTACGTTGCCATCCTGGTCCATGGCCTGATCTTTGGCTTCTTTTTCGTCGGCGGACAAATCTACGTCGACCGTCGGGCGCCAAAGGAGATGAGGGCACAGGCACAGGGATTCATGTTCCTGGCGACGTTTGGCGTCGGTCTGCTTATCGGCAATTTCCTGTGGGACTGGGTCATTAAGGTTTACACGATTGACGGCATCCGGCAGTGGCAGCCGATCTGGCTTTGGACGACCATTGTGTCGGCACTGGTGCTGGTGTTCTTTGCAGTCTTTTTCCGCGACAAAACCAGCCCCGTCGACACCACCGAAGTGGCTACAGCCGAGATAGAGGAACCGCCGGTCCTGTAGGTCGAAAGAGTTGATAAAGTGATTCTACGGGCCCGGCCGGTTTACTGGTCGGGCCCGTTTCTTAAGAGGAGAGCACCATGCCGAAGTACCTGATGGGAATCGACAACGGCGCGACAGTCTCCAAAGCCGCCTTGTTTTCGCTCGATGGGGCGGAGTTGGCCGTCGCCGCCGAAAAAACCGAAATGCTCACGCCGCACCCCGGCCATGTCGAGCGCGACATGCAGGCCATGTGGACCGCCACCGCCGCCGCCGTGCGGAAGGTTCTTGCGCAAGCCCGAATCGACGCGGCCGACATCGCCTGCATCGCCCCCACGGGCCACGGCAACGGCCTGTACCTCGTCGATGCGCAGGGCGGGCCCGTCCGCAACGCCATCATCTCCACCGACAGCCGCGCCCGCGCCTATGTCGACAAATGGCTTGCCGACGGCATCGACAAGAAGGTTCGCCCCAGAACGATGCAAAGCCTCTGGGCCGCCCAGCCCAACGCCCTCCTGGCATGGCTTCGTGACAACGAACCGCAGGTCATGAAACAGGCCGCCTGGGTCCTCATGGCAAAGGACTACACGCGATTCCGACTTACAAGCAGAATCAACGCCGAACTCACCGACTTCTCCGGCACGAGTCTGATGAACCTTCAAACTCGCGACTACGACGACGACCTGCTCACCGATTTCGGCATCGCCGACATGCGCCGCCTCCTGCCGCCGATCATCCGGACCGCCGACGTCGCCGGCGAAGTGACCGCTGCCGCTGCCGCCGAAACCGGCCTCAAAGCAGGCACCCCCGTCGCCGGCGGTATGTTCGACATCGACGCCTGCGGCCTCGCCTCCGGCATGGTCGACGAATCGCAGCTTTGCATGATCGCCGGCACCTGGGGCAACAACCAGTACGTCTCGAAAACCCCTGTCGTCGACGAAGACGTCTTCATGACCTCCTGCTACGCCATCCCCGAGTACTACCTCATGCTCGAAGGCAGCGCCACCTCCGCCGCCAACCTCGAATGGTTCGTCACCCACTTCTTCGAAGCCGACCGCCGCCTTGCCGAACAGCAGAGCCAAAGCGTCTTCGACGTCGTCAATGCCGCCGTCGCCGCCACCCGCCCCGACGAATCCCACATTGTCTTCCTGCCGTTCCTGTTCGGCTCCAACGCCAACCCCGACGCCAAATCCTCCCTCATCGGCATCAACGCCTGGCACAACCGCGGCCACGTCCTGCGGGCCATCTTCGAAGGCGTCGTCTTCGGCCACAAGGCCCATGTCGAACGCCTCCTCCGGTTCCGCGACATGCCCGCCGTCGTCCGCCTCACCGGCGGCGCCGCCCGCAGCATCGAATGGGTCCAGATCTTCGCCGACATTCTCCAGGTCCCTCTGGAAATCCCCGACGGCACCGAACTGGGCGCCCTCGGCGCAGCCATCGCCGCAGGCGTTGCATCCGGCTGCTTTAATGGTTATAATGAGGCAGTCGAGAAAATGGTCCACGTTTCCCGGCGGCAGGAGCCGAATTTAAAGATGAAAAGCGTCTACGAACAGAAATACGCAAGCTACCAAAAAGTAATTGCCGCGCTGGACCCGGTCTGGAAAACCATAAGCTGAGTACACAATTGAGAGCACCGCTTCTCTGTGATCTCCGTGCTCTCCCTGGCAAAACATCTGTAGAAAAAGGAACGTAATAATGGAACCCAAAGCCCGTATCAACAGACGAACCGTACTGAAAACAACCGCATTAACGGCCGCAGGACTGAGCCTGACCGGCTGCGGCGAAACCCTCAGAAAATCCAAGCCCGCCAAACTCCAGTTCGACAATGCCGACTTCTATGACGCCGCCGGCAAATTCAAGCCGGAGGCCGCCAAAGAAGCCCACCTCGCACTGATGAAATATCATCGCTATCCCATCTTTCCGGACACGCGAGAGAAGCTCTGGGTCTCCGATTACGGTACGGGACAATTCGCCAAACTCGGCCTGGGCGCCGTCATGTTCGTCAACAACGAAAAGGATCGCTATATGCTGATGGACATCTATTTGCTCCCCGGCCAGATGCTTCCCGAACATTATCACCTGGCCACCGACAAGAACCCGTCCAAACTGGAAGGCTGGCTCGTGCGCCACGGCGTCAGCTACGTCTACGGCGAAGGCGAGCCCACCGTGCCCATGCATGCCGTCGTCCCACAATGCCACATGAACGGCACGGTGACGGTCAGCCACGAAGTCGTCCTGCGCCCCGGCGAGTTCACGCCGCTCAACCGCGTCGGCGCCCGCCATTGGCAGTACGCCGGGCCCGAAGGCGCCATCATCACCGAGGTCGCCACAGTCCACGACAACGACGGCGTGCGGCACTCCGATACGAATCTCGTCTTCCCATAATCTGTAGGGGCGACCCCGCGTGGTCGCCCTCGGGGCTCGCCCCGCAAGAAGTAACAGTCTACCCGAAAGTCAGGGCGTCGCATGAAGAAGCAAAGAGCAATGTTTGCCGCGGTACTGGTCTTATGCCTTCCGGCGCTGTTGCCGAGTCCTCCGGCCGCCGCATCCGATGCGGCAGAGTACTACGTCAAGAAAGACACATGGCACGACGCCCTCGTCGCCTGGCATCTTGCATGGGCCGGCCGACCCGAAGCGGGCCTTCAGCGCATACCTCTGCCGGACTTCGGCGACTCACAGTTCACCATCGCCACATGGATCCGCACGACCCACGGCGGCACGATCATGGCCCGCTGTCCGGCCTCCGGCCCATGGGCCCCGCAGGGCAAGACGTTCTTCGTCCGCGGCGGCTGCCTCGGCTTCGACATCGGCTGGGTCGGCGCCGTCACCGGCAGCACACCCGTCGCCGACGGCCGCTGGCATCACGTCGCCCTTACCGGCGGCAGCAATCAATTCACCCTGTACGTCGACGGCCGACGCGACGCCGATGGTATGCTCGCCGCCGAACCCGACCCGAAAGATTTCGTCCATCGCATCGGCTACACCAACGACAACTTCCCCTCGCCAAGCGGATTCGACGGCGACATCGATGACTTGCGTCTCTATCACCGGCAGCTTTCCGCCGAGCAAATCCGTGCCCTGGCTGGCAGCCCGCAGGCAGTCCCCCAGGCCGCCCTCGTCGGCCACTGGACGTTCGACGACGATTGCAACGACGCCGCAGCTTCTAACAACCACGCCGCCAACACAGTGGACGCCCGGTTCGCCCCCGGCAGATTCGGCAGCGCCCTCCGACTAAACGGCAACGGACGCGTGGACCTGCCCGCCGAGAGTCTGGCCGACCAGTCGGACAGCCTGTGGCGCATGCTCGAACGAGACTTCCCCGATGCCGAGTCCCGACGGCAAATGGCCTGGGTCCGCGGCGACAAAATATGGCAGCGCAAATGGCTCGCCGGCGACTGGCGCGACCTCGCCTTGCGCTATGCCGAAGCCGCCCGCGCCCCTGAAGCATTCGCCGCGCGTGCCAAACAAACGGCGGACCATGCCGACACCGCCGCCGACATGCCCGAGGTCCTCAGCCTCTACTACAATGCCAAACGCTACGAGCAGCTCGAAGCGATCCTCACGAAAACCGATCCCTCCCAACTTCGCCGGGCGCTCTCCGAAGAGCTCGACGCCGCGGCACAAGCTTCGCAAATACAGGGTCTCACCGCCCGCATCGCTGCGCTCGAACAGCAAATCCAAACGTGGCAAACACAATTCATCGATCCGGCCCAGCTCGACCAGTTCGCCGCCGACCTGCAAAGACTCCAGCGAGACATCATTCACGCCTCCGATCCCTTCTCCACATTCGAAAAGATTCTCTTCGTCAAACGCTTCACCTACCAGTCCAGCCATTACTATACCGACTTCATCGACGGCTGCGAAAAATTCGGCGGAAATATCTGCACCCTCGACCTTGCAACCGGCAAAGTCCAGGACGTCGTCCCCTCGATGGCCCACGGCATCTTCGGCCGATACGATCTGTCCTTCGACGCCCGCCGCATCGTCTTCGCCTGGAAAGAAAAAATCGGCAAAGGATTCCGCCTCTACGAAGTGAACGTCGACGGCACGCACCTGCGCCAGCTCACCTTTGACCCGCCCGACGAACAGCAGCGCATCGACCGCTACTGGCGGCGCGACATGTCTTCCTGGGCCGGCCGTCCCATTCTCTACCGCCACCACACCGACGACATGGACCCCGCGTACCTGCCCGACGGCGGCATCTGCTTCATCTCGACGCGCTGCCAGTACGGCATCCTCTGCGACGGCCCCGACTATTTCACCACGACCGTCCTCTACCGCATGGACGCCGACGGCGCGAACATGCAGAAGCTCTCCAACAGCAGCGTCTCCGAAGGCTGGCCCACCGTCGCAAACGACGGCCGAATCCTCTACACCCGCTGGGAATACCTCGACAAGGGCGCCGTCTCCACCAAGTGCCTCTGGGCCATGTACCCCGACGGCACGGCCTCCGTGGAGATCTACGGCAACACAATCGCCATCCCCTCCGCCTTCATCCAGGCCCGCCCAATCCCCGGCTCCAACAACCGCTTCATCGTCATCGGCGGCCCGCACTGCTGCCCCATGAACGGCATCGGCACGGTCATCCGTCTCGACATGGCCGCCGACTACCGCACCGAACAACCCATGACATACATCACCCCCGACATCCGCATGACCCCCAGCGGCCACTCCGGCTTCCTCCACTTGCGCGAAGGCAAATGGGTGCAGGACCTCAAGGGCCCGCTTTTCATCGACCCATACCCCCTCACCGACAAACTCTTCCTCGTCTCGCAAAACGCCGACCGCCAGTGGAAAGAATTCGACGCGTGGGACCTCTATCTCCTTGACGAAACCGGCTCGACGCTGCTGATCCATGACGACCCGGAAATCTCCTGCTATCAGCCGATGCCGCTTCGCCCGCGGACCCGCCCGCCGGTGCTCGCCGGCACACGCAGCGAACAACAGGCCGACGCCAACCTGGCCGAGGTCATTGTCACCGACGTCTATCACGGCCTCACCGGCATCGAACGCGGCGCTGTCAAATACATCCGCGTCAACGAACAGGTCCCGCGCCCCTGGGCCGCCCGCCGCAACTGGCCCGGCGACGAATACGACCAGCAGCACGCCGTCGTCACCAGGAAAACCCATCTCGGTCTCAAGGTCCAGCACGGCGTCGTCCCCGTACACGCCGACGGCTCCGCCCGGTTCCTCGTACCCGCCGACCGCAACATCTTCTTCCAGGTGCTCGACGAAGATTTCATGGAACTCCAGCGCGAACGCACCTTCGTCAACTACCGCCCCGGCGAGGTTCGTTCCTGCGTTGGCTGCCACGAAAAGAATATCGATGCCCCGCCCCGCGGGCGCCAAAACGCCCTTGGCCCTGCTGCGCGCCCCCGATCGGCCCGGCCC
>JACZKQ010000180.1 GCA_014859965.1 Phycisphaerae bacterium
GTTGTAGTCCATTATCCTGCCACCCGTGGGCTGCCACTGGGTTTTGCCGGCGCCGGCGGCCCAGGAATCGCCGAAGGCGTGGGGGTCCTGAACGAGGCGGACGCTGGAATGCCAGAGGACGTAGTCATTGCCGAGCAGGAGAGCCCAGAAGGACTCGTTGAGCATCATGTGAAACGGCCAGGCGATTTCGACCTGGCGGATGATGTCGCCGTTGGGGAAATGCAGGCGCGACTTTGTGCCGGCGCGGTACATCGTGCTGTTGACGCCTTCGGCGTTGGACCAGCCGAACTTGAGGACGCGGCGGTCGGGGGCGGCCATGAACTTTCGCTCGTAGTTGTAGATTTCGTTGTAGATTCGGATGCCCTCGGGGCAGACGGCGTAGCTGTCGAGGTAGCCGCCCTGCAGCCAGTTACGGTAGTCGATCGCGCCGGCGGAGAAGTACCGGCATTCATCTTGCCAGGCGCCGTCGCGGTACTGCCTGCGGGCCATTTGAGGCGTTGAGAGTCCTTCGATCATGCGCTTGGCGTCGAAACCCCAGAGGAAACTGACGCTGTTGTCGTAGCCTTCGAGCGCGCCGAAGTAGTCGTCGTAGAGGCGGGTCTGGTTGGGCGAGGTTACGTGCAGCTCTTTTTGCATGCGGCGGTAGATGCCATCGAGGACCTGCTGTGCGCGTTCGCCGTGGTTTTTGATGCCGCGCGTGCCGAAGTTTTCGTCCATTTCGGCGGAGGTGATGAAATCGCGGTCCATGGGGTGATCGGCGATGAGCCAGTCGTTCGAGGCGAGGGCGCCGGAGTGGTTGAGGGCCTGCTTGGTCTTCCACTTTTTGCTCGCGGGGACCGTGTCCAGTTCGCCGTAGCAGTATTGGATGTGCGTGACTTTTTTGTAGATCTGCTCCAGCGGAATGTCCCAGAGGAGGCGGGTGACGCCGAAGCCTTTGTCGGGGGGCAGGTGCAGGTCGTGGGGCAGGACCTGGTAGTGCGGCAGCCAGGAGACACGCTGGAGGTCGTAAGGCAGAGTGATGTGGCGGACACCCTTCTGCGGTGCGTCTTCGGCGCGGAGCGGGATGACCGAGATGTTCACATAATCGAGCTGGGCTGAGTTGGCGCGGTACGTTTCGGGGTTGCACGTCAGATTCCACGGTTGCGCGAACACTTCGTCATAGGTGTTGGCCTTGATCCACTGGATGGCGAAGCCATAGCTGCCGGGCGGAAGCATGAGTCCTTCGCCGCGCAGGGCCTTTTCGTCGGCCGGTGTGAGGCGGCGGTGGGCGTGGTCGTAAATGAACGGCCGACACGCGTTTGTGCCGTCAAAGGAGCGTTTCGTCGTCGGCGACACCATTTTGACTTTGCCGTCGGGCGTGATGTCGAAGTTCACGTCCTGGGTGGGGATCCACTCGTAAAGGCGGCCGTTTAGTATCTTGCTATAGACGCCGGGATTGTTGAACGCGCCGGCGGCAGGTGAAGGCGCGGCGTTTGCATGCACCGCGAGTATCGCTGACAAAGTGAGGAGTAAGGAATACATCAGGAACCATTTCCTTTCAAAGCGCACAAAATGATTGACTGCAAATCTGCACACACAAGCCGCTACTGACCCGTTTTTGTCAGGAGAGCGACGAAATGGCCGGCTTGCGGGGCGGTGCATTTTTGCGTGATTTCCTTGAAATGGTTTTCGACATGAAAACAGCTCAGCCAGGTTGAGACTATTACAACTCGTCTTCCCGAATTCCCGCAGCCTTCATCAAGGCTCTCTGCAGACCGGCCTTAAGGTCCTTATTGGCGTGGACTGGAACCGTAATCCGAAAATTCGAGTCTTCTCTTGTGTAGATATGGTGGCTGCCTGTGATCCGTGCAGCTTTCCATCCGTGGCTTTCGAGAATTTTACAGAACTGCTTGCCGCTAAGCGTCTTCATTATTCAAACAGCCAACTCCATGACTTCGTCTTTGTCGCCGAGTACGATATCTTTCATATCGATTGACAGGCACCCGTTCACCGCATCGTAGATGTTCTCGATGAGTTCCTTCATGTCCTCGCCTTGCGTCATACAGCCGGGAATGGCCGGTACTTCCGCCCAAAGCCCGCCTTCGTCGGCTTCGTGGATAATCACCTTGATCTTCATTGTTTGCCTTCAATATAGACAGGTTTAACCTTCTTCTTTGATCGATCTTACCAAAAAACTACTGGTAAGACAAGATCAAATGCCGCTCGGAGAGCAGGAAACACATTTGAACACCGGTTTCACCCTGCCGTGCCCCCCTTCGGGCGGGCGGGGCAGACAGGCAAGGCATGCCCTTTCTTATCCGGCGGAGACGAGGACGAGGGTGTGTTTGCCCTCGGGGGCGGTGAGGGTCACTTTCTTGCCGGCTTCGGTCCGGCCGGCTTCCTGCCATTTGCTGGTTCCTATGTTTAGTGATTCTATTTTGTAGGCGCCCTTTTGGGCGGCGAGGTCGAGGTCTACAGAGCCTCCATTGGGGAAGTAGATTGCGTATTGTTTGTCCTTAATGAACGTCAGGTAGGCTTCGTTTGCGGTTCGGTTGGAGAGGAGCTTACTTTGGGCGTCGGGGGTCGCGTTGATGATGTCGAACTTTTCGAGGAGCATGCGGGCGCTCTTGATGTGGGCCTTGGCGATGTCGTTGAGGCCGAGGCCGGAGTCGGGGCGGTGGAATCGGGCGGAGGCGGCGCCGCCGATGATGTGGCGCCACAAGCGTTCCGTGCCGTCCTGGTTATTGCCGTATTTGCCGCCGTCTGCGCCGTAAGTCTTTACCGTGTTGAGCGGGCGCGGCTGCTGGGCGATGCGGGCGCGGACCCACTGAAAATTGTCCCAATGCTCCTGGCCTTTCTTCTGGTTGTTCTGTGAGACGTCGGCGAAGTCGTAGCGTTCGGGATGGTCGAGGGTGCGCTTGTGCTCGTCGGATTTGAGGTCCCACGCGTCCCACATCTCGGTGACGCAGACCTGCTTGCCGGCCTCGGCGGCGCGGCGCTTGATATGGGCGGCCCAATGGGCGCCCCAGGCCTCCTGGGCCGACGTTTCGTTGTCCATGCAGTAGAGCACGTGGTTGTATTTGAGGGTGTGGGAGAGCATTTTGTCGACGAAGCGCTCCTGGTACTTATAGATGACGGTGTTATTGCGCTGCTTCGGGGTGGTGAAGAAGAACGGCTGCTGGTTGCGGCCGGGGTGGTCGGGATACTCCGGGGCGAAGCCGGACTGCTCGTAGGTGTAGTTGATGTTGTTCTTCGGGTTATAGGGATGCGGGGGCCAGTTCTTGGTCGAGTGGTCGAAGCGGTCCCAGACCTCGATCTGGACGATGATGCTGCGTTCGCCGGTCCAGCGGAGCATGTTCTCGAATCGCTGCCAGTATTCTTCGTTCCACTGGTCGAGGTCGTATTTGCCGTCGGGGAGTTTTTTGTACGGGTAGACTTCGAAGTCGTGGTCGGGGCGGTCGCTCATGGTGTTGCGGATGTAGTTGGCGCCGACGGCGACCATTTCGTCGAGGTGCTCCTTGAGTTGGGGTATCTGGAAGAGGCTGTCGTCCTTGCTGCCGCCGATGAGCACCACCGGCTTGCCTTTGTACTGCCAGTAGGAGGGGTTTTCTGCATACGGGCGAATGCGCGCGTCATCGGCTGCCGCCGTGTCGGCTATCCACGCAATCGCCGTTGCGCACAGGGCGATGATCACGATTTGATTGACTCGCGTTTTTTCGGTCAGCATTTTTGATCTCCTTGTCAAGTAATGATTGTCAGTGGGCCGTAATGAGGGCCGCCCAATGGCCTTTGCCCGGGCTTTTCAGTTCCAATGTCCGGCCGGGCTGTGTTTGCTGCGTTTGCTGCCAGGCACTGCGCGTGATGTCCAGTCAGCGAACCTCCATCGCGCCTTGTGATGCGGAGACATCCAGCTTCACCTGGCGTGTGCCGGGCGCGGCATACTTTTTGGCCGCGTCATCGAGAACGAGCACCCAATCAATGATTTCGCCTTTGTCGGGCGGCTGAAACTCGCGATGGCCTTTGTTGGGGAACTCGCCGATGGCGGTCGCCTCACCACAGCGCGGATTGTACCACCATGCCTTGACCTTCGAGCCGCTGATCGCGTCCATGCGCACCGTAAAGGCGCGGCTGACGGGGGCGTATACCATCGCATAGGAGCCCTGTGCATCTCGCGTGGCGACGAAGCGGTAGCGACCTGCGCCAGGTACGGCGGTCGGGACGACGAGTCCGGCGGGCATGTCGCCGCCGGGGGTTGAGAGCGCCGGTTCGCCGTTCGGGGAGGTGGCGGTGGTGCGAAAACGGACCTCGTAAGCGTCGGCCTTCTGGCCGAGGGTGAGGTTGCGTGCGCTCATGTCGGCGGAAAGCGTTACGATGCGCGCGGGACCGGCCTGGACGGTGTTGTCGGGCCTGATCCAGGCTTCGATAGTGAAGGATCGCGATTGCTTGACGGCATTGATCAGCTTTGTCGCGGGAGTTTGAGAGGCGATCAGCGCAGGTCGGGCGAACCGCAGCCCGCCGCTTCCGCCTCGCCAGTGGACGTCAGACGCGTTCGCCATATGCAGATTTAGCGGTTCGCCGACTCCGGAGGTGTCTTTAATGATCCGGCCGCCGCCTTCGCGGAATTCATAGAGCGCCACCGGGCTGCCGGCGGCTTTGGCCGGACCGGCGTTGAAGGCGCGGGCTATATCGGCGGCGTCCAAGGCACGCGCGTGCAGAGCCACACGGTAGAACTCGCCGAGCCAGGGACGGTCTTCGGTCAGCTCGTTGCCCAAGGCCAGGCGGAAGCCGTCATCCCAGTTCGAAAGATCGCCGCCGACATTGCCGGATGAAGCCGCCGCCCCATTGATGTAAAGCACGGCTTTGCCCATCTGATCGCGGGTATAGGCGACATGCGTAAGCTTCGTATCGATGAGGGTTTTGCGGTCAGTCGCGGCCGGTACGCCGTCGGAGGTGTGGGCGACGATGATCGAGTCATCGGGGATGCGGGTGAGGAACGGGCGCGACTCCATGAGCCAGCGGCCATACTGCATCTGACGGGCGCCGGGCTGGTCGATGGCCTCGTACCAGGGCATCAGCGGGTTGTTGATCGGGGCCCGGCCGGGCTGCCACATCTGCCAGACGGAATGATGGCCGTAGGTGTGCCCGAACGCGCCGGTGAACAGGTTCCAGTAGAGCGGCCGGCGAACATCCGAAGCGATCGAGTGGCCCAGGTCCTTCGGCCTGAACGAAACGGGATGATCCTCGTAGATCGGCTCGCCGTCCAGGACGGGCTTGATGGGCGTGCGGTCGTAGTCGACGCGGGTATTGTGGTAACCTTCGTTGAACTTCGTATTGTGTCCGTTCTGACGCATGTTGACATCGAGCCAGTCGTCATTATGGAAATCCTGGGCCGAGCCTGAGCCGCCGCGCGGGTGGAAGGTCATCAGATGGGCGCCGCCGTCGCCCTTGCGAAGGCCGCGAGCCATGGCGCGGATGATCTCCTTGTGGCCTTCATTCTGGATGGTGCGGTCGCCGCCGAGCACCCAGATCAGATGCTTTTCGCGGTATCGCCGCCCGAGCCACTCGCCGTAGACCTCGGCGTTCTGAACGGTAAACAGCGGCTTGTTGTCTTTGACGTTGTCATGCCAGTACCGCCCCCACGTCGGGAGAAAGCCGATGTAGAGACCAAGGGCGTTGGCCTTGTCCACGATGTAGTCAACCTGGTCCCAGTAATCGTTATTGGGGCCGTCCTGCACCGCCGGACGGGCGGGGTCCTGATCGATCAGCGGCAGATGGCCGTAAGGGTTCGGGTCGGAGTGTCCATTGATTTCGGCCAGCGCCACCGCCTGGATGACCGTGTATCCATTGGCCGCGCGGTTCTCGAGGTATCGATCGGCCTCTTCGCGATTGAGTCGGTGGAAAAGTTCCCATGCGGTATCGCCCAGCCAGAAGAACGGCGTACCGTCCTCGTAGACGAGGAACCTCGCATTCTCCGAAACCTTCAGCCGTCCAAGGCGGCCCTTGGCGGAGGGCTGCGCCGCATACGCGTTACTCCACACAAGCCCCACGACCAGCAAAAGCATTGAAACACCGGCCAGCGAGGCTCGCCCCTTCCTGCTGCTGCATTTTACATTCATCATAAATTTTTCCTTTGCTTCGTTTTGTTTCATGTAGCCGTTTCTGCCTTCCGGTTCCGTTATGTGTAGAATTTCAAACAACTGCATTTGCCGTGTTCTGACCGCTCATCGGCCTTGTTTATGGCTCGATGCCGAAGAAGGTCTGGCACGGCAGCACCGACACCCAGCTCGGGCTGAAGGAACCGGAGCCGATCCAGTAATCGAAAACTCCGGCCGCCGAGGCCCATTGGAGGGGCCAGCCGATTTCGCCGCTGGAGAGAACAAACCCGAACCGCAGCCGGCCGGCTGCGGGATCGAACAGCTTCAGTTGGTCGCGCGGGATCGCCATCTCATACACGGTCAATTGCGCCGCTTCGTCCCGTTGGATCTTCACCTGTGCGCCCGCCACTGGCCCGACCCCCGGAACCGCCGCCGTTTGATAAGCGGTGCGCCGGGACGTGTCCGCACCCCATTGCCGAATCAACTGAGGACCGGTCGCCGAGGTGTGAACCACATATTGATAATCCGTGTCGTAGAAGTGCCCTTTCCACGCCCACGGATCGTCCATCTGTCTGCCCCAGCCCGGCACCCGGTCGCGAAAGCCGAAGGCCATGAAAAACGCGTCGCCGCAGTTGCGTATGTGCTCCAGGCCTTCCGGCTCGCCCATGCGGTAAGGCAGGGTGACAACTTCAGTTCGACCGCGGCGCGTGACCGGTTGACCCGCGCGGCACACTAACTGCGGCTCGCGGACCGCCGCTGCAACGTAAATATTTCGT
Source organism: Phycisphaerae bacterium (assembly GCA_014859965.1). Classification (GTDB taxonomy): domain Bacteria; phylum Planctomycetota; class Phycisphaerae; order Sedimentisphaerales; family Anaerohalosphaeraceae; genus JACZKQ01. The sequence continues at coordinate 6,851 of JACZKQ010000180.1, forward strand.
TCGTCATAGGCGGTATACACCCGCAGGACCACCCGGCCGCCACCCCCTGTTTCCATCTTCACGCGGCCTGGATTGAGGAGGGCCTGAGTCGGATCGAGCTTGCCGTCCGAGTGGGCGCTGTCCATGAACACGGGCAGCGCATCCGCCCAATCGTCCAGTTTGCCGTCCACGCTGATGGATCGCCTGAGAAAACGCGCAACGGCCAATTCCTGCCGGTGCGTCATATCGCCGCAGTCTGTCTGCAATTCAAAAGTGACATCATAGCGCGCCTGGGTGGGCAGAGAGCCGGCGGGCCATTCCACCGCAATCTCCTGCAACCGGCCGGCCGGGAGGGTGAACGGAACGGAGCGCCGCGCGTCGTCGGCATGGCGAATCAGTGTCAAGGTCCCCGTCACGCTCCGGTTGAGCTGGTTTTCCAAGCGTACGCCCAGGGGCTGGGCCTCACCGGCCGGCTGGAGCAGCGATAAGGCGGAAACGTTCACCGGGGTCACACCGGTCATCATAGCCTTCGCCAACCGGTTACGGAAGCTGGCCACGTCGAGCTGCTCGGTGGTAAACCAGACCACACGTTCGCCAAAGGGAACGGTTAACGTTCCGTTGCGGCGCGGAATCTCGCGCCCTACCATATCAAACGCCCGGATGTCACCCGGCGCCGACAGTGACAGCGTGCCGTTGCGGTCCTGTTGTCCGGCGCTCGGACCGGTGTGGCTCCAGACGGCGGCCACCTTCATCCGGTCATCGCGGCGGTCATCCGGCACAGGCACGGTCCAACGGCTGTTCAGTTCCGCGGCGCGCGGCAGTTGCCGCGCGGCCTCGTTGACGTACCGCGGGTTGGCAAAGACCGCCCCCCACAAAAGCGACTGGTGCGGCCAAATGTCGGCCACAATCGGGCGATCTTCGAGAAAATGCGTCATGACGGCGAACGTGGTGTTGGCGCGGGTATTGTTCTCGTGAAAACCGAAACCCCACTGCGCATTGCCTTGAAATGCGCCCGCCAGGGCGGATCGAATAAAGTATTGAACGAGCTTGTAGGCGTCGGTCTCATCGCCTGCGGAACTGCCCGCCTCGGTCATGTAGTAATACGGCAGACCCATGCGCCGCGTGACCACCGCGCCTTGATCGAGTGATCGGCCCTGGCCGCTGTTGCGAAAGGTCGGATCGTGCACGCCCGAGTATGGGTGATGGGACGTGCCCTGCAGCAGCCCCTGCCACGACTCGGGGTACGGTTCGATGTGATCTTCCACAAACATCGAGCTGTTGCCCGCGACGATGCGCATGGCCGGGTTTACAGAGAGAGCCATCCGGCACCACGCGCTTTGAAACTGGCGATACACCGCCGGTTCCGCCGCCCACGTCCAACCGTAAATCCACGGTTCGTTCCAGAACTCCCAGGTCGTAATGCGGGGATAATGACGCACGATCGTTTCCCATGTTTCCACAAACTCGCGCACGTCCCGGGGTGGGCCGTGCATGTCCGTTCGGCGCGCCAACTCCGACCGCATCCGCTCGCCAAAGTGATAACCGACGATCGGCAGTATCCATGTGTCGTGGTCCAGACATTCCTGCCACGCCCGGTCCATGCCGCTCAGGTCCAGACGACACGCACCGTCCGGCCGCTCGGGGATTTCCGCCCGGACCGGGTTCAGGTGCGTCCGCTGAACCTTCATGCCGATGGCCTGCAGAAACCGCAACTGCAAGCCCGTCCGAATGCTCGACGTATTGGAGGCGAAAAAGGAATCCGGACGCACCCCGCGATGATGCGGCGGGATAACGCCCAGCCCGGTCGAGGCCTCGAAGGTCTCCCCTGCGACCCGGCAGGTGGCGAACACCTGGAAGAAGCCCTGCTCCGCCTGGAAATCAAACGTGCTGCTCGCCATCGCACCCTCGGCAGGCAGGACAATCCGGAGTTCCTCACACCACTCAACCGGCTGATGGAAAATGTCTTGCGCGGTCAACCGGACGACGATGTCGCCGCCGGCGGGCGCCAGGCGCGACGCACGCAATTCGATGCGGACGGGTCTTGCCGCCCCGCCGACCGCCTGCGGATACATCCGAAATATCCCGTCCAGAGGCACCAGTTCAAGCCGCACCTGCGGCTGGGCCGCGAGGCACTCGGCCGACAGCAAGGCCGCAGTCAGCACCGCCGCCACAGCCGCCCTGTGCAGAAAAAATGTTTCTTTCACTCGGCACGTCTCTCGCTCGTTCAGACTCTGTCTCCGCATGTAACTACCTTTCTGCCCAGTTCTGCGCAAGCGATCTTTTTGAGATTCCACTTGCAACCCTCGCACTAATTCACCAAAATCATCACCGCCCAATGGCCCTTGCCAGGGGTCGTCAATTCCAGTATCCCGCCGCCTTGCTGCCGCAGTGGCGCTTGCCAGGCACTGCCCGTCACATCCAGCCAGCGCACTTCCAGCGAACCAGGCGCCGCTGAGGCATCCAGTTTCACCGCCCCGCCGTCCGGAAAATACACCGCATACTGCTTGCCCGGCTCGGCGAGGCAGTACGCCTCGTTGGGCGACCGTTCGCTGAGCAGGTCGTTGCGCGGGCTTGTGCGGGTCAACTCAACCGCGTCGGCGATTTTGCGCATGGAAGCAATTATTGCCTGAGCGCGGGGGCTGAGGCCAAGCCCGAAGTCTGTAGCGGCCTCGTGGGCGTCCGCGTTTTCCAAGGGGTGAGGCCGGTGGAAGCGCACGCTTGCGCAGCCGGCGAAGACGATGCGGCAGAATCTCGCCACCGACTCTTCCTCACCGTGTCGCGCTGCGCCGTAGTTCTTGTTGTTGTTGATGGGGCGGGGCTGTTTCGCAAGGCGTTCGCGAACGTACAGGATGTTGTCGTAGTGCTTCTGACCGAGACCGGCCCACGCGTTGTTCTGCGAGATGTCCACGAACGTGTACAGATCCGGGCGATCAAAGATGTATGCATGGTCCTTGCTCCGCACGTCCTCGCTCCTGCGCATGTCGGTTGTGCATACCTGCACACCGGCGGCCCGGGCCCGCCGGCGGACGAATTCGGCCCAGTAGTCCCCCCACTCAACGCGCTCGCCGGTCTCGTTGTTCATGCAGTAGAGCACGTGAGGACAGGAAAGGGAATACGAAAGGAGCCTGTCCACGAAGGCCTGCTGATAGCTCAGCACAAGTTGGTTATTATCCAGCGCAGGAACACTGCGGAAAAATGCGTGGTCCGTCGGCTCGCCCCGCGGTTCATAACTAACTCGCGTCGGCAGGCGGGATTCTTCGGCCGTATAATTGACGTTGTTGGCAGGGTTGAAGGGGTGCTTGGACCAGCCGCCAAGGGATTGATGATCCACATAGTGATCCCAGGGATCCCAAATCTCGATCTGGACGATGATGTCCCTTTCGTAAGTAAGCCGAAGAAAATTTTCAAACCGCCGCCAGTACTCCTCGTTCCATCGATCCAGATCGAACTTACCGTCGCGTTGCGCGTATGCGAAGACATTGCCCGTATTGCGGTGGCTCATTGTGTTGCGAAGGTAATTGCCCCCGACCGATTTAAGAAGATCGAGATGGCGCTGGAGGCCGATTGGATGATTAAAGAGGTTGTCTTGCCAGGAACCGCCCAGCAGCAGGACGGGCTTGCCCTTGTACTGCCAATAGGCCGGATTCGCAGGGTATGGCTGAATGTGATCTGCGGTGTCAGCGAAAGTCCGGCCGCCCATCCAGAACATCACAAAGGCAAATGCGAGAGCCACTGCGATGCGGCATACGTGGTGCTTTTCTGCAAACATTTCCAAATCTCCCTGTAGAAAGCAGCAATTTTCAATCCGCCGTCACGAGTACGGCCCAGTGGCCCCTGCCGGGGGCCTGCAAATCAAGAATGTGGCCGCTTTGGACCGTCTGCGGCTCCTGCCAGGCGCTGCCGGCGATGTCCAGCCAGCGGACATGGATTGCGCCGCGGGCAGCGGAGGTGTCCAATCTTACCGCACCGCCGTCCGGGAAATAGACCGCGTACTGCTTGCCCGGCTCGGCGAGGCAGTACGCCTCGTTCGCCGACCGTTCGCTCAACAGGTCGTTGTTCGGTTCGCAAGCAACAACGTTTATCGCGTCGGTCAGCATCCGCAGGCTCTTGATGTGCGCCTGGGCGGCGTCGCTGAGCCCCAGGCCGCTTGGGGGGCGGTGAAAGCGGCTCGACGCCGAACCGCCGATGATGTTTCGCCAGAACTTCTCCTGTGCGTTCCGGGTTGTGCCCGTCCAGACCGCCCCGCTGTCGGCCCCGTATATCTTCGTGTTGTTGATCGGCCGCGGCCGCGAGCCCAAATGCCGGTAGATATGCTGAAGGTTGCCCCAATGCTCTTCCGGGTCGAGGATGGCGCTGTTCTGCGACGCCTCGAAGAAGCTGTACACATCGGGTCGATCGAGCGAGGCCAGATGCTGGTCGGCCTTGAGGTCGAGCGTCCAGTACATCTCCGCCACCTCAATGCCGCGGCCGGCGGCAAGGGCCTGCTTGCGCAGATATGCCGCCCAGTACCACCCCCATTGGGGCGGGTACTGCGGATGAATCTCATTGCTGATGCAGTACAGAACATTGTCGTATTTCAGACTGTACGAGAGCAGCTTGTCGACGAAGCGCTGCTGACAGGCCAGCACTACACGGTCATGATGCAGCGCCGGAACCGTCATGAAAAAGTCGTGAGGCGCACCATGTGACGTGCCCCTGCCGTACCCCGGCCGGACGTACGCCGCCTTCAACCGCGTGTTCTCGTGCGTATAGGTAACGTTATTCGCCGGGTTCCACGTGTTATGCGTCCACGTATCCCCGTGCATGTCCCACATGTCCCAAAGCTCGATCTGCACGATGATGTCGCGCTCTCGGGTCAGTTCCAGAAACGTCTCAAACCGCCGCCAGTACTCCTCATCGAACTGATCGAGGTCGTACTTGCCGTTGTCGAGTTTCCTGAACGGATGCGCATCGCCGGCGTCGCGGCTGCTCATGGCATTGCGAACGTAATTGCCGCCGACGGACTGGAGCAGGTCAAGATGTTCCTTCAAGTTGGCGATCTGAAACAGATTGTCCTCCACCGAGCCGCCGATCAGGAGCACGGGTTTGCCGTTGTATTGCCAGTAACGGGGATTCTTGTCATAAATGGCGATGCCCTTTGGAGCGGCGTATGCGGCGGCGACTGTCATCAGCAGAATTGCAGCATTCAGGGTCCTCACAACTCGACTCTCCGTGTTCTGATTTATTGTTTTCTCTTATCCTGGTTCGCCGCAGCCGTTGCGGTTCTAAGGCTCTTTGCCGCGGTACGCATCGGGGTCGCTGATGAAGGGATACGAGGCGGCATGAATCGCATACCGGTCGAGCCATTCCAGGTTGTACTCATGGTCAATCACTTGTCCGCCGCGAACACGTCGCAGAATGGCATTGCGGTACATGGAAGGCTGCCACGCCACGAAGATATTGCCGTCCGAGTAGGCGTCATCGCCCCAGCCTTTCTGGTGATGCCCGCTGTTGTATTGACCATTGCGTTTGAGGCGTTCGAGAAAGCCGCCGCAGTTGAATTTGTTCCGGTAAGGATCATCGATGAACGGCAGCGCGTCGCGGCCCAGCACGGTCTTGAGATTGTCGAGGACCGCCCATTCGCCGCTGATGTCGTTCCAGTCGTCCGAGCTGTTGCGCGGCAGCGCGCGAAGCTGATCCGGCGAGCCGACCTCCGGCCACCAGTAATGGTATGCGTGCACCACCCGCATGTTCGCGCAGACAATCTCGCTGGCCCAGGCGAGTTGGCCGTTGTACGCATTGGCGGACACGTAGAAGACGATGATTTTGTCAGCAATGGCGGGGTTTCGCTGCCAGGCGGACGCCAGCGTAGCGGATTGGCCGCCCATGGCGATGAGCACCGGTTTGTCGGGACGGGCGGCGTGCCAGGACATGATGAGGTCGACACAGGCTTTGGCGCCCGGGCTGTCCGGGTCAGGTTTCGCCTGCGTGTTGCCGATGATGGGCTTTGGGATCCGCTCCATGCACATACCCGATCTCAGGCAGCGGTCGTAATGCCAGAAAGCCGACTCCTGCCATATCTCCTTGAACACACCCTTGGGATCGATTGGTGTGACGATCTGGGCCGCCAGCGTGATCTTGCCGAGGCCGGCCATGGCGCAGAGCACATCATCGTCGAGCACGTCGGCGTATTCGTCATTGTCATAAATGATCGGATTCGGCAGCGGCTTGTCCGGGAAGAAACCGGCGGGCATTGTGACACCGTGGAGGTAAAGCCCTGCGGGATAACCGGGGCGATCGAAGCCCCAGTCGCCCACGGCGGGGTTGGGATTTCGGGACCAGTCGGTTGTCATGGCATTCCAGGCGGCCGGAGGTTGCGCAAACGCGAGGCCGCCGATCAAGCACAGCGTGAGAAAGGCTTTCCGCCTGTAACACGATGCGAAAATAGGAAGTATACTGAAACAGCGCATCACATGGTTTCCCTCACATAGGATGCTATCATTCAAAGCGTTTTAGATAATCGAGAAAGGTCCGGGCGGTGCAGTCGAGGTTTTCGATGGAGCCGCCGCCTTCGAGGACTTCGCACATTTCGTAGACGATATAGCCCTGGTAGCCGATCTGCTTGAGCGTGCCGATGAAGGTTTCATAATCGACGATGCCTTTGCCTATGGGGACGGCGCGGAGGAGTTTCTCCTGGGGGATGTAGTTGGTGAGGGTGTGTTCGTAGGTGTAGCGCGGGAGGTAGACGTAATCGGCCGCGATTGTCAGCGCAATGTACGGTTTCATCTTGAGGATGGCCTCTTTGAGTTCGAGGGCGTTGAGGCCCTGGAGCGTGGGGGCCCAGGCGTCGAAGCCGGCCTTGACGTTAGGGAGGTTGACCTCATTGAGCAGCCAGTGCATGGTGTCGTGGTGGATGGCGATATCGTGGTGGTTCTGGACGGCCAAGGTGACCCCGTATTTGGCGGCCTCTTTGCCCGCTAACCGCAGGCCATCGAGGACCATCGCGTACTGCCTGTCGAAGGGGACGCCAGGGCGCTCGTAGCCGGTGAAAATGCGGACCATATCCGTGCCGAGGTCGCGGGCGAGTTTGGCTACCTCGCCGACGTAGGCCGCCTGGATTTCGACGTTGGGGACGCCGGGCTTGTCGACACCGGCGGTGAAGTCGGTGTAGCCGGCCAGGCAGACGAGTTCAAGGCCGAGGTCTTCGATGCGCTTTTTGAGGGCCTTGCGGGCGGCGGCGTCATAATCGAGCGGCGAGACGTGGGGGCGCTTGGCGACGAGCATGACGCCGTCGAAGCCTAACTGTTTGGCCTTGACGAGGAACTCGTCCACGGTGAGGGCGGCCTGGCCCCGCCATACGCCGGCGTAGCTGACGGAATGGAGGCAGGTTTTGACCTTGAAATCGGCGGCGTTGCCGGTGGGGAGGGCCTGGCCGCGGACGGCGGCGGCGACTATCAAGATAACACCTATCGACAGAATGCAGGACTTGTACATGGCGTTTCCTTTCTCAACCAAAACGAACCGCTCCTCATTATGTGCTCCATTGTACCGGAACATGCCCAAATTGCAAGTCCACCCGCAGCCGTCCCCGGGCGATATCTTCAGCAGAACGGATACCTGCGCCGATACAGAAATGTGGGTTTTACGACTCAGCAGGCGCAGGGGGACTTGCAAAAGACGGGAGCGCGACGTATAAATCAGCCATGGCAAAGGATGTCAACAAACGGGTTGAGGAATTGCGCGAGGCGATTCGGCGGCATGATTGGCTTTATTATGTCGAGAATTCGCCCAAGATCAGCGACTGGGCATATGATGCGTTCTTTGCGGAATTGCAGGAACTGGAGGCAAAGCACCCGGAGCTGGTGACGGCGGATTCGCCGACGCAGCGTGTGGGCGGGCAGCCGCTGGAAGGGTTTTTGACCGTCCGGCATGCGGTGCCGATGCTGAGCATTGACAATACCTACGACCCCGGCGAACTGCGGGCGTTCGACAAGCGGGTGGCCAAGGGGCTGGAGGGGCAGGCTTACGATTACGTGGTGGAACTGAAGATTGACGGGCTGGCGATAAATCTGCGATACGAAGAGGGCCGGCTCGTGCGGGCGGCGACTCGCGGCGACGGGACGAAGGGGGACGACGTGACGGCGAACATCCGGACGATTCGGGCGATTCCGCTGACACTAAAAGACCATGCGCAGATTCCGGAGGTTATCGAGGTGCGGGGCGAGGTGTACATGCCGAAGGCAGCGTTTGCAGCGCTGAATAAGGCGAAGGACGAGCGCGGTGAGCCGCCGTTTGCCAATCCGCGGAATGCGGCGGCGGGGTCGCTGAAGCTCTTGGATCCGAAGATTACGGCAAAGCGGAAGCTGGCGTTCTTTGCGTACTCCGTGGGTCAGTGCAGCAAGCGGTTGGCCGACGACCATTGGGGGATACTGCAGCGGTTCAAGCAGTTGGGGCTTCCGGTGAATCCGAACAATCGTAAGGCGGCGGATATCGACGAGGTGATCGAGATATGCAACGGTTGGGAGCATAAGAAGATCGATCTCGATTACCAGATCGACGGGATGGTCGTGAAGGTCAACCGGCTGGATCAGCAGGATATTTTAGGCACGACGGGACGGGCGCCGCGGTGGTGCATTTCGTACAAGTTTGCGGCGGAGCAGGCGGAGACGACGGTCGAGTCGATCGAGGTGCAGGTGGGAAAGACCGGCACGCTGACGCCGGTTGCGAATCTGACGCCGGTTCTGCTGGCGGGGACGACGGTCAAGCGGGCGACGCTGCACAATTTTGACGAGGTGCGGCGCCTGGATGTGCGGCCCGGTGATACGGTGACCATCGAGAAGGCGGGAGAGATCATTCCGCAGGTGGTCAAGGTGACGGGGACCAGCAAAGGCGAGCGGGAGAAGCCGTTTGCGATACCGCAGACGTGTCCGGTGTGCGGAGAGCCGGTGGAGGTGAAGGTACGGTCCGAGGCGGAGCGGGATTATACGACTGTGACGTGCAGGAACGAGAACTGCATGGGGTCACTGAAGCAGCGTTTACAGTATTTCGTGGGGCGGGGGCAGATGGACATCGAAGGACTCGGCCCGGCGCTCATTGAACAGCTTGTCGACAGTAACCTCGTCCTCAGCTTCGCGGATATTTATCGCCTGCGTTTCGACCAGCTCGTACAGCTCGAACGCATGGCCGACAAGAGCGCCGCCAATATCATGGAGGGTATCGAAAAGAGCAAGACGCAGGACCTGTGGCGGTTCATCGCGGCGATGGGCATCCGAAACGTGGGCAGCCAGTCGGCGATCATCCTCGCCGATGAATTCGGCTCGCTCGAAAAACTGATGAGTGCGTCCAAAGAGGACCTCGAAGCCATTGACCAGATCGGCCCCGTCATGGCTGAAAGCATCCATGAGTACTTCCAGAATCCGCAGAACCGCGCGGTGATCGATGCGGCGCTCGCCGCAGGGGTCGCCCCCACACCGCCCAGACAGAAAAAAAGTCAGGCCCTCCAGGGCAAGACCGTCGTCGCCACCGGCACGCTGCAGCATTTCACGCGGGAAGAGATCAAGCAGGCTATCGTCGATCACGGCGGCAAGGCGGCCTCCAGTGTGAGCAAGAAGACCGACTACCTGCTGGCCGGAGAGAATGCCGGGAGCAAACTGGACAAGGCCAGAGAACTCGGCGTGGAGATTATCGACGAACAACAATTCATTAAGATGATAGGCAAATAAGCTTGGCACGGGCATCCTGCCCGTGGGTAATCCCGGCACGCCGGGAGAGCGAATTGTTAACCAAACAGCCGCCGGAGACGATGGACGACACCGACTACATGCAGAGGGCCCTTGACCTTGCCGCCAAAGGCATCGGTTGGGTAGAACCCAATCCGGCGGTGGGGTGCGTGATTGTGAAGGACGGGCGAGTCATTGGGGAGGGCTTTCATGAGCGGTTCGGCGGCCCGCACGCGGAGATCAATGCACTGGCGGACTGCCGGCAGCGCGGCATCGATCCCGCCGGGGCGGCCATGATCGTGACTCTCGAACCCTGCTGCCACGTGGGCAAGACCGGCCCCTGCACCGAGGCGGTCATCGCCGCCGGCATCGCCAAGGTGGTGATCGCTACAGGCGACCCGTTCCACCAGGTCGCCGGCGGCGGCATCGAGCGGCTTCGAAACGCCGGCATTGACGTGGAAACGGGCCCCGGCCGGGAACAGGCCCTCGTGCTCAACGCCCCGTTTTTCAAGTACGCCCGCACAAAACGGCCCTGGGTGATCGCCAAATGGGCCCAGAGCGCCGATGCGTTTCTGGCGTCACGACGTCATCGCTGGATCTCCTGCGAGACAAGCCGCCGCGACGTACACCGGCTCCGGCGCCGCTGCCAGGGCATTCTGGTCGGCGTGCAGACAGCCATTGCAGACGACCCCCGCCTTACCGTCCGTATAGCGGACGTCGCGTGGGAACGGCAGCCCCTGAGAATAATATTGGACAGCACCCTGAGAATACCCGATGACAAGAGGGTTCTGGATACCGCCGAGGCGGCAACGCTGGTTGTTATCACGAGCGGCACGCTCCAAAAGCAGTCCCGCCGGGTCGCGGCGATGGCCGGCCGCGGCGTCGAAATACTGGCGGTCGCCGAAAACAAGGGCAGATGCGACCTGAATCAGGTGCTGGAGCAGTTGGGCCGGCGAGGGATCCAGCAATTGCTCGTCGAAGGCGGCCCTGCCGTGCTGACCGATTTCCTGCGGCAGGACCTTGTCGACGAAGTCAGAATATACCTAGCGCCGACCGAACTGGCTTCGGAGGGCGCCGTAAGAGTAACCGAAACGATGGCGTCATTTGTAAAAAACCCGGAGCAACTCCTTCACGGAACCACGAGTAATCTGGACTGTGACCGCTGCATCGCGGGCCTGATCCACGAACCGCCCGGCGAATGATTGCCGCGGGGCCTTTGGGTCCGCCCGGCATGGAGATATGAACGTATTATGATCGAACCAGAGCAACAGACCCAGCCGCAGTCCAACGCGCCCGGCGGAGGCGCGCCCCTGCGCCGCAACCAGAAACTCGGCAAATACCGGCTTGCCCGACGCGTCGGCATGGGCGGGTACTGCGAGGTCTGGAAGGCGCGCGACCGCGTCGAAGGCATCTGGGTGGCTCTGAAAATACCCCAGCCCGACACCAGCGGCAAACGCGACAATCAGGCTATGCTGCGCGAAGTGCGTCTCGTCGCCCAGTTGCGTCATCCCCATATCATGCCCGTTAAGAACGCCGAGATTATCGACGGCTACGCGGTGATGGCCACCGAACTGTCCGTGCGGACGCTCGACGACTGTTCGCGCCCGATGAGCTTCAAGCGCATCGTCATGATCATCACGCAGGTCCTGGAAGGCCTGACGTACGCACACAGCCACCGCATGGTCCACTGCGACGTGACGCCCGGAAACATCTTTCTGTTTCCCAACGGCCGGGTTGCTATCGGTGATTTCGGTATCGGCCTGAAGATGCACGGACGCATGGAAACCGTCGACGAATTCGGCACGCCCGGATACGTTGCTCCCGAGCAGGCCTACGGGCACCCCACCTATCGAAGCGACTGCTTCTCAGTGGGCCTGATCCTCTACGAGTTCATCACCGGCGTGCTGCCCCGATGGCCTTTCACCTGGCCCTACCGGGGCCATGAACGGCTGCGAAAGCAAACCAGCACGGAGTTCGTCAGGTTCATGAAAAAAGCTCTGGCCGTAAAACCCGACGAACGCTTTGTCAATGCAAAGCAGATGTCCGCCGCCATGCGGGAGGCCGTACCCCGCGCACTCGATGCGTCCGTACGTCCGGCGGCAGTGCCGCGCACGCCCGACTGGCGGCAGCTCCGCAGGGAGACTTTCCTCAAACGCTACAGGAAAGTCCTGCCCGACATGATAGCCTGCACGGCCTGCGGTGAACCCGTTTCCGAACGCATGCACCTGTGCCCGTGGTGCGGCACGACGCGAAACCGTTTTGACGAGCAAAGCCGTTTCAGTCATGTCTGCTCGCGCTGCCATAAAGGGCTTTCGCCATCATGGAGCTACTGCCCGTGGTGCTACGGCGTGGGGTATATCCCGCAGCCTGAAAAGAACGGCGTGGTGATAAGCTATCACGATGCCTGCCGTCACTGCGGTGGCAAGGTCATGCGTTTCATGCGGTATTGTCCGTGGTGCAATCGCAGAATACGAAAAGCCTGGGTGGTATTCCCGTTTCCGGAGACCTGCGCCAAGTGCGGGTGGTCGGTCGATTCGGATTACTGGAACTACTGCCCGTGGTGTACAAAGCGACTCATCGAATAGGAGACTGCTCCATCGCGTTGCCAGTGAATACACACGAAGCCGACAATACCCTCGAAAAGGCCTTGACGACACACCCGGCCTTCCGCTGGGCTGCGCTGTCGGACGTGGGCAAGAGCCGCGATGTGAATGAAGATGCATGCCGCGTTGAGCCGGAGATCGGGCTGTTTGTCGTTTCCGACGGCATGGGCGGACACAAAGGCGGGCATCTCGCCTCCGGCATCGTCACCGAAGACCTGCCCGTCATGATCGAAAACAAACTCCACACACTCCGCAGCGGCCGCGCCCATGCCGTGCGTCGCGTCTTTAAGACCACGCTCGCCGAGCAGAGCAAACAGCTTTGGATGGAGGCCGTCGTCGGCGAACACGGCTTCAGGGAAATGGGCGCCACAGTAGTCGTCCTGCTCATTCGGGACAGCCGTGCCTACGTGGCCAACCTCGGCGACAGCCGCATCTATCGCCTTCGGCGCACCGGACTCAAACAACTGACGAGAGATCATTCCGTCGTTTCCGAACTGCTCGAAGCGGGCCGCATTCTCCCCCATGAGGCCCAGACCCATGAAGCCCGCGGCCAGATCACTCAATACATCGGCATGGATGATACGAAAGCCGCACCGCATCTCAGGACGTTCGCGCTGCGCAAGGGCGACCGCCTTCTGTTGTGCACCGACGGACTGACCGACATGCTCGACGACCTCGCCATCCGCCGCATTCTGACGACCAATGCAGACCCCGATGCGGCATGTCGCGCCCTGGTCGACGAAGCGAACGACGCCGGCGGCCACGACAACATCACCGTTGTCGTCGTGGACTGCGTTAAAGCCTGATTTGGATTGCACCAGGTCACGATAAACTGCCCTCAGACAGCCTGCGGCCGACGTTTTGCGGTTTATCGTTGACGCCGCAGCCCTGTTTCTGTAGGATTCGGACGTCTTCAGTTACAGCTTGCGCCCGGCAGTAGTCCGGGGCGAAACATTAGAAAGGGCAACGATGAAACACATGGTCAGGTACGTGGTAATCGCCGCCATACTGGCGGGACTTTGGGGATGTCAGAAGTCGGACGGACAAGGCCGGGATGCCGATAAAAGCGAACCGAAGGCCGTTGCACTGATTACGCCGGAACTTTCAAACTTCGAGTTCGAAGGGCAGCGATGGGCGTACGAGGACGGGATTGCCGCCCGCGTCGGCGAGGGCGACCTGCATGATTTGTGGGTCAAGGGCCAGTACGGTGACTTCATTCTCGAACTGGAATATAAGCTCGCATCCAAATCCAACAGCGGCATACTCATACGCTGTACGGACAAGGCCGACTGGATCAATACCGCGTTGGAGATTCAGCTGCATGAGACAGGCGACGGCACCGTGCACGGCCAGTCCGCGGGCATCTACGATTGCATGTCGCCCGACTTCATCGAAGTTGCCCATCTGGAGGCGACGGTGAACGAGGCCGTTACAAACATCCCGCTGGTTTTGAATCAGGACACTGCATTGTCAAATGCAGCAACGGTCAAGATCGTAAAGATGTACAACAACTTTCAGACGGTCGAACGCAACGGCAAGATCATACCTTACGAAGGCTCCGACACCGGCTGGAATCCGGCGCTCTACGTATCGGTTAAGAACGACGGCGCCGAAGAGATGGTGCTGCTGGAAGGCGACAAGCCGGTCGCCAGCGATAAGGGCAATTGCACACTGGTCTTCCGCACGGAGAAACGCATCGCCGACAAGGACGTGCCGACGCCCGCGGATCAATGGCACACAATGAAGGTCAAAGCCAAAGATAACATGATCGAAGTCTGGTCGAACGGCCGCAAGGTGCTGACGATGGATTTGAATGCGTGGACGCAGGCGGGGTGGAACCCGCAGGGAACAAAGAACAAGTATAACGTCGCTTTGAAGGACATGCCGCGTCATGGCTACATCGGACTTCAGGATCATGGTTTGCCCGTCTGGTTTCGCAATGTGAAACTGACGGTTCTGGACGGATCGTAAGCGACGGATTGCTGCTTACTTAATGAACGGCGACAAAAGATCCCGGCGCTCAGCGCGGGATCTTTTTTTCTGCCTGCACCTTGCGGTGTTTCTCACCCCGGCCGAGTTGTTCAAAACGGTCGTCGCATTCCGCCAAATAGCAGCCGACTGTGAGTTCGAATCGTCAGCGCCGCAACTTTTTTGAAAATTTTTTTTGGACCGGCCGCACCTGATCTTCCACCGACCATCCCGACGCCGGCGCCCCGGACGGCCGCAGGCCCCCCCGCCGCCGAGTCTTCGGCAACCTCATTTTGCAACCCGATTGCCAATACTGATAGGAATGCTTCCATGCTTTGGCGTCCGCCGGCTGACGCCGTCCCGGCCGGCCGCCACCACAGCCTGACGCACGCCGCCGTCATCTTCATTTCGAAGGATTAACGCACCTTCGCCGACGCGCCGCGGCGCGATTCCACCGAAAAGCCAAAAAAAGTGTTTGACGCCGCCCTCCATATCTTTTACATTTTGTAAAACGTAAAAGACGGAACAGCCGCCCCCAGGATACTCAGACGATGCTGAAGAACGACAATTGTTCCGGCGGGAGGCGCGGCGACGTTTCTTGCGGATGTTTTGAAATGCATTACTGACCGGGCGGTCCTGGAATATGGGAGGCCGCAAAACGTAACCGCGGCCGGCAGGCGTCGCAAAGAGAGAGCGAGCCTGAGTGCCGGCGGCGTTAAGCGTGAATTGCTCTCTATGATTGATCGGCTGATCCGCTCGTTCGCATTGGATCGCTGTTAGTTGTTGACTGTTAATTCGTTGAATGCTGTATGACTGCCATAAAGCATGACAAGAAAATGAAATTCCAGGTGCCGGTAAAACTGTACCGCATCGGTGAGGTCGTCCGCTACACGCCGTTTACACGGCAGACGATACATAATTACACCACCATGGGATTGATTCAGGAATCGGATTGGACCGAGGGCGGTCATCGTCTATACGACGAATCGGTGTTCGAGCGATTGGCGACAATAATGGAATTACGCAAGACCAATACGCTGACCGAGATTCGAAAGATGATGCGGCACAATGTCGGGCGAGACCCGAACCGTGCGGCAGCGCGAAAGGCGTGACGCCGCAACCGACCGCATCGGCGCACGCTTGAGGGGTATTGAAGGAACGGGATTAAGAGACAGGAAGTCGAACCATGAATATCTCATCCGTCGTCACGGACAACATCTCGGAACTGCTGGCAAAGATACTCGAATTCACACAGCGGCGCCGCGAACTGATCGCCGCAAATATTCTGAACGTGAATGAGCCGGGCTACGAGCCGAAGGACCTCGATGTAGACGAGTTCGCCGACCTGATGACGCAGGCCATTTCCGAACACCTTCAGAATCAGCGACTGCTGCTGTGCGACGGACGCCACACCCGCTTCACCGCAAACGGCTGTTTCGAAACAATTCCGATCGTAGACGAAAAAGCCAAGCGCATCCTGGCCCGCGACAGCAAGGCGTATCTCAAAGATCAGATGGCACGTCTTTTCGAAAACGTGCTCAATCGCCGGTTCGCGGGGGAATTGCTGTCGCAGAAGCAGTATCCGAGTTCTACTCCCCGGTTTATCTGATTTACCGTCCGGACCGCGGCAGCGCGGTTCAACAAGGACCCTAAGAATGATGCGTAACATACAAAAAGCCCAGCCGACACTTTTCGGACGCAAGCCGACCGGCAGCGCAGCCGGCGACGACCGCCCGCGCGGTCCTGTCCGCCAGGCGTTTGCCTCGCCGCCGAACAGCGGCCGGGAAAACCTGAGCACGCATCGACCTGGTTTTTTAAAGCGCAGTATGCAATTGGTCGATAGGGATGTGCTGGCAAATCGGGTCATTTGGGGGCCGGACGTTTCAACACGGATGTGCTGCGAGTGATTTATAGGACCCTTGCGGCGGCAAGACGCGTTTTCAAGGTTATAAGGAGGTACACAAATGAAGACGGCACAAGTTCAAGACATCCAGGAAGTCTGGCGTGCGTTTTTCGAAACGCATGACGAGTACTCCCGCAACCGTCTGATGGAAAACTACCTCCCGCTGGTCAAGTACACCGCCGACCGCATCTACGCCAAACTCCCCGATAAGGTGGAGCTCGACGACCTGATCAGCGCCGGCATCTTCGGCCTCATGGACGCCATCGACGCGTTCGATCCCGAGCGCGGCGTCAAGTTCGAGACCTACTGCACGCCGCGTATCCGCGGTTCCATCCTCGATGAGCTTCGCAGCATGGACTGGGTGCCCCGGCTTGTACGGGCCCGCGCCCATCAGCTCGAGCGGGCGCTGGCGACGCTGGAAGCGCAGCTCGGCCGCGTTCCGACCGATAAAGAGATTGCCGCCGAACTGAACATGAACATGGATGACTTCCACCGCCTCCAGAAAGACGCCACGGCAACGGGCGTCGTTTCGCTGAGCAACAAGTTCAACGAATCCGACGGCGAAAAGGACATCCGCGAAATCGACATCATCGAAGACCAGAAAAGCCAGAACCCCGTTCACGAGGTCCAGAAACGCGACCTCAAAGGCCTGCTCACAAAAGGCCTCACGCGGGCCGAGCGGCTCATTATCGTGCTGTACTATTACGAAGAGATGACAATGAAGGAGATCGGCGCCACGCTCGACCTGTCCGAGTCGCGCGTCTCGCAGATGCATTCTTCGATCATTGCCCGACTCAAGGCCCAGATGAACAGCCGCCGCAAGGAGTTCGCCATCTCCTAAGCACGCTCGGACAAACAAAGACTACAAGAAACCGTCGTCCCTCCGGGGGCGGCGGTTTTTCATTGTATGCGGGTTGCGATTCCACGCCGGACGACTATAATGCAGGGCTGTACCGCTGTAGAAAGGGACGGGTAATGCGTTTTACGAAAATGCACGGTTTAGGCAACGACTACGTGTACGTCAACTGTTTCGCCGAACAGGTCGACGATCCTGCGTCGCTGGCCGTGGCGGTCAGCGACCGGCACCTCGGCATCGGCGCCGACGGGCTGATCCTCATCTGCCCGTCCGATCAGGCCGCCGTGCGTATGCGTATGTTTAATGCCGACGGCTCGGAAGCCCAGATGTGCGGCAATGGCATTCGCTGCGTCGCCAAGTACGTTTACGATCACGCCGTCGCCGCACCTGCCGGCGAGTTTTCCGTGCCCGGCCAGGGAACATTCGCGTCGTCTTTGCGCATCGAAACGGGCCGGGGCATCTTAACCCTCGGCCTGGAAGTCGGCGGCGACAATACCGTCGAGCGGGTATGCGTCAACATGGGCCAACCGATCCTCAGCGGCCCAGACATTCCCGTGGACATGCCCGGCGAGCGCATTGTCAATGAACCCCTCGACGTCCGCGGCGACGAACTCCTCATGACATGCGTGTCGATGGGCAATCCCCATGCGGTGTTCTTCTGCGACGACACCGCCGCAATCGACCTGGAGCACATCGGCCCCCTCATCGAGCATCATCCGATGTTTCCCGAGCGGGTAAACGTCCATTTTGTCCGCATCGAAGGACCCGGCGAGTTCACCATGCGCACCTGGGAGCGCGGCAGCGGCATCACAATGGCCTGCGGCACCGGCGCTTGTGCCTGTGCGGTCGCGGGCGTGCTCGCGGGACGCTGCGAGCGACTGGTGCTGGCCCACCTGCCCGGCGGCGACCTGGAACTCAACTGGTGCGAACAGGACAACTGCGTTTACATGACCGGCCCCGCCGTCGAGGTCTTCACAGGCGAGTGGCCGCACTGATTACATCCCGATAAACACGCTCCCTGCCATCCCCAGCCGCGAATATTTTTTCAGGTTGACTATCGCGCACGCCGGTTTTACTATGGTTGATACCCCTGCCTGAAGAGGGGCATTGTTTTTGGTGATTGAATGGCTGACATAAAGATCGACAAGGACCGCTGCAAGGGCTGCTGCCTGTGTGTCGCTGAGTGTCCGCGCGGCAATATTCGAATGGCCGAACTGCTCAACGATGCCGGACAACCTTACGCCGAGATAGTCGATACCGATAACTGTACCGGATGCGCCTTGTGCTGTCAGATGTGTCCGGACCTGGCGATTGCCATCGGCCCGAAAAAACCGGCCCCCGACAAGGCGCCGGGCAGCGTATAATTAGGCACGCCTCCCGATTCGTTGGCGGCATGCTTTGGAGAACTCGTGTTTTGAAAATACTCCTCAAGGGCAACGAAGTAATGTGCGAGGCGGCGATCCAGGCGGGCTGCCGGTTTTTTGCCGGGTACCCGATCACGCCTCAAAATGAAGTGCCGGAATATATGTCGCACCGTATGCCCGCCGTCGGCGGCGCCTTCGTGCAGGCCGAAAGCGAGATTGCGGCGATTAACATGCTCTTCGGCGCCTCGGCCGCCGGCGCCCGCTGCATGACAAGCTCATCCTCGCCGGGCATCAGCCTCAAGCAGGAGGGAATCAGCTACATTACTGCGGCCGAACTGCCTTGCGTCATCGCCAATATGCAGCGAGGCGGACCCGGGCTCGGCAACATCCGGGCCTCGCAGGCGGATTACTGGCAAGCCGTCAAAGGCGGCGGTCACGGCGATTACCGACTGATCGTATTAGGTCCGTCGACGCTGCCGGAACTCTACACGCTGACGATGAACGCCTTCGACTATGCAGACCACTATCGCAACCCGGTGTTGATCCTGGGCGACGGCATCCTGGGCCAGATGGCTGAGCCGGTCGAGTTGACGCCGTATGCGCCGGTCGTCGATCTGCCCGAGAAGGATTTCGTGCTGGACGGCTGCGCAGGGCGAAAACCGCGCGTAATCAAGACCCTGTACCTGCGGCCCGCGCTGGAACTTGTGCACAGAAATGAACTGCTCCAGGCCAAGTACGACAAAATCAGCAGCGAATTGAGCCTCTTCGAAGAGATAGAAACCGCCGACGCCGAACTGATCGTCGCGGCCTACGGCATCACGGCGAGGATCGCCAAAGGCGCGGTCCGGACCGCGCGGCGCAATGGCCTGAAAGTCGGCATGATTCGGCCCATCACGCTGTGGCCGTTTCCGGAGGAGCCTTTCATGCGGGCCGCCCGGACGGCGGAAAAGTTCCTCGTTGTGGAAATGTCCAACGGCCAGTTTATCGAAGACGTCAAGCTGGCGACAGCCTGCCGACGTCCGGTCGAGTTCCTCGGCAAAGGCGGCGGCTGGTATCCGACGCCCGAGGCGATTTTCGAAAAAATCAGTACGATGTGTGAAAAGAGTCTTGCCGACTGATGGCCGGTGCGACCAGTACGAATAGCGGGGTTTATAATGGAATTTGAGAGACCAACGACGCTTCTTGAGACCCGGACGCACTACTGTCCGGGATGCGGGCACGGCATCGTGCATCGCCTGGTCGCCGAAGTGATCGACGAACTGGGAATACGCGAGCGCACAATCGGCACGGCCCCCGTGGGCTGCGCGGTGCTGCTCTACGACTACTTCAACTGCGACATCATCGAGTGCGCGCACGGCCGCCCCCCTGCCGTCGCCACCGGCCTCAAACGCGTGCTCCCCGACCGCATCGTCTTCACGTATCAGGGAGACGGCGACCTGGCCGCAATCGGCACCAGCGAAACCATTCACACCGCCAATCGCGGCGAAAACATCACCGCCATCTTTGTCAACAACGCCGTCTACGGAATGACCGGCGGGCAGATGGCCCCGACCACGCTCCTCGGCCAGAGCACCACCACCAGCCCTGACGGACGCGGCCTCAACCACGAAGGCCCCCCCCTGAAGGTCTGCGAATTGTTAGCCAGCCTCGACGGAGTGACCTACCTCGAACGTGTCGCAGTGAGCACCGCAAAGGATACCATTAAGGCACGCAAAGCCATTCGCAAGGCCTTCGTCAACCAGATCGAGGGCAAGGGATATTCGCTGGTCGAAGTGCTCTCGATGTGCCCGACGGACTGGAAACTCTCGCCGCAGCAAGGGGTGGACTTCGTCAATCATCAGATGAAAAAAGTGTTCCCGTTAGGGGTCTACAAGGACAGGAGTTAACGGTGTCCGATGCAGAGACGGTCATGAGCGGTCAGGAAACGAAGATCGTCATCGCGGGCTTCGGCGGCCAGGGCGTCGTCGTCGCCGGAAATATCATCGCCCGAGCCTGCGTCATCGAGGGCCGAAACGTCACCGGCATGATCTCCTACGGCGCCGAGATGCGCGGCGGCACCGCAAATGCGACCGTCGTCATATCCGAAGGTGAGATCGCCAGCCCAGTTGTCGAAACGCCCGACATGGCGATCATCATGAATCAGCCGTCGCTGGACAAATTCGAACCCGTGATTGCCGGCGGCGGCCTGCTGATTCTGAATACGTCGCTGGTCGACCGCAGGCCGCACCGGGACGACCTCCGCGCCGTGCAAATCGCCGCATCGCAGATCGCCCACGAACTCGGCAATGTGCGTGTGGCAAATATCGTGGCGCTGGGAGCATTCATCAGGAAGACAAAGCTCTTGCGCCCCGCAAGCGTCGAGCAGGCCATCGCCGACCTCTTTGCAAGCAAGAAGGCGGCGCTCGTGGAACTCAACATTCGCGCGCTCAACGAAGGCATGGCGCGTCTGGTCGAGGCGTCATGAACAGCGTAAACGCCGACAGGCCGCGGGAATATCCGCGAGGGATGGGGAGGCACGTCCTGGAGGCGTTGCGACGCCGCAGGACACCGGGCACGGGCATTCGCATGACCCCGATGATCGATGTGGTATTCCTGCTGCTGACGTTTTTCATCCTGACGATTCGTTTTCGCGTGCCGGAGGAATTCCTGCCGATCACATTGCCCAGCGCCCTCCAGGCGCGCCGGATCGGCATCGTCGAACCCTTGGAAATAAACATTGCTGCGCACCCGAACGGCTGCATGGTCGCCTTCGGGCCCGGCGGCCGGGCGGGCGAACTGCTGATCGGCACGGACACAATTGACGCCGACCTGACCGCCCTGACCACGCGATTCGTCGAAGTGCTGCAAACCCAGCAGCGAAACGTCGGCGATCCCATCGAAGTCATCTGCAGCGACGCAGTGTCCTGGGATCACCTTGTGAAAATATATAACATTCTCTACGCCATGGGAATCAACGACATCACCTTTGGCATGACCCACTGACATGCACGGCATTTCACTTCTGACAATCCTCTCCGTCGCCTGTATGGCTTTTGCACCGATGGCACCGGGTGCAGCCGACAGTCTGCCGGACACTGCCGACGCCCGGCGCTCCGCCGCACAAGCCGAGGCCGCCTACGCCGACTTCATGCAGCAAAGCATGGAGATTCGCCTTGGATACCTCTACGGCGGCAGTTTCATAAGCGACGCCCACCGAGACCGCATCGCCGCCCTGGCGACGCAGACCGCCGACACACTGGAGCGCCTTCACCACCGGCAGGAACAGGTGCGCAGCGCCATCGAGGCCTTCGAGGGCCCGTCCTGGGATGAGATGTACGGCCAAACCGGCCTGTGGCGCACAATCTACACGGACTGCCACAAGACCCGCCTGCTCAAGTGCCGCGTCGACCTGTACGCAGCGATAGCCGCCGACGATACCCGGCGAAGCCGCACCGCCCATGGAGTGCTCAACAGCCTCAGGAACGTCGCCGAGGAACACGACCCCGCAACCCGGTTGCTGCACGCCGAAGCCCTCTGGCTCACCGGCGGCCAAACAGAGCAAACCAATGCCGAACAAATAGTCGACACCGTTCTCGCCGGGCCAAACGTCGCCCCGGCCCTGCAGTGCTGGGCCATACTCCTGCGCCTTCGCCTCACCGGCCGCATTTCCGCCGCCGATTTCAATCGCGTCTCGCAAGCCGTCGCCGGCGGACCCTGCGACGATGACTTCGAGCTCAATCTTCAAACAGCGTTTCTCGAACTACGCCTCAACCGGCCCGAACGGGGAACCCTCCTCAAAAAGACCGCCGCCCGGTGGCCGCAGGCCCAGGACGTCATGGGCCGGGCGATTCTCGGCTGGCTCGACAGTCAGCACGCAGCGGGCAAACTCGACGCCGACACAATCGAACGCCGCACGCCGATTGAAATAGCCCTCGCCCTCAAGGCCGCCCGCCGTACCGGCCCCGCCGCCCACCGCCGCATACTCGAAAAAATCTGCGCCAGCGAGCGCTTCGCCACGCCTCTGGCGCTCTTCCTGTACGCCGAGGCCTGCCGAGAAACCGAACCCGCAACGGCAATCCGCGCCTATCTCCGCGCCGCCATGACCCACCAGCAATCTCCCGACGCCGACCTCGAAGCCGGCGCCCCCGAAATGGCCCGCCGCGCCGCACAACTGGCTTACAAGCTCTATTACGATGACACCCGCTATCTCGACAGCGCCCGCCTGGCGATGGCGTACTACCACGGCATCGCCGGCCCCGACGTCGATCAGCAGCTCGAATACCTCTACTCGCAGGTCCTCAACGAATCCCATCTGGCCGACCAGTGGCGTCCGTTATGCCAGGCGATCGCCTCCAAAGGCGGCCCATTCTCACACGACGCCCAACTCGACCTGATCGCAGCCCAACTGAAACAAGCCGCAGACGCCGCCGCCGTCGCGCAGGCCGCCGAAGCACTCGAACAACTGATCGCATCCCTCGACGAGACCGACGACCACCGCCGGCGAGTGAAACGCCAGGCAACCGCCCTCTACTGCAAGATGCTTCTCGAACGCAGCGCCGACGGCGACGCCCAGAAGGTCCTCGACCTGCTGGGCCCCCTCCCCGCAAATCCCGAATGGACGCTCCACGTGCTCAAAGCGACGGCCCTCGACAAGACCCAACGAGCCGACGAGGCGGTCGCCGTCCTCGCCGACGCGTTCGACACGCTCACCTGCGACGCCGCCCCGGCCGTATATGCAATTCTCACGAACATCGTCGAACGCATCGAACAATATCAGTCCACCCCGGCGGATGACGCACGGCTTGCCGACAAATGCCGGCGACTGGCGGCCCTCTGCCTCGACTGTGCCGACGCCCCCGGCCGCCCGCAAGTCGAACTGCTGTACGCCGAAATCACGCTCCTCGCGCAAGCCCCCCACGAGCCCGCGCCGGCGAAGATCGAGCAGATCCTCAACGACCCCGCCCACGAGCACCATCACGCCGATTGGCTCCGATGCCGCGCCCGCCTCCTGACCGCACAGGGCCGCCACGACGAAGCCTTCGCAGCCTGGGCCGCACTCCGCGAAAGCCTCGCCAAAACCACCGACCCCGCCCGACCCTGGCAATGGTGGCAGGCAAAGTACTATGAACTCCTCTCCTTCCGGCAGTCAAGCCCCGACAACCACGCCAAAGTCGCCCACGCCGTCGCCGTCCTGCAAGGCGCCTTCAGCGACATACCCCCCATCTGGGCCCAAAAGCTCACAGCCCTCCAGGCAAACCCCCGCCGATAACCCGCCGCCGCTTCAGGAAATCGCATAAAGTCGCCCGCACGACGCCGCCGATAACAAAGTGGGGACGTATTTGCTGCACAAGCCGCGGCTGTTACGATTTTAATCGCCTCCGGGAGAACCACTTTCACGATATTGAGTATTGGGTGTTGAAGGCGGTAAAGATTTTCACTATAATTGATCCGAGGCTTCCCGCGGCGGGCAATCAGCCATACGGCCGCGACAAATGGATTGAAGCCGCACTATAACCGGGAGACAGTCATGGCAAAAACATCAAACAGTCGGGGCAAAGACATCTGCAGCTTCTGCGGACGGTCCAAGAAGCAGGTCGATGCGTTCGTAGAGGGCCCGGGAGGGGTCTTTATCTGCCCTGAATGTATCGATCTGTGCTATAATATCGTGCGCCAGGAGCGCAAACGCGTCAAAGGCATGAGCTCCTCCATGGAAGAGGTGCCCAAACCCCGCGAAATCAAGGAATTCCTTGACCAGTACGTCATCGGCCAGCAGCACGCCAAGAAATGCCTGTCCGTCGCGGTCCATAACCACTACAAGCGCCTCCTCCACTCCGAGCTGGAGGATCAGGACGTCGAGATCGAGAAGTCCAATATTCTCCTCATCGGCCCGACCGGTTCCGGCAAGACCCTCCTCGCACGAACCATGGCCCGCGTCCTCCACGTGCCCTTTGCCATCTGCGACGCCACCACCGTCACTGAGGCCGGCTACGTCGGCGAGGACGTCGAAAACTTCCTCCTGCGCCTCCTCCAGTCCGCCGACTACGACATTGAAGCCGCCCAGCGGGGCATCGTCTACGTCGACGAAATCGACAAGGTCGGCAAAACCAACCAGAACGTCTCCATCACGCGCGACGTCTCCGGCGAAGGCGTCCAGCAGGCCCTCCTCAAAATGCTCGAAGGAACCATCGCCAATATACCCCCGCAAGGCGGACGCAAGCACCCCGAACAGTCCTACATCCAGATGGACACCTCCCAGATCATGTTCATCTGCGGCGGAACCTTCGTAGGCCTGGAGAATATCATCCGAAAGCGTCTCGGCAAAAAGACCATCGGCTTCGCCAGCGAGCACGGCGGCCACGTCGACAGCAAGGCCGAATACAGCAACGTGCTCGCCCAAGTGGTGCCCGAAGACGTCATCGAATACGGCATGATCCCCGAAATCGTCGGCCGCCTGCCCATCATCACGACCCTTCAGGCCCTCGACGTCGAAGCACTGATCGACATCCTGACAAAACCCAAGAACGCCCTCATCCGCCAGTACCAGAAGCTCTTCGAAATGGAAGGCGCCAAACTGGCCTTCACCGAAGACGCCCTCAGGATGCTCGCGACCAAGGCGATCCAGCGGGACACCGGTGCCCGTGCGCTGCGGGCCATCACCGAAGAACTCATGGTCGACTTGATGTACCGCCTGCCCGAAGAAGGCAAAGACGAGTCGTACACCGTCACCAAGGACGTCATCAAGGGCACCGCCGACCTCTTTGACCAGAAAACCGGCAAGGCCGTAAAAGAATCCGCCTGACAACCCGTGCGTCGCCTGACAACGCGTCTCCGGGCGTCTACGCGCATGATACGAACCTGTTGCGGGCGTGTACGTGAATGATACGGGCGTGCCGGGCCGCTTCCCAGCCCTGCCGCAGCGCCGTGGAGAGGAAAACCGTTTGGGCAGAGGCCAACATTGGGAGCATCTTTTCGCCGGGGGGGGGGGAATTCTGGCATCTGGGCCCCGAACCGTTTTGCTCGGTCCTCCTGGCGCCAGATGCGCAGCCGGTTTGAGGAGAATGCGTTTGCCCTAATAAAGAAACCGAACAACCTTGATCTCAGCAGGTATGTCTGTTAAGATTCTTATATGTCCAATCAGCGTCTAATCCGGTGTCTGTGTGGAATGCTGGCCGTTCTGGTCATCGCGCAGAGTGGCTTTGCGCCCTTGACCGGCGGAGGTTCGAAAAATGACGGCTCTGCTCCCCTCGCTGGCTTCAATCAAGTCCAGGCCTGCCCGGTTCAGTATGCCCTCCCCGGCCACAAAGCAAGACATCTCTCGCCCTCTATCGCACAAGAGTTCCTGATACCCGTTGAGAAAAGCCAAATGTGTGACCTTTCTCAACTCGACCCGTGGTGCCCCGGCAGACAATCACGATGCGGGTTGCCGCAGGCGGAAGCCCCCACCCTGCTCGCGCTCAACTGTATGCTCACCGTGTAATCCTCCCAATCAGTCATTTGCATGTCGAACGTGCGCGCCCAAATAAGACAACTACGCTCTGTTGTGCGCGCCCGTTCCGGATGACCTACAGACCAGTTCAATATTGGGAGTTCTTATGTCCTCGACCAACTCATCCTCACAAGGAAAACTCGACCACATTCGAGAATTATTTGAAACCGGCCGGGCGGACCAGGCCTTGCAGTTTATTGAGAAGACCGGAAGCCAGACCAGCGAGTTGAAAAACGCTTTCGGCGTCTGCCTCATGCGGGTCGGCCAAACCGACAGAGCCGTCACCACACTGCGGGAGCTCGTGTTCCAACGGTACATGTGCATCCCTGCGGACACCCCGCCGCTCTTTCAGGCCAACTACGCCACGGCACTGCTGCTGAAAAACTATAACCAGCCGGCCATCGACATCATCGAGGATCTGCCGACGTCCGCGCATCCGTATATCGGCCGGCTTCGCCAAACCATTCACCAGTGGCGCAAGACTTTGCCGATATATCATCGCGCAGGGTGCTTGATCAAGTTGTACCCTCCAACGCCGGTGATAATGAGCTATCCACCGGGCGACCTGTAACAGGGGTGCGCACTGACAAAAATATGACAGATAATCATTCTGGGGATGCAAGGATCATGCAATGAGCATCGCACTGCTTCTGCTCGTCGGCCTGGTGTTGCTGTATTTCGGTGCCGAACTGCTGGTCAAAGGGGCCGTCGCTCTCGCGCGGCGGATGGGCGTCGGCCCCCTGGTAATCGGACTGACCATTGTGGCGTTCGGCACCAGTATGCCTGAAATGACCGTCAGCATCCAGGCCGCCCTGTCCGGGTCCGGTGACATCGCCGCCGCCAATGTCATCGGTTCGAACATCTTCAACGTTGCTTTTATCCTTGGCCTGGCTGCCCTGATCTGCCCGATCCGCATCACGGCCCAAATCGTCAAGGTCGACATCCCCATCATGATCGGCTTGTCGCTCTTGTGCATCGGTCTTCTGCACGACCGCGGCCTGTCCCGGCCGGAGGGCCTGCTGCTGTTCGCAGGCATCGTGGCCTATACCTGTTTTGCATTTTACCTCGCCCGCCGCAATCCCTCGGATGCGGTCGTACACGAGGCCGAAGAAATGCTCGAAAAAGAGAAATCCGACTGGCTCGCCCCCTCTGCGGGGCGGGCAATCGGGGCGGTGCTCGCGGGACTGGTCCTGCTGGTGCTGGGCTCCAAGGCGCTGGTCACCGGGTCCATCCGCCTCGCTCAGGCGATAGGCCTGTCCGAGGCCGTTATCGGCCTCACAATCGTCAGTGCCGGCACCAGCCTGCCGGAACTCGCCACGTCGGTCGTCGCCGCGATGCGTCGTCAGCCCGACATCGCCGTCGGCAATGTCGTCGGCTCCAACATCTTCAACATTCTCGCCATCCTCGGCACGTCCTCCATGCTCGTCCCCTGGTCGGCCCCCGGCATAACCACAGTCGACCTCTGCGTCATGCTAGGCATCGCCCTTCTCTCGCTCCCCTTCATGTGGAGCCGCCTCACTCTCTCCCGACTCGAAGGGGCGCTGCTTCTGTTCTGCTACGGCCTCTATCTCGCCTGGCTCTGGCCAAAGTGATTCCAGGGCTGTCGCATACTCCGAACTCCGCATCGCAAACCCAACATGCGGCGACCCTGGAGAGCAAAACCGGTTGGGCAGAGGCCAAAATCAGGAGCATTTGTTCGCCGGGGGGGGGATTTTGGGCTCTGGGGCCCCGACCGGTTTTGCTCGGCCCTGGCGCCGCCGGCTACCCAGCGCGCAAGCCGCCCCCGCCGGTGCGCCTCGCCTCCATCTACTGCCGTGGTTCGTGCTTGATCACCGCCCACTTGATGTCCGTCGCCGAGCTTTGGCTGATCCCCGCCAGGGCGTACTTGGCATGTTTGAACGTCACGTCCTTGTCGCAGCGAAGCGACACGATGCGCTTCTGCCGCGGCAGGTTCGCCAGTTGCCTGTCAATCGCCGCCGCAATCGCCCAGGCCGCCGTCTCACCGTCCGCCGCAGCCAGAACCTCGGCCCCCACGGCATAGGCCACCACCCCGTTCTCATCGAACATCACCGTCACCGTCGTAAGCTGCTCGCCCTCCGCCTCCGAAGGCTTGGCGCTGAGGATCTTGTCCGGAACGGCCACCTCGAAGTTCTCCGCCGCGATGAACTGGCACACCAGCATGAAGAAGATGATCAGCAGGAAGACAACGTCGATGATCGGCGTCATATTGAAACCGGCAGGACTGCTGCTTCTGTCGTTCAGGCCGCCCATGAGATCTCCACTTTCGCCGGTAATGTCCCCAGCGCCGCGTCACCCGACCGAATGATGACGCCGTTCACGCCGATTCTCCGGCAACGCCGCTGCGCTGGCGATGCGGCGGCTCGCGTCGGCCCGTCCGCCGGTCCTCCAGACTGTCGGCCGCAAAGCTCGCCTGCACGCACGGCCCGGTGCTCACCTGGCCGAAGGGTATCTCGAACAAAAGGTCCTCGACCTCAACCGCCGCCTCGCTGATCAGCGTCTCCACCCGCGTCCTGAAAATACCGTGAACCGCCAGCGCCGGGATCGCGATCAGCAGACCCCAGAACGTCGTCACCAGCGCAATACTGATCTTCGCCGCAAGCTGATCGTGCGGCGGCTGGCCCCCCGCGATGCCCAACACATTGAACGCCTGAATCATGCCGAACACCGTGCCGAACAGCCCCACCATCGGCGCGACGTTGCCGATGATATTGCACCACTCGACCTTGCGCAGAAGATGCAGCCCCTGCTCCTGCAAACATTCCGCCGCGATATGCTGCAGGTGCTGGATGTCCGCCTGCACGCGGCGGCTCTTGCTCAGCGTCCGAAGCAGCGTGCGGCTGACCAGGTCCTCTCGACCCGACAAACGCGCCGGCAGTTGCGCCGGCACGACGGCATGCGCCATCGCAAGGATCTCGCCGGTCACCGTCGCCGGCAGCAGCCGCCTGCGGCGAACGGTCAACGCCAGATCGAGCGCCAGATACAGCGCCGCCACCGACATAGGCAGCAGCACAAACCAGACGATCTTGCCCCCCGCGATGACAAACTGATGAAAAAAGCTGTTTGCCGTATCCCCGGCGCCGTCCGCCCCGCCTGACGCAAGGGCCGCCTTGCCGATCAAGGCAATGAAGCACGCACCGCCGATTGCGAATCCGCTCTTTCTCATAAGGCCATCCGGATGCTGTAGAGTTGCTCGTCCTTTATAATCATTATCGCTGTGCGGCCACGGTGCATTACCGCTAAATCGTGACGCGTCCCGGCGCATCGGGACGGCGCGTAATGTGCCGCCGTGCGGCTTCCGTGCCGCACTTTTCACATACCCTCAACAGCATAACCGAAACACGCCCGGTTTACCATGCGATGTTTACGAATTCGCCGCCCGTTTCCGCGGCGATCTCCTGCAGAATGCGCTCGTCCGCCGGCTCCGTCCAGAAACCGATGGTGTTGATAACGGTGGCGGGGGCAAGGTCCCCCCGAAGCCTGCAAACCTGTTGCGCAAAGGTCTCCGCGCCGGCAGGCTGCAAATCGAACCCGTCCGTCAGGAAGTATATCAGCCCCGCGCCCGCGCCCGAAGCGTCGCGCAGCGACATCGCCCGGGTAAGCGCGTTCAGCGGATCCGTCGTTCCCGAAGGAATGGCGCGATCGATAAACGAGTACGCCGCCGCCTTGGCCGCCGGCGTCGCCCGCACAAGAGCGCCGCCGCCCGATTCCAGAAGCAGGTTCCCCTGAAGAAAAAAGACAACGCAGAAAAACTGGTCCGGCCGCAGCGAAGCAACCGATGTCCTGAGCTGGGTTTTCACCAGCCCGATCCTCCCGTGCATCGAGCCGGAGCAGTCCACCACATAACAAATCTTTCGAACGTCCGTGAACTGACCGAAAAATTCCACACCCCGCGACCACAGGTCCGGACCGATCGCAGCATCGGCGCCGCCCCCCGCTTCGACCGGCTCGGGCGCGACCGGCTCCATGCGGGACCGAACGGGAATATCCAGCGGCCGCTTCGTAACGGCTTGCGTCTCGGCCGCCGCGAAAAGCTTCTTGATCTTCGGCTTGGGCGCAGCCGGCGACGCCTCCGAAAGACGCTTGATCTGCGCCCGGCTCGCCGTCTGACGGCTGCGCGCAGCCCCATCGTCCGGGCGATTGGTAAAGCGGGCAAAAAAGAACCCCACCAGCAGAACGGCATGCAGCAGGACCGAAAGCAGCCATGCCCAAAATGTGACCCCTCCGACGCGATGACGCGGACTACCCAAGCCGTAACTCCTGCCCCCGACCGTACGCGCCCTCAGTCGACGACGCGCACTTCGGATTTTTCCGGAACGAGCAGATTGTAAACTTCAACGACGTCTCCATTATGCAGGCGGATGCACCCCCGCGAGGAACGGGTCCCGATGCTTTCCGGCTCCTTGGTGCCGTGGAGAGCAAAACCCTCCCGCGCCTTGTTTGTTGCATCGAGCCCCTCGATGGCAATCCACCGCGAGCCGAGAGGATAGTCCGGGTCGCTGGCCAGGTAGGTCCTGCCGCTCTCCTCATCGTACCAGGTCGGCTTGATCAGTTTCCCGCCCGCCTTCACTCTCCAGCGCCCCGCGGGGGTCTCTCGGCTCTGTGTGCCCAGGCCGATCTTGTAGCTCTTAATATACATCTGACTGCCGAGATACAGGTCCATCGTAAACGTCGAACGGTACACCTTGACGTGGAAAGGCCCCTTGATCACCTTGATCTTCTGACCCGCCTGAAGCAGCTCCGGCCGACGTATGTCGTTGATCTGCATCAGTATCTCATACGGCACGTCGAATTTCTTGCCTATGTTGGCCAACATCTCGCCCGGCCGCACCGTGTACATCTCGGTCAGCGTGTCCGACGGAAAAACCGTCTTGCTGAACATCCACTGCTGGGCTAATTCCGTAAGCTTCTTCTTGACGCTGGTGCGGTACTCCGGCGTCATCTCAGTCGCAAGAACCGCATTGAGCGAGTCGCGGGCGGCGATGAGCTGGCCCGTTTCGAGCTGCTTGAGCGCCTTTTCAATACGAGTCAGCGTCGCCTCGGTCATGTTGGCCGTTGCGTGCGGCACCGGATTGAACGCCACCGGCGGCGTATTCGTCGTCGCAGGCTGCGGCGCCGCGGCAGTTGTCTCGGTGCGGGTCGACAGCGCAGGCGCAGGATTGACGTAGGTTGTATCGGCTCGGGCCGTATTCCCCCCGACCGGCCCGGACGAACGCTCCGGCGGCAGCACATAAACCGACTCGTTCCCGGGCTCCGGACCAACCGGCTCACCGCCGCCCGCCACCCCGCTGTCGCGGCCGCGGGACTTTATCAGCATGACCGTGCCGATCACGATCACCAGCAGCGCCACCACCAGGTAACGCGTATTGGAGTTCCTCCGCTTGCCGGTGCTCAACGGCTTATATTCGTACTTCGCCACTATCATTTCCTCCGTAACATCAGGCGCATTGGATGAGTCCCTCATCCGTCACAATGAAATCGACGCTCTTGTCGTGACCGTCCATCGGAACCGCCTCGACGATCTGCTCGACAAAGGCCAGCGAACACACCGCCGCCGACAATTGCGGCGACGCAAGAAACCGGTCGTAGTACGCTCCCCCCCTGCCCAGACGGTTGCCGCTCTTGTCGAACGCCAGGCCGGGCGCCACGACAAGATCGATATCTTCCAGAGGCATCGGAATGCCCGTAGTCGGATTTCTCAACCCGCTCGCACCGGTGGTAATGCCCGTTTCCAGCGAATTGATCTGCACCGGTATGATGTGCCGCTGCTGCCACGAGATCTTCGGAACGACCACTGTTTTTTGCTGCTGCCAGCAGTGCAAAATGATCGATGTCGTGTCGACCTCGTGCGCCAGCGACAGATAAATCATTACCGTATGAGCGCTTATGAACGCTTCATTTCGAATCAGATGCTGCGATATCCGCCTGCTCTTCTCGGCCCGGGTCTCTTCGCTGAGCCGCTGGAGCCGCGTCGAAACTTCGCGCCGAAGCTGTGATTTATCCATACCTGCACCCTCAAAAGCAACCTTCCCTGTCGCTTGCTGTTTTCAGTTTATCTCTTTTAACTGATCCTGGAGTTTTTTCAAATACTCCTTTATAAATTTTTCCCTTCCGAGGTCCTTGGGCTGGTAATAGGTCTTGCCCAGATCACAGCCGAGATAATCCTGCGGCACATAGCCCGTCGGGCTGTTGTGCGGATACTTGTATCCCTGACCGTGGCCGAGCTTCTTTGCTCCGCCGTAACTTGCGTCCCGCAAATGCTTTGGCACCGGAATGGTCCTTCCGGCCCGCACGTCGGCCATGGCTTCGCCGATCGCTTTGGTGCACGCATTGGACTTCGGCGCGCACGCCACATAGATCGCCGCCTGCGCCAGCGCCAGCCTGGCCTCGGGCAGACCTACAAATTCGGCGATCTGCACGGCCGACGCCGCCAGAACCGTCGCCATCGGATCGGCGTTTCCGACGTCTTCAGCCGCACAAACCGCGATTCTTCGGGCCACAAACCGCAAATCCTCGCCCCCGGCGAGCATTCTCGCCAGCCAGTAGACCGTTGCGTCCGGATCGGAACCGCGCATGGACTTTTGAAGGGCACTGGCGAGGTCGAAATGGGTGTCGCCCGTGCCATCGTATTGAATCGACTTTTGCTGAATGGATTCTTTAGCGATATCGACGGTGAGCTGGATTTGCGCGTCGCTTTCGGCCTTTTTCTGCGATAAAACCGCGATTTCGAGGGCTGTAAGGGCTTTTCTGGCATCGCCGTCCGACATCACCGCGAGAAATT
Organism: Phycisphaerae bacterium; assembly: GCA_014859965.1. Lineage (GTDB taxonomy): Bacteria > Planctomycetota > Phycisphaerae > Sedimentisphaerales > Anaerohalosphaeraceae > JACZKQ01. The sequence continues at coordinate 39,486 of JACZKQ010000180.1, forward strand.
CCAATGCTTTAGGGTCGGCTTCTATATTGAGCTTGCCAAAGCCCCTTTCGGGGTCGGCGAGGGCGTTTTTGAGCACCTGCCGGACCTCTTCGGGGGTGAGCGGTTCGAACTGGAAAACGGTGCTTCGGCTGATAAGCGGCGAATTTACGGCAAAAAACGGGTTTTCGGTGGTCGCGCCGATGAGAATAACGACGGCATTTTCGACGTCATCCAGCAAAACATCCTGCTGGGCGCGGTTGAAACGGTGGATTTCGTCGATAAACAGCAAGGTTTTTGCATTTTCTGACGCCAAACGGCCCTTTGCGAGGTCAATTACGCGCCGAATATCCGCTACGGACGCGGCCGGGGCGCTTATATAGTGAAAATCCGCGTTTGTATGCGCCGCAATCGCCCTTGCGAGGCTTGTTTTGCCGGTTCCGGGCGGGCCGAAGAAGATGAGGCTTGTGAGGCGATCGGCGTCGAGCATGCGGCGGAGGAGCTTGTTTGGGGCTATAAAGTGGGTTTGGCCGACGAATTCGGCGATGGTTCTGGGGCGCATTCGGACGGCCAAGGGGGCGTTTGCCTCGATTTGGGCCTGTTCTATGGGGGTAAACAGCGATTTTTCGTGGTTTTTGGCCATTTGGGTATTATACGTGAGCGCAGGTGGGATGTCACAGGGAATTTGCGGGGCGATAAATGGATCAGGAGGGACGATCCAACGGGGGAATGCGGGGATGAAAAGGCCGCCCCAAAAGGACCCATTGTAGACAATCGCGATGTTTCCCACCTGTGGAAAACAGCGCAAAAACGTGCAAAAGAGGTACGCGGGAGAGCACAAAAATTGCATTTTTGCGGCTTTTCGCTTCAAATTTGCTTCCAAAAATGACGGAAACTGACAAATAAGGTACGCGTGAGGACACGTTTTAATTCCCAGCAGGAAATTATGGTACGTCTTGTATGTTGTCAAAACGAAACAATCAACAGAAGTTTAGCACTAAGAAGAACAGGCGACCAGAACAATCGAGTTTGGACAGACAGTGCTGTCTTGTGGACCTTCCTGGACGGCATTGGCGACCTGGGCAGTTTGGGGCGGCTGGCGGATTTGGGCGGAATTTTTATAAAGAGTAGTTGACTGGGGTAGGCGTTTGGGTTATAATCCTTTATCTGGAGTATGCGTTTGTCTATATTTAAGACTTCGACAGGAGAAAGAGCGATGAAGAGAATTATGGTTCCGGTTGTTATTTTGGCGCTGGTCGCCGCCAGCAGTAATGCTGTTGTACTGGTAACGCCTCTGCGGGTGGATTTCGGCACGCCGACTTCGGCAGTTCAGGAAGGCTGGCAGGCATTCCAGGGCATTCACGAGGATGCGCTGAATCTGTATGTGCCTCGGGAGTTTTCGGCGTTCGGCACGACTGTCACGGTTGGGCTTAGCTGGAACCCGCATGTGCCTCGCTGGGAGTCGATGCAGATGATCGATCGGGGCGGTAGCGTGGACGTAGATACGCCGGACCTTCTTCGCGACTGGACGGGGACAGACGGACGCGTTTACGGCGGCCCGTTGACGCTGACGATCACCGGTCTTGCGGCCGGGGAGTATGGCTGGCTTTCGTATCACCACGACACCTCAGATCAGACGGGCATTTTTGACGTGCTGGTTGTCGACGCAAGCGGCGAGCGGACCTTTACGGGCATCGACATCAGTGACGGCAACTCGGGCGTCAAGACATTAGCCGAAGCGACGAAATTCAGCACGAGCCTTTTGAGTGACGGTTCGGCGATCAAGCTGACTTTCACGTCGGTCGTTGGCGAGCCCAACGCCGAAAAGTTCTTTGTGATGAACGGCTTTCAGATCGTGCCGGAGCCTGCAATGCTCGTACTCCTTGGCCTGGGCGGTCTCGGCCTGCTGAGACGACGCCGCGCGTAACACGCGTCACCATTCCGAATAGAATCCACAGCCCCTGCGGTAAACCGCGGGGGCTTTTTTTGTTTTCGTACCTGCATACTGTCTCCTATCTCGCGTGGACGGCGAGAGTTATTGGGGGGTGATGGAAGATGTGCACCATGAAGGACATGAGGAGGCTCGATGCGGCGGAGAGTTGGGGCGCGTTTTCTTTGTGTTACCTCGGAGGCTACACTTTGAGGGGAACCGTCCAATTCTGTACTTGCAGACTTTGGCCAGCAACGGCTTTGATTGCCCTCATTTTGTCGTCAGACACCAAGATCATTCCATAGCGGAGTGCCTGGGCTGCCATCCATAAGTCGTTTTCCTGAATCTGCAGATGGAGGGATGATACAGGATCGATCAGTTGTTCTGGGCGCAAGCCCTTGCCTTTCATCTCTTTAGGCCCATATTTTTCAAACAGTCTCGCCCTGAGTTGACCATATTGCACGGCAGTATGCTTATCGATTAATAGCGGCAACGGTGACTGTCCGGCAACAAAAGCCCTGAACTGAGCTTCCCGAGACCGCTCCTTCAACTTCATGGCAGTGTAGCCATATTCGATTTCCCCCCACGTGATGATAGATGCAAGCACATGGGCACTGCCAGTATGTTTTGGGTCGCCGGTGATCGCTTGTATGTGAGCCTGGATATTTGCCGCGTACTCTGCATACTTCTCGCCGTTAAACCAGAAGCTCCAGATATTCGTGTCCAACAGATAATCCGCCACGGATCACTCCTTGAAGGCCTTAACGGCATTTTCAAAGGCCTTGCAGACTTCAGGTGAACGATTCTTCTCGACCCATTCGGCGGCGAAGGCGGCTGTCGAAGCTTTGTACTCAGGCGAAATGAGAACATGCAATGGTATGTAAGGGTTAGAGCCCGGCGGATAATAGGTTCTGAAGTCGAAATCAACTCCCGGGCGCTTCCAACCGGAGAAGAACTCAAGCACCTGTTTTTCGAATTCGGGCGGAAGGTCGTATAGCCGCATGACCTCGGCGTCGATGGCTAACATTCGTTGCCTGGCTTCCGCCTTGTTCACGTCCGCCTGCAGAACACCATCGGACGGGTACAGAGCAAAGTAATTCTCCACTAATGCTTTAAGAGTAGACAAGGAACTTCCGGTTATAGGCGGCAGCGGCATGTTGCGAATTGTGCCGGATAGGTTATGGCGTTCCATACTGTTACAGAATACATAAGCGTTTGCGAGCGGACTGTTGCACACTGCCCACAGCGTCTGTAAGTTCCACGAAGGATTCGTGGGGCGTAGAACCAGGAAATTGCTGGTGACCGAATGGCCTTCACGATCGAGCAGTGCTTTCAGTCTCCAAGGCCCTTGACTGGTTCGTGCATAATTCATGAGAACCTGCGGTACACCTGTCTCTGTGCCCCATTGAGGACGCCGAATGACCTTGGGGTCGAGGTTCATCCAGACGGGTGCAGGTAAGTCAACAAGGTTAAGCTTGCGCGGAAACTTAGCGAAACCCCGGACTGCACCTTTAAAGCAAGTATTTGAAATCGTCTTTGCGCCTGCGGGAAGATTCTTTCCTTTGTATTCCAGGCCCTTACCGCCGTCAGCAACCGCCGCCAATGTTTCGTAAGCAGATTCACAGTACTGCCAGACTGCGTGCAGTGGCGGCAGTCTAAGATCGAAGCATGCGTTTTCGGCGAAACGTGATTGGGGTACTACTTCGTATGGTGCAGAATAATTCGCTGTAAAGCTCTGCAGCTTGTGCTTTTCAACACGTACGACGCGGGTCTCGTTGTCGCCATGACTTTTTGCGGCTTCAGCAGTAAGCTTTTTACCAAGCAGCACGACCGACTTGTGTCTTGCAAAGACAAAGACATTTTCCGGCAGACAGCAGATTTCTCTCAGTTCAAATTGATGCAACAGGTGTTGGCGTAATGCCGCGGACTCCTTAGCATGTAAAAAACCTTGCGGCAAAATGACGCCGAACACAGAATTTGCCGGCATGTGGGGGAGAGTTCTCCAGAGCACTTCTGTTGCTTTGTTGAACGAGCGAAGTGAAATACCCGCAGCCCGGTATGCAGCTTGTTCCCCAGGAGTGAAGTCCTCGAAAGGCGGATTGGACAGAAGGATGGTGGCATTCCGGGCAACAGCAGACAGCGTGTCGTTCGCATAGACATCTTCTTCTATGAGCTTCCAACCATTCGGATTGGGGATATCCGCCAGTGTGAGTGAAAGTCTTGCGATTTCTCGTGCGAAAGAGTCCTTCTCCAGCCCGACAAGCCGCTGCTGAAGATAATCATGCCGCTGATCAGGATCGCCGGAATACAGCTCTCGCAAGAGCCTCATGGCTGATGTGAGGAAGGGTGCATGGCCACATGTGGGCTCAAGGATTACTCTTTGCGCTTCGGGGATATCCTTTATCCAGGGCCAAAGCTGCCAGACGATATAGTCGACCAGATACTGGGGAGTCGCATGGATGCCAAGCGCCTTTCTGAGGTCGGGGGTGACAAGGACCTGCTCGTAGACGTTTCCGAGTGCTTCGACGGTGAGATTTGCAAGACTGGAAAAGTCCTTCAACTTCGCAGCGGCCGCGTGCAGCGCTAACTCCTGTGTGGGAGAATGTACTTCGAGGGGAATCTCTGCTCCGTAGTGACGTTTGACGCGGCTAAGAACCATCGACACATCCTGCAGGGATAACTGCCGGAAATTCCTGACGCCTTTGTCGTGAAGAAGCTTTGCAGCGAGAAGCCAGAAGGCAGCCTTGAACAGCCATTTTTGATTCTGAGGTAATTTTAGCTGGGCGGGTGTGAATGCCTGCGATCTCAAGGTATTCAAAACCTGCTCCATCAGGCGGGCCAACTCCTTACCCATCTCCTCCTCAAGTACAGGCATGAGCCCGGCATCGACAAACTCCAACTGCTGCTCCGTGTCCAACCTTCCGAGGTTCTTGGCACGGTAGATGCGAGCCGGCGAGAAGTCGTCTTTGTGCCGGCCAAAAAAGGCTGCCCACTCGGACTTTAGAATACGCTCTTTCAGGACCGCACCGTCGCGACTCAGCTTCCACAGCAGCAAACGTGAATCGTGGAGGAGAAAAACAAGCGGCGCGCCAAAACCGCGGTATGATGCCGCCGCAGGAGCAAGAGCGGATTCTCCGAGATTAGATGCATCCGCAATTGCGAGGCATGCGCTTCGTGCGTCAAAGCTCTGATCGGCAAAAGCTGCCAAAGGAATGGAGTATGTGCCCTTAGCATCGGCATAGACGTAGTCCTCGCGCAGCAGGTCACTCGCATAACCGCACTTGTGCAGATAAGAAACTAATTGGCTTATTCTATTGGCGCTGCTTGCGGGCACATCCTGCCTTTCCGATCGTGAACAGATGCGAGCCTGCGATTCCTCATAAATGATATCGACAAAGGCGTCCGGGAACTTGAATTACGAGAAGATTAGCATATCCTGATTCGGTGGTCAACGGTCGACTACGAGCACGGAGGATGTGGGGTTGGTTGGGGGGGTGATGAAAGATGGTGCACGATACAGGACGTGAACTTCCTCCTGGTGTTCGCAGTGTTTCCTTCATCCCTCTCTTAACCGCAAGGTTGGGCGGCGTCAGAGAGGGGCAGGACGACCACGAACGTTGTTCCGTCCTGGCGGTTGGATGTTACTGTGATGCTTCCTGCATGCAGTTTTGCGATGCCCTGTGCGATTGCCAGTCCCAGGCCGCTGCCGCCGGAGTCGCGGTCGCGCGCTTTACTGACGCGATAAAAACGATTGAACAGGAGTTGGCATTCCTGCTCGGGGATACTGCCGCCTTCGTCCTGTATCCTGACGGCCACGCGGCTGTGTTCAACCTGCACCGCCACTGTTATGGTCGTGCGGGGCGGGGCGAATTTGATGGCGTTGTCAATCAAGTTACCAAACAACTGACGCATTTGAAAAGCATTGCCGTTTATCTCGGCGTGATGCAGCCGCCGGTCGAGGATGAATTCCTTCTCCTGCCAGAGCGGCTTGTAACTTTCGATGACATCCTCCAATATTTCGTCAACTCCGAGGGTTTCCCACTGGTCGATGCCTTCGCGGTTTTCCAATCGCGACAAGTGCAGCAACTGACCGATCAGGCTGTTGAGCCGCTCAATATCCTCCAGTGCGTTTGAAATGGTCTCCTCGTAATAGTCCGTCGTTCGTTTTCTGGAGTGTGCAAGCTGAAGCGTGCTTTTGAGCAGCGTAACGGGAGTTTTCAGTTCATGGGCGGCGTCGGCGATGAACCGCTTTTGCTCGTTCATGGCGTCGGCGAGCCGGGCCAGCATGGCTTCCCATGACTTGACAAAGGGCCGCAGTTCCTGATGTATCCTGTCATCCTCCTGCTTGATTGCATTGAGGTTCTCCTGGGTGATCTGGTTCATTCGTTCCGCAAGGGAATCAATGGGTATGAGACCCCATCTCAAAATGCGGTGGGTCAATCCGAACGCCGCCCAGATGACAATTGCGCTTGCAATCACCAGTACTCTTACGAATTCACCGACTTCGCTGTAGGCGTGTTCACTGCTGAGAGCCAACGCGATGTTCAAGCGGGATGCGGTCTGCGACACATCATCGGGATTGGTATAAGCCGCCCAAATGACTCTGTACGTTTTGTTATGCCGTTCGAGATCCGCCAGTATGAAATCGCCGGGCGACGGCGGCGCAATTTTTTGACGGGCGAGTGCATCGTAAATATCCGAGGTGATCAAAGGATGCATCTCGTTGTCAACCGTATTTTCCACCCATACCTGGTAGTCGATCTTTTGGAAAGCGCCTTTGGGATTCAGGAATGAATGTATTTCCCGTTCCATTTCGTCGTCCGCAACGTTTGTAAGCAGCAGGCTCCTTATCTGCTGGAGGTCCGATTGCAGGGTCACGTCCAAGTTTCGCCATAGAGACTCGCGGAACTCATGATAGGCGACGCCGGACAGAACCGTCACAACGGCCGTCGTTAACACGGCAATACAAATTCTGATGCGTATTTTCAGAGATTTCAGTCTCATCAGATCATTCTTCCAGAAGATAGCCCTGCCCGCGGAGCGTTTTTATCAGGCCGTACTTTTTTTGAGGGTCCAGTTTTTTTCGCAGGGATGAGATATACACCTCCACTACGTTTGAAAAGCGTTCCCAGTTGAAGTCGTACAAGTGCTCGAGCAATTCTTCCTTGGAGACCACGCGGCCGGCGCGCATGGCCAGATAAACAAGGGTGTGATATTCCATCGGCGTCAGTGTGACTGTTTCCTGATCCACCGTCACCTTTCTCTGAGAGGTATTGACGGTCACAGGGCCCACTTTCAGTACGGGGTCGGCTTTTCCGTAAGACCTGCGTATCAGCGCCTTGCATCGCGCAACCAGTTCGCCCATATCAAAGGGTTTGGTCAGATAATCGTCGCTGCCGCAATCCAGGCCCTGCACGATCTCGGAAGGTGTATCGCACGCGGTCAGAATCAGGACGGGGGTCGTACTGCCCTGTTTTCGAATTTCGCGGAGAACATCCAATCCATGTTTGCCGGGGAGTCTCAAGTCCAGAAGTATCAGATCGTAAGGCGCGCCGAGCGCCATGTGCAAACCGTCGACGCCGTCATATGAACAATCGACGGCGTACTTTTCATTTTCGACGAGGATCTGCGCGATATTTTTGGCGAGGCGTTTCTCGTCTTCTATAATCAAAACACGCATTTGAATACCTTCCAGCGAATGGTCTAAGCATCAGGACGGTTTACTATACCGATTGCTGCTGAAAGAACAAATCGATTATTTGATCCCTCTTAAGGTTCTCTTAAGGAACGGCGGGTATAAGCCTTCTCAGGGTGTGCGATGTGATCCGCGACCACGGGCAGGGGTGCGATATGGATAGGATTTCGGGGCAATTACAAGGAATGGGAACAATGGAATGCGAGGTGCTTAGCCCGTGGGACGTTGTGAAAGTGTTCAACAGCCAACAAGCGGCCGACCGTTACGGCTCCTGTTTTAACGACACCGCTGCCGACCGGCGCAGAGATCGACGAGAAAAACGTTGTATTTCTGCGGCGCTGGCTGAAGTCCCTCGCGGCGGGCGGGTTCTTGATTTGCCGTGCGGGGCCGGACGAATATATCCTTTGCTCAAGGGGCTGGGACTCAAGGTGGTCAGCGCCGACAGCTCGCCATATATGGTGGAGATTGCCCGCAAGCGGGCCGCGGCGATGACTTGTGCAGCAGCCCTGCAAGGGGATTCGTTTTGCGTAGAGAATATCCTCGGGACGCGCTTTCATGACAAACAATTCGACGCCGTCGTCTGCAATCGCCTGTTTCATCATTTTGCAGACTCGTGCGTACGACAAAAGGCTCTTTGTGAACTGGCACGCATCTGTTCAGGCCCTATTGTCGTATCGTTTTTCTCCTGCCTGGCAACTGATGCCCTCACGTTTTATCGCAAGAAGTATATCCTTCGTTATCCCATCAGGGACCGTATTCCCATCAGCCCGCTGACCTTCGCAAGAGATATCCGCGCCGCCGGCCTGAGAATCGTCGCGTGGCGGATGGCTCGCCCGCTTGTGTCGAAACAATGGTACGTGGTTTTACGCACGGCCTGATTTGTGCATCGATTTGGGTGGTGTTGTACAGGCCGGGATATAGCGTGCAAAGGGGTCAGAGGCGGCGCTGGTATGCCTGGTCGCATCTGCGGCAGAGGTGGGCGGGTTCGTAGCGTTCGAAGCCGAAGCGGCGGTATAGTTCTATCGCTTCCGTCAGGACCGATGCGGTTTCGAGGGTCATGCGTGTGAAGCGGCGCTGCCGGGCTTCGGTGAGGGCGTGTTCCATCATGCGTCGGCCGTGGCCTTTGCCGCGCCAGTTGCGGCGCAGGTACATCTTTCGCAGTTCGCACGTGTGCTCATCGACGGGGTACAGGCCGCAGGCGCCGATGATCCGGCCGTCGGGCATTTCGAGGACGAGGAACGTGCCGCCGGGATGGATGTAGGACTGTTCGATGTCGTTGAGGTCGGCGTCTATGCATTCCGGGTCGGGCTGGAGGCCGTACTCGATGAGGACGTCAAAGACCATCTCGCGTATTTGAGCGGCGTCGGCATTGGCGGCCGGGCGCAAGTGAGGCCATGCGGTTTGTTTGGTGTCGTCGCTCATATCGGCTCCGTCTCGATCTCGGGTACGGCGGCTATGAGAGCATGCTGTGCGATGAAATGCAAGTCTTGATTGTGGGGTGAGATTGCTTCGCTAACTAACCGTTTTGCAGGACGTTGGCGCGGCACGCACGTGGCATTGGCAGGGTCGAGATTGCTTCGTCGCTGCGCTCCTAAGAAAATGGCTGGTTTGCGCGGGGCGCACGGGGTAGCGCCAAGGTTGAGATTGCTTCGCTTCGCTCGCAATGACGGTGGGGCGCTGGCAATGACGATGTTAGTCAGCCATTTTCTTTCGCATGCTTGCCGGTGCAGCCGGGTCGGCGGCTCGCAATGACATTAGGGGGCTCGCATAGTCCCCCGGCGAACAGATGCTTCTGATTTTGGCCTCTGCTTAAACGGTTTTGCTCTCCATTGTCGCCGCAGGTGACGGGGGCCGCACAGCCGAAGGGCCAGACGTGCCTTGCCTCTACAACACGGGCAGGATGCCCATGCCCTGGACACACCGGGGCGGTTGTTGCATTTTGGGCGGGCGGCGGTACAATCGTGCACGACATGAAAACCTTTTGAGGAGAAAAGACCATGCTGAAGCTTGGAATGCACGTGGACAACTGGCGGCATTTTGACGTTTCGTACGAGACGCCGTGTCAATTCGCGGCCGACCACGGGATGGAGTACGTGGAATTCGGCACTATCGACGGGGATTATTTTATTCAGGCGCTGGGGTACAACCCGCATATCTGCCTGCACTCGGACCCGCTGGAGCTGAAGGCGTACCTGGACGGGCTGGGGCTGAAGACTTCGCAGCTCGACGCGGCGTATCCGATGTCGTCGCCGTTAGGGCAGACGCGGGGGGTCGGCTATACGGTGCGGGCGATTCAGTTTGCCCATGCGCTGGGCTGTCCGTGCGTGGACACGACCGATGGCGGCAAGAAGCCGGCGGGCTACACGGATAAGGAAGTGATGGGGCTCATCAAACAGTATTATCGGATGGTGCTGGAGTGGGCGGAACGTTACGGGATTATCATCAACGTCGAGCCGCACGGGCCGTACACGACCGACCCGGATACGATGGAGCAGATACTTGGCATGTTCGATTCGCCGTACCTGCGGATGAATCTCGACACGGGCAACACCTTCATCGCGGGGCGCAACCCGGTCGACTTCGTGAAGCGATTCGGCGACCGGATTTCACATTGCCACATCAAGGACGTCAGCGCCGAGCTGGCGCGGGCGGTTCGCGGGGGTGAGACGGGCATCGCGTGCTCGGTTGCGGCGATCGGCGAGGGCGTCAACGCCGAGAACATCGCCGGGTGCATCGAGCTTCTCAAGGATGCGCAGTGGGACGGCGTATTATCGATCGAGTGCGAAGCGGCGCCGGGGAAGGTCGAGCAGAGCCTGGAATGGCTGCGGAAGGAGATCGCGCGTTAGAGGGGCGCAAGGACAGGATGAGCAGGCCGCGGGGGGCGCCCCTGCGTTGAATGTCAGGTATGCCGCGGGATGGCGGCAGGTTATTGCATCAGGCGGATGATGCTTTCGAGGTCGTTTGGCGCTTCGACCGGCGGGTTGCTGAAGGGGCCCATGTTGTCCTTGTGGTAGGTGACGGTTACGTTGGGGTCCTTGAGCTGGTGGCCGGTGAGGACGCAGGCGACGGTCTCTTCGGGTTCGATGGTTCCGTTGCCCAGCATGTGGCGCAGGCCGGCGACCGTTGCGGCGGAGGCGGGCTCGCAGCCGAGTCCGTAGCGGCCGACGAGGGCCTTGGCGTCGACGATCTCTTCGTCGGGCACGGCCAGGACGACGCCGTTGCAGACGTCCAGCGCACGGAGGCATTTCTTGAGATTGACGGGGCGGGATATTTCGATGGCCGAGGCGCACGTATGCGGCGAGAAGTTCTTCGCCGTGAGGTCGGCGTAGTATGCGTCGATGACGGACTGGTCGACGCGGCCGTCGTTCCAGCGGAGGTTGTGGTCGTTGTAGAGGTCGGCGAGGGTGCGGGCGCCCTGGGCGTTGATGACGGCGAGGCGCGGGATGCGGTCGATGAGGCCGAGGCTCTTGAGTTCGGCGAAGGCTTTGCCAAACGCGCTGGAGTTGCCGAGGTTGCCGCCGGGGACGATGACCCAGTCGGGAACGCGCCAGCCTAATTGCTCGACGATGCGGAACATGATGGTCTTCTGGCCTTCGAGGCGGAATGGGTTGACCGAGTTGACGAGGTAGATATTCAGCCGGGTGCAGACGTCCTGCACCTGCCGCATGCAGTCGTCGAAATCGCCCCGGATCTGGATGGTGTGGCCGCCGAAGTCCATGGCCTGGCTGAGCTTGCCGAAGGCGATGCGGCCGGAGCCGATGAAGACGGTGCACTTGAGTCCGCAGGCGTGGGCGTAGAGGGCCATCGAGGCGGAGGTGTTGCCGGTGGAGGCGCAGGCGCTGGCGGTTGCGCCAACGAGGCGGGCGTGGCTGAAGGCGGCGGTCATTCCGTTGTCTTTGAAGGAGCCGGAGGGGTTGAGGCCTTCGTACTGGAGGTGGAGGCAACCGGGCTGCATGCCGAGTTCGGCGGCGAGGTCGTCGTTTTGCTGGAGGATGGTCTGGCCTTCGCCGATGGAGACTTTGTGGTCGTCGGGGCAGAAATTCAGCAGTTCGCGGAAGCGCCAGACGCCGGAGAAGTCGAGGCGGTTATCGCGGCCGGCCCATCGCCGGGCGAAGTGGGAGATGTGCTCGGGCGGATTTGCCTTGTTCCAGTCGTAGACGATATCGAGGAGCTCGCCGCATTTGGGGCACTTGACGAGGGTCTGCGAGCAGTCGAACTCTGCTGCGCAATCGGGGTTGATGCATTTTTGACAGGCCGCTTCGCCTTTTGAAGCCATACGAACTCCGGTTTATTATGTCTTTTCCAATCTGCTGGTCTTTACCGCGGCCAAATCGCTCCGGCGGGCGCAGACCACTCAACTTCCGACACCGATATTCCCCTTTACCGTTCTGCGGAAATCATTGTTCGAATTATACTCTTTGGCGCGACTGAAGTCACCAAAAAAGCTCCGGTGGCCGGGCGGGTCGCGGTTTTGCTCTCCAAAGTCGCTGCTGGTTGGGTTTGGGTTGCGGACGTCCGGAGAATGCGGCAGCTGGGCTGTTGAAGTTAAACACAGTTGACTTGCACTGGATATCCCTGTAAAATGGATACCGGCATGCGGGGATGACGATTGTCGTCATGTGAGGCGACATGGCCCGGCGGACCCGCGGGAGAAAAGACGAAAGGGTTGCGGCTTTTTGGGTATTTGGAGAGGAGAGTCCATGAGAAGCAGAGCGGGGTTGTATTGCGCCATCATCGCGGCATTGGGATTGTGCTCGGCGGGCGTTGGTGCGGGCGTTTATAGCGGGGGCGCGGGCACACCCGAAGTGCCTTACCGGGTCGGCAAACCTGGCGACCTGATCGAGTTGGGCAACACGCTCAAAGACCATGCGAGCCATTTCGTCCTGACGAAAGATATTGATCTGGCCGGGCGTGGAAACAGTGATGACGGCTCATACTTTGTGGGGACTTTTATCGCCCGCGACACCGGTTATCTGTCGCCGACGACATTTGAGGGCACCGAGTTCACCGGCCGCTTTCAGGGTAACGGGTTTACGATCCGCAACCTGGCGATTGATACGCATGGCGAGAATCATTCGTATCTGGGCCTGTTTGGATCGGTGGGGGCCGGCGGCGTGGTGGAGAATCTGAGGCTGGAGAATGTGCGCATTGTCGGCGGGACGGATTGCCGGTACGTCGGCGGTTTGTGCGGCCGGTCGGACGGGCTGATCCGCAATTCCTCTGTGCGGGGCGCGGCCGTTCAGGGGGGATATTTTGTCGGCGGCCTGTGCGGAAAGAACAGATCCGGGACAATCACCGGTTCGTTTTCAGACGGCTTTGCGGCAGGCCAGTTTTGCATTGGCGGCCTGTGCGGCGGAAACAGCGAGTATGCAAATTGGGCGGGGGTCATCGAGCTTTGCTCTTCGGGCTGTGAGGTCATGGCGGTCGGCGATAAGGCTTCATACAAGTTCGGCGGTCTTTGCGGCGAGAACTGGGCCACCATCCGACAATCCAATGCGTGGGGACTTGTCCGAGGGGAGAATTGGTTCGGCGGCTTGTGCGGCGGGAATTACGGCACGATCTTCGATTGCTACGCCGGCGGCGATGTGCGGGGGGCGGCGGATATCTATTCCTCCGGCGCCGGCGGCCTGTGCGGGCGGAATGACCGGGGAAAGATCATCCGGTGCTATTCGAGCGGATATGTCTCGGCGAGCGAAGCGGCGGGCGGGCTTTGCGGCATTGCGATCACCGACGGGACTTACGCCGGCCATGGCGTCACCTATGAAGACACGGCCAACTTCTGGGATGTCGACCGGTCCGGCCTCGAAGAAAGCGCCATGGGAACCGGATTGTCGCGTGGCGAGATGCAGAATCGGTTGATTTTTGCCGGCGCGGGATGGGATTTCGGCGGGGAGGCGGCCGACTGGCGAATACGGGACGGCGAAGATTATCCGCGGTTGGCCTGGGAGGCGATCCTGCCCGGCGATATGGCGGGGTCGCCCGGTGTGGACCTGGCCGACCTCATGGTCGTCGCGGATCATTGGATGCAGTCCTGTTCCGGCTGCCCGGCTGATGTCAACGGCGACGGCGTCGTCAACATGGCCGATGTCGGGATTCTCGGCGGCTATTGGATGAGCGGCGTCTGGGGCATAGCCCGAAATTGAGCATTCCCGTAAGGTAATTACACGATCTCTAAACGCGTTGTATCGCACCGACTAAATTCCAGGCTCAAATCTCCTGCTCCGCTCATTTTCTTGCGGATTTTCGCGCCGTAAATACGTGCTTTCGGGGCCTGGAGCGGGTTTTATATTGCGTGCCGGCACTCTTTGCGTGGGTTGTTCGGGAGACCAGAAGTTTGCCGGGAAATGGAATGGGCGATACTGGATTCGAACCAGTGACCTCACGGGTGTGATCCGTGCGCTCTAACCAGCTGAGCTAAACGCCCTTCTTTGTTATACGCGTCCATTTAACATGATGGTCGGGCGGAGGTCAAGGGATAAATTCCGGATGCGGCAGATTCCGCGTTTGTACGGTGCGGCGGGCTTGTGGCGGCCCATCGGAGAGGGTACAATAATGGTTTCAGTGCTTTGAAATGAGAGCACCAGGCAAAGCAGGTTTTTTTTGAGGAGAACAGGTTATGAACCAGCATATCGGG
>JACZKQ010000181.1 GCA_014859965.1 Phycisphaerae bacterium
CAAAAGTATCTTCCAACGGAAGCGATGGCAGTAATGGAACAGGTTTTTTCTGGCGTCGCCATTGAAACGCCAGATTGACCGCCGCTTTCCACGCATACGCATACGGATTCTTCGCTTTGTCAAAAGCCCCGGTGCAGGACAGTCGAATAAACAACTCCTGCATCAGATCCCGCGTCGTATGCTCGCAACGGGTCAACCGTGCCAGCAGTCGATGAAAAGCCTCGCCATGCTGATCAAGCAATTCCAGTACTTTTTTCTGCCGCTCAGTCAATCACCACCTGAATAGTCGCAAAGGTGTATTCCTGTATTCAATAAATGAGAGTTATAAAACCAAGTCGGCGCACCCGTGAAAAGAAGATTTTTGAAAAAATATACTGATTACACTGGAAAATTCCCGTTTCGGCGATGTGATGATGTTCTGCTGCGGCCGTAAGCAAAGAGCTTGCTCACATAATTTATTGCCATGAAGAAGAGTGAAATGAACGAAAATTAAATCTCTGAGGTTTGAAGGGGTATAAAAAAGGAAAGGCCCGCCTCGATTGCTCGAAACGGGCCTTATAAATCCTGGCATTCACCTACTTTCGCCCATAAGACTATCATCGGCCGGTCGGGCTTAGCTACTGAGTTCGGAATGGGATCAGGCGTTTCCCCGTCAGTATAGTCACCAGGAAGTTCGTTACACCGGCTTTTAACGGCCGGACGTATTCACTTTTGTACAAATCAACAGCGGACAGGGATGAATTCACTCACACCAATGCGATAATGGCATCAATGCATGATTGATATGGTCAAGTAATCGAGCGTTAGTACCGGTTAGCTGAGCGGATTTCGCCGCTTACACACCCGGCCTATCAACCAGATCGTCTTTCTGGGCTCTCTCAGACCGAAGTCCATGGAATCCTCATCTTGGAGTTGGCTTCCCGCTTAGATGCTTTCAGCGGTTATCCATTCCCAACTTAGCTACCCGGCGCTGCCCCTAGCGGGACAACCGGTACACCAGAGGTCAGTGCTTCCCAATCCTCTCGTACTAGGGAAACATCTCCTCAAGATTCCTACGCCCACGGCAGATAGGGACCGACCTGGCTCACGCCGGTCTGAACCCAGCTCGCGTACCACTTTAATCGGCGAACAGCCGAACCCTTGGGACCGCCTACAGCCCCAGGATGTGATGAGCCGACATCGAGGTGCCAAACCGCCTCGCCGCTATGAACGCTCGGAGGCGATCAGCCTGTTATCCCCGGAGTACCTTTTGTCTGATGAGCGATGGCCCTTCCACACGGAACCACCGGATCATTAGGTCCTGCTTTCGCATCTGCTCGACCTATAAGTCTCGCAGTTAAGCACCCTTCTACCCTTACGCTCTATGCGTGATTGCCAACCACGCTGAGGGTACCTTTGAACTCCTCCGTTACACTTTAGGAGGAGACCGCCCCAGTCAAACTGCCCACCTAGCACGGTCCCACGCCCGGATTCACGGGTCGCGGTTAGGTGACTAACATAGCAAGGGTGGTATTTCAAGGATGGCTCCCCGACATCCAGAGATGCCGGATCACAGCCTCCCACCTATCCTACGCATGATATGCCAGGCAACAATACCAGGCTACAGTAAAGGTTCACGGGGTCTTTCCGTCTTGCCGCGGGTACGTGGTATCTTCACCACAACTACAATTTCACCGAGTCTGTCCTTGAGACACTGCTCCAGTCGTTACGCCGTTCATGCACGTCGGAACTTACCCGACAAGGAACTTCGCTACCTTAGGACCGTCATAGTTACGGCCGCCGTTTACCGGGGCTTCAGTTAGGAGCTTCGCTCCGAAGAGCTAACCCATCCCCTTAACCTTCCGGCACCGAGCAGGCGTCATTCTCTATACATCCACTTTTCGTGTTAGCAGAGAACTGTGTTTTTGGTAAACAGTCGCCAGAGCCACTTTTCTGCGCCCTCAGCACGCACTTATAAATAAATGCGTCTGGAGGGACCCCTTATCGCGAACTTACGGGGTCAAATTGCCGAGTTCCTTAAGGACAGTTTTCTCGAGCGCCTTAGGATATTCTCCTCACCTACCTGTGTCAGTTTTAGTACGGTCGTGCATGGTCGTCCTGTTTGAAGTTTTTCTTGGTAACGAATTCACTGGCTCAGGAATCAAAAGCGTCCCTCGCGGTCCATTGGCACCTTTGTGCTGGCGGATTTGCCTACCAGCGGCGCCGCAGGCACGATAGCCACGACTAATCAGCTTCCCAGCTTCATCATTACGTCACTCCCACAGTTCAAACCTTCCATACACGGTGCAGGAATATTAACCTGCTCTCCATCGTCTACGCGTTTCCGCCTCGACTAAGGGGCCGACTAACCCTGGGCGGATTTACCTTCCCCAGGAAACCTTAGGTTTTCGGCGAACAGGATTCTCACCTGTTTTATCGTTACTCATGCCGGCATAATCACTAACTGCCGCTCCACGGCTCGTTTCCGTACCGCTTCAACGCTGACAGTTACGCTCTCCTACCACGACTCCGCTGTCGGATGCGAGGCCCTCTTTCAAGGACCCCGGATCCAACAGCGAAATCATCCGCAGCTTCGGCTCCATGCTTATTCCCGATCATTATCGGCACCCAACTGCTCGATCAGTAAGCTATTACGCACTTTTTAAATGGTGGCTGCTTCTAAGCCAACATCCTGATTGTCACAGCAATCGGACTTCCTTAGTAACTTAGCATGAATTTGGGGCCTTAGCTGGCGGTCTGGGTTGTTTCCCTCTTGACCACGAATGTTATCACCCGCAGACTGACTCCCGCGATACGCCTTACGGTATTCGGAGTTTGGTAGGGGTGGGTAGGCTGGTGGCCCCCCATCCCCAATCAGTAGCTCTACCCCCGTAAGGTAGTTAACACGAGGCTAGCCCAAAAGCTATTTCGGAGAGAACGAGATATCTCCAGGTTTGATTAGACTTTTACTCCTCTCCACAGCTCATCCCCTAACTTTTCAACGTTAGTGGGTTCGGTCGTCCAGGGATTTTTACATCCCCTTCCACCTGGCCATGGATAGATCACCTGGTTTCGCGTCTACCACCTGCGACTGAATCGCCCTATTCAGACTCGCTTTCGCTGCGGCTTCGCGCCTTAAGCGCTTAACCTTGCCACAAATGGTAACTCGCCGGCTCATTATGCGAAAGGCACGCAGTCACCCGTTTCGAACCCGAAGATTCGACATAGGGCTTCTACAGCTTTGTAGGTGCATGGTTTCAGGTACTTTTAACTCCCCTAATAGGGGTACTTTTCATCGTTCAGTCGCCTTACTTTCCACTATCGGTTGTCGAGGAGTACTTAGCCTTGGAGGGTGGGCCCCCCAGCTTCACACGGAGTTCCACGAGCTCCGTGCTACTCTGGTACGTCGACAGTAACGGAGGGCTCTCGCTTACGTTTACAGGACTTTCACCTTCTATGGTTCCGCTTTCCAGCAGATTCAACTGACGATGCCTTTGTAACTCCTTATCGACGCCCGCAACCCCGAGAAGCAAGCTTCTCGGTTTGGGCTTTTCCGCTTTCGCTCGCCGCTACTTACGGAGTCTCGTTTGATTTACTTTCCTGCAGGTACTGAGATGTTTCAGTTCTCTGCGTTGGCTTCTCATGGCCTATACATTCAGCCATGGATGACGGGATCTGGTTGCCCAGTCCCGACGGGTTTCCCCATTCGGACATCCCGGGATTAACGGTTGTTCGACACCTGCCCCGGGCTTATCGCAGCCTACCACGTCCTTCGTCGCCTCTCGACACCTAGACATCCCCCATACACCCTTAGTAACTTGACCATATCAATCATGGATTGAATGGTTATCGCCACATGCAGTGCAGGTCCGAAAAACGACCTGCAACACAGTTTGGTTAATGAGCGCTCATCCCTAGAATCACCCTGTCTTGCGACAGGTCGACTCTAAGTGAGTATTGTAGTTGTGCTTCGCAGACGCCGAAGCGTCCGTTTTCACACAACCCACTTATTTGTCCGCTATTGACTTGTAAAAGAGCTATCTAACACTTCGTTTCGGCGAGTAAAATGTTCATACCGAATCGAACATGATAGCAAAGTATTGCATTGGAGACGATGGGACTCGAACCCACGACTTCCGGCTTGCAAAGCCGGCGCTCTCCCAGCTGAGCTACGTCCCCGGACCTGGCCAACAGAATTCTGACACTTTCGTGTCCGACTCCGCAGGATAATCAATGGGCCCGGGAAGACTCGAACTTCCGACCTCACGCTTATCAGGCGTGCGCTCTAGCCAGCTGAGCTACGAGCCCAAGCAAGCCGAAGCTTGATTTCGATTCCGACCCGTCAGGGCCGGTTTCGGACTCAAATTTCGTAACCTATGCGAGTTTCAAAAGAGCAATAAAAAATGCCGCTGCCCTAACCTTGCCAGCGACACTGCTGAGTTTCGCAATGCTACCCGCTCAGCCATCGGCCGTCAACAACAAAAAGCTTTTTTTGTAAATTTTTTTTCAAAGCTTTTCGCTGCCCCAGATCGGTACTTTTCGCAAGCTTCTGCTTCGTCCGATCCAGAGGCGATAGTCTATACGCATTTGACGGGGCGTCAATCTTTTTTTCGACGTTTTTCCAGGTATTTGTAAAAAAAAATTCTACCCATGCAAAACGCGGTTTTTGCCGGCTTTGCGGCGGTTAACGCTGCTATCCAATCGCCGGCAACCGATTGCCATAGCCAACCAACCGCCCGTCACGGCCAGAAGGCGGCCACTGCAATGGTCAGATAGATGACTACGCCGATGGCACATTTGGTGGTGGTTCCTATGAAAACGCCCACGCCGGCCCCCACTCCGGAGCGAAAGGCGTGACGCATCGTCCTGCCTCCGGCCGTTTCGAGCAGGAAGGTTCCCACCCCGGCCCCGACGCATGCGCCGAGCAGCGTGCCCAGGACCGGCAGCGGGATTACAAACGTACCGACCAGGCCGCCGATCACCGCCCCGAAAATAGCTCCGAAGGCCCCCTGCCAGCGAGCCCCGGCGCCTTTGGCCCCGCCAAAGCCCCCAAGGAATTCAATCACTTCGCCGATGACCGCCAGCACGGTGACCGCAACCAGCGTCTGTACGCTGAATATCTGGGCATCGCGATGCCACCAGGCAAACAGCGCCGTCGTGATAATCATCAGCCAGTTGCCGGGCAGCGCAAAGGGAACGGTCGCCAGCCATGCGAGGTTGACCAGGAGCAGCAAAATGATCCATGCCGTTATCATTGCAGGTCCGACTTATGCAGCGGTTCAACTCTCCAGAAAGGTCTTGTAGAAGTCCTTGTTCTGGTACTCACCGCAGAAGTTGTCTTCGCTGACTTTGGGGAAAACATCCGCCAGCATCTTCCGGTCTTCGCCCCTCTTCGAGGCGACCTTCGGAGGATAGCGATGGCACTCGCCTACAGACTCGACATCCGAGGTGCGCTTGAAAAATGCACACTTGCCGCATTGCCATATCTTGACGCGTTTTGCCATCGCTGCCTTCCAGTTATTAAACGCACATCGGAGAACTTTGCCGTCCGCATCAACATAAATGCACGATTGGTGTAAAGCAAGCATTTTCGTCGCCCGAAAGTCCGCTACATTGCCGCTGCGCTCCCGGCCCGCCGCGGCCAAAAAGGCTTGTATTTATGGGGCGAAAACGTTCTAATGGCATCAGTATGAGTCCACGTGTTCGCGTCCTGACGGCCCGGCGGACGACCGCCTGGCGAATGACAGAATAAGCAAGGAGCCCAACAATGCATCGATATCACAGCCACTCGAAATCATGCCTCCTGGTGATTGCCGCCCTGGCAGGCGCGTTCGGAATATGCAAGGGCCAGGCCGCTGAGACCATCGCCTCGGACGTATTCGACGTTCGCGCTTTCGGCGCCGCCGGCGACGGCCGCACGGACGATACCGCGGCCTTCCAGAAGGCCCTCGACGCGGCGGGAGAGTTTGGCGGCGGCGTGGTCCATGCCGGGCGGGGCAACTACTTCTTCGCCGGCCGCCTGAATGTCCCCAACGCCGTCGCGCTGCAGGGCATCTGGCAGTCGGTGCCCGCCCACAACGGCATCCGCGATCGCGGACTGCCTAAGCCCACAGACGACGGCACGACCTTCCTCGTCACCGCCGACGCAGGCCGCGAGGACGCCCCCGCATTCATCACCCTCAACACCAACAGCACGCTCAAAGGCGTCGTCCTCTACTACCCGGAACAGAAGATCGATGACGTTCCCACCCCTTACCCGTACGCCGTCGCCATGCGAGGCAAGAATCCCGCCGTCCTCGCCGTCGAACTGCTCAACCCCTACAACGGCATCGACGCCACACATAACGAGCGACACCTCATCCGCGACGTGCAGGGCCAGCCGCTTCGCCGCGGCGTCTTCGTCGACGCCATCTACGACATCGGCCGCATCGAAAACGTGCACTTCAATCCGTGGTTCAGCATGAAGCCGAAGCTCTTCCAATGGCAGCAGGAAAACGGAGAGGCGTTCATCTTCGGCCGCACCGACTGGCAGTATGTCTTCAACACCTTCTGCTTCGGCTACAACGTCGGCTACAAATTCATCAAGAGCCCCACCGGCGTCTGCAACGGCAACTTCCTCGGCATCGGCGCCGACGACTGCTACACCGCGCTCAAGGTCGAGCACAGCGCCCCCTTCGGCCTGCTCATCACCAACGGTGAATTCGTCTCGTTCCACGGCCCGGACCCGACGATGATCGTCGTCGACAAGACCCACACCGGCAGCGTGCGCTTCGTCAACTGCGCCTTCTGGGGACCGTGCAATCAGATCGCCAAAATCGCCGGCACAGGCACCGTCGGCTTCAGCGACTGCACAATGACCCAGTGGGGAGGCAAAGAAGGAACCCGGCCCGCCCTCCAGATCCAGGGCGGCACGGTGCTGGTCCGCGGATGTGAATTTCGGCAGGACCGGCCGCAGATCGACCTGGCCGAAGGCGTCCGCCGTGCGGTCATTACCGGCAACGTCTTCACCGGTCCCATCCGCATCGCCAACCGCTCAAAAGGAGACGTGCAGATCGCACTCAACGCGGCCGAGTAATGCCGACGCGCGCCTGGCCTCAGGAGCACGGCGCATGCACTCCGTGTCGCGTACGCGCGGCCTTGTCAGGCGGCACTGGTCTCCTCGCGGATCGCGCCCAGCAGGTCCCTGAGTTCGGCGCTCTTGGTCACATAGCCCGCTGCGCCTGCGTCCAGCATGGCCTTGGCGCGGTCGGCTTCTTCGTACATCGACAGCCCGATGATCCGGATGTCCGGCAGATCGGCATGGATCACCCGCGTCGCCTCAACGCCGTCCATCCGCGGCATGCTGAAATCCATGAGGATCACGTCCGGCCGCAGCAGACGGGCCTTTTCGATAGCCTCCTCGCCATTGCCCGCCTCGCCGACGATCTCGATATCCCTTTCACGCTTCAGCCTCGCACACATGCCCTGCCGAACGACCTTATGATCGTCGACCACCATCACGCGTATCTTGCCGTCGGTCTCGGGCGTGTTCTCATGTTCCTCAAGCATAGCTTCCGCTTGTCCTCTTTCTGTCTTCGCCATGTCAACCTTTGTTGGATAAACCATGGGCGCCTCCAGCGTAAACCGCGAGCCCCGCTGCGGTGCGCTTTCGACCTTCAGACTGCCGCCCAAGAGCTCGAGCCGCTCGCGGATACTGAACAGCCCGAACCCGCTCGCCGTGTCGCCGCCGAAGTCGCCCAGCCGCTGCGGATCGAACCCCTTTCCTTCGTCGCTGACGACGAGTTCAAGAGACTTATCCCGCCGTTCCAAAGTGACGCGCGCGTGGGTCACGCCGGCATGTTTGACCACGTTGAGAAGCAGCTCGCGAACCGACTCGAACAGGAGTATTCGAATGTCCTCCCGGTCGGTCTCTGCGCCTTCCTCCGTCTGCAAATGGACGATCAGCCCGTGCTTCTGCTCCATCCACCGCGCCAGCCATTCCAGCCCGGCCCCCAGGCCCGCCTCGTGAAGAATCGTCGGCGAAAGCTCCACTGTCAGGGAACGCGACGTCGCGATACACTCATTGATGAGTTCGCAAACGTCGTTGGCCGCCTGGCCGAACTCCTCATCGGCCGCCGTGTACGCCAGGCCCTGGAGGCTGAGCTTGGCCGCCACTAATAACTGCTGCAGATGATCGTGCAGCACCTTGGCAAGCCGGTTCCGTTCCCGCTGCTCGGCAAGCGTCAGCTCGGACGCAAAGCGAGACAGTTGCTCCGCCCGCCGCTGCAGTTCGCGGTTGTTGCGGTGCAATTCCGCCGTCCGGTCCCGCACCCGCTGCTCTAACTCGTCCCGCGCACGCACCAGCGCCTCCTCCGCCTGCTTGCGGTCCGTGATATCCGTGAACATCCCGAACGACCCGCAGAACGCCCCTTGCTCGTCCTGCAGCGGCGCCGCCGATACCAGCACCCACAGCCGCGACCCGTCCTTGCACCGCAGCGCCCGCTCGTAGCTCTCCGCAATGCCCCGCCGGCGGTTCTCAATCCGCGGTGCGATATCGTCATGGTCCTCCGGGAACAGAAAGTCGCCTATGTGCCGCCCCGCCATCTCCTCCGGCGTGTAACCCAGCATCTTCGCCATCCGCGCATTCACGTAGACCGTATTGTAATGCGGATCCACCTGCCAGATACCCTCCGTCGCTGTCTCCACCAGCCGCCGATAACGCTCCTCGCTTTGACGCAGCGCCTCCTCCGCCTGCTTGCGGTTGGATATGTCGTTGAAAAGAATAGCGACCTGATGGGCCTGCGGCTCTCCGTACCGGAAAGCATAGACATCGTACCAGCGACCCAACGGCTCCGCACGGTTTTCAAAACGGACCGGCTGCCCTGTCCGCGCCACGCGCCCGTAAATCTCGAACCAGTACTCTTCAAGCTCGGGAACAAGCTCGCGTACCCCCTTTCCTCTCACCCCCGTAAGTCCGGTCAGCTTCTCGAACGAAGGATTAACGTCGATGTACTTATAATCCACCGCCCGCCCATCAACGTCGAAAACGACCTCGACGATGCAATAACCCTCATCCATCGCATCGAACAACGTGCGGTATTTTTCCTCCGAGGATCGCAGCGCTTCTTCGCCTTCCTTTCTCTCCGTCACGTCCCGAACGGCCCCCACCAGACGCACGGGCTTTCCCTGGCCGTCGTAATGAAAAACCGCCCTGGAATCCACCCAGCGAACGGCGCCATCCGCCCAGAGGATGCGGTGCTCGACCTGGTAGTTCTTCCTTTGGCGCACCGCACGCTGCATCTCCTCTTCGACGCGCGGCAGATCGGCCGGGTGAATCTTCTTTAGAAAATCTTCATCGCTGTACACCACCGTAGTGATGTCCTCCCCGTTCTCGGACGGGTAGCCGTAAATGGCCTCGTACTCCCCGGTACAGTAAACTTTGTCTTCCTGCATGTGCCAGTCAAAAAGCCCGATATGCCCTGCCCCGACCGCGAGTGTGAGCCGCTGGTGCGCCTCTCTGAGAGACTCGCGCTGCTCATTGATCTGCCGGATGACCTCCTCCGACGCCTCCAGTTCCGTCATGTCCGTCGCCACCAGGCATACGCTGACGGAATCCCCCTGCCGCAGGACGTTAGCCGAAACACGCGCCGGGACGGGTGTCCCATCCGAAGCCTGAAAAACCAGCCGCTGCCGCCACGGCCCGGACTGCACCTGTTGAAGAAGCATCATAAGGTCCTGATGCGATGACCTGTCTAACAACTGCCGCAGGGGCCGCCCGATCACGGCCTCCATCGGCTGGCGCACCATATCACCGAACCGTTCATTGCAGAACAGTATCACGCCGTCCGGCGTCACCGTCAGGCCCGCCTCGTTCATCGTCTCGACGAGCCGCCGGTAGATCGCCTCCTCGCCGCTGAGCGTGAACACCTGCTCGCCATTGGCTCCCTGAACGATAACCGCGTCCACGGCGCCCTCGCGAATAGCCTCCACCGTGTCCTCGGCCTCCTGGAGGCGAATCCGCAGTCGCTCGTTCTCTTCAACCAGGTCCTGTATTATCTTCTCATTCATTTCTTTCCCCGAGGCCGCAGGTCGAGCCCAACCAGTATCTTCTCTTCATCCGCCATGCTCCCGATGAATTTCCTGAGCGGCACAGGCAGCTTCTTGATGAGCGTCGGCGCCGCGATGATCTGCTCGCCTTTGGCTAACGTCGGCTGCTGATAGACGTCGATCACCTGCAAATCGTAACGCCCCTCAAGGTGCTCCTCGCAAATCCTTGTAATATTCTTGATCGCCCGTGCCGAAGCCTGGTTCATGCCCGCCACATAGAGCCGCAGCACGTATTTGCCGCCCTCAGGCTTCTCCTCTGCAAACAGGTCGCCGGTGATATCCGGTTCGTTTTTTTTCTTCACAGTAAACCCCCTTAAGGTGCGTAGCTTCGCTGCCGCAGATCAAGCCCCACCAGCACGCGCTCTGTATTAGACAGGTCGCCGATGATCTTCCGCACCGGGGCGGGCAGCTTCCTCACCAGGGTCGGCACCGCAACGATCTGGTCGCCCCGGGCAAGCTGCGGCTGCTTGAGCAGATCGATGATCTCGATATGGTACTGCCCCCCTTCCAGGTGCTCCTCACAAATCTTCTTCAGATTCGTGAAAGCTGCCATGGCCTTGGCAGACTGGCCTGCCACGTACAAGCGCAACTCCCATTCCTTCTCCGGGCGTTTGACGCCGTTCTCCTGGGTGCTGTTGTTGTTTGCCATTCTTGTTTTCCTTTTGGCTGTTACGCTTACGCTGTTTGTTCCGGCATCTCAATGCCGTGATCGGTGAGGAGAAACTGCCGCACGCGGCTCGAGTGCGCCATACCCCTTGACTTGAGTACGTGCAAGAGCCGTTGGCGGTCGCCGTTTGTTTCGATATTCCGCAAGACCACCCACGTGTCCATCAGCGACGAAATCATCGCCTCGGTTTTTTCAACCGAACCGCCGCTGGGGTTCAAGTTTGTGTAGATCGTCGTGATCTTGTGGTTTTTAAGGTAGTCGATCAGCCGCGTCAGCATCGCCTTGATCTGGTCGCGCTCGCCGATGCTCGTCAGGCTCGTCAGCGGATCGATAACCGCAGCGGCAGGGTTGACGTCCTCCACCATCTTATGGAGCTGGACCAGGTGCGCCTCCAGGCCCTGTTCCGTCGGACGCATGTTATAAAATTTGAGCAGTCCTTTTTCCTGCCATTGGGCAAGATGGATGCCGATGGAGGCCATGTTGCGTATGATCTGCTGAGGCGACTCTTCGAACGAGCAATACAGACATTTCTCGCCCCTGCGGCAGATCCCGTCGGCAAAGGCGGCCGACAGGCTGCTCTTGCCGGTACCCGCGCTGCCGCTTACGAGCACACTGCTGCCCCGATAGTAGCCTCCTCCGCTGAGCATCGCATCCAGCGTTTCGACGCCGGTCGAAACCCGTTCGGTCGTCACCGGATAGGTCAGGCCCAGCGAACTGATCGGCAGTATGGAAAGACCGTCTGCACCAATGAGTGTCGGGTATTCGTTTGTCCCGTGCAGAGAGCCCCGATATTTGACGATACGCAGACGTCGGGTCGCGACCTGCCTGTCAATGCGGTGGTCCAGGAAGATCACGCAGTCGCTGACGTATTCTTCGAGGCCGTGACGGGTCAGTGTGTTTTCGCCCTTCTCCCCGGTGATGACCGCCGTCACCTTTTTGCTCTTGAGCCAGCGGAACAGCCGCCGCAGTTCGGCACGAATAAGCCCTTCGTTCGGCAGCGCCGCAAAGAGCGCCTCTACGGTATCCAAAACCACGCGCTTGGCGCCGACCGCGTCGATGATCGCCGCAAGCCGGACAAACAGCCCCTCCAGGTCGTACTCGCCGGTCTCCTCGATTTCCTGGCGGTCGATGTGCACGTAATCGATGGCCAGTTTGTTCTGCTCTATCAGGCCCTGAAGGTCCATTCCTAAGGACGCCACGTTGTCCGCCAACTCGTCGCCCGTCTCCTCGAACGTCATCATGGCGCCGGGTTCGCCGAACTCCGTGATGCCGCGAACGATGAACTCCGTCGCCATCAGCGTCTTGCCGCTTCCGGCCCCGCCGCAAACCAGCGTCGGACGTCCTCGGGGCAGCCCGCCGCCGGTGATCTCGTCGAGGCCGCTGATCCCCGTCGGGCATTTCTGAACGCCTGCGGGTTCTTTCCTGTCGCCTTCTTCAGCCATATCTGCTCTCCCTCAGATCGTTCCAAAGATGCCTGCACACAACTGCTATCGCTGCTGCGTCCGAAATGTTCTAATGCCAAACGAATCCGGAGTCAAACAAAATTTGGCAATGCTCCGGCCTCTTGCAAGGCCCCCGGATGCGGCCGAAACGCCCGCCGACCTTCGCCGGCGCGTCACCAGTCCCGGCGTGTTCACCCGCCGCGGTTCCCCGGCTGCGGCGCCCTCTGCAACCTGCGCTCAACAGCCGACCGACCCCGCGCAGCCCCAGCCCGACATGACGCATCACACATACAAACCAGCAGCAGATCATCGCTTTCATTCTTCGTCCTTCCTGTATCCAGCCGACAACAAAAAAAACAGTCCCTCTACCCTTGCACGAACTTGCGCGTTTCATGCGAAAAATCCGCTTTTAGCACTGCCCCAAAAACACGTAAACCCTTGCTGAACAACGAGATAATTTTTTTTATTTTTCCGCCGCGTAGCAAGATAGTGTTAGCGCGTTTCATGCTATGTGGACGGCACAGGTCCGCTGATTGGGCGACTCGACCGTGGCACGGGCATCCTGCCCACGCTGCTTCACTCAGGGGCGAGCAAGACCGCCGCACCCAGGAAGCGGGCGAACATCAAAACCCGCCGAGGCGGCTTCGGTGGGACAGGAGGATGGGTATGTATATCTAAAAGGGAAATTTACCATATTTGCAGCCTTTGGGTTTTTGAGCGAAAAACCCATAGATGGTGGACATCTTTGGAGAATCTTTGCAGAAACCCAAAGGCTGCAAACTCGGCATTCTTTCCCACACACCCGAAGGCCCCCGAGCCCAACGGGCAAGGTCAGCCCCGCCCACGAAACGGGCGAACATCAAGGCCCGCCGAAAGGGCTTCGGCGGCGGGTGGGTCTGGTCATTGCCCTGAGAGGGAAATATGTCATAT